>JAZKYZ010000072.1:0-10383 GCA_045612385.1 Eubacteriales bacterium | reverse complement strand
AAAAATATACGCGTGTGAGTTGACTTTTTTTGGGGTTTGTGATATGATGGTTACAATGGGAAAGTATCGGGCGTTTGCCCGTTCAAAACAAATGGAGTGAAATCAATGGAAAAACAAACAGAAAACAACATTCTCTCGCTTGGACTTTCCGACGAGGAGGTCCGCGAACGCATAGCGCGTGGAGAGGTCAATGTGTCTAACGAGAAAAACGGAAAGAGCTACGCAGAGATTGTTTTTACCAATCTCTTTACCTTCTTTAACCTCGTATGGGCGATTATTTCGGTCATTCTTTGCTGTATTGGCGAGTTCAAAAATCTGACGTTTTTGCCTGTTATTATACCGAACATTTTAATTGCCATTGTGCTGGAATGCCGAGCGAAGGCAACGGTCGAAAAACTTTCGGTCACGACCGACCCCCGTGTACGTGTTGTACGTGAGGGCGAGGTGCGCGAGATTATGGCGAGTGAGATTGTTCTGGGAGATTTGATGCTTGTCGAATCGGGACAACAGATTCTCTCTGATGGCGTGGTGGTTTCGGGCCTGGCAGAGGCGAATGAAGCAATGCTGACGGGCGAGCAGGATGCGATTCGCAAGGGCGAGGGCGCAAAGGTGCTGGCAGGAAGTTATCTTGTCAGTGGAGCGATTTATGTGAAGGTCGAACGTGTCGGAAAGGACAACTACATTCACACAATCGAAAAAGCGGCGAAGTCCTTTAAGAAGCCAACCTCCAACCTGTTCCGTGACCTTGAAAAACTGCTTCGCTATATAGCGATTTTTATGGTGCCTATGGCAGTGGCAATGCTTGCCGTGAACTATTTTGCGACAGAGGGCGACTGGCACTTGGCGATTGTCAAAACCTGTGGCTCGGTCATTGGTATGATTCCGGCAGGTATTTATCTGCTTGTTACTGTTACACTTACTTTATCGGTTATTAAACTGGCGAAAAAGCGCACGATTGTGCAGGATATGTACTCGATTGAAATGCTCGCTTCGGCAGATGTTGTTTGTCTTGACAAGACGGGTACGATTACCGACGGTACAATGTGCGTGACAGACCTGTTGCCACTTGGAGAACACACCGCCGAAGAAATTGGCGCTGTGATTGCCAAAATTGAGGGAGCAGAGGAAAGCCTCAATGCCACCTCGCGCGCGCTTATCGAAGCGTACGGACAGGACAAGTCGGTTGGCATAGCCGATAAGATCCCCTTTTCTTCTCAAAGAAAGCACTCTGCCGTTGCATTTGCTGACGGCAAGGTATATTCCATTGGCGCTCCTCACTTTGTGCCCTGCGAGGTGAGCGCAGAGATGGAAAAGGCAATTTCTGCTTACGCAGAAGAGGGCAAGCGTGTGCTTGTCATTGCCGAGCATTCTGCTCTTGGCGAGGAGGGTGTTGCGATTGCGCTGGTAGCGATTGCCGATCGCATTCGTCCCAACGCAGAAGAGGTCATTCGCAACTTCCAAAATCAGGGCGTTACCGTTAAGATTATTTCGGGCGACCACGCACATACCGTTTCCTCGATTGCTCGACGTGTGGGCGTTGCCAATGCAGAAAAATATCTCTCTTGCGAGAGCATCTCGGACGAGGAACTTGAAAGTTGCGCAGAGGAATATGCCGTATTCGGCAGAGTGACGCCAGAACAAAAGGTGCTTCTCGTGAAAAAACTTCGTGCGCTCGGTCATACGGTGGCGATGACGGGCGACGGTGTCAACGATACCCTTGCCTTGAAGGAATCTAACTGCGCCATTGCAATGGCAGATGGCTCGGAGATGGCGAGAAAGGTCGCACAAATTGTGCTTCTCGATTCCGATTTCTCCACCCTTCCCGACGTCGTACGAGAGGGAAGAAGATGCATTAACAACGTGCGTATGTCGGCATCCCTTTTCTTAATGAAAACCATACTTACGATTTTCCTGTCCATTTGGGCAGTTTGTACCGTTTCGCTTTATCCCTTCTCCCCCTCCTCAATGCTCATTATTGAGTTTGCGATTATCGGTATTGCCTCTGTTCTTCTTGCTCTTGAGCCAAACAACAAGCGTATCGAAGGCTCGTTCATCAAGACGGTCATTCTGCGCGCCATTCCGTCGGCAATCGGTATGATACTCCCTGTGGCAACCTTGCTTTTGCTCCAGAATTTTGGCGTGTTCGGTGCCGATTTGGAAACCTCCCTTGAGATACGTAACGCTTTGGCAATGCTGGCAATGACAATGGCAGGGTACGTCAACCTGGTAATGATTTGTATTCCTTATACCAAGTGGCGTCTTGGTGTTGTTCTTTCTATGGGTATCCTTTCGCTTATCGTGTTTTTCGGAGCGACATATCTTCTTGGAGATATGCTTCTTGTCCGTTGCCTTGATGGCAGGGGAGTGGCGATTGCCCTTTCCCTTTTGGGCGCTACGGTGAGCGCGCTTTTGTCGCAGACGGTAGCCATTCTCATAAAAAAGATAAAAAAGAGTAAAATAAAGTAGTCGCATAGCGACAGATTGGAGATGCTATGGTAGAATATCTGATCATTGGCGCAGGTGTTGTGGGTGGTATGGTTGCTCGCGCCCTGTGTCGTTATACAAACTCGGTGGCAATCGTGGAAAAATGCTCGGACGTTGCTATGGGAGCCACCCGTGCCAACAGCGCAATCGTTCACGCTGGTTTTGACTGCAAGGTCGGCACACTGAAGGCAAAACTCAATGTGATGGGTAGCAAAATGATGCCTGAGGTTGCCGAGTCGCTTGGCGTCAAATACAATCCCTGTGGCTCTCTCGTTGTTGGCTTCAATGACGAGGACAGAGCGACGCTTGAAGAATTAAAGGTACGTGGCGAAACCAATGGCGTAGAGGGACTGGTTGTCCTTGACCGAGAGGGAGTGCTGGCGCTGGAAGAGAATATCGGCGACGACGTTACCTGTGCGCTTTATGCGCCGACAGGTGCTATTATCTGCCCTTATGAGCTTGCGATTGCTTCTGTGGGTTGCGCAATGGACAATGGCGCAGAACTTCACCTTGATTTTGAAGTAGTTTCCGTACATCCCGTATCAGAGGGTGGACGTGTTTCTTATTACGTAGTAGAGAGCCGTGACGGCAGAAAAATACAAGCGCAAACGGTCATCAACTGCGCAGGCGTATATGCAGATGAAGTGTATCAGACGCTGGACGGCGAAAAGACAATGGATTTTTCCATTCATCCTCGTGTAGGTGAGTATCTTCTCTTGGATAAGGAGTATGGAAAAACCGTCTCTCGCACCATCTTCCGTTGCCCCAGCAAAATGGGTAAGGGCATTCTCGTTACCCCAACGGTAGACGGAAACCTTCTGCTCGGTCCGACGGCAGTAGACACGGTGGATAAGAGCGATACCTCCGTTAGTCAGGAGGGAATTGCAAAAGTCACAAAACAGGCGAGCGAGCAGGTGAAGGTCAATTTGCGTGGTTCAGTCATCACCTCCTTCGCCGGACTTCGTGCCGTTGGTTCTACGGGGGATTTTATTATCGGATTTGGTCACGAGCGCTTCCTCAATGTCGCAGGCATCGAAAGTCCTGGTCTTTCGGCATCCCCTGCCATCGCAGAATATGTAGTGGAACTGTTGAAAACCAAACTAAATCGAAGCGCCTTCATTCTTCGCTCGGATTACACGCCGAATTATCTTTCGCTCGCGTGGGCGTTCCACGAGATGACGGATGATGAAAAGTGCGCCGTCATTGCAAAAAACAGCGCGTTTGCCAATATGATTTGCCGTTGCGAGGAAATCACAGAGGGCGAGATTGTCGCTGCCATTCACCGTGAGCCAAAGCCTCGTGATGTCGATGGAATCAAACGTCGCACACGTGCTTCTATGGGACGCTGTCAGGGTGGCTTCTGTGTCCCTGTAATTGTCGGAATCCTTGCGCGTGAGCTTGGTATCCCTGAAGAAGAAATTACCAAGTTCGGTGGAAATTCCTATATGCTCTCCGGCAAGACAAAAATGGGCGAGGAGGCGTAAAAATGAAAGAAATGCAAAGAAAACTTGTCATTATTGGTGGTGGACCTGCAGGAATGGCTGCTGCAGTCAGCGCATACGATGCAGGACTTCGTGATATTGTTATTTTAGAAAGAGATCATCAGCTCGGTGGTATTTTGACCCAGTGCATTCATAATGGCTTCGGCCTTCACCGTTTCGGTGAGGAACTTACGGGTCCTGAATATGCTGGCAGATACGTCCAAATGGTAGAGGAGCGTGCAGACGGTATTCAGGTCTACACGTCGACCACCGTTACCTCGCTTACACAGGATAAGGTGGTTACGGCAATGAACCGTGAGGTCGGTATGTTCCGTATTCAGGCAGGCGCTATCGTGCTGGCGATGGGATGTCGTGAGCGTCCTCGTGGAGCGCTTTCCATTCCTGGTCACCGTCCCAGTGGTATTTATACGGCAGGCTCGGCGCAGAAATTTGTAAACCTTGAAGGCTTGATGCCTGGACGTGAGGTTGTCATACTCGGCTCGGGTGATATCGGTTTGATTATGGCGCGCCGTATGACGCTGGAAGGCGCAAAGGTGAAATGTGTTTGTGAACTGATGCCCTATTCAGGTGGCCTGATTCGTAATATTGAGCAGTGTCTGAACGACTTTGACATTCCCCTGAAACTCTCCCATACTGTCACAAAAATTCACGGTAAGGAGCGTCTTGAGGGTGTCACTATTTCCAAAGTGGATGAAAGACGCGCGCCCATTCCTGGCACAGAGGAGTATATTCCTTGCGATACCCTTCTTCTGTCCTGTGGCTTGATTCCCGAAAATGAACTTACCAGAAAAGCTGGCATTGAAATGGACCCCGTCACTGGTGGCGCTCGTGTCAATGGAGAGAGAGAAACCTCTGTGAGTGGTATTTTCTCCGCAGGCAATGTACTGCACGTACACGATCTTGTGGACTATGTGTCGGAAGAGGCATCTCTTGCTGGTCTTTCGGCTGTCCGTTATCTCGAAGGACAGAGCGAAATGCCTTTGGATGTGAAGGTGAAAGCCGACGGCTTCGTTCGCTATACCGTTCCTCAAAGCGTCAGACGCGCAGGGGATGTGAAGGTATATTTCCGTGTGGCAGATGTGCTTCGTAATGCAGAAGTTACCGTTACGGTAGACGGCGAGTCCCTCTATCGCAAGCGTCATATCAAGCTTGCGCCTGGTGAAATGGAGTGCGTGACACTCAAGGAGGATTGGCTCGTTGGAGCAAAAGAGGTTATTATTTGCGCGAAGGGAGAGGAAAGAAAATGAAAAAAGAATTGACTTGTATTGTCTGCCCTCGTGGATGCGCTCTGTCTGTGGAACTGGAAATGGTAGACGGAAAAGCAAAGGTGCTCGGTGTGAGTGGCAATGGATGCAAGAGAGGCATCTCCTATGCAGAGGCAGAGTGTGTGGCGCCTGTACGCACCATCACCACAACGGTACGTACCACCACCGATCGTGTGGTAGCCGTTAAGACGGCATCCCCCATCCCGAAGGAGAAAATGATGGAAGCGATGGCTGTTCTCGCTCGTGTGAGAGTAGAGGAGCCTGTACGTATCGGCGACGTTATTTTAGAGGACCTTCTCGGTACTGGGGTCAAGGTGGTTGCTACGGCAAACACTTAATTTATAATACTTCTTTGGGCAGTCTTGAATTTCTTTCAGATTGCCCTTTTTTGAAAAAGGAGAATAAAAATGAAAACCAAAGTTTACTTTACAAGAGAAATTACCCCTGAATCTGTCCTTCGCCTGTATGAAGCGCTGGGGGTAAGTCTTAACGGAGAAATTGCGATAAAGGTGCATTCCGGCGAGGTCGGAAACCAGAATTTTATACGCCCCGAGTTCTGGTCGGAGGTGATTTCGCGCGTGGGAGGAACGGTGGTCGAATGTAACACTGCCTATGAAGGCTCACGCAACACGACCGAAAGGCACATCAAGACATTAGAGCAACACGGTTGGTCGGCGTTTTATCCTGTCGAACTTCTGGACGGTGAGGGAGAGGATCTCGTTCTCTCTATCCCGAAGGGAAAGGTCATACAGAAAAACTTTGTCGGCGGTGGCATCACAAAATATGACAATGTTCTTGTTCTCTCGCACTTCAAGGGACATCCTATGGGTGGCTTCGGTGGTGCGCTGAAACAACTCTCTATCGGTTTCGCTTCCTCCTATGGCAAAAAGTACATTCACGGCTGTGGTGTGACGGAGAACTTCTGGTCGAGCGACCACGATTCCTTCCTGGATGCAATGGCAGAGGCGGCGTCCTCCGTCGTGGACTACTTTACTGGCAAGGGTGGGCAGATTGTTTATATCAATGTAATGAAAAATATGTCGGTGGACTGCGATTGCTGTGCAAAGGCAGAGGATCCTTGCATTGCCGATATCGGTATTCTCGCATCACTTGACCCTGTCGCCATTGACCGTGCCTGTCTTGACCTTGTCTATGCATCAAGTGATGTCGGTAAGCCTCACCTGATCGAGCGTATCGAATCAAGAAACGGCGTACGCATTGTAACGACTGCCGAAGCGCTCGGCGTTGGCACGACCGAATACGAGCTTGTGGAGATTTAAGCGAGTATTGCTTGCGCTTCTTCTTGGCAATTCTTTTGCCTAAATATGAAATATTCTAAAAATCTATTTACACCCATTAAAAAATATGTTAAAATATTGACGTAGCAAATGGCTAATCCCTTGTTTTACGGAGATGAAAAAATGAAAAAACCAAGAGTTCTCTTTCCTTTTACAGAGGCAGGGCTTGGACATATTATGCCACTTCGCTCGATTTTGGATGCCTTTCGTGAAAAATATGGCGATAAGGTGGAAATTATCGAGAACTGGTTTTTTACAGAAAGTGGAGATCCGACGCTCAAACGCTTTGAAGCCGCTATGTGCCTTTTTGTAAAGGAACAGAATAAGCATAATAAATTGGGATTTGCGTCCACGTGGGCAATGAACTTTTTTGGCAGACGAATTGGTATGTGGTACACTATGCACAGCCTTTCGCCTTTCTCTACGAGTCACGGCATTCGTTATATGGAAAAACTTGCCCCCGACCTTGTGGTAAGCACGCACTGGGCGACACACTATTATGCGCGCCACGCAAAGCACAAGCCACTGACGGCAATGTATTGCCCGGATGCGCACATCAACCCCCTGTTCGCTTATCCTTCCGACTTAACGATGGTATCCATGCGACCAGGCTTTGAGATGGCGAAGGAACAGTATCGTCACCTGACTGACGACAATCTGAAACTCGTCCCCTTCTGTATTCGTAAGGAAGCGTTTGATATTTCAAGTGACAAGGTGAAAAATCGTGAGCAACTGGGACTTCCTCTCGATAAGTTTACGATTCTCCTTGCCGAAGGTGGTTATGGTATTGGCAAAATGCAGGCAATCTGCGAGGAAATCATACGCCTTGACCTGCCTGTTACCCTCATTCCCGTTTGTGGAAAGAACGAAGAACTTTATCAGCATTTCAAGAGCCTTTCGACAGGCGAAAATATCACCTTTCTTCCTCAGGGCTTCTCACAGGACATTCTGCACTATATTGCGGCGAGTGACCTCTTTCTTGGAAAGAGTGGCAACATCATTGCCGAGCCGACCTTCTATGGCGTGCCGTCCATCATCACCAAGCATACGACACACATTGAACGTATCATAGCCGAGTATTATGTCGACACGGTCGGTTGCGCCCTCAATATTTTTGAGGTGGATGAGATCGTAAATAAAATTATCGATTTCTTGGAGCACCCCGAATTTCTCGCTCCCTTGATTGAAAACGCGAAAGCGCACAGAAGCAATTATGGCGCCGAGAAAACAGCCGACGAAATCTTCTCCCTTCTTCTCACCCGTTTCCCTGAACTGAGGGAGGAAGTGGCGAGCGTGGGTGTATAAGGACGGGGCGATTTCTCGTCTTTTTGACAAAAGATGCGCTACACCCCATCGGTGTGGTAAAAAGTGCATTTTATCTATTTAAAAGTAAAACTACCTCTTGACAAATGCATTTTGTGGTGCTATAATGTCAAGTACAAAGGCAATGACGGAAAGAGTACACTTATACGGTGGTGCAGAGAGCAGGCGGTCGGTGCGAGCCTGTCCGAAGATAAGTGGAAGACCACTCCTGAGCCGCAGGGAGCAAATGCCCTGCCGACCTCTCGCGTTAAGAGATAAAATCTATTTGGATTTGAGTGAAAAATCAAGGTGGAACCGTGCGTTACGCACCCTTGACCAGCAGACTGGGCAAGGGTGCTTTTTTTGTTTAGTTTGCCAGATTTGTTACCAATATGCTAATAGTTATTTACAAAATAGCGCATTTGTGATCAAAAAACACTTGTTTTGATGTTTAATTTAAATATTCTATATAGGAGATTACTACTATGAAAGTTATCTACAACAACGGTACTGTAGGCGAGGCATTGCCTGAGGAGGAATTGCACATTCTTCGCCACTCTGCCGCACACATTATGGCGCAGGCAATTTCTCGCCTGTTCCCTCACGCAAAGTTTGCTTACGGACCTGCCAACGAAAAGGGCTTCTATTATGACGTTGACCTTGGCGAAACGAAACTCACCGACGAGGATCTTGTCCGTATCGAGAACGAAATGAAAAAAATTACCAAAGAAAATCTCCCCATTCGCACCTTTACCCTTCCTCGCGAGGAGGCAATCAAACTGATGGAAGAAAGAGGAGAAATCTATAAGGTAGAGCATATCGGAGATCTTCCTGAGGACGCTGTGATCTCCTTCTACCAGCAGGGCGATTACATTGATATGTGCGTTGGTCCCCACATCACCTATACGAAGGCGCTTAAGGCGTTCAAGGTAATGGATCAGTCGGGCGCATACTGGAAGAACGATAAGAACAACAAGATGCTCACCCGTATCAAGGGCATTGCCTTCAAGAGTCAGCCCGAACTTGACGATTATCTGCATATGCTTGAGGAAGCAGAGAAGCGCGATCATAGAAAAATCGGCCGTGAAATGGGTCTGTTTATGCTTTGCGACGAGGCGCCCGGCTTCCCCTTCTTCCTTCCGAAGGGTATGATTATCAAGAATGCTCTTGTGGACTACTGGAGAGAAATTCACACGCGCGATAACTATGTTGAGGTGCAAACGCCCCTCATTATGAACCGTCACCTTTGGGAGACCAGTGGTCACTGGGATCACTACAAGGACAATATGTACTCCACGATTATCGACGAGGAAACCTTCTGCGTGAAGCCTATGAACTGTCCCGGTGGCGTTATGGTATATCGTAGTACACCTCACTCCTATCGTGATCTTCCTATGCGCGTCGGCGAGCTTGGTCTTGTTCACCGTCACGAACTGAAGGGCGCGCTTCACGGTTTGTTCCGTGTACGTTGCTTCACACAGGATGATGCGCACATCTTTATGAGACGTGAGCAGATTACAGAAGAAATCGTTGGCGTTGTTCACCTGATCAACGAAGTATATACCAAATTCGGCTTCAAGTATGCTGTCGAACTTTCCACTCGTCCTGAAAACAGTATGGGTAGTGACGAGGACTGGGAGGCAGCAACCAACGGACTGATCACAGCGCTTGACAAACTCGGTATGCCCTACACCATCAACGAGGGTGACGGCGCATTCTATGGCCCGAAGATTGACTTCCACCTGGAGGACTCCATTGGCAGAACGTGGCAGTGTGGTACCATTCAGCTTGACTTCCAGATGCCCATTAATTTTGAACTGGAATATGTGGACGAAAAGGGCGAGCGTCAAAGACCTATTATGGTACACCGTGTATGCTTCGGCTCTATCGAGCGTTTCATTGGCGTTCTGACCGAGCATTTTGCAGGTAAATTCCCTGTATGGCTTGCGCCTACGCAGGCAAAGGTCCTTCTCGTCAGCGAAAAGTGCGCTGAATACGGACAGAAGGTTTACGAAGCGCTCCGTGCAGCAGGTGTACGTGTCGAACTTGACAACCGTAACGAAAAGATTGGCTATATGATTCGTGAGGCGCAGGTGGTTGACCGTGTTCCTTATATGCTTATCATTGGTCAGCAGGAGGCAGAGAGTGGAAATGTTTCTGTACGTCTGCGTGACACAGCACAAAATATCGTAATGCCTCTTGACGAGTTTATCGCAAAGATTACAAAGGAAATCGACGAGAGAGCGTAACGTGTTCTCCAACAAGGAGAACACGTATCGAGATAAATCTCTTGCGAGATTTTCGATATGTTGCTAACGCAACTCGATATGCCTCTGGCTCGATATGCTTTTGCATCCTCGCCAAAGGCGAGATATGTCAAAAGCAAGAGGGATTGATCTCATATCGAATGGGCGTAGCCCACACATTGACAGATGAAAAAAGAGAGGATGCAAGTCCTCTCTTTTTTTTGTGAAGTTTCGCCCGTTGGGCGAAGCGATTTAAATTGTAGGGCAGGGGCTTGCTCCTGCCGAA
>JAZKYZ010000071.1:0-10007 GCA_045612385.1 Eubacteriales bacterium | reverse complement strand
CGATTAGCGAAGTCGTAGCAAGTGAAAACAGTTAATAACTGTTTTCACGAAGCGAAACCGCCCAAAGCAAGGAACTGAAGGAGCAATCTATGATTGCGACGCGCAGTGACTATGCGACGGTGGAGAGATGTGCGCATGACTGCAAATGTAGCGTATTTAATTGTGATATTTTTTACTTTTGTAAATATATTTTTTTGTTCTTGTTGCCATTTTTTGCAAAAAGTGTTATAATATGTGCAAGGTGATATTATGGCAAGCGAAGAAACGACGAAAAGAATACACTATGAATCATACAAAAGTAATTTTAATGTCAGATATTTAATTTGGCGGGGCGAATTGTTTTGCCAGAGATCCTGATGTGGCAATGGTAGCCATCTGCTCGGTGAGGTGCGCTTTACCAATGAATATGCAGAGCAGTATGTGTTCACGCTGAATTTTAAACGAAGATTGCGAGAGGTATTTAATAATGAATACGTGGATAGATGCGACACAAGAGGGCTCCCATAAGCAGGGAAAACTCTCGTGTGATGATACACATATCGTTGATGTTTATATCGCTCCCTTACCTGTGGATGTTCCCATTCGAGAGGTGGAATGCGAGGAACGCCAGCGCGAGATGGATGCGATTTCCAATGAGAGGGTAAAGAGAGAAAAGTATTTTGTATGGAAGCTGCTTTGTTATGCTTTAGAGCATAGCTTTGGTCTTTTAGGCGAAGAGGCGAAGCTTCAAAAGGAGGATTTCGGTGGCTGGTCAGCGGGTGAAATTTCGCTCTCACTCTCACATAGCGAGGAGGCGCTTGCCGTTGCCGTTTCTTATGATACCGTTGGTGTGGATATCCAACTTGCGCACGCGCCACGCGCTGAAACAATCGCAGAGCGTATGTTGTGTGAGAGAGAACTTCTTGAATACCAAAATGCACCAGAGGAGAAAAGGGAAGAGCGTTTCATAGAATTATGGACGGCAAAGGAAGCACTTTTTAAATCCCAACGGAAGAAGGTGTTTCTTCCCAAAGAAACGGACACCACCTCATCAAGCATTCATACCGAGAGTACCTTTATTGCGAACAAGAAATACATCTGGTCATTGGCGACGCCCACTCCGAAGCATATTCGTCTTTTTACCAATATCGACCTTGCGTCGATTGAAGAGACTTAATTGGCATAAAAACTCCTTGACAACGGTGAGAGAGTATTGTAATAATATTGGTGTTTAGATAGAAGCCGATTTTATAAAAAATAATTTATAATGAAATGAAAGAAGGGTAAATATGAAAAGTATTTATTCCATCGAGTACAAGGAAAACCTGCTCCTTGATCTCCATCTGCCTAAGTGTGAAACCTTTGATGTCTTTGTGTATTTTCACGGTGGTGGACTGGAAAAAGGTAATCGCAGTGGCGTGGAGGTGTTTGCAAAGCCTCTGGCAGAGCGTGGAATTGCTACGGCAACGGTAGAATATCGTATGTATCCTGATGCGAAGTTCCCTGACTTTCTTGAGGATTGCGCTGACGCCATCCGATTCCTTCGCGACCATATGGATGAGTATGGTAAATGTCGTCATATTTATGTCGGCGGTAGTAGCGCAGGTGGTTATCTTTCAATGATGCTTTGCTTTGATAGCAAGTATCTTGAGGCGGTCGGTATGAAGCCCACCGATATCGCCGCATATATCCACGACGCTGGTCAGCCCACAGCCCACTTCAATGTGCTGAAGATGGAAGGCGAGGATGACCGTCGCGTGATTGTTGACGAGAGAGCGCCTATGTATTTCGTCGGTCGGGATGAAAGTTATTCTCCAATGCTCTTTATCGTATCGGATGATGATATGTTTGCTCGTTATGAACAGACCCTATCGATGGTAAAGACGCTTGAACACTTTGGTCATAAGGAAAACATCCATCTCTCGGTTCAGAACAGCAAGCACTGTAAATATGTATTTAAGGTGGATGATGAGGGTGAGAGCGTGTTTGCAAAGATTATTCTTTCCTTCCTTGATAAAGCCTTCCCTGAAGAAAAATAAATAAAAAGCAAACAATTATTTACAAAATAAGGTTGTTTGAAGGATAGACGTTGTGTTAACTCTTTCAAAATCAACCTTATTTTTTAATTATCAATGATGAAATTGTGGTGATTGGTCTTTCTTGTTTTATGATCAGTTTTTTGTTTTCTCTTGCTTTTTCCTTGTTGTTATGCTATACTGTAAAAGTAAAAACGAATGAAGGTCTACGACATTGATCGTCGAGGCCTTGATACAGGAGAGAATGATATGAAAAACTTTATGATACTTGGAGATAGTTATTCCACCTTTGAGGGTTGTGTTCCTCAGGGATTTGCTGTTTATTATTGTACCGAAGGCAGGGAAGGGATCGAAGCCACGAAGATGAACAAGGAGGAAACCTGGTGGATGCGTTTGATCGCCAAGACGGGCGCGAATCTTGTCTTGAACAACAGCTGGTCCGGCTCAACCATTGGTTACACCTCTTATGAAGGCCGTGATGTTTCAATGAGCGCCTCGTATATCTATCGTTTCAGACAACTGATACGTCAAGGCTTTTTTGCAAAGAATGAAATCGACACCCTTTTCGTCTTTGGTGGCACGAATGACAGTTGGTCGGATGCGCCTCTTGGCGAGGTCAAATACGAGGGATTTGTCGAAAAAGATTTTTATACCGTTCTTCCCTCGATTTGTTATCTGATGAAAACAATCAAGGAGGATCTCCCCGATAAGCGTATTGTTTTTATTGCAAACTGTGATATCAAAGAAGAAATTGTGACTTGTATGCAGGATACGGGCAAGCGTTATGGCGTCGAAGTCATCACCCTTCATAACATAGAAAAACTCTCCGGTCACCCAAATCCTATTGGTATGGAGCAGATTGCCGAGCAGGTGTATGCAGCGCTGTAAAACGAAAATTAAGTGCATAAATTGATAAAAAAAGGACTTTTCACAAGGAAAAGTCCTTTTTTGTATTAGAACATCTGGAAAATGGAAACAACGAGGGGCATTGTGAGAATGGAAAGCAGGGTGGATGCGATCACAAGACGGCTGGTGTAAGGAGCGTCGCAATCATATTTTTCTGCAAACATTGTGGCGCTGGTTGCCGAAGGGGTGGAAGCGAGGATCAGCGCCGTCAAGAAGACCTCGTTACTGATGGGAAGTCCTATCAAACATAGAAGCTTCGCGACAGCAAGGAAAAGGAGAGGGAGGGCAAGATGACGAAGTGTGAGGAAGATATACATATAGAAATCACGCAGAGCGCCCTTCCATTGAATATCGGGGATACGCAGTCCAATGACAACCATTGACAGAGGCGCGACAAGACCTTTGATATAGACGAGGGTTTCGGTGAGGACACCAAGATGTATTTCCTTGAGCAAAGGAGCGTTCACACCAAAAATCAAGCAGACAAGACCGAGTATGGAGGCGAGGGTCACTGGATGGAGAAGCACCTTCAGAAGCGAGCCTCCCTTTTTTATATGATGCGAGGCGCTGGCGAGGGTATCCGAGAGGTCGCTATCGCCGTCCCCGTCATAGTCTTGTCCCTCCTTGTGGGTGCAGAGGTGTACGCCGAGCGTCCACAGAAAGAGATTAAAGGTAATGTTGTAAATAGAGGCGTAAATGGCATTTTCTGCGCCAAGAATATTATCAATCAAGGGGATGCCCATAAAGGCGGCGTTAGAAAAAATCGTCGCAAGACGAAGCATTTTTCGTTTGGCATCAGGCGCTTTTTTGAACACAGGAATGGCAATAACACAGAAAATCAGGTGCGCGAGAATTGAGAGGGAAAAGACCATCAGAATGTTCTGCCAGATATCTGCGAAAGTGCCTTCAAAGTTTAAGTAGGAATAAAAAACAAGGATGGGTTGCGCAATGTAAAGAATAAGGTTGGAGATTCCTTTGCCGAAATCTACGCCGACAAGCTTACATTTTTTGAGAAGAATGCCAGGTACCATCATCAAAAAGAGAATGGCAACCTGCTCGATAAGTTTTGTGGTAATGTTCATTGGTTTTCCTTTTTTAGTTCTGATAAAACAAGAGGATTAGAGAATGGTAATGGTATGCTCTCCGCGATATTCACACGTGGGAGCAAGGGAGATGATGTCCTCTTTTTCTGCGAGTTCATATCCTGTACCAAGACGGTCGGGAATGCCTGCCCAAGGCTCAATGCAAAGGTAGGGGGCGCTTGGCTTGTGCCAGAGCAGAAGGTTCTTTGCGAAGGGGAAGTCGACCTTGACTCCTCTGCCGTTTTTGCGATTGCGAAGGGTGAGGGTGTGAACGGGGAAATTCTCGAAAACCAGCGCATCAATCAGGAAGTATTTTTCGTACATTGGAAGTGTGGTGCCCTCGGTGAGCATTCTGATACGCAAATCCGTCGTAAGAGGTCCGAGCAGAGGGGTGTGGTCGAGGGTGATGGGGCATTCAAAATGAATGTCATAGTCCTCGATACCCTCTGGGGTGTAATAGCCTTCGTGCGCGCCGATAGAGAAATACATTTCCTCGTCGGAAGGATTGGTCACCGAGTACGTCACCCGAAGGGTGTTTTCCTTCAATTCATAAATCACGCGAAGCGCAAAGGCGAAGGGATATTGCGAGAGCGTTTCCTCGTTTTCACGAAGGAGAAAAACGACACGATCCTCCGATATTTCCTCCACGTCATAGGTCATAAACTGCGCAAATCCGTGTTTTCCAATATGATAGGTCTTACCCTTGTGCGTATAAGTATCGTCTTTTACGCTTCCACAAATCGGGAAGAGCAAAGGCGCGCTCTTTCCCCAAATGGCACTCTGGGGAGGGTAAATGTATTCGACACCGTCCTTGATGAGGCTTTTAAGTTCTGCCCCGCGTTTTGCAATCTTGATGGTGAGTATCTCGTTATGAAGGGTAATCATTGAAAATCTCCTTTCATCATAATTTCATCCATTATAGCACACAATGTGAAAACTTGCAATAGGAAAAGGAAAAATGAATGAGAATTGTCGCGCAATGTCCTGATATTTTTGGTTGACAAACCCGAAACACTTTGCTAAAATAAAGGTGGAGGTCTGTCGCATACAGGATAGTAGGAAATTCCTTCGTCATAATTCGGACATATTTTTGTAAGGCCAAGTTCATATTTATGTTGTATAATGCATTCCCAATCAAAAAAACGGAGGCATTCTATGACAGTAACCATTTGTTCCAGAACCCAAATTGAGGAGAGAATTGCAAACAATAGTTTGCAAAATTCGGCAGTTATCAGCTTTAGTGACCCAAAGGGTGGTAGAAGAGGCGAAGAATATGGACCAGTGGATTTTGGCGACAGTTGCCCACGTGTTTTCTTCGTATGCCTATATGATCTCGACCCGGACGCCCTCGAACGCTTCGGTTATACAATGGAGAGTTACTTTTGTGAGGTGGATGAGGTCGCAAAATTTATTCACCAGGCGATAGAGGATGGCGTAGAAATTGTTTGCCAGTGCGAGTACGGACAGAGTCGAAGCGCCGGTCTTGCTGCGGCGATTTTAGAGCATTATGACAGACGTGGAATCGAAATTTTCAGGGATTATCGTTATTATCCCAATCAGTTAATTTTTAACAAGGCATATGAGGCAATGACGAGCCTTTGCGAGGCTTTGGAAAAATAATTTTTCTTGACAAAAACTGCTTCTATTCGCATTTGCCATATGTTAAAATAGGAAAACACAAATAAGGAGGACGAGAAAATGGTATATGTCACATCTGACCTGCACGGTTTTTCGCTTAAGCGTTTTCAGGATTTTTTGTCGGAGGTTGGTTTTTCGGAGGAGGACTATTTGTTTATTCTCGGTGACGTGATTGATCGTGGAGAAGATGGCATTGCCATTCTCAAATGGTTGCTCGTTCAGCCGAATGTAGAGTTGCTTCTCGGCAATCACGAGGCGATGCTTCTTGCCTGTGATTTTCTCTTTCGTGAGGTTGACGAGGAAAGTCTGGATGCTCTGGATGCATCGCAGATTCATTCCTACCGTGTCTGGAAATCCAATGGCGCAGAGCCGACCTTGAACGCCCTTCGCGCCTGCACGCCCGAAGAGCGAGCAGATATTTTGGAATATCTGCGTGAGTGTCCTCTTTACGACACCGTATCGCTTGAGAGTGGGGAGTTTCTGCTGGTACACGGTGGTTTGGATGGCTACGAGGAGGACAGACGCATAGACGAATACGAGCCTCATACACTGCTTTGGTCCCGACCGACACCGACCGATACCTATTCCGAGCAGTTTCTTACCATTTTAGGTCATACGCCTACGCACTTCTATGGTAGTGAATATCGTGGAAAGGCACTGCGTACCAAAACCTTCATTGACATTGACACAGGCTGTGCTTCAGGTGGCACGCCAATGCTCCTTCGCCTTGACGATATGCGTGAGTTTTATATGCAATCATCGGGGCGCGATTTTGAACATTTATAAAAGGTATAATAAAAGAGAGCAAAGCGCGAGGATGATATTATCCCCAGAGTTTACTCTCTTTTTTATTTGATGGAGAACGTAGGACAAACAAATCAGAAAATCCATAAGGGTTTTTGGTGCGACCTTTTGTCTAAAAAGGTGGCAAGTATGCCCTCACCTCTTATGTACGATAAGTAGACCACAGGCGTGGCATTCCTTGTTTTCCCTCGTATTGATAGCGCCACAGAGGGGGCAGGGCTGTTCTTCGACCTCGCGACTTGTGACGATCATAAATCTTGCACCGGCGGGCTTGTAGAGGGTGTCACCCTCTTCGTAGATGTCCATATGCTTCGGAAAAAGACCACTCCACGAGGTGACATCTCCGTTTTTCAGACGTAGAAAGACAGTGCCACGAATGAGGTGGCGAGGGACGGAGGTCTTGCGATTGGCGTAGGTGTGGGGGAGCATTGGTCGACGGCTTGTGCCTTTGAGCAGTCCTTGTGATTGGCGCTCAATATATTCGTGCTCTTTGATGTTGATTCCCTCAATTTCTCTCGAAAAAAGGACAGAAGGATTGTGCTTCATCCACGAGAAGCACAGGGTAAGCAGACATACAAAAATCACTGCGCCACCGATAAAGGTTGCCGTCTTATCGAAGTTATATACGATTACGCAAAGCGAGAGAGCAACGAGAGCGAGAACGGTGTATAGGCGTGTCAGGAACGCGTTTTTCTTTTTTTCTATCCGACGAGCGAGCATCTCAAAATCGTATGTCATAAGAGTCCCCTTTCGTTTTGGTGCTGTTAACATATACAGTATATCATACAGAAAAAGGTTTGTAAAGAGGGCGAGAGGGCAAATTTACCATCTCGCCGTTGCTGTTATTCATTTTCTGCTTCTTTTTGCCAGGAGCTTTCGTTCCATACGCCCGTCATATGATAGGCATTTGTTTCAGGGTTGGTTACATCCTTGCTATTGAAAAAACCGTGTTTGGATGCCCATTTCCAGCCGTTTGTTGTTTCAAACTCTACAAAATTCAAGGCTCCACAAGAGCCAAAGGCGCGAGTTAAAGCGATAATATTCTTTGGAATATACAAACGCTCCAATGAAATACAGCCGTAAAAAGCCTCCGGTCGCACGTGTGTCACACCACTTCCAAAGTCAATCGACGTCAAAGATGTGCAGCCGTAGCACATACTCTCTGCAATAAGTGAGATATTATCCGAAAAGGATATAGATTGAAGTGACGTACAGTTCGCGAATGCCCAAGGGTCTATCATAGTAACACTATCGGGGATAACGATTTCCTTCAGGGAAGAGCATCCGTCAAAGGCGTGTGTATAAATATACTCTAATCCATTTGGTAGATCAATTTCCTTCAAATTCGTACAATTTCCAAAGGCGCATTCCCAAATACCCATCAATCCACTTCCCAATTCGACGCTTTCAAGTGACGTGCAATTCATAAAAGCAGACTCGTAAATCAAAAGAATGCTATCAGGTATCACCACGTTTGTGATAGTCGTATTGCCCATAAATGCTTCGGGCATAATTGCTACAACAGGCAATCCCTCGTAAGTATTTGGAATGACGATGTCAGTATCGGTACAAGTACCAATGGATTTTATTGCATAATTTGTTCCGCTATTGTTTTTTACCAGCTCCAATCCTTGACTTGCAACAGATTCATTATTTGAAGCAAGCTCCTGTATTGTGGTGGTTCCCCAATCGAAGAAATGATACTCCAGTGTAAGCAATGTGTTTCCCATAGTCATACTCATAGATATTGATTTCAAGCAATCGTCCTCTATGATTATAACTACATTTGATATGGTAAAGCCATACAATTTAAACGTATTTTCTCCCATTTCATAGCGATCGGGATGGGTATTGGTGAACAGATCCTCTTTTTCAGAAAAGTTGATAAAGGAAAAGAAGGCGCTCTTGTACACAGGACAGTTGGATTCCTCTCCATTTAAATAGGTCTTTTCACCGTCAAAATATACAATGCACGTTTTATAGTACGTGGCGTTGTATGAGAAATCAGCAACAAGCCTTTCCCATCTTTCACCGTCAATCTTTATGTTCGTATTTGTTACGTCATTGTTGGTAACATCCGTTTGCGAAGAGGTAACAGTTACGTTTTTCATTCTTTCAAAATCAAAGTAGGATGCCCACAGATCGAATTCCTCTGTTTTCGCAAAGGCGCATACAGTGCAGGTGTATTTCATCACACCGTTCTCGTTCTCGCTGGCTGGGGTGAGCACCACTCCTGTATTCCATATGTGCGCTTCTTTGTCAAGTTCCTCCACACAATCATCACACGTGTGCCAGTGATACGAATTGTCCGTTGCCCAATCCTCGTTTGTTTTGTGAATGTGTTGTGGGTTTTGTTCTTGCTCCTGCTCCTGTTCTTGCTCCTGCTTACCGTTTGACGGAAAGCCACAGGAGGTAATGGTTGCGACAATGGAGAGCGAAAGACACATTGTTAAAAGGAGATACCAGATTTTTTTCATTTTCGTTCACCTCAAAAAATATTCAGAGTTTACGGCAAGTATATCACACCATATGTTGTTTGTCAAGTATTGCTGGTTTTACATCCTTTGTTTGGGAGAGAAGGCTGGCGCTCTGATCACCTTATGATACACTCAAACAAACGAGAGGTCTGTTGTTTTTGTGAGCCAATATGTGGCTAAATCGAGCGTTTGAATTGCTTGACAAATTGGAATTTGGTTGTTTGTGCTTAAATGTTTTTATTTTTGCAAAAGAACCTTGACATCGGCAGCCTTCAGCACCTTGCCCATCGAAACAACCTTCTCATTTACTACAATGGCGGGCATACTCATAACACCGTATTCCATAATTTTTGCCATATCGGTAACGTACTCGACCTCGATGGTAAGTCCGAGGTTTTTGACCGCTTCTTTTACATACTCAAGTTGCTGATGGCAGGACTTGCAACCTGCACCAAGCACCTTGATGCAGCAGATTCCTTCCACTTTTTCACTGCAACAGGTGTTAGTGGTAACAGACTGTTTCTTTGCTATGCCGCAAGAGCAACAGCAAGTCTTTTTTTCTTCCTTTTTCTTTCCGAAAAGTCCCATAGTAAATTCCTCCTGAAATTAAATAATAAGTGGTTGAATGAGATTAAAGAAATATCCCACAAGGATAATTCCAACCGTGCATATTACGATAAAAATACCGAGTAATTTGGGCTTTACTGCTTTCCGCAACATTATAATTGACGGTAAGGACAGCGTTGTAACCCCCATCATAAAGGACAGTACCACACCGAGCAATGCTCCTTTTGCAAGCAACGCTTCTGCAATCGGTATCGTTTCACCGTTTTCCCAGCGAGAAACACCTTGTCTCGTTACGAACACCTTTTCTGCAAGTTCCTCTTGTGAGAGCCCTTTTTTCGTTCTTAATTCGTAGAGTATATCTTTCGTTTCCATAAAATCACCACCTTATATTTTGTGGTTATATTTTAACATAGGATGTCGTAGTTGACAAGCAACTCGTTGTTGCCATCTGATTATCAAATTCTTATTTATCGTTCTGCTTTATTGCCAGTTTCGCGTTTGTATTACAAAAGCACAGG
>JAZKYZ010000070.1:0-32251 GCA_045612385.1 Eubacteriales bacterium | reverse complement strand
GCTTCTCATTATCTATCACTTGAGGGATTATAAAAAACAATTTGTGAATTTTTCAAAACCGCGTGTAAAAACAGCTCTTTTCGTTCTCTCCCTATTGAGGGAAGAAAAATTTTTTTGAGAACTGCATAAAAAAGGCGTTCTAAAAATCTACCAATTGAGGGGCAAATTATTTTCTTATTTCAGACCGTCAAAAAAGTGTGGTTCTGATTATCTATCACTTGAAGGGTAATTTTAAAAATTTCCTTATGTGGTTGTAAAAATGCCATTCTCGCTCTCTCCCTATTGAGGGGAGAAAAAATTTTTGAAAGGAGGTGTGCAAGTGCCGTTTTATTTGCCATGGAAAGTAGGAGGTGATGTCAATGTAGCATTAAAAACAATACCAACAGAAAACAAAACACAAATCAAATTTAACAAGGAGTAATAACAATGAATCAAAAACCTATCCCCCTCGCTGTCATTGATGGCGAAACTTTAATGGATGCAAGACTGCCGAAGCGCAGCTTCTGCATCGAAACACTTTTGCCTGAGGGCATCTCGATGCTCGGAGGCGCACCGAAAATCGGCAAGTCTTGGATGGTGCTTGACATTGGTGTACGCGTCGCCAAGGGCGAGCCCATCTGGAATCTGCCGACCAAACGCGGAACGGTTCTGTACCTCGCACTGGAGGATTCACTCGCACGAATTCAGGAACGGCTCTGCAAGCTCACCGACGATGTTCCCGGCAATCTGTTCTTCGCAATCGCGGCAGGCACACTTGCCGACGATCTTTGTTTTCAGATTGAGCAGTTTATTTCGGAGCATCGCGATACCGTTCTCGTCATTATCGATACCTTTCAGATTGTTCGCGTGGGTGGCATCGACACCTCCTACGCAAACGATTACGACGAGGTGCGAAAGCTCAAGGCACTCGCTGACAAAATGAAAATCTCTCTTCTGCTGGTGCATCACCTGCGAAAGCAAGGTGACAGCGATCCACTCAACAAGCTGTCGGGCACGACCGGCATCAGCGGTGCGATGGATGCGGTGTTCATTCTTGACGTGAGCAAACGCCACGCGCGCGGAGCAACGCTCTTTTGCACAGGGCGCGATATTGAGAGCCGAGAGATGGAGCTGAATATGTCTCGCGATACCTGTGCGTGGGAGCTGATCTCGGACACGCTGGACAAGCCCGAACTGACTCTGCCCGATGTGATCTTAAAGCTCTCGGATTTCGTGAAAAGCATCGGGCAGTTCAAGGGTGGCAACACAGAATTTGCCGAGCAGTTTTGTGCCTACGCAGGCGTAGAGCTTTCGGCAAAGGCACTCAAACAATTGATGAACCGTTGGCGGTATCAGTTGGAGGAACGATTTGTGTATTTCAAGAGCAGCCGAAGCAACGGTCAACGCTTCTTGGATATCCGATATGTTCCTTCTTCTGCCCGTGACGAAAGTGCCGTACAGGACGGAAGAAATCCTCTCCCCGAAACTTCCGTTCCGTCCGTTCCTTGCGTTCCTGCGGAAAGCGAGGTTTCGGCATGAGAGAGCGTAATATTCACGACTTATGCCGTGGCAAGCAGAGCGCGCGGCTTTCCGCCCATCGCACATTATCGGGAGAACCCGAACCCCTTACAACAAAATTTATAACAACACGAGGTAATTTAATGCGAAAACGAAACATTTCTATTCCAATCAGAGTGGCGGAGAAAGAGCTCTCTGTTATCGACCGCAAGGCGGCGAGAGCACGCCTGACACGAACCGAATACCTGATCACCTGCGCTCTCGGCAAGGAGATCACCTTAATCGAGGATTTGAAGCCAATTTTAGCCGATTTGAGGCGAGTTGGCAACAACCTGAACCAACTGACACGCCTTGCCAACATGGGCAAAATTCAGGGCGTAAATCTGGGCGAGTGCCGCGCCGCCTTGGAGCAGACGTACACCGCCATTCACACACTTGCCAAAAGGAGGAATGACACATGGCAACACTCATAAAAATCAAATATTCGAATCAGGCAGACCACCTTCCGAGCGTGATGCGTTCGGTGATCGCGTACTGCCTTCAGCCCGAAAAGACTCGCTCTGCCGAGGAAGTGTGGAGCGTGTCGGGCATTAACTGCGATCCCGAAATAGCGTATCAGGAGTTCATGGCGAACAAAGCAATATGGGATAAAACCGACGGCCTGTGCTTCCGACACTACGTTCAATCCTTCCACCCCGACGAGGATGTCGATCCCGAGGAAGTGATCGAGATGGGCTTGGAGTTCGCCCGTCGCGCGTGGCCCGGGTACAGCGTTGTAGTTGCGTTCCATTTTGACAGCGACCACATGCACAATCACTTTATCATTGACACGGTGCATCCCGACACCGGCAAGAAGCTCCACGAGGACAGAAATAATATCAAGAGATTGCGTGACATCAACGATGAAATCTGTTTGGCGCACGGACTCTCCGTCCTCTCTCCCTTCGGCAAGGGCAAGGCAAAGTCGGTGGGCGCACGCGAGTACCGCTCGGGATCTAAGGGCGAGAGCTGGAAGTTCCGTCTGCGTGCCGCCGTCAAGTACGCGATGCAGCGAAGTTCCGACCGCGCGGAATTTATTTCGGTGATGAAGAAGCTCGGCTACGGCGTGCGATGGGAGAACAATCGTAAGCACATCACCTACACCTGCTACCATGAATCAAGGTACGAGAACGGCGCGTTTAGAAAATGCCGAGATAACAAGCTCTCGGACGAAAAATTTTTGAAGGAGAATATGGAATATGAGTTTGAAATCAGGCAAGAAATTCTCGCTGGACGATATGACAGCGATGCACGAAATCATGCCTATAGACGATACGCCGATGGTGAAAATCAGCGCCGAGGAATGGGAACGCCTCACGAGGACGGTCGAGGATATGCAGGCTCTTACACGATCTATGATGACGGAGAGAAAGAACACGTTCACTACGAGTCGTTCGTATTTGACGAGAATGGAAACTCTATCGAAGAATCAGGCGGAGCGTATGAACGAGATAACCGAGGAAGCGCTGAAGATCATCACGGCAGAGAGCAAAAAACAGGCTGGGAGAGTGAGCGAGAGTCTTACTTCTCTGGTCGCAAAATGGGAGAAACGCCAAAACGCATTGTGGTGGATTCAAATCCTGTTCGCAGTCGTTCCGTCGGTTCTCGCCTTGCTCTCGGTGGTCTTGTTGGATTGGCTTCACTGACCGATGACGATAACGAAAACAAGACTGCGGAGGAAATCGAAGCCGAGGAACGCGCACGTCTGGCAGGTCAGAACGTGGCAGCTGTGTTGGAAATCGCAAGACTTGTTGCAGAAGCCGTAACGAGTCATAGCGACACCTCGGACGAGCCCGTAGAAGAACCTACGCTAAAAATGTAAAAGGAGGAACTGAATGGCGAGAAACGACACAAGTAATATTTTCAAAAACTATCCCGATGCGCTGACTCTCTGCGAGTTCGCCGAGATGCTCGGCATCAGTCAGAAGCTGGCATCAAAGCTCATTCGTACAGGCGAGATCGAAGCCGTGAAGGTCGGGCGCGAGTATCGCATCGCAAAGGTCAACGCGATTCGCTTTCTGCTCGGAGAACAAATGGTAGGAAAATATGTCCTAAATGAAACTTCGAACCCAAAGTGCTGGACTATTCGCGGACTTTGTGGTATTGTTGGTGCTACCAAAGAAAAACTTGAAACGGAGGTAAGTTAATGGCAAAGAAAAACGGCTTTGTGCTGACGGGGAGCGTGCAAGAAAAGAACGGCAAGCTCTACCTCGTCTATCCGCACTACGATCCCATCAAACAGGTTGCCAAGCCCAAGTGGAAAAGCATGGGGCTTTTCGTTGGCGAGAAGAAGGCGGTGATTGAAAAGAAGAAACGAGAGCTTCTGAGTGTGCTCGAAGCCGAGGAAACAAGACTGAGAGAAGGATACGATAACCCAGAAAATTATCCTCTCTTGGAATTTCTCACCGATTGGCTTGAGGGTGTGCATCGACACAAGATTCAGGAAACCACCCTGCAGGGCTACCGCATCAAAATCAACGGCAAGATCAAGGCATACTTCGGCAGCGAGGTCACGCTTGATGATTGCAAGCCGAAGTTGATCCACGGCTTCTACGAGTCTTTACGCGCCGAGGGCGTGACCGAGCGAACGGTGATACACTATCACAATCTGCTCCACGCCGCCTTTGAGTATGCGGTGCGGCAAGAAATTTTTGAGGTCAATCCGATGAACCGAGTGGAGCGACCGCAGGCAAAAAAGTTCGTGGGAGAGTTCTACTCGCCCGAAGAACTGCAAACGCTCCTCGCGCTCACCGAGAACGAGAGCATTTATATCCCCATCGTCCTCGCCGCCTTCTATGGACTCAGGCGTAGCGAAGCCCTTGGGCTCTCGTGGGATAACATCGACTTGGAGCGTAAGGAAATCCACATCTGCCAAAAGGTCATGGAGATCAAGCAGAAGGACAAGAGTAAGCTCGTCATCAGCGACGAAATGAAAACAGAGGGCTCACGCCGAACGCTCCCACTCATTCCCGATGTGGAGGAAATTCTGCTCCGCCACAAAAAGAAGCAAGAGGGCTACCAAAGGCAGTTCCGAAGAGGTTATTCGGTCAAATACCTTGACATGGTGTGCGTGGATCAGATGGGCAACCTGCTAAAGCCCAACTACGTGACCACGCGGTTTCCCGAGGTGCTGAAAAAGTACGGACTGCGACCGATCCGCTTCCACGACCTGCGCCACACCTGCGCGTCGCTCCTCGTCGCCAAGAATATCAATATGAAGATCATTCAAGTGTGGCTTGGTCACAGCAATATGAGTACGACTGCCGACATTTATTCACACCTTGATGCCAACGCTAAGAGCGAAGCCGGCAGAGCGATTGAGAGCGTACTCAGTATCATTACCGAAAGCGAGGATTAAAAATGAAGGGCGAGATCATCTCCTTGGAGCAGCTTTACAAGATGCTGCACATCAGCAAACGCAAGGCAGCGTGGATGTTGCAAAATGGCATCATTCCGTGCGAAATACGCAACACGCCTACGCACAAATACTCTGTCAGAAAGGAGGATGCTCTCGCCTACATGGAAAAGAGTGCACACGAGAAGCGGAAAGAAATCCCCGTCGGTATTTTCAACGCCAAAAAGACAAATAACCCTCGCAGAACCGAGTCGCAGAGCTCGGACTGTGGGGGTTATTTTGATGATACAATTTATAAGCTCCGTGGCAAGGAGCGAGCGCGATTCAAAGAAATGCTCGAAGATCTTCTTTCTGCCGTACCCGACACACTCACCGTGGACGATGTCGTAAAACTCACAGGCTATAGCAGAAAAACGATCCTTCGGTACGTGCAGAGAAAATACATATACGGCGTTAATATGATGGGTAAATACTACATCTCCAAAAATAGCATAATCAACTATCTCGCCACCGACAAGGCGTTTAGGAATACGCAGAAATCGGAGTGGCATGAGAACATCATTACACAATTAATAAAAAATAAATTCTAAGATTTGTCGACCGTTTTTGCTTTTGTTTTCATTGCCTTCATCTCATTTCGATAAAGCATGTCCAAACAGTTTAAGATAGTTGTTCAAATTTAAAGTAATATTTTGAGCAAGATTTGCAAGATCTTGTGACTTGTTATTGCTTATATGATCTATAGTCAACAGAAGAAATAAATAATAAGTCAACAAAAATGCAAAATAACTATTAGCCATAGTTGCCATATTAGTCATGCTACTTTTGGTAATTGAAATAGCAGAACCATGGGCGGTATCATTTCGAAGTGAATATATATAACCCGACAGAAGTATATGCAATTGATCTTCAAATGAAATGTGATATGTTGTGCTGTCAATCAAAATAGAAGGTTTGGTAAGTATATGATGAAACAGTCGACTTCCGGGACGAATTCCTGTAGCATAATCGGAAAAATTATTAGAATATTTTCTTTTTATTTGATTTAATAATGCGAGGCGATTGCTATTATCCGATCCATTGCTATTCTTTGCGGTTCTATTAAGAATCTGTTGATCTTGGATTCTGCTAAAAAGATACTGTAAGCTTTTTTGAGGAATGCTACTAAATAAATTAGAAAATGCAGTTTTTAAATTCGCATCACTTTCAATTAGTGCGCACAAATCGGGAACAAGTCTCCAATTTCGGTTGGTTATTCGTTTAATTGAATAAACAGAGCTACTGTAAATATCATAAGCAGTAAAAATAAACTCAAAAGAATGGTTAGGCTTGTGGCCTAAAGACTCTATGGCATCAATCAAAAAAGATACAGACCTATTATAAAATTCATCGTTATTAACATTCATTTTGAACGGAACAAATGGTATGCCGTTGTTGATGCTTTGGTATTTTTCTTCATACCGAAGCTCTGCTTCAAATCTTTTAGTATTAGGCCAATTGTTAATATACTCAATTCGTTTGGTTTTGAAATTTGCCATTTTAACCTCCTTGTTAGTCGAAAAAAGCCCCGAAAATCGGGGCTTGGTTGGCGGAGGGTGTGAGATTCGAACTCACGCGCCGTTGCCGGCAAACGGTTTTCAAGACCGCCTCGTTATGACCACTTCGATAACCCTCCGTGTAAGACTATTAAGTTTTTAGATTTGCGAATTTTTTAGAAAAAGTTTTAGAAGGAATAATTTTCTGCACCGTCGGAAGGGCACAAATGTTAGGCGTAGCAAGGCTTTTTGACACTTTGCAGAAACTCGCGACTGCAAATTTTCAAGACCGCCTCGTTGTGACCGCTTCGATATTCCTGCGTATTCAGTTGGATTGCTTTATACACGGTGAAAGGTGATAGAGCAATGCTTTTGCTTTCTCGCACATTCGGAGGCCGAAGTGCTTATAACGTCATTTATCATATCATAAAAATATGCTTTTGTCAATAGGACGAGGAGAAAAAGAAGAGAAAAGTTGAAGAGAATAAAGGAGAAATCCGAATGCTTTTCCAATTGTGTTACTCTTTTTTATTGACAACTGTGTAAAATTGTGATAAAATGAGGAACGAAAGCTTCTTTACGGGGGTGACTATGAAAAAATATATCTTTCTTGATCTCGACGATACCATTTTTGATTTCCATTATGCCGAGCGAATTGCCCTTGAGCGCACGCTTACGGAGATGGGAGCGAATCCAACTGACGAGATGATGAATCGTTATAGTGCCATCAATCGCTCCTGTTGGGAGGCGCTTGAACGTGGCGAAATGACACGCGCAGAGGTGCTTGTGCGTCGGTATGAGCTTCTCTTTATGGAATACGGCATTTCCTGCGACGCGAACGCAACGCAGGCGAAATACGAAAACTATCTCTCCATTGGTCACCACTTTATCGACGGAGCAGAGCGCCTGCTTGACAACCTCCGTGAGAGAGGTTACCGTCTTTTTCTTGCCTCCAATGGAACGGCTAAAGTGCAGTACGGAAGGATAGCAAGCTCGGGAATTGCTCCCTATTTTGAGAAAATGTTTATCTCGCAAGAGGTTGGATATGACAAGCCATCAGTTAAGTTCTTTGAGCGCGCCTTTGCCGAGATTTCAGGTTTTGACAGGACACAGACCGTCATTGTCGGCGATAGTCTGACCTCCGATATCTTGGGTGGAAAAAACGCAAATATCGAAACCATTTGGTTTAACCCAAAAGGGTTGCCAGTGAAAAACGATATCACACCCGACCATATCATTTCTCACCTCGACCAACTGATTCCACTGATTGAAAGGTTATAATATGTACTACGGACTTGAAATTAGCGACCGTGTTGTCGCACTTGCAGAACAAGCAGAGCGTGATTGCGCTCCCATTTTTGCTCGCATAGAAGAGAACTGCCGTATTTGCTCGGCAAAGGTGCTTCGCGCTTTCCAGGAAACACGTGTTTCCACAGCGGACTTTATTGAAATTACAGGCTACGGTTATTCCGACGATGGCAGAGATAAACTGGAAGAAATCTATGCTCGCGTATTTGGTGCCGAAGATGCTCTCGTACGTGTCCAGCTGATGAGTGGCACACACGCCCTCGCTGTTACCCTGTCCGGACTTCTCAAACACGGAGACACCCTCGTGTATATTTCAGGCGAGCCTTACGATACCCTTCGTTCCGTAATTGGTACGATTGGTGACAGTCGCAATTCTCTGATTCAAAATGGCGTAAAATACGAGGAAATCGACTTAATTGGCGACGAATTCGATTTGGATGCCATTCGTGAGAGAATGAAACGTGGTGATGTTAAGGTCTGCGCTATTCAGCGTAGCCGTGGCTATGCCAATCGCCGTAGTCTTACCATTGATAAAATCGCACGTGCGATTGCCGTAGTCAAAGAGGTTGCCCCAGAAACAATTATTATGGTCGATAACTGCTACGGTGAATTTACGGAGGATCGTGAGCCTACGGACGTCGGCGCAGATGTTTTTGTCGGCTCAATGATGAAAAATCTCGGTTCAGGCTTTGCTGTCAGTGGTGCTTATTGTGTTGGTACAAAACGTTGCATTGAAGATATCGCAGAGCGCTTTTCTGCTCCCTGCGTCGGTAAGAATCTTGGCGCAAACTTCAATCAACTTGCCTCGCTTTATAAGGGTCTTTTCCTTGCCCCCCAGTCGGTGGCATCTATTTTGAAATCAATGGTATTTGCTGCACGTATTTTGGAACTTGCCGGATTTACCGACATTTCCCCTCGTTATGACGAGGTGCGTACCGATATTGTGCAAACGCTCGATTGTCATACCCCCGAAAACCTCATTCGTTTCTGTCGTGGCATTCAGGCAGGCTCACCTGTCGAATCCTTCTGTTCTCCAGAGCCCTCCGAGATGCCTGGTTACCCCCATCTTGAGGTGAGCGCCGCAGGAACCTTTATTACAGGCGCAACCAACGAGCTTTCTTGTGATGGCCCTCTTACTCCACCATACACTGCTTATATGCAGGGTGGTCTCACCTACGATTACGGAAAAATCGGTGTGATGCGCGCCCTTGATGAGATGCTCAAATGAGTAAAATCTGTTATATCGTAGGCGCAGGGAAGGGCTTTATGCCATTTAAGAAGCAGGAGGGAGATCTCGTCATTTCTGCGGATGGAGGTTATCTTGCCCTTCAGAAACTTGGCATTGCTCCTGACGTGCATCTTGGCGATTTTGATTCTTTGGATGTGTCGGTAACGCTTCCTGAAGGTATTGAGATTCTTCGTCATCCAATACGGAAGGATGATACAGATACAGCCCTTGCTGTTCGCTATGGAATAGAAAAGGGCTATACCGAGTTCTTTATTTTAGGTGGTACAGGTGGGCGAAGCGACCATACCTTCGCCAATTACCAGCTTCTTCTCAGCGCAAGAAAACAAGGGGCAAATATTACCCTCGTGGGTGAAAACGACCTCGCTGAGTGCCTTCTTTCGGAAGAACGCACCTTTTTTGGCGAATGTGGAAAAACTTTGTCGGTCTTTGCTTTTGGCGCAAATGCCTATGGTGTGGATATTCTTGGCGCTTCCTATGAGATGCAAAATGGTACCCTGAAAACAGACACCCCTCTTGGTGTCTCCAATGCTTTTGTCGGCTCCCCCGTACGCATTGCCGTCCGTGAGGGATCGCTACTCGTAATTCGAGAAAAATAATGAACACCCCTTGACAAGCGTGTCAAGGGGTGCTATAATAAAGACAAATTTCATACCAAAACAGAAAGACAGGGGTGGTGTACGCAGTACGCCTGAGATGGAGAAATCCAAACCCTTTAACCTGATACGGATAATGCCGTCGGAGGGAGATCGATTTAGTCATACCGCACGGAATTTCTGTGGGGTATGATTTTTATTTTTACGGGCATAGCCCGAAAGGAGATTTGGTTATGAAAAAACCACAAATTGTTATTTACACAGAGTGCGCGATTATGGTCGCACTCGCCACAGTGCTCTCTATGCTGCCACTTGTCGAAATGCCTTATGGTGGCTCGATTACCGTAGCATCCGCACTTCCCATCTTAATCCTGTCCTATCGACGGGGCGTTCGGTACGGAATGCTCTCAGGCTTCCTGTATTCAACTCTCCAACTTTTGCTCGGGCTGAAAAACTTCTCGTTTTTCACCACGTGGTACTCGGTGATTGCCGTGATTTTACTGGATTACCTGGTTGCCTTTACCGTAGTCGGTCTTGGAGGAGCGTTTCGTAAATATTTTACCTCTCAGGCAAATGCCCTTGCTACGGGAGCGCTTTTCGTTTCGATTGCTCGCTATATTTTGCATACCATTGCTGGAGCAACCGTCTGGGCAGGCATCTCTATCCCTACCAGCGCCACGCTCATTTACTCCATCAGTTATAATGCAACTTATATGATTCCTGAAACCATTATCTTGGTAATCTCTGCCTTCTATATCGGTAATACCGTAGATTTCTCGCAGGAAATGCCAACAAAAGTTGTCAAAAAGTCGGAAAATTCGACAAAAGTATTTCTTTTCAGCACCCTTGCCGGACTTTCGATTGTCATTGGCGCGATTGTGGATATCCGCTTGATTTTCCCAAAATTGCAAATGGATGACGGTACCTTCTCTTTCATAGGACTCAACCTCGTTTCGTGGTTTGCTGTAATCGTCACGACGGTGGTTTCTCTCGCTCTCGCTCTCGTCTTTTTCCTCTTGGCGAAGAACTCGGATAAGAAGGTCGATTAACATAAGCAGTTGCCTTTTGAACGGACCGGCTTCACCATCCAATCTCCCCCCGATAGAAAATGTGCTTGCAACGATCTGTTGCAAGCACATTTTTTCATCTATTGACATTTTTTTAAAAATATGTTACAATATATTTGTCACACAATTTCATATTTTATTACCCTGGGGGAAACTATATCTTGGCAAAAGGTGTTTCTCTTTTTTTCGCTATCCCCAAAAGGGTAATGAAATTGTGTGACAACAATAAGAGGACACTTTTTCAGTGTGTCTCTTATTGGGGCACACTTTTTTATTTTTTTGAAAGGAAATTTCTCTTATGAACATTATTGATTTTTTTTGCCCTAAAAACAGTGGTAAAAACATTAGATGTTTCACAAAAGTTATATCCCTCATATATGCTCTTGCAGGTTTTGCAGCAATCTTAATAGGATTTTTTTGCTGTTTGCTCGGAGGTGATATTTTAGTTGGAATATTGTTTATTGTTGGAACGCCGATTGCGTTGATTTTTTTGCATATCCCACTTTGGTTTATTTATGCGTTTTGTGACATATATGACGTTTTGTGTTTTCCAAAGGGTGATCACTCAGACGACGTTAAAAAAGCCAAACCTACAACAACAAGAATAGATCTTGCTGATGTGTTAGAAACATTTGAGCAATAAACTGTAAAAAGATATTTGTAGCTGTAAACAATAATTCTTTTGCCAAGATTTAATAAGACTTCAAACATTATTTTGTTTCTACGGGAGCCGTCTCAAATAAGACGGCTCCCGTATTTTTATGGCAGATCCAGTAATAAGATCCGTCATTTTTTATTCAGGAAGGCATCAAGTAACTTTTCTCTGACCTTGTGGTAAGGGGTGAGGACATCACTGACATAATGCACGCCGGCGATATATCCACGCAGTCCCATAGAAAGCAGAGCAGAGAGTTTCAAGATTCCTTCCAGTGCCAGTCGGATGCTGAAGCCATCCTTCAGGTCAATCATCACACCTACGGTGAGTAGGGTGCAAAGCAAGCTTGGAAGTATGCGCACAATCCCAAAAAAACGATTTCTTTTCTTTGGGGCAGTAGTGATTTCTTCCTCTTGCAAGCCCTCAAAAAAGAGCAACTCATTCGGGGTAAGTGCGCGCGAGGTGGTTTTGGCGACACATCTGAGCTGGTGCGACTTTTTCTTCCCAAAACGCTCACCTCTGCGATACCCTTCCAAATCTTCTCTGCTCAGACCATAGGCGAGAAGAAGTCTGTCCTCACGAGCGAGGACCTCCTCCTTGTATATCGTCAGGAGGTATTTGCGCAATACTCCGAGTTCCTCGCCCCTGACTTTTTGCGCCAAAGTATCTGCTTCGCTCTTTGCGCTTTGGTAGGATGCTTGCGCTTTTCCAAAGACCTCTCCCTCGCTTTCGAGAGAGAGGTACATCACCATCGACATCACAAGAATCACAATCCCCTCTACGGTAAATTTTTCGAGGGAAATGTCAACAAATGCGATTTCTGTAAAGGTGAAAATCGCGCAGATGATAATAGCGAACACAGCAATCGCGCGACCGATATGGTCCAGCAGGGAGTTTTTGAGTTTTCCTGTGACAGCATCTGCGCGCAAAAGGAGATCTTCGTCAAGAGTCATTCTTCGTCACTCCTTTTTGCAAGGCGAAAGAAAAGGTGACCGACGAGGTTGGATAGTAGACCAACAAAGGAAATCACGCACACTTGGTGAATGATGCTACTAAGACAACGGACCAGCACATAGATCACGCCCCACATCAGAGGAAGGGAAGGGGTGCCTATCTTTCCCTTCAGGAAGCGAAGGAGAGGCAGAGCCGAGAGAATCAGCAGAAAGGCGCATAAGCCACTCACCGTTTCTTTTGCCCCCCGTTCCATCCAAATCGGAAAGTAGAGCAGTGTGGCAACGCTCGCCGGCACAATCGAGAAAAGCACGCCAAGCGCTTGAAAAACCATACGCTTCATACGTCACTCTCCTGCGCTCGTGTCCTCTTTTTGGTTTAACATTGCGCTCACCTCAGAGACTACACGGCCGACTCTCTCTTTGCTAAATTCAGGCAGGGACGAGGCGAGAAAGACTTCGCCAAGAAGATTGGCTTGCCAAAGAATGCATTGACGCATTTTGTGAAGTTCCTCGTCTCGCGCTTCGCTTTCCTTTGCGCGAAGGAGAAGGGTCTCGGTCATTTCTTGCATCTTTTGCGTCGCATTCTGCATTCTGCTCGCCAAAGCGAGCGCTTCTTCGCTCACTCTTTCATTTTCTTCCTTCGCTCTTGTGTTGACCTCACGAAGCCCCTTTACCTGACCTTCAATCAGTGTAATTCCACCCTTTAGGATGGGAACAAGCCCCTTTTGGTAAACAAAAACCAAGATAAGAGATATGACTGCGGACACAAGAGAAAAGAGTTCGCCCTTGTTCTCCTCATATGCGTTGAAAAGAGAGGTGAAGAAATCGTTTCCCTCCTTTTCATTTTCTTCCCTCTCTTCCTTTTCTTCGGGGAGGGGGAGATTGCCATTGGTGTTTTCTTCGTCGGATGTATCGTCTGTTTTTTCGTCTTGCTCACCCTCCATATCCACAGTTGGTGTGGAGGTGTCAATTTCTCCGTCACTCGCGAAGGCAAAGACGTTCAGAGTGAAAAGGCACAGACAAAGCATCAGGCAAAGTAGGATAATTTTTTTCATAAGATACTCCTTTTTAGAAAATTACCGTACGGAATACGGTGTCGGATAATTTTTTTACTTGTTCGGTAAGGGCGCGAGTGCTATCCTTGAGCAGGGCGATTTCATAGAAGGCACAAGACAATTCCTCAGAGACGGCGCGATGGAATTTGCCGTCCTTATAAATCACGCCCTCGCCCTCGTAGCGTCCCTCCTCTGTCTTAATCCACAAAGGATACATTGCGCGTGCGAGGGGGAAGGAAAGCTCGCACTTTCCGTCCTCAATTTCGAGAACGTGTTTTCCGAAGTGGCATTTTCCCTTGATTTCTTCAGGGAAGAGAAGCACATATTTTTCGCCATTTCTTTCTTCGATTTTGTCGATAAAAAGGGAATTATTAGCGAATTTGTAAATAATAATTTGCATTATTCCTTCTCTCCTTCCAAAATCACAATGGTTTTTTCTCGCACAATGTAGATATTGTTTTCATCGTCAAGACGTTGACCTTCTCCCACATTCAAAGGATAATACTCTGCGAGGAGGTAGTCCTCGTGTGTGGGATTTATGGTAATACGTCCCCTGTGACGAAGAATGTTACCTTCGTGAATTACAATTTTTCTGGGATGAATCCATTTTGCATACATATCAGTATTCTCCATTCTCTTCTTCGCTTGTGTAATAGGTGACAATAAACGAGCCTTCTTCTCCGCCCTCTTGCATCAGGAAGGTATAGCCCTTGTAGGGTACCAGTGGGGTAGAGCAGGAGATCTGCTCGACCGTCGGCGTTGCTTTGGGATAGGCATAACCGATTGTCCCATAGTTGCTTTCAATCCAGTCTTTCATTTCTTCAACGCTTGTGATTCCTTGCTCGCCGGAGAAGTAAAGCACGCCGTTTCCTTCATAGGGGTCAAAGTAAAAGCTTGCGGGCATATATTCGAGATCGTACGTAGAATAAGCCTCTGTAAAATTGGGCATTGTGCCATACAAGTCGGGATTCATCGGTGAGGGAAGATCCTTCTTAAACACAGGATACTCACCATAAGTGCTGTAAAGCGTAAAGTCCTCCAGAATGCTTGCCTCTATATACCTGGTAATCGTTTGAGATGCCAAAGAGAGGGTGTCCACGCTGTATTCCATAGCATACAAAGGGGTGTCGATATAGAGGGACAATTCCGTTCGCATTCTTTTCATCTCGCCCTCATAATCATCCTTGCAGGCGACGAGGGTAAGGGAATCCTCTGCAAAGAAAAGACGTCCCGTTTTGCCAATGCCACTGCTGTTGATTTTGGTAAGTTTTTTGGACTTGTCACTTGTAAAATCAATTTCAAAAGCACCCTCACCAAGATACGTCATCGGGATTTTTTTGCTTTCAATGCCGTAAAATGCGGTAAAGGGAGAATTCATCACTTGTCCGACGGTAAAGGCGCTGTCATTGTTTTGAAGCAGGATCCTCGCGCGCAAGCGATAGGAAAAGCCTTCAGCGAGAGGGTGCTTTCCGTTGGTCGCCATTGCGAAGGAGGTCGTGGTATTCGCTAAGTAGGAGAAGCCCCCTTCCTCTTCGACAAGGTCGATTTTATTGACGATATACGTTCCTGCATTTTTTGCGCAGGAGAGAAATTCATCATAATCCACGATACAGCCGTTTTGACAGATCAACTTAATCAGGAACTTTTTGTATGTAGAATTATAATCTCCCGCGCCTTCAAAATAGCCGTCGGAATTGGGATATCCAAGATAGCCGCACAAAGCAATGTCGAGCAATCTGTCAGGATTTGTCACCTTGATGGCGGCGAGGTTCGGCAGTATCTCTTCTGCGACCTCATAGTAAGATTGATAAGCGAGGTCGTGTGAGACGCCACTGACCCTGCCATAAATCGCGCCCGTATGGTTCTTTACGACAATCTGATAACGAGTCCTTTTTTCAGGGATGAACAAGCCACCCTCGCAAGCATCTCCATAAAATACCAACTCCTTTGGATAACTGATCGTTGGAGGGGTCAGACCGGTATCAAATATGACGCAGGAGTGATAATCATCTCGGATCTCTTCAGGGAGGGAAAGAGAGAGGGAGGTGATAGCTTCAGCGCGATATTCGTCACCGTGTCGAAGAACGAGCGACAATTTTCCATCGGATTGTGGTGTGCAGTGGACAATTCTTCCGAAAAGATAGGGAAGAGCAAGATAGGGGGTTTTTCCGTCGCCGATCTTAATTCGGATAAAACCGTTCTCTCCTTCCTCCAGAGCGATTTCACCTTCGAGGGGAGTGATGTTGGCGTTTTTGTATTCCTCGTATGTACCACGAAGATGCTGTATTTTTTTAGCCATCAGGCGCTCACCTCTCTTTCCGTAACACGTCCTGCATCCAAGACGAAGTCCTTATCCATATAATAAAATGAATTTACCTTTTCGATAAGAGAAGGTACAACCTCGCCCACAGAGGGGCCACCCTCGCCGAGTCTGAGATAATCCACGAGCGCTCCACGCCCGAAGTCCTCAACGAAGGTGCCGAAGGTGTAACCGATGTCAGGCAGTTGCATATCGATATCCCAGACAAGCTCCTCCACAAGTCCTTCGCGCAGTTCCTCTATGAGTTGGTTCAGTCTTTTAATAATTAAGCGAGGAAGCGCATCAAAGCACGCTTTCATTTCACTCGCTGTATAGCCCTTGCCACCGAGCGAGGATGAGGTGGTCGGGCGTGTTGGTAGGGAAGCGATGCAGAGAGGCTCAATTTCGCTTTCCTCTATTTCTTTTACGAACATTCTCTTTTCCTTTCTTATTTATTTTTGATTTTTCCACGTATGGTGTAGCGATACGCAATCGAGGAAACAGCGAGAGGCGAGGCGAAGGCGTCGGAGGTGAGTGAAATCTGCTTTTCCACAAATTTCTTGACACGTCCCCGACAGGCGAGGGTTTGGAATTCTTCGCTGGAAAAGACGAATGTAGAAAAATCCACTTCGCCAAAATCCAATACGCCCCCGCGAACGTTGAGATTAGATTCGTAGCCGTCCCGTTCTGTTTCTATGTGTAGCGTTGCGTCACACGCGCCTTCCATTCGACATTTTAAGACAAGAGAGTCCCTTACGCTATCCTTTTGCAGATGTGGGATATCGCAGTTATCGGATTTTGTCGATAGGGCGTAATGTGGCGCGTGCGAGGCGAAGGAATAAAAACTGGGATGCAGTCGATTTCCCAAAAATTTTTCATATTCGATACGCTCGTTTTCATTGTCGAAGATGCGACTGTCGGGCGCCTTTCCTCGTTTGTCGTTATTGAAAACGCAAAGGGTTCCGTTTTCTGTGGTAAAAAACAGCAGTTTTCCAGTAGAAAATACCATCTTCGCCCCCGAGAAAACGCCTCCTCGTTTTTCCTCTGTCGCATAGACCTCGTATTTTGTGTAAGACGGCTTGACATAGTAGTGCTTCTTGCCGTCTGGTGCAATCTCGCTCATTACGGTGCTTGTCGTGACCTGGTCGGGAAGAATGGTTTTGTAATAGGGCGCAGGACAAGAGTGAAAACGATAGACCGTCTCATCCCCCTCGTATGTGCCTATGCCATTGAGATAATACCATTCATATTCCTCGCCCGTCTCGTCTGAAGAAAATTGTCGATAGTCTGCGAGGAAAATTTTTCCACGCACACATACCACAAGATAACCACACCATTTGGCGAGCGAAATCTCGGAGAGAGGCTCGCAGAGCAGACGAGGATGAATACGGTGAGAGCGCACCTTTACGCTACGGTCGGAGTAAAGCCCCGATTTTCGCAGAGCGCAAATGCCACTTTCCGATATAAAAATCGGCTCATCATAATAAGAAATCACTGCGCCAAGACCGACAAGACCTGAATGGATGTCGGTGACCGGATAGATTTTGGAAACCATATGTTCCCCTGTTTGTTGTGGCGTGTGATAAAAAATACTGCCGGAGCCATCATCGTTTTCCTTGAAAACAGCGAGGGTATTGCCAATGGAGAGAAGAGCGTTTACTCGGAAGGAGCCAATGCCGTCATCAAAACGGTTATATACACCAAAATAGGTGGGGTTAATCTGTCCGGTGCTGTCGCGCTCCGTGTAGAAAACTGTATTAGGATAACGGGAATTTCCTGAAAGGAAAATTCGACCGTCAAACAGCTCGCATACAGAGGAGTAAAGTGGCGCGCTATCGTCGCTGTTCGCATTGGGTAAAAATGCCCCCTCGTCTGGCGCATAGATGCCACAAAGCGAGAACTCGGCGCCAAGATAGAGGCGTTCGTCCTCAATCGTGTGTCGAAGAGAGCGAATCTCACCGTTTTCCTTGTAAACCTCCTGATAAGGAAGATCCACGCCATTCATCTGAAGAGAAATGATGTCGGTGCATCTGCTGTTGATGGGCAAATCCATACAGAGATAATGGCTACGAGCGAGAAAAATCTTTTCCCATTTTGAAAAGGGGTCGGAGGGAAAACGCTCTTCATACGTTTTTTGTGAGAAGGCGAAGCGAAGGGTAGAAAGAGAATCGCACTGATGAAAGAAGTCGTCATTCGCCTCCGTCAGCCCCTCTCCAAAATGTACGTGGGAAAGAGAGGTGCAGACGTTGAAGGCTCCCCCCATTATGGTGGTGACGCTGTCGGAGAAAATCACTCTTTCAAGAGAGGTGCAACGAAGGAAGGCGAAAATGCCGATTTCCTCCATTCCTTCCGGAAAATACACCTCGCGAAGTACCGTATCATCCATAAACGCCTGATTTGCTACTTTGGTCACAGTGTATTGCTTTCCACCAATGTCCACGCTTGTCGGTATGTATAAGGCATCCTCTTGTTGGAGTGATCTTCCTGTTAGCGTACAGGTAAATCGGGTCTCATCATTGATTTCAAAGAGCAGACCTTCGCTTGTCGCAGTGTAGTCTCTTGGGTTTTGTACTACGGTCACCTCTGAAAAACGGTTGGAAAGAAGATTCCTTTGCTCGTGAGGGATTCCGTTTTTGTAGGTGGTCGGGACATAGGGAGAGTATTCCCCCTCGTAAAACCCTACCGAAGAGAAGCTTCCCTCTCCCCCGACGTGAAACATTCGGCCGTCTGCGACAAGGAAGAAGGAATCTCCGTAGGGGAAGCCGACAATTTCGCCACTGGGCAAAGTACCGATAAACTCAAGCGCATTTTGAGAGTCTCTGTTTTCCATAGAAAGACGGTAGAGACTTGTGTCGGTCACCAGCAACAGGTACTCGCCACTCACAGCACTCTTTTGTAAGTAAATTTTTCGTACATTTTCACCGAGCTTTGCCAGAATACGAAAGCCGGGTATGGATTCCACAAGTCCTGCTCCCTCGCCCTCGTAATCCCGATACATATTTTCAAGATGAGAAAATCGTCTTGGCGAAATCTGAGAGGGATCGCGCGAAAAATCCACGCCTCCCATTGCCGTATAATAACGGCTTCGCTCCGTTGTTTGCTTGGCAAGATTTTTTGAATAATTCAGTCCCATTATGTCCACCCCAGCATATCTGTGTTGATTTTTTCCGAGTGAGTCGTTTTTGCCATTCTGAGGCGCTCGCGTCCTTCACGATACAGTGCCATATAGTATTGCGCTCTCTCTGGCTCATCCTCGAGCCAAAGGTATGCGCATACCAACAGGGAAAATAGCGGGAAAAGTCTTTCTTCTATTTCAATTTCTTTGGTGTTTTGTCGGATTTCGGCGGGCGATCTTTCGTAGTTGACGAGGAAAACGCCCTGATATCCTCTTGGAAGACGGAACGTCAGTCCCTCCACACTTGCGCCTTCGATAGCGTAGCCCTCCACCGTACTTGGCAGAGCGCAAATCGCTCTTGCGCCACTATCGTATTTGGCAATCTCATATTCGACATAAGGAAGATTTACCTCGCACAGAGCGAGAGGGATATCGGCATCATATAGCGAAATTGCGTACATCTCGGCATCTCCCTCCAGTGAAAAGGCGCCATCACTTTCAGCAACATAGCGAAAAGAGCCAGCCCCACTTTGGAGAGGGAGTGGCGTATCGCCAAAGAGAATAGCCCCGTCAAATAGACGGTACAAGAAAGCAATTTTCTCTCCCTTGTGTAAGGAAATTTGGTTACCAAACGCATTGTCATAGGTCATCTTCGGTTGCGCATTCGAGCGAGCAAGCACAAGCGTTTTCTTTTTCGGAAATTCACTCGCAAGCAAACTTTGCGCTCTGTTGAGAGCGAGAAGAAATTGTTTCTCGTCCTCGAGGTCGTCGGTAAAACCGAGAGCAAGAACATCTTGCTTTATGTTATCGTAAGTCAATCAAACACTTCCTTTCTAAATAGGCGGGGAGGAGAATGCTCCCCCACCGCCCTGCCACTGTGGCATAAAGTTTAAAGGGCAGTTGCGCCTGCGACCTCGCTTGCGCTGTCAACAGCAAGCAGAATGTGCTTATAGTTGCCAAATCCTACGCCGAAACGGCATCTACCGTTCCATATGTAGTTGCCTGTATGGTGATCTACAAAGCTGGATACGGTGAGGGGAATACGGTTGAAGAACATATTACCCGAGAGGTTCTTGTTCGCTTCAGAGGACATAACCATTACACGGTCGTCATCCGTAATCCAGTTGGGCATAATGACAATGTTCCAGTTGCCGTACTGGAGGTTGATGTCGTTATAGCCATTGCCGAGAGCGCCTTCGGAGCCTGCGACCTTCTTCGCAATCTGTTCTGCCATTGGACGGTTGCCGGGAAGAATCAGGGTGTCTGCGGTATAGCCGAGAATTTCACCGTTTTCATCTCTCATATTACGGAGTTTGACGGAAAGAACGGAAAGGGCATCCTCGAACTGAGAGGTGGAAAGCGTACGGCTTTCTGTGCCTGTGCCGAAAATATCACCCCAGAAGAAGTTGGACTGTGTGCCGAGATCGCCACCATACTTGTGTTCCGAAGAGAAGAGGGGGAGACCGTCGGGGGCAGTCAGGTCGAGCCTTGCCTTAGCGAAAACACCGTTTTCCTTCGTGCCGTTTGCCAGAGCGTATTCACAGATTTTGTGCATAGTCTTGTAGTAGGAGCGTGTGAAGTTTTCTGCTCGGCGCTTCGCATCCTGTGCGACACCATAGGCAGCATCCTCCATCATTTCTGCTGTGACGGTAAATTCCTTCATAAACTGAATGTGCTCGATAAACTTACGGTAGGTCTCGCGTACGGTGTCGTTTTCTGCGCCAGCACCCTCTACGGTTGCTTGGAAAATATCAAATTCGTTCTGACCTACAATGGTTTCACCGAAGCGCTGGCTCTTTTCAATATTGAAAAGCCAGCTGGAAATACCACCTTTCTTGGTGAGAATATCGCTCTCGTGTTCAATCACCATCTTAAGAGGGGTTTCGAGTCTGCCAATGGCGCTATCTCTATCGCCCGAAAATTTGGAATAAATAATCATATTTTTTCTCCTTTATTAAAATGTAATGAGGATTTTGTCGCCGATTTTGGTAGCGGCGAGTGTGTCATAAACGGTAGCCACACCATTTGTGGTTGTGGTATTGACGCCGAGTGCGTTACCGTTTTCCTGAACAAGGCAAACCTTTGCGCCACAGACGAGAGTGCTGGGAGTGCCTTCTTTTACGGGGCATTCAAACACCATCTGAGGACAGATTTGCGCACAGCAGACGGTAGTGTCATCTGCTTTCGCATCTGCAAGAGCAATATGGGTAGGAAGGGTTGTCGCAGAAGCGGCAGTCGCCTTGCCACCAGTGATCACCAAAGCAGCGCCACGCGCGATCGCCGTATTGCCCTTAGGTACAATTTTGGGTTCGGGTACATTGACGCCCGAATTTTGAATTTTAATCAGTTTGAACATTTTTCTTTTCCTTTCAAGAATTTACTTTTTTATAAAGTCTGACGATTTCTGCGTCGGACATTCCCGCAAAAAGTTCGCGCGCCTCGCGAAGCTCGCTGATGCTCATTGCATCCACACGGCCCCCGTGACTTTTGGGGACGGAGGAGCGAAGATGCGAACGGTTATCATAGGGAATGGTTTTTTCTCTTTTTGGCAGAGAACTTGCGAGATATGCCTCGCGAGGTGAAAGACCGAGATCACGAAGTTCGCCATAGCGTTCGGGATTGTCAAGTTCCAAGAGTGAGGCGAGGCCTTCAAGTTCAGGGAATTCGCCCTTCAAAGCCTGCAGATCCTCTTTAGCGATTGTAGCATAGTCGGGGAGTGCTTCCTCGACAATTTCTGCCGTTTTTTCCTCCACCTCTGAAGCAGTCACATCCTCCTCTGGGGCTTCGACCGTGAGAGTATCTGCTTCTACGTGCTCGTCTGTCTCTTTGGTGGTTTCGTATTCCGTCATTTAGCCGTACCCACCTTACCCTTTTTTGCACGAAGATCGTCACCGGAGATTCTGGTGGAGCGAGGCTCGTCCTGTACCTTCTTAGGTGCGAGAATCTGACCACCCTTGTTGGTCTGATAGGGATTTTGGTTTTTGTTTTTCATCTTTTGTTTCCTTTCTAATTCGCTTTTTCGTATTGTTCGTATTGGATGGCAAGCGCGTTGTAGCCGTATAATTTTCCGGCGAACTCTTTGATTTCCTTCACCACATCCTCTGGCAGATGATAAAGACGAGCATATTCTTCTGCTCTTTGTGGCGAGGTTCTCTGCGTTCGGATTTTGTCAAGGATGTCCTGTCTTTTTCGCTCAACGTTGAGTTTTATGGCATATTCTACGACCTTCCGTGCCGCATCACCACTCAAGCCGTAAATGCTTGCCAGACGCATACCACTTTCCATATCTGTGGTTTTTGAGGAGAGTATGGTACGGTGTACCTGTGTTTCAGCGCTGTCCTCTTCCTTTCGCATTTTTTCAAGATAGGCTTCGTAGGAGGAAAAACGCTTGTTTTCTTCTGCCTGTTCGGCGAGCGCAACCTCGCTTCTTGCCTCCTGATATGCCCCTCTTGCTTGCTCGTCAAGATAGCTTGCATATCCACTTCTGCTAAGACCGGCTGACGAAAGGGCTTCGGCATTTGCGCCATAAGTGCTTTGCGCCTTGTCGAAGGTTTGCTCTACACGTTTTCTTTCCTTAGAAAACATCTCGTCGGTACCCTCGCCACTTCCGTAAGTTTTAAGAAACTCACGATACGTCTTGATTTTCGGTAATTTCATCTTCGGAGACCTCTCCTTTCTTTTGAATCAGCATTGCGAAATATTCGACATTGTCTCTTGCATACGGATAGTGAGCGCGCTCCTGAATCTGCCAGTAGCGAAGAAGCGTCTCGGGATTTTGAATGTCGCCTAAGGCGCCTGTGCGCAGGTTTTCGAGATTCTTCTCCCAAAGCCTGTCCCTCTGTCCTTCAATTACGCCACTCAGATCCACTGAAAAGAGAAAGTCCGTGTCGAAGATATACCTTCCCGATTGTGGCTGATAGCGAAGGAAATCGTAACGGTGGAAGGAGGCGTCGTGAATTCTGCCGTAGGCATCCCGATAGGAAAGGTTCTGACGATTGTCCGAGAAGGCGAGCGTATGTTCAAAAATCAAACGGTCAATCGTTGCATATGCCGTATGCTTCATTTTTCTCTTAGACTCCAATCTGCCTGTCGCCTGTGAGATTTGCAGTTGTCTTGCATAGCCCGATTCGTTCTTGTAATCTCCAATACCGACATAAGCGTCGGAAATGCCGAGAATTCTTTTAGCGTGTAGATAAAGACGCTCTGCCTCAGCAATATCCTGTGAGATATTCGGTGTCGTGTCGACGGTGCCGTATTGATTCGCATTTTCGCCGGGCTTCATCTTGATGAGTTGACCAAAGACCGAGTTGTTTAAGGTAATGGACGCGTCCTCTGGCACAATCGGTGTAATCGCTGCGCGCAGAAGTTTTTGTAGAATACGGGATTCGATTTTGTTGATGGCCTGCTGTTGTGGACGTAAAAATTCGCAATCGCTCTGACCGTACAGACATCCCTCGCGAGAGGTGTTTTTACGTATCACGATTGGGAAAGAGGACATACGGAAGTAGGGGACACGAATTTTCTTTGCGCCAAATACTCCCTCGCCCTCTGGCAATTCCTTTGTGAAATGCTCTACGAGCACACCACTTTCATTTAAGGAGAAGCAGACATAAAGGTCCTCGCTCTCCTCATCCACAAGCGTAAAGTCGGGACTCTCGCACTCACACTCTCCTTGCACTCTTTGACATTTTTGACATACCCTTCGTTTTCTGGCATAGTAATTCGGTAAGTCCGAGAGGATGACATCCCCTGAGAAAATGAATTGTCCGACCTCTCCGTTTTCGTTGCGATAGAAGGCAATCACCAGTGTCACTGCTTCATCTTCCTCGCTGGACGATTGATAACTTTCAGGGCTATCAAATTCAAGAGAAAGTTTGGAAATATCGCCTTCACTTATGGAAAAACGACGGGAAATGTCACGTTTTGTTGTCAAAAAGCGAAGAAAACAATAGTCCATATCCTCCACCTTATTAACATTCGGCTCTGGAATAAAGTTGCGAGGGGAAAGACAGGAAACCTTGACGGCGCCTCCTGTGGCATCATCATTTTCCCATTCGACGAAGAAGATACTTGAGCCGTAAATGTAGGTGTATCTCTCGTCGAGGTCGTTCATCTCTTCAAAGGGAAGACGGTCACGCTCGGCAGAGCAGAGTCTTTCAATGCTCTGGGCGAGACGGTCGCGCCTTTCGCTATACCAAAGTGGGGATACCTTTGGCGCAGGAATTTCCGAGGATACCTGGCTTTCAATTATTTCGTAAGTGATGTTTCTTACCAGTGACGCCCCCTCGCGTGCACCATCGAGCGCTTTTGAGCCGAGATACTGCTCATATTGCTTCTCCAGGTGCAAAAGTGTGTCCTGATAGGCATTTTTTGCGTTTTCATAGAGTGCCTGAAAATAGGCAAGACGCTCATTTTGTGTTTTTGTCATTGGGGTTCTCCATATTTTTGTATGAGATATTGCTTTTCTTCTTTGGATGCCGAGTAGTAATCCTCCCACATATCTGCGCTCCACCTGCCCACCTTAACGCTCGGTAGGATCTGGTTTGGCTTGGCGTAAAAGATGGCAAAGCCTCGCAGAGCATCCGGAGCGTGTGTGATTTCGTGTGGCTCGTTTGCGCAATCCGTCGGACGTATCTTGTCCACCGTAAGCGCTGGAAGACAACGTATAATTTCGGGGCAGGAGGAAAAGAAGAAGATTCCTGCCTTTCCCTCGCGTACGGCGAGTAACTCCTTAATGGCGAGCCAGCCTGTTTCTCTATCGTTCGAGGTCTTTGTGAAGGTCACGCCATATTCGGAAAAGAGGAGCGCCTTGCTTTTGCCACTCTCTTGCGAGCGAGAAAACAGGTCGGGTGGCGCGAGAGTCGCGTAAATATCCTCCCCCTTTGGTGTTCTCTCCAGTATAGCTCGTGATGCCTGACTGATTGTCAGTCCCGATTCACAGTATTCACGATACACATAGGCGACACCGGCAGGGGACAAGGCAATCCACAGGCACGCCAGTCGGTCAAGGCCGTAGTCCACCGTTCGGTATTTTCGCCATCCCTCCGGAATGGTAAAGGGACAAATCACGTGTTCACGAGTAGAAAATTCCGTAAAATACTGCCCCTCAAAAATGTTCCAATCTCCGAGTAACAGCGCTTTTCTCTCCCGTTCGGGGAGGGCGAGGAGTCTCGCCTTGTATTGAGGATCCTTTGCCACAAGGAACAGGTTATCATCAATGTAGGACGGCAGAAAAATTCTTTCTATTCCGTCCTCACCGATAAAGGATCGCCCACTCTCCGACGGGTCGACGAAGCGTGATTTTACCCACGTGTGACCAATGCCACCTGGGTTGGTCGAGGATTTGATTTGCTTTGGAAAATCGTTTGCTCCACGCAGACGGGAAATGAGATAGACATACTGTCCCTCGGTGAAGTGTGTCAACTCATCAAAACGGATGCAGTCGTATTCGGCACTCTGGTATTGGTACACATCCCCTTCGGTAGCGCAATACCCGAAATCTATGCAGGAGCCGTTTTTGAATTTTCCCGTGTGAGAGGAGAAATTAAAGGAAAAGAGTTCTCGTGGATACAGAGAAAGCGCTGTACGGATCAGCGACTTATCCAGTTCTGCAAAGGTCCTACGGAGAATTAACTGCTTGGAGCCGGGATAGCGTAAAGCATAAAGCAAGGCGTCTACAATCTGACCGTAGGATTTTCCTCCACCTGCAGCACCCCCAAAAAGCACCTCCGTTGCTGTCGCATCCATAAATGCCTTTTGTTTTTTTGTCAGGGTAAGGGGAAGTTTCATTTATCCGTCCACCACCGTGAGCACTACCTCAAGCGCTCCCTCGCCCTCGTCTGCTCCCTCCACCTTTCCTTCTTCTGTGAGCAAAAACTTGACGAATGAACCGTCAAACTGTCGGCACAGCGCGTGGTCAATCAGATAATCTCTGCGGATTTCGTTTGCCTCACGGTAAGCCAGTTCAAACTTTCGATGCTCACGGAAGGATAAAAGGTCCTCAAGGGTATAGCCGTTCGCCATAGCAAACTTGACAAAGCTTGGCGCGCCACACTTCTCGTCATACGAACGAAAATAATGGTACATTCGTCTTGGTAGGGTTTTGTCGTATTTTGCCTTTTTCATCCTTCTTTCCTCTCTTTTCCATTCTTGTCTATGTACCGTTTTATCAGATCAGACAATCTACACAGACTTTCCAAAGCCACCGAGCAAGGACATCCACCACTCGGTGAGCGAGCGAAGGAGAACAGAAAAACGCCCCTTGCGCCTCGCCATAGACAGTATAACAAAGAACGTGCAGTTTGTAAGTATATTTGCCTGCCAAAAGTCACTTATCAGGTGACATATTTTTTTAAACAGATTGCACAAGTTTTCGCTTTTTTCACCTTTCTCTCTACTAAAACAGGTATACATTGTGAAAAAAAGTTTTTGCCTTTTCTTTTACAAAGGTGTTTATTTCTGCCTTTTTTCCGAAAAGGGTAGAGAAGCTTTGTTTTCCAAAAGGCAAAACAAAAAAGGGGTTTTGCCGTAAAGCAAAACGCCTTTTAACTATAATAGGAAGAAAACCTTATTCCATTGTTAATTCGTATAGTCCGAGCAATTCTTCTTCGATTTCAGTCTTTTCTCGGTCGAGCTCTGCGGCGCGTACATAGTCACTCGCCGCCTCCCCGAACAATTCCTCCTCAATCTCCGAGAGTCTATCTTCGAGGACTTGGATGCGTTCGAGCGCCTTCGCTCGTCTGCGTTCATCACGCTTTTTGTTCGCGTTCTGTCGCTTCTGTTCCTCATAGTCCTCTTTTCCTCGTGAGGGGGTCTCGGCTACGGGCGCTACGCTGGCAAGGTCCATTGCGCGTACCTCACGCAGACGCATATATTCATTGAAGGCATCATCATATTCCTCAAGTCGATAGTCCAGCATTCCGTTTTCTCTCGCGCTGTCAAGTTCAATGATACGTGTCGCGATCTGATTGATAAAATAACGGTCGTGCGATACGGCGATAATGGTACCGTCAAAAGCGAGAAGCGCTTGTTCCAGTGCCTCTGCCGAGCCAATGTCGAGGTGGTTGGTCGGCTCGTCCATAATCAGAAGATTGACCTTTTTCAGGATTAACTTCGCAAGCGTCAGTCTGGCTCTCTCACCACCGGAAAGGGCAGAGATCGGCTTGTCGATATCGTCTGGACCGAAGAGGAAAAGCGCAAGAGTAGAGCGTAGGTCCCCATCCTTCTTTTCGGGATACTCGTCGTGCATCTCCTGGAAAACCGTTTTGTGGAGGGAGAGTCCACGATTCTCCTGATCGTAATAGCCAATTTTAATGTTATAGCCCAGCGTGAGCGTACCTGCTGTGGGGGTCAGCATACCGTTCATTATTTTCATAAGCGTCGACTTTCCCGACCCGTTCGGACCAAGAAACAGCACGCGTTCTCCACGTCGGATAAGAAAAGAAAGATGCTCAATCAAGGGCGCCTTCCCCTCGTAACCAAAACTCAGACCCTTCGCCACCATCACATCTCCGGCGCTCTCCTCCTCTGCGAGGAAGGAAACACGGATATCACGGGGCAGGGCAGACACACGTTCGACCAGTTCCATACGCTCCAGTTGCTTTTCTTTTGCACGAATGGTGACATAGTTGTGCTCCTGATTGCAACGGCGCTGAAACTCAATGTTTGCGCGAATGCGCGCAATTTCCTTTTGTTGTTCCTTATAACGCTTTTCCTGCGAAGCGCGCTCGGAGGCCTCCTGCTCCTTGCAGGCAGAATAGGAGCCGTGATATAACTTCGCGCGTGTAAACTGTACAGAAAGTGTCTTGGTGGTCGTACGGTCGAGGAAATATCGGTCGTGCGAAATCACAAGCACTGTCTTTTTATAAGAGGTAAGGTAGCCCTCCAGCCACGCGAGTGAGTCGATATCAAGGTGGTTGGTCGGCTCGTCCAGCATCAGAATATCAGGCTCTGTCGCAAGCAAACGAGCGAGGGCAAGCCTTGTGTATTGTCCACCCGAGAGCGTGGAAATCTTCTGCCCGATTTGTTCCTCGCTAAATCCGAGCCGAAGGAGCATACTGCGACATCTGCCACGAAATTCAAGTCCACCCTCACGAAAAAAACGTCCGTTCGCCTCGTCGAGCGCTGTGGTGAGCGAGGTAATTTCATCTTGGTCACAGGACTTGGCGAGAGCATCCTCAATCGAGTGGATTTTTTCCTCTTGGGAAATCAAACTCTCAAACGCCGTGTACATATATTCTAACATTGTCATTTCTTTGGGCAGTGCCGACAGGTCGGGATTTTGGGAAAGCATCCCTACCGTATGCCCCTTCTGAATGTAGACAGCGCCACAGTCGGGCGTGTATTCGCCCGTAATGCATTTAAATAAGGAAGTCTTTCCTGCGCCATTGACACCGATCACTCCCACCCTTTCGCCATCATTGACGGCAAAAGAAATGTCGGTGAGTACGGGTACGGTCGCAAACGAGAGGGAAAGTTCTGATACCGATAAAGCGATCATTTTCTACTCCGAATAACTTAATGTATCTATTCTATCATAAAGGAAGAAAAAAATCAAGAGGGACCCTTTGTTGCATAAATGCTGAAAAAATGCATAAAAATGCATAAATATGCAAATATGCAGACAGATAAGCAATCGAAAGATGCAACAAAACATCCAATATCTCCAAAAAATCCAAAAGATTTTAAAATTTTTCCTTATTATTTTTTTTTTAAAATAAAGGAAGAAAACATTATTTGTGCATTTTCAACAAAAACACATACTCACTTTTGAAAAATGTTTAAATATTCAACAAAAATGCATTTTTTTGCAAAAATGTATTGACTTTTCCATTTTTCAGGAGTATAATGTGTACATCACAAAAAAACACGGGCTAAACCCAAACCGAAAGGAAAATTCAAAATGAAGAAAATTATCTCTCTTATTCTCACACTTGCTCTTACCCTTGGCGTAGCGTTCTCGCTCACCTCTTGTGGTAGTTCCTTCCAGTATTCCACCGATCCCCTTGCAGAGGATTATGTAAATCTTCTCAAAGAAGTCAAGGCTCCCGAAAAAGGAAAGAACGGCACACTCACCGTTGCTCTCTCTCCCGACTTCGCTCCTATGGAATTTGTTGACACCTCTCTCACCGGTCAGAGCCAGTATGTCGGCTTTGATGTTATCCTTGCAAACTACATTGCAAAGGAACTCGATATGAGCCTTGTCATCAAGCCTATGGACTTCTACGCTTGTATGACCATTCTTGCTAACGATCAGGTTGACCTTGCTATCTCCGGCTTCTCCTGGACTGCTGACCGTGCAGAACAGTTCCTCATCTCCGATTACTACATTGCAGGCGAAAACGAGACCGAGCAGATCCTCATCACCAAAGCAGGTGACGCATTTGACTGGGCAAACGCTACCGATTTTACTGGCAAGAAGATTGGTGCACAGGGTGGTTCTCTTCAGCAGCTTCTTGTAGAAGAGCAACTCGTTCCCAAGGGTGCTACCCTCGTTAAGAACGACGATATCAATATGCTTAAGACTATGCTTGTGAACGGCAGCGTTGACGCAGTTGCTGTTGCAAGAGGTAATGGCGCAGCTCTTACTGCCAACACTCCCGAACTCAAAGCCGTAAACGCCGAAGGTGCATACGATGGCTTCAATTTCGAGGTCGAAGAAAAGTATAAGAACAATGTCATTCTTCTTAACAAGAACGATGCGGAACTTCTTGAAAAGGTAAATACAATTCTTGCAAAAGCAATGGATGCAGGCGTTTATGACACTTGGTACGATGCGTGCGAAGTATATGCAGGCGTTTCCACCAAGGATGAAAGTGGTTACGACGAAGATGGTAACCCTAACCCCACCGCATAACAATACATTAGGGAATTTGCCGTGGCAGAGTCTTCTGCCTCGGCTTCTTCCGTGTTTATAGGAGAAAATCAAATTGAGTTTAATTTCTATTTTAGAGGCGATGCTCAAGGTGCTTGAAAAATACTGGGCGAGAATTTTACTTCACGGCTTAAGTATGACGCTCCTTCTCGCTGTCGTCACCGTTATTGGTGGTACTATTCTTGGTACCATTGTTGCCATCGGCAGAATGTCAAAATCAAAGATTTTGCGTGGCATCATCACCGTCTATGTCGAAGTTGTCCGTGGCACACCTGCCCTGGTACAACTCTATGTCGGCTATCTCTTCCTGCCGAATCTTTTTCCTGCCCTGAACATTATGGAACCGCAGCTAATGGCGTTCATATGCGTTGCTGTTGCTCTAATTCTCAATAGTGGTGCCTATGTATCGGAAATCATCCGATCAGGTATCCAGGCGGTGGATAAAGGTCAGACTGAGGCATCTCGTAGCCTTGGTATCAGCTCCGTTACCACGATGACCGATATCGTTCTTCCTCAGGCAGTAAAGAACATTCTTCCTGCTCTTGGTAATGAATTTATCACCGTTATCAAGGAAACCTCTCTGGCATCGACCTTCTTTGTTGGTGACCTGATGAGCCAGTACAAGGAGATCGTAGGTCAGGATTTCAACGCCTTCCCCACGCTTCTTGTGGTTGCCGTAATTTACTTTGTTTTGACATTTATCCTGTCAAAAATCGTTGGATTCTTTGAAAGGAGAATGAAGCATGATTCGTAAGAACGCACCTGTCATCGTACAGATCAATAATATTTTCAAAAACTTCGGAAAGCTCGAAGTACTAAAGGGTGTTTCCACCGAGATTCACGCAGGCGAGGTGGTTTCCATCATCGGTGCTTCTGGTTCAGGAAAATCCACACTTCTGCGTTGTATGAACCTTTTAGAAGAGCCTACCTTTGGCGAAGTGTGGATGGAGGACAGACTCCTTACTCCTGTCGATCCCTATTTGCACGTCGAGATCATTCGCGCTTCCAATACCTATAAGAAATTGATTCAGAGTGGCTTATCGGATGAGGAGGCAGTTGCTAAAATCAAGGCAGAGGACCTGTTAAATGAAAAGTTTTCTGCGAGCGAGGGCAGAGAATATAACGCCCTGATGCGCAAGTATTACAAAGAAAACTTTATCAATATTGACCTCGCCCGTGAGAATATGGGTATGGTGTTCCAGCAGTTCAATCTCTTTAATAATAAGACCGTTCTTCAGAATATTACATTTGCCCCTGTAAAGACGGCACTTTCGAGAAATCGCCGCATCCAGGTGAAGAACTTTAAAACAAGAGTCGCAAATCTCTTCCGTAAGGAAAAACAGGAATTCATCCCTCTTCCTGAAACTAAGGAAGAAATCCTTATGCGCGCAGAGAAAAAAGCAAGAGAACTTCTTGTTCGCATCGGACTGGAGGACAAAGCAGACGTTTATCCCTCCACCCTCTCTGGTGGTCAGAAACAGCGTATCGCTATCGTACGCGCTTTGGCGATGAATCCGAAAGTACTTCTCTTTGATGAACCGACCTCTGCTCTTGACCCTGAAATGGTCGGAGAGGTTTTGGAACTCATCAAATCGCTCGCGAGCGAGGGTATGACGATGGTCATTGTCACACACGAAATGGGATTTGCACGCGAGGTTTCCGATCGTGTTCTCTTTGTGGATAACGGTATTATTGCTGAAGAAAACGCGCCTGAAGAGTTCTTCACAAACCCTAAAAACGAGCGTCTTAAAGAATTTTTATCGAAGGTTCTTTGATTGCCCGACAACCACTTTTTATATGCCAATACAACCCTGTTTGTCCAAAACGACAAACAGGGTTGACAAATTATGGGGACTATGTTATAATAAGGCGAAAGGAAGTGTGTTATGAGTACCAATCACGAACAAAAAAACTTCTTCCGTGAGTGCTTATACACGGCATTGATGGAATTGATGAACAAGAAGCCAATTCAGAAAATTGGCATTGGCGAGCTTTGTTCTAAGGCGGGCGTTTCTCGTATGACCTACTATCGGAACTACCGTAGCAAAGAAGACATCCTTGCACAACATCTCTCAGAGTGCTATGAACGCTTCGTTTCTTCGCTTAAGAGCGAAGAAAACTTGAATCTTGATATTATCTGTCTTAGATATTTCACCTTCGTTAAGGAAGAGCAAGACTTCTTCATTCGTCTTGTCAAATCTCGCTTGGGAGTATTGTTCGTTGACGAACTCGGCAAGTATATGGCTGCTGTAATGGAGGTTTTTCTGCCGGAAGTGAAGCTCCCCTATTATATCAAATCCTACATTGCAGGTGGATTTTCAAAAATGAGCATTGATTGGATTTCCAATGGTATGGATATCCCTGTTGAAAAAATGGCAACTATGCTCACAGAGTTTAGTACTTATTTCAATAGTATGAGCGTCCCACAAGATAATTAAAAACCGACCGAAAGGTCGGTTTTTTCTATCCTGCTCGGGAGATCAATGATCGCCCGAAGGACGTCACGCTATATATAAACTTGACGGAGAGATTGTAGAATAAAAAGTAAGAATCAGGCATTTGCTGGGTTTTCGCCTATGGCGAATATACGCACCCCCTGCGTCTGACAAGCGAGCTTGTCGATCTTCGGGTGAAGTCGGATCGTAGCCATGTCGTTCT
>JAZKYZ010000069.1:0-16859 GCA_045612385.1 Eubacteriales bacterium | reverse complement strand
TTGGCACCTCGATGTCGGCTCATCACATCCTGGGGCTTGGAGAAGGTCCCAAGGGTTCGGCTGTCCGCCGATTAAAGTGGTACGCGAGCTGGGTTCAGAACGTCGTGAGACAGTTCGGTCCCTATCTGTCGTGGGCGTTGGATATTTGAGAGGACCTGACCTTAGTACGAGAGGACCGGGTTGGACATACCTCCGGTGCATCGGTTGTTCTGCCAAGGGCATAGCCGAATAGCCGCGTATGGTTGTAATAAACGCTGAAGGCATCTAAGCGTGAAATACACCTCAAGATGAGATATCCCACACCTTTAAGGTGGTAAGGTCACTTGTAGACTACGGGTTCGATAGGTCACGGATGTAAGCACAGTAATGTGTTCAGTTGAGTGGTACTAATAGACCGAGGGCTTTAACTGCTTTCTATATAGCAGCATAAGCGCCTAAACTTCGCTTCGTTTCCTTCTCTTCATTCGGTTTTCTGTGGATAATTTTGAAAAGCCCCCCTTTGCCATAGACTTAGGCACTGCTTGAGTTCGGTTGCCACAATGAGGCATAAAATAATTGGTTTTTCATCCACTATCGGGAGGACTCCTTACCTCCTTTGACAGTGAAACAATGTGTCGGCTTTCTCCTTTGTCGACAGGGTTTCACTCCCTCCGCTGTTATGTGCGAACGGTCGCACATGACGGCTTTTTTTGTTCCTAAAAAGCATCATATTGACAACCATTGTTTACATAATAAAAAAATACCACAGACAAAGAGCAAAGATCGCTCAAAACTGCCTGTGGTATTTTTATATATGATTTAGATTAGTTTTCTTTATTCTTTTTGAATTGAACAACGGTTGCTACGATACCTGCGATAAGTCCTGCAACAAGGAGGCCACCAAAGACCATAAGTCCTACTTCGCTTGTAGGCTGTGCAATTTCAGCAAGACCGGAATCCACCAATGCAGCTTCGATATCACCAGCAGCTGCGCCCATTGCAGTAAACATTTCTGTTACCGTCTCCTTGAGGAGATAGAGGAAGGTGTCGGGGAAGAGGATAACGCCAAGAGCGTATGTAGTGGTAAACATTCCACCGAAGGAAGAACCAAGAATATAAACAGCCTTGAAAATCTTGATGAAGAGAAGTCCGAAGAGGATTGCTACAACGCCTGCAACAATGCCAACGATAATGGTGTTCTGAACACCGAAGGTTACCATAAGTTCGATACCTGTGAGCGCGCCAACGATTGCGCCACTGACGAACTTGTAGATGAACGGAGCAAGAATGGCAGCGAGAATAGCAACCACGATAGTGATAACAGCTGTCCAGCTAAGACCGAATACATCAGGAAGCCAAGCGTCGACAGGAAGGTAATAAGCAATGAGCTCATAAGCGATAAAGCCGCCTCCGACGGCGAAGGTCATACGAAGAAATGCCTTGTAAATTTTGTAGCCGAAGAAACCTTCCACAATACCTGCTACGACGCAGCAAAGCATTACAGGAAGAGAAAAGACGTAGGATAATGCGATCAGTGTTTCTAAGATAAGTGCGTAGTCCATAATATAAATCTCCTTTTGGTTTTGAGGTGCAATGCTATTCTTCAGGAATTAAGCCCAAAAGCAAGTCAGCGCTAACTTCAAAAATTCTGCAAAGTGAACGAAGTTCCACGTCGGTGATAAAACGTTGCCCACTTTCGATACGTTGAATGGCGTTTTTGTCGACATCCAACCCCTCAAGCTGCAATCTCTCTGCCAAAGCGCGCTGTGACATTCGCGGAATGCACTCACGACGGAGGCGAGCGATATGTTCACCGATTAAATTGTTTTTTCCGTTTTCGCCCTTGTTTTTGAACATAAGCCCTCCAAAATGTACATAAGACATCTCTTACATCCATTATAAATGCAAACGCTTGCAAATTTGACATTCACTAAATGTCAAAAATTATTTTATTTTAATAAATTTTAAAAAAGCATTGAAAACGTAAGCACTTTGTGTTATAATTTTTGTATTATATTGATATTCATAAATTTTTGGAGTGTATTATGCAAAGAGATTTAGTGAAAAGTATTTATCTTGCCCCAGAAGAATTTGGTGGCAAAACCGTTGTGGTTGGTGGCTGGGTCAGAAACCTTCGTGATTCGAAGGCGTTTGGCTTTATCGACCTCAACGACGGCTCATATTTCAAGAGCATTCAGGTTGTATTTGAAAGAGAAATAATCAATAATTATGATGAGATCGCATCCCAGAATGTCGGTGCAGCGCTTGTTGTGACAGGTGTTCTTACCCTCACGCCTGGCGCAAAACAGCCCTTTGAACTGAAGGCAACTAAGATTGAAGTGGAAGGAACCTCTACCCCCGATTATCCTCTTCAGCCTAAGCGTCACACGGTGGAATATCTGCGTGAGCAGGCGTACCTTCGTCCACGTACCAATCTTTTTTCGGCAGTGTTCCGTGTACGTTCTGAGGTTGCATTTGCCATTCACGATTTCTTCCACAGTCGTGGTTTCGTTTATGTGCATACCCCAATTATCACTGGTTCTGATGCTGAGGGCGCTGGCGAAATGTTCCGTGTGACCACTCTTGATCTTGATAACCTTCCTCGCACTGAGGATGGCAAGGTGGATTACACGCAGGACTTCTTTGGTAAGAGCACCAACCTTACCGTCTCCGGACAGCTTGAGGGCGAAACCTATGCAATGGCATTTGGTAACATCTACACCTTTGGTCCTACCTTCCGTGCCGAAAACTCTAACACAGCACGTCACGCAGCAGAATTCTGGATGATTGAGCCCGAAATTGCATTCGCTGACCTCAATGACGATATGGAACTCGCATGGGATATGATTCAGCATATTATTCACCACGTTATGGATAAATGTAACGCTGAGCTTACATTTTTCAATCAGTTTGTCGATAAAGGCCTCTTCGATCGCCTGAATAAGCTTCGCGATGCTGAGTATGCTAAGGTGACCTATACCGAAGCAGTAGACCTCCTCGTCAAGTCCGGTCACGACTTTAAATTCCCTGTTTACTGGGGGGTTGACCTTCAGACCGAGCACGAGAGATATCTCACTGAGGAAGTATATAAGAAACCCATCTTCCTCATTGACTATCCTAAGGAAATCAAGGCATTTTATATGCGTCAGAATGATGACGGAAAGACCGTCGCTGCAATGGACCTTCTGGTTCCTGGCGTCGGCGAAATTATCGGTGGTTCACAGCGTGAAGAGCGTATTGATTTGCTCACTGCGCGCATGGCAGAGCTTGGACTCAAGGAAGAGGATTACTGGTGGTACCTCAACCTTCGTCGCTTTGGTGGTACAAAGCACGCAGGCTTTGGACTTGGCTTTGAGAGAATCATTATGTATCTCACTGGTGTTTCTAACATTCGTGACGTCCTCCCCTATCCTCGTACTGTAGGAAACGCTGAATATTAATGCACAACAAAACGCAGACACGAAATGTGCCTGCGTTTTCTCTATTTGCGTCTTACATCCAGCACAAGCAGTCGTCCGTCCTGCTCTTTGAAATCGACCTCCACGCCGTCGAAGGCGAGATGAAAAATTCGCTCCTCATCTCCGTTTTTATAGGAAGGACGGGGGTCGTGGCGTAAAAGGGTGAGAATGGTATCGTATTCTTCCTCTGCAAGCTTCGCTTTCAGCATCTGTGGGAATTCGACGTCAATCTCATATCCCAAAACCGCATCGGCAAAGCCTCCGACGGCATCCGGGTGACTATCTGCATAAGCAAGATATGGCTTGATATCATAAATCGGTGTGCCGGATAAAAGATCTGCTCCCTCTACAATCAGTATCGTACCCTCGTGTTCAGTCTTTTCGATACCGATAAGCTTTACAGAGGAAAGCCCGATGGGATTCGGGCGAAAAGGAGAGCGTGTGGCAAACACTCCCATACGGCGATTTCCACCCAGTCTGGGAGGTCGGACCGTTGGTCGAAAATCCTCCTCTATGGCTTCGGAAAATTGCCAAAGGAGCCAGATATGCGAGTATTCTTCAATGCCTCGCAGAGCATCAGGATTGCGATATTCTTTTTCAAACACAATTCGGGATTTCACAGGCGCTATATTGCTCTGTCTTGGAATGCCGAATTTTTCTTCAAAACCATTGTAGATGTGGGCGATAATCTTCATACGAGCCCCCTTTTCTTTGATAAATATAGTATAACATAATATGGAACACTTTGCAAGATTTCCTATTGCAAAAAAACAGAGAATATGTTACAATAAAAGAAAAAACGAGGTTTTTCAAATATGAAGCTTGTTTCTTGGAATGTCAACGGCTTTCGCGCTGTCTTGAACAAAGGTTTTGAAAGTTCTTTTATGAAGCTGGATGCCGATATTTTCGCCCTTCAGGAAACCAAAATGCAAGTGGGACAGGCAGAGTTTTCTCCAGAAGGATATCATATTTATTTTCATAGCGCCGAGAAAAAAGGCTATTCGGGTACAGCCGTATTTACACGCCGCGAGCCGATTTCTGTTACCTATGGCATTCGAGGAGAATGGCTGGAAGAGGGCAGAGTAATTACCCTTGAATTTGAGGATTTTTACTTTGTGTGCGCTTATGTTCCAAATGCACAGGACGAGCTTAGGCGCATTGATTATCGTGTGGCATTTGAAGATGCAATGCGCGCGTATCTTATAGAACTTGATGCGAAAAAGGGCGTCATTTACACAGGAGATTTGAATGTAGCGCACAATCCCATTGACCTCAAAAATCCCAAGCCCAATGAAGGTAAGGCAGGGTATTCCATTGAGGAACGTACAAAATTTGGAGAGCTTCTTGCTTCGGGGTTTGTGGACACCTTCCGTACTCTTTATCCTGATGTGGTCAAATATTCGTGGTGGTCCTATCGTTTCCACGCAAGAGAAAACAACGCAGGGTGGCGTATTGATTATTTCCTTGCTTCTGAACGCTTATGCTCAAAAATCGAGGACGCCGAGATTCATAATGATATTTTTGGCAGTGACCATTGCCCCGTTTCCCTCACAATCGACTTGTAAATAATACTTTACATAATTGCACAACCGACGGCAGAAGGTAATTCTTTTGCTGTCGGTCTTTTTTTGCCTGGAAAATGGCTTAAATGCTGGGTTTCTACTGACAGTAGAGTGGCGTTCCACCAAAGGAAGAGGAGAAAAACAGAGAGTAGATTGACTTTTTTTAGTTTTGTGGATATAATGAAAACATCAAACAAACAAGGAGAATCCTATGCCACAGAAAGTTAAGAATATCCAGATTCCCGATTATACTGCCAGCGAAGAAAAAATGAATGCCCTGACGCATTTTCTCGGCGCTGTATTCGGTCTTGTTACGCTTGTGTTGAACCTTTTGGCGACCAAAGGCGCAGATCCTTATCGCATTATCACGGGTATATTTTACGCTCTGATGATTGTTGTGATGTTTTCTATCTCTACAATATATCATATCCTGCCCGTATCCGACCACAAACGTCTTTGGCGAATCATAGACCATTGTACCGTTTATCTTCTGATTATAGGTACCTATACCCCGATTGTATTGGTTGGCGTACGCGCTCTCTCGGAATTCTGGGGTTGGTTTATTTTCGCTCTTGAAGTCGGCATTGGTCTGTTTGCCATTTTGCTCAATATCATAGATTTAAAGAAATTTGCAGGGATCTCTATGGTGTGCTACATCCTTATGGGGTGGGCAATCGTCGTGAACCTACCTCTGGGCATACAGGCGCTTACACCGAGTGGATTTGGCTTTGTCTTGGCTGGAGGTATTGTTTACACCATTGGCGCCATTTTGTATGGCGTCGGGAAAAAACTTCGTTATTTCCACACCGTTTTTCATATCTTTGCCCTCGTCGCCGCCGTCATACAATATCTGGGTGTATATCTATATATTCTAAAATAATAAAAGAGCAAGTGCGAAATGCACTTGCTCTTATTCTTGTTATTAGAAGAATGTCTTTTCTTCACAAACTTCAGGGTGCTCCTTGATGTACTTTGACCACTTCATATAGCCGTAAGTGGTGTTCGTGAGATAACCGACCTTGAGTACAAGAAGAACGTACTGACCTGCCAAAATGTTAATAACTGCTTCCAAAATAGAGCAAATGTACCAAGCGATCCATTGCTCACGGAAACGGAAGAGAATAGCAAGACCATTGACAATACCCACTGCGCTTGCGCAAGCATCCAGATAGCAAACAATGTTTTCCAGCAGCTCGTTGCCACCGAACAGATCGGTCGCAATGTCAAGACCCGAGAGGAAGTAACCGACAACAACCGTCCAGACGCCAATCGCGCATATGATAACGATTTCCTGCCAGCCCTTCAGGGTACGTACACGGGTGACCTCTTCGTTTTGTTGGTCTGGCTTCTTCGACCAGTTGATGAAACTGATGATGTCGACAGGGAGCCAGAAGAAGAGTGTCGTTGCCATAGTCGCGAAACGATAGGAAAGAACGATGCAAATGAGGATTTCCGTAATTTCGACAAGAACAGAAACAATAAAGTTCCATCTTGATTGCTTGGAAATCAGAAGCTCGCAGAGAATGTTGAAGAGCGTGTCAAGCAGGTAAAGCAGCATAATCACAAGGCCGTTGACGCCGTTTGCGCTTTCTTCTGGGAAGATGATGGAGAAAATACCAGCGAGGGTCAAAATCGACAGGAACCAGATTTTCTCATACGTAGTAAACTGCTTGTGGAAGAATACTGCGAGGCCAAGACCGATCGCAAACATTGCGATTGCCATAGCTGCCTCAAAAAGACCCTGATATTTTTGCGCGCGCATATCGCGAAGGGGCTCTATCACGCTCTCGTGGAAATCGGAGATAGATGCAAGGTGTGCAAAATATTCATTCTCATAGAGGTCAAAAAGAATTCTACCTTCTACGGTTGCGTTCTCGTCGAGCGCTTCCCATTCTTCATATGTATGCTTTACGGTCAAAATGACCTTGTGCTCTACATTTTCTTTGTCAATGAAGGTGTGTTCATAATCTACGGGGCAAACACTTATCTCGCTACCGTCATACTCTACTTCTTCATCTTCGGGAAGTACGACGCGAGTGAAGGTTACATTTTCGTCGGTGACATATTCGTATTCGGCTTTCGCATTGACAATCACAAAGCCGACAGTCGCTAAAATGATAGAAACGAGAAGACAAACTAAGGTGACAATTGCCCCTACATAAAAGAGGGGTTTTTGATTTTTCAGATATTCTTTAAAATTAAATTTTTTCTTTTCCATTTTTCTTTTCCTTTCTTAATTGAATATATCCAAGAAAAGAAGAAGTCATTGCGGACACGGAAAAGCCTGCTCCAGCTTCGTTTGAAAAGAGTCCTTCACGTGATGGTGAATCCAAGTCCAAAGAACGATATAAAACACACTCATTCTTATGGCACGCGCAGAGCCAGGACAAAAACAAATATTCATTTGTATTTTATATCTCCTTCCAAAGCATTTACTGGAGATTATACTACAAAAATCACATTTTGTCAACAAAAGTCATATAAAAAAACATCCAAAAAAGAATAAAAAATGCAAGAGTTACAAAATTGTTCATTTGTAAAGGGAGAGGATTTGTCGATTGAAGTCGAGCAATTATTTGTGAAAAGAAGAAAAAACTTTTGAAAAAGACTTGACAAACGCTCAAAGGGATGGTATAATAGTATGGCATTAAGGAAGACCTTTGTCGCAATGCCGGAATGGCGGAATAGGCAGACGCCCGGGACTTAAAATCCCGTGAGATTTAAATCTCGTACCGGTTCGACCCCGGCTTCCGGCACCATTATATCGCGGGGTAGAGCAGCCTGGTAGCTCGTCGGGCTCATAACCCGGAGGTCGTGAGGTTCAAATCCCACCCCCGCAACCATAAAAGAACGAACTTTTGTCTACCAGATAAAAGTTCGTTCTTTCGTGTTTTTGAGCTAATATCGCACTAATTTAAGGGAAATTGAATAAAATTCAGAGTCGGAGGGTAGAAGGCGCTACTCCGGCTCTATTTTTACGTCCGACATCAGTCAAAATACTGGTGTGCTTTTTATTATTCTTTACTCAAATAAAGAACGACAAAAACTTTCGACAGGAGGAATTTGAATATCGCTTAACAAAAAACTACAAAAAACTATATAAAAACTATTGACAACTTATAGTTGCCATGATATAATTGACTTATAAAAAGGAGGTCACATATTATGGAGTACGAAAAAATTATTCTTGATTTGTTAATGAGAGTTAAAACTTTGGAAGAAAAAGTAGAACAACTTTCAAATGAAAAGAAAGGTTATTCAAAAAAACAACCTGGAATAGCTGAAATCAGAGAGTACATTATGGAACTAAAGCATAAGGCAGCAGAAGATGGACTTTCCCATATTGTCTTAAAAGCTAATGATATACACAAAGCTATGGAATTAAAAAGCCGTATGCCTGCTGTTTGCAGTGCTATGAAACAATGCATGAATATGGGAGATATTGTTTTGCATGAAACCGCAAGCGGATTCTCCTCAACATTCGAAATCCAATATACACTTTAATGTGAAATATAGAGTTATACTGATTCGTTTTTGGTGATTGGAAGTGTACGGACATAAATATTCTTCAAAAAAAGAGAAGTGGGTTAGTAATGGTTGTGGAGGTCGAGCATTAAAACGGACATATTCGTATAACCACACTAACGATGCATTTGCGATTTTACTGTTGTGTTTTTTATTTGCTGCTCCTTTTTTGATTGCATGCAACATAAAAGAACGTAGGCGATTTTCAAATCATAAATCTTTTATCGAACGATTAGAAGAAAGTCAACAGCGTAACCTGGAAAAAATACAACAAATAAGGCAAGAACTTTGGAATACTATAAAAAACAAACATAAAAACGAAACTGAAGATCATTGGATTAAAAGACTGAAAAGATATGGTTTTACGCCGGATGGAGTACATATAAAAACGGAAATTAATTATCAACTTAATACAGGAACGAAGGAATTAAAAATGGATATTGATATTAAGGGCAAATTAAAGAAATTAGAGGGAGAAACTTTTTACACTGTAACAGGCAAACCATATACATATGAATTTGTAGGCGAAAATATAATAAAACCGAATAGAGCAAATTATATGATTCATTTATCGAATTTTGAAAAAGCAATAGAAATAAATCCAACTGAATTACGCCAAATAAGAGAGGTTAGAGGCCCTTCTTATGTATTTGGAATAATAACAGATGAACACACCATTGAAATCCGAACCCCTAAAGTTCGAATGACAATGGTGTTTTCTTTATAAATCCTTATCTTATGTGGCTTTTCGAGGTCGCATTTTTTATTTTTCAATCGGACTCAAAACCGAAAAAATGCGAATTTTACGAAAAGCAAAAATCAAAACATCACTTTCGAATCCCTATAGTCCGATTATTCGAGCTCAATTATCCCGAATGTCACCGCATATTCCCGTTCTTTTTGTTCGGGAGTCTTGTATTGTATCTTTGAATGAGGTCGGCGTGTGTTATAAAATTCTATGTAATCATCTATGCGTTGGTACAAGTCGGTTTCGGTTCGATATTTCTTTCTGTAAAGCTCCTCTCTTTTCATAGAAGCAAAGAAAGATTCAATAACAGAATTGTCATACGGAACATACGGCCTTGAAAAAGAATGCACAAGTCCTAACGATTTAACGTAGTCATTTAAGGTTTTTGAGCAATAATTAGAGCCTCGGTCGGAATGGAAAATCAGCGATGAGTCAGGCAGGCGTGATTCATAAGCTTGTTTCAATGTTGATTTTATAAGTTGAGTGCTGTTTTTCTTGCCTACTTTGTATCCGATAACCTTTCGCGCATACAAATCTATGATAACGCAAATATAATAAGATTTTTCGTTGCACTTAAAATATGTAATGTCGCTTACCCAAACTTTGTTTGGTGCATCCGGATCGAACTCTTGATTTAAATAATTTTTATGCTTTCGAGCTTCATCGGCATAAAGACTCTTGGACACTTGACGAATGCTAATAAGCCCCATATCACGCATCAATTCTCTAACCATTTTCGTGCTCGTTTTAATCCCTTTGTTCTTCAAAACGGCTGTTATTTTCTCTGCACCGAAAATTTGATGGTTTTCGTCAAAGGCTTCTTGTATTTGAATACGCAATTCTTCTCGCCGTTTGGCATACCACGTATTATCTCGTTTGTTTCGCAGAACATGGTTGTAATAAGTTCCACGAGCAATGTCTAATGCGTCGCAAATTATATGAACGCTATATTCACCGGATAACTTTTCAGCTACATAGAGCCTTTGCTGCAAAGGGGCGTTAGGTAATATATTAGCCTTTTTGATAATTTCAATGATACCTTCCAAACGCTTGACCTTTGCTTCAAGCAAGTTGAAGTTTCGTAACGTTAAACCTTTTCGTTTCGCGTCCGTTTGTTCTTTTCTATAGTCCGATAGCCACTTGTAAAAGGTACTTTTTGAAATACCGACGGATCTGATAATGCTTGTAGGCGACTCGGATTTTAATATGTAGCGTTCCAAGATTGCCTGTTTTTCTTCATTTGTAAATTTTGATTTCATGATACAATCCTCCTTCCTGAAATTATACAACGACAGCAAGCTTCAAAACAAGAAGAGCATATAAACACATTTAAATGCACAAAACAACCCTGTTAAAAGTATGTTCATATTTTACACCTTGTTTTTTGTTCATTATCAACAAGAAAATATACCGAACTGTGCGATTTTTTGGAACCCAACTATACTTACAAGCACAAAAATATGTGTTACAAAAATAGTGCAAATCGATTTGACAACTTTTTACTTTTGATGTATAATTAAGGAGGTACAATGAGTGAAATGACAATTATCCCCGATTTGTATTTAGGTGGAGATAGTAAACGATGGAAAAACTGGCAAGCATTATATCTCGATATTAAAACTTGTCAGGATTGCCGCAAAAAGCATGGTAAAATATACGATTTCAGTGAAGAACGTTATCAACCGGAGCATGAGCGTTGCAGATGTTCTATTATACCAATGCGAACAAAAGAGGTTGGAACTGCAACCGATAGAGGTTTTGATGGTGCTGACGCGTGGCTGTTATATCGTAATAGACTGCCGGATTATTACGTTACTAAAGAAGAAGCTATAGCAGCCGGTTGGGATAATAGACAAGGTAACTTATCCGATGTTTGTCCGGATAAAATGATTGGTGGAAATTTATACGAAAATCGTCGTGGATTGTTACCCGAAAGACAAGGAAGAATTTGGCGTGAAGCTGATTTTGATTTTATTGACGGGTACAGAAATAGCAAAAGAATTCTATACTCTAACGATGGTTTAATATTCATTAGCTATGACCATGCCAAAACTTTTTATGAATTGGTGGAATGAGGTGATTAAATGTTAAAGACATATAAATATAGAGTGGATTTCTCGGAGATAAAATACTTTATTGAAATCCACGAGGTTCTTAAGCGCGATCTGGATTTTCCTGATTATTACAGCGGAACATTGGATGGTCTTTGGGATTGTTTAACCGATATGCTTGGCGGAATAAATTATATAGAAATACACGGATTTGATATTATAAAAAAGAAATATCCCGAAGAAAGTAAGGAAATATATTCCATATTACGAGAAACCAAACATGCCTATAATGATAAATATTTAGATAGGTTTTTTGTTACTATAGTTCATCAAGACGGGACTCGCGAAGAAATTAAATAATTATTAGACGCTAAGGTTCAAATCCCGTAAGCGAAACTCTAAAAATATCTTTTTTATAGCCCTTTTACAAAAAATAAAACCAACCCTCGTGGTTGGTTTTATTTTTTGCCTACGGAGTAGGCTTTGCCCTTCCACGACCTCCGGAGGAGGGAGTGGGTGAGCAAGAGAAAACACCACAGTGCGGCGTTTTTACGTAGCCGAAACCGCACAAAGCAAGGAGTTCGCGAAGCAATCTGTGATTGCGACAATGAACGACTATGCGTAAGGAGCAAAGCGACGGAATAGCGAGGAACGAGCGTCCTGGGGAGGGCAATGAAAAATCCCACCCATCGTAATGTGTGATTTTTTCCAAAAAGTCATAATCAAAATATTACTTTTGCCCCCTCGTTCGGTTATTCGATCTCAATTATCCTGAAAGTCGGCACAACCAAAAGAACTCGGCTCACCATTCGGTGCACCGAGTTCTTTGCTTTTTATTGAAGTGGCTCTTTGTGCCACAGTTTTCGTGAGTCGAAAACTGTGAACAGTCCTTTGGCGACGTTAGTCCTCAAACTTTCGTGTTATTTCTGATGCCTGAATATCGGGATTTGCATTGTACATTGGCTCGATATTCTCGCCGTTCTTTGTTCTTTTCAGGTAATTTACCGTGATTTTTACAACAAGGGGAGAAAGCACGATGACACCGATCAGGTTGGGGATCATCATAAGACCGTTAAAGGTATCCGAGATATCCCAAGCAAGCGAGGAGGTGAGGATGGCACCGAAGATTACGGTACAAACGTGAATGATTCGGAAGATAAACACAGTTTTTGCACCGAAGAGGTACTCCCAAGCCTTAGAGCCATAGTGAGACCAACCGAGAACTGTCGTGAAAGCAAACAGGAACATCGCAATCGCAATGAACTTTTCGCCAATATTGCCCCAAGAGAAAACGGTATTGAACGCGCCTCCAACCAGCGTAGCGTCGGTATAGCCATTTGCAATCTCACCGGTTAAAACGTTAAAGACACCACCGTCAAGACCACCTGAGGTAAGAATCACGAGAGCCGTCATTGTGCAAACAATCATCGTATCGGCAAAGACCTCGAAAATACCCCACATACCCTGCTTAACGGGTTCTTTAATGTTGGAGTTGGAGTGAACCATTACGGAAGAGCCAAGTCCTGCTTCGTTTGAGAAAACGCCACGCTTGAAGCCCTGCGTAACCACCTTACCTATCACGGCGCCGATACCACCGCCAACGAATGCCTCAGGCTTGAAGGCGTTTATGAAGATAGCCTTGAATGCAGGAAGAATGTTGGCATAATTGACGCCAATGATCGTTAAGCTACCTAACACGAAAATGACTACCATAATGGGAACGATTTTTTCGGCAACGTTTGCAATTCTTTTTAAACCACCGAGAGTGATAATGGCGGTGAGAATCATAATCAAGGCACCCAAAATAATATTATAGAGAGAAACTCCGCCGATTACCTCGATGGAAGAAAGCGCGGACACGTCAAACGCCTGTGCAATGTTGGTGACGATCTTATTGACCTGACCCATACTTCCTATGCCAAAAGAAGCAAGCATTGTAAAGACACAAAAGAGGATAGCAAGAATCTTTCCGACGTGCTTCATTCCTTTCTTTTTGCCAAGACCGTCGGCAAGATAATACATTGCTCCGCCTGCCCACTCTCCGTTTTCGTTTTTACGACGGTAGTAGATACCGAGGACGTTTTCCGCGTAGTTTGTCATCATACCGAAAAATGCCGCTACCCACATCCAGAACACGGCGCCTGCGCCTCCGATGCATATTGCTGCGGCAACACCGGCGATATTACCAGTTCCTACCGTTGCAGCAAGAGCAGTGCAAAGGGCTTGGAAGGGGGATATAGCTCCTTTTTCTTTGCTATGCTTGACTACGTCTTTATTAAAAATACTACCGATCGTATGCTTGAACCACAGACCGATATGTGTGATTTGAAAGAATTTAGTGAGAGCTGTAACGAGTATTCCTGTGCCTACGAGGAGCACTAATCCGAAAACGCCCCATACGATACTGTTGACTTCTCCGTTAATACTTTCCAGTGCTTTTAAAAATTTGTCCATTTGTATGAACCTCCTAAAAATATCACCCGAACAAAACAAAAAACACCGCTAACACGTTGGATAGCGATGAATAAAAAGACGACAACGATAGAATGCTCGTTATGAACATAGTCTGTCCTTTTGCCTGAGAGATTATGGCTTTTCCATTTGCCCCTTCGGCATTCGCGCTTGGCGAACTTCTCCAGATTGCTATCCGTCAACAGTCTTCGTCGAATCGACACCCGAGAGTATTACCCCTTTGGAAAGGCATTGCCTTATCTCCTGCTGATTTCATTTAGCTTTATTCGGTTGTATGTCCTACATTATATTACCTTTTTCTGCAAATGTCAAGAGGTTTTTCACTTTTTTTCAAAAAAATTCAAAAAAAAATTCAAAGCGGATTTATTGTGTAAACAAAAAAACGTCAAAGCGCTGAAAATATCTTTTTATAGCCCTTTCGCAGAAAAAAACACGCATTTGTCTGTGGGCTCAACCCAAGAGTGTTTGCTTTTGTAATTTTTTTAAAAGTTCGCTCACAAAACCCTTTAAAAGCGCTTTTTGTGCATAACAAACTTGACTTTGGGATAGAAATATGATATACTTTTAAGGAAAAATGATGAAAGAGGAGCCTTTATGAAAATCGCCTTTTTTGATGCAAAACCTTACGACAAACCATCCTTCGATAAGTACGCACAGGAGAAGGGCTTTGAGATAAAATATTTTGAAACCAAACTCAACGAGGATACCGTAGAGCTTGCGTCGGGATTTGATGCAGTATGCGTTTTCGTAAACGATACCATAAGCGAAACTGTGATTGACCGTCTTTATGAGCTCGGTATTCAAATCGTCGCCCTTCGTTGCGCCGGCTTTAACAATGTGGATATAAAGCACGCCTTTGGTCGGGTGCATATTCTTCGTGTGCCTGCGTATTCGCCCTATGCTGTGGCTGAGCATACAATGGCAATGCTCTTAACGTCCATTCGTCGTATTCATAAGGCGTATATTCGTACAAGAGATTTCAACTTCAGCCTTGCTGGAATGACTGGCTTTGATCTTCACGGAAAAACGGTTGGTGTGATTGGTACGGGACGTATCGGACGCGTGTTTATTGATATCTGTCGTGGCTTCGGTATGCGAGTGCTTGCCTACGATAAATACCAACAGGAAGGCTTGGACAACGGGGATACCATCCGATATGTTTCCCTGAAAGAGTTGTTTCGCGACAGTGACATCATCTCCTTGCATTGCCCCCTGACGGAGGAGACCTATCATATCATTGACGAGAATGCCATTTCAGAATGTAAGCGTGGCGTGGTGATTTTAAATACCTCGCGTGGCGCCCTTGTGGATGCTGAGGCATTGCTTTCTGGTATCAAATCGAGAAAGGTGGGGGCAGCGTGTCTGGATGTGTATGAGGAAGAAGCCGATTTCTTCTTTCAGGATTATTCAGGACACATTCTCGATGACGATATCCTCGCCCGTCTGATCTCTATGCCAAATGTAATCGTAACCTCGCACCAAGCATTCCTGACGGAGGATGCGCTTTCCAATATCGCCGCAACGACCATAAACAACATTCAAAAACTTCTCGAAAGTGGTCAGTGCGAAAACGAAGTTTGCTTCCGCAATGGGAATGCAGAGGATTGCAGGGGTGGCAAGTGCTTTTAATCAAAACACAACAAAGGCTCACAATTTGTGAGCCTTTGTTTACATTATATAGGTTGTTTCTTTTGGGAGAGGGATTTTTTCTTTTGTCAACGCTTTTTTGCGAAAAAAGGTTTGTCATAAAGCTTCGTTGTAAAAAAAGACGGAAGGTCATATAAACCTTCCGTCTTAAGTAATTATAGAATGTAACCTTCCATCTCTTTTGTGATGGTGTCGGTCAGAGCGCTTGCGCTTTGCTCGTCGCTTGCGCAAATGGAGAAATAAACCTTCAGTTTTGGCTCTGTTCCCGAAGGACGGACAACAAGTGTCGAATTTCCTTCAAGAAGGAACTTCAGGACGTCGGATTTAGGAAGTCCCATAATGCCTTCCTTAAAGTCGAGGCATTTTTCCACCTTAAGTCCACCGATGCTTTCCATTCCCTGACGCAGCTTTTGCATAATGCCTTGCATATTGGCGAAGCCTTCCGGTCCGGGGAAGGTATAGGATTTCAGTGAATTTTTAGCGTAGCCATATTTAGCATAAATATCAGCAAGTGCCTGGCAAAGATTCTTTTCACGTGAAGCGTAGTATGCCGTTGCTTCAGCGACAAGCATAGAGGCGAGGACGCCGTCCTTATCTCTGACATAACCGGAGGAAAGATAGCCACAGCTTTCTTCAAATCCAAAGATGAAATCGTCCTCTTTTCCTTCGGACTCCAGTTCTCCGATAACCTCACCAATATATTTAAAGCCTGTGAGGACATCTACTATGGTGGCGCCATAGGCTTGTACGATTTTTGGGGCAATTTCTGTTGAACTGAACCCAAGTCGATGGACACGAAATAAAAAACCTCTTGTAGTAGAATAGCTTTGATTTGCTCTTAAAAGCTCGTTATTTCTTGAAACTGACATCGTTTTTCATACGGTGTCAGTTTTGTTTTTAGTTGAATACGCTCATAATTGTAGAAATAAATGTATTCACCAAGGAGGAGGCGTGCCTCCTCCTTGGTCGCCGGTGTGTAGCGATGAAGCCACTCGGATTTGAGTGTGCTGAAGAAATTTTCAGCACAAGCGTTATCTAATGGCGTTCCGGGACTTGACATTGACGGCGTTATGTGGTAAGATTTAGTTAGCTTAAAATACCCCTCTGAAGTGTATTGAAAGCCCTGGTCACTGTGGAGTTGCAGATCTGCAGTGACCTCTCTTTTTGCCGCTTTAACTGTTTCATAAACAAGATTGTTATTGTTTTCTGTTCCTACCTTGTATGCAACGATAAAATTGTCGTAGAGATCCTTAATTACCGAAAGGTAAACAAAACCTTCTTTTGTTGGTATGTAAGATATGTCTGTGCACCACTTCAGGTTGGGACGCTCGGCATAAAAGTCCCGTTCAAACAGATTGGTGTATTTATGTATGCTTTGGCAGTTTTGCACCCATTTGCGTTTTCTGCGAGATTTAGA
>JAZKYZ010000068.1:0-115830 GCA_045612385.1 Eubacteriales bacterium | reverse complement strand
ACAACCGATCGTGGAAGCATCAGTTCTGTTTCTCCCACTGGTTGGCACGGTAATGCCATTTACGAACGTTCTCATCTTATTGCTTTTGCTCTCGCAGGAGAAGGCGCAAATAAGAATAATTTAATTACGGGAACATACGATTTGAATGGAGAGATGCAAAAACTTGAGAGCGATGTTCTGGATTATATCAATAAAACAGACAATCACGTTATGTATCGTGTTGAACCTATTTTTACTGAGAATAATCTTGTTTGTATTGGCGTTATTATGGAAGCATATTCCGTTGAAGACAATGGCGAAGGCATTTCGTTTAATGTTTTTATTTACAACGCACAGGATGATATCGTTATTGATTATGCAACCGGAGATTATGTCGAGCCCGCAAGTCAGTACACCTACATTGTACATAGAACAAGGTATAAAATTCATTTGCCCACATGTTCCGGAGTAAGAGATATGAGTGAATCTAACAAGATTGGTTATACACTTACACTTCAGGAACTTGTAGAAAAACTTACTTCTGAGGGAAGAAACTGGTCTTATTGTGGAACGTGCAAGCCACAAAATGCATAATTACCTCAAATCTTTTACATAAAAAAGAGGACAAGTTTTATCTTGTCCTCTTTTTTAAATTGCTGATATAAAAACCACCCCAGTAGATACTACAAAGGGTGGTTTTATATGCTTATTTAACGATAAGATTAAATGGAACCAACGATATAAGGAGCCATTTCTGCTCTTTCTTCTGCCTCTCTCTGAGCTTCTGCTTCAGCTTCAGCAGCTCTTTGCGCCTCTTCTTGTGCGCGAGCTTCAGCCTCTTCAGCTCTTCTTGCTTCTTCCTGAAGAGCACGAATAGAAAGGGCAAGCTTTCTGTTCTCGTCATCAATTTCAACAATCTTAACGTCAACTACCTGACCGATAGAAAGAACATCAGCGGGAGAGTTCACACGATCCATAGAAATTCTGGAGATGTGGATAAGACCGTCTACATCTTCATATACCTCTGCAAATGCGCCGAAGGGCATCAGAGAAACAATTTTTGCAGGAACTACATCACCAACCTGATATTTCTGTGTAAATTGGAACCAAGTGTCATTCTCTTGTGTCTTATATCCGAGAGAAATTCTACGTTTTTCAACGTCAAGCTCTTTGATAAATACATCAATTTCCTGACCAACTTTAACAACCGCAGAGGGGTGCTTGATTCTCTTCCAAGAAAGTTCGGTGTTATGTACCATACCATCAACACCACCGATATCAACAAACGCGCCATAAGGAGTAAGGTTCTTTACAACGCCCATATAGTGTTTACCAACTTCGAGAGAAGCGAAGATAGCATCTTCTCTTGCTTTCTTTTCTTCTACAAGAACAGCCTTGATAGAACCAAGCGCTCTCTTCTTTTGAGCGTCAAATTCAATCAATTTGAATTTTTGAGTGGTTCCAACAAGAACACTAAGGTCGCCATCCTTAGCAATACCAGTTTGAGATGCAGGAATAAATACGCGGTGACCATTTGAAAAAACAGTTACTCCACCTTTCACTACTGCGCTAACAGTACCTTCAAGTACTTCACCATTTTCCTTAGCCTGTGCAAGAGCAAGCCAGCTCTCGTCTGCGTCAACTCTCTTCTTAGAAAGGGTTGCAACGCCGTCTCCATCCTTAACGTGGATAACGAATGCTTTTACTTCGTCACCAATCTTGAACATATCAGCAAGCTTTACGGTTGAATCATCAGTGATCTGTTCTTTTTCAATCACGCCCGTAAACTTAGCGCCGAGATCGAGATGAATCTCTTTTTCGGTAACGGCATAAACGGTACCCGTAACGATGTCTCCTGTATGTAAAGTAGTGAGCGATTCCTCAAGCATAGCTTCAAAATTTTCGCTGTGTGTCATTTCTTTATAAACCTCCGTTATTATCTCGTCAGGAGTTGATGCTCCTGCCGTAATTCCAATGTGATTTTTACCATTCAAAAGGGAAGTGTCAAGTTCGTCTGCACATTCTATAAAAATGGTATTTTGTTGTATGCTTTTACAAATCTCATATAGTTGCCTTGAGTTAGAACTATTTCTACCTCCAATGACAATCATCATATCGCATTCGTTGGCCAATCTTATGGCTTCCTCTTGCCTTTGCAAAGTCACACTACATATTGTATCAAATATTTTTGCATTTGTATATAGTTTTTTAAAAACTTTTACAATTTTTTTAAAAAGTACTAAATTTTGCGTCGTTTGAGCGCTTAAAATGGGTATTTTGACAAGAGGAAAGTGTTGTTGTAGTTCCTCTAAGGTCGAAAAAGTTAAAAAATCACCATTTGCATAAGAAACACTTGCTTTTGCTTCGTCGTGTTCTTTGAAACAATAGTGCAAGAATATCGTATCTTCGTTGGTGTTATTTATAGCGATATTGTGTATGCTTTTAACATAGGGGCAGGTCAAATCCTCAATCTCTATGTTAGGATATTTTTGCTTTAAATCCCTCAGGTAAACATAATCCTCTTTTTTTATCCCGTGCGTACGAATCACAATAGCTATTTTTTCATTGGAGCTTTTGGCGATTCCTTCAACATCTTCGATTGTTATTATACGCACTCCTTTATTTTTGAGCGATTGGATATATATAGGATTATGAATCAATTCGCCGAGAATATATATCTTTGAATATTCAGAAGATTCCAACGCTTTTTCAACACGGTTAGTGGCGCGACGAACACCGGGACAAAATCCAGCAAATCTACTAATTGTAATATTCAATGCTTTTTCCTCTTTGAGGCAGTTTTTTGTGGAACGGATTCATAAGGTGGTAAAGAATCAAAATCACCTAATTTTACAACTTCCTCAAAGACTTGCTCGGTAACAGCCTGATAAGATTCTGTTCCACCGTTCCCAAATGGGAGCGTATTATGAGGAATCACCTTACCTACTATAATGTTGACACGGCGGAATAAACCATATTTATTATTTTTCACCTGAATGCAAACAGGAAGTACATCACATCCGGAACGGAATGCAATTTGTGCAGCGCCTGCTCTAAGAGGTGTCGTTGCTGGATTTACGGATGGATATCTGTGTCCTTGTGGAAATATAGCAACTGCTTCGCCAAGTTTTGCAAGTTGAGTACAAGCACGCAGGGCAACTACATCATTGCCCTTTCTGTCCATTTTAACAGCGCCAAGAGCGCGAATGATGGAAGAGATGATGGGAACAGAGAACAGCTCTTTTTTGGCAACATATCGAATTTGACGTGGGAAACAAGCGGCAATTAAAATAGGGTCTCGTACTGCAATATGATTTGCACAAACAATTACGCCACCATCTTTGGGGATGTTTTCTTTTCCTTCAATGTGTACGCCCATAAAAAATCGAACCAAAGGAGCAATAAATTTATGCGCTGTCATATAGATTTTTTTGGACTGCTTTCTTTCAATAGCAACAGGAAGTTGCTTAATAATGAAATCTGCCGTTTGTTCAAGGGTCATATTGGAATTGTCGACTAAAAGGGCATCGGGGGCTTGTATACAGGGGGCAACCTCTCGTGTGGAGTCATTCTTATCACGAATGTTCATTTCTTCAAGAACTTTCTCAAAGGTAGTATCGACACCTTTTGCTTTCAGTTCCTCCAATCGACGCATAGCGCGAGCTTCTGGAGATGCCACGAGAAAGATTTTGAGATCGGCATCAGGAAGGATAACTGTACCGATATCACGTCCATCCATAATGACAGAATTCTTTTTCGCAATTTTTCTTTGAAGATCAAGAAGAAAGGTGCGAACCTCCGGAATTGCACTAACATTCGATGCTCCCATCGACATTTCGGGCGTTCTGATCTTTTCTCCAACTTCTTCACCATTTAAGGTGAGTATTTGCCTGTCGGTAAATGTGAGGTGAAGTTTTACGTTTTTTAGTTCTTCAATGACTTTCGCTGAATCGGTGGTAGGGATTCCCATACTTGTCATGTGGAACGCTATGGTGCGATACAGCGCGCCAGTATCTACATATATAATGCCAAGTTTCTTCGCAATCAACTTTGAAACGCTGGATTTACCAGCTCCACCAGGTCCGTCGATTGCTATATTAAATTTAGCCATAATATGTCCTTTCTTATTGTGTTGCGCAATTCATACCGGCAAGATATCCGGTAGAAAAGGCGATTTGCAAATTATACCCACCTGTGTATGCATCTACATCAATAATCTCTCCGGCAAAATATAAGCCACTGATTATCTTAGATTCCATAGTTTTTGGTGAAATTTCCTTAACATCCACGCCACCAGAGGTGATGATAGCTTCTTCGATCGGACGTGTGGATGAAATAGGAATCGTAAAATTCTTTAACAAATAGAGAAGACGCATTCGTTCTTCTTTTGTAATGGAGTTGACTTTTTTATAAGGGTCAATTTGGGACAAAGAAACGATAACCGGAATTAGCTTGGATGGCAAAAGCGCATCCAGCGAATTTTGAAAATTACGATTACTTCTTTCAGAAAAATCGTGTAAAAGTCTTTTGTCCAGTGTCGCTTCATCAAGAGCCGGTTTTAAATCAATGGAAATGCTTACATTCTCAAGTGCTTTTTTCGGCAAATGTGCAGAGGCAGATAAAATTACAGGGCCGCTTAGTCCAAAATGAGTAAATAATAATTCGCCAAAGTCATTAAAAATAACATTCCCATTTTGAATTAATTTTATTGAAATGTTTTTTAGAGAAAGTCCTTGCAGTGCTTCGGGAATATGAGAAGGAGATTCCAAAGGAACCAGCGAAGGATGAAGATGGGTAATGGTGTGTCCGAGTTTGCGAGCCAAACGGTGTCCTGAGCCATCCGAACCAGTCAAGGGATAGGAACGACCACCCGTAGCCAGAATAACTGCATCAAATTCGTATGAGCCAGACGGCGTTGTAATGATAAAACGCTCGTCGATATTTTTTTTGATGGAGGAAACTTTTTCAAAAATGATTTTCGCACCACTGGCATACGTTTTCATTGCATTAACGACGTCAATAGCTTTATCACTCTCAGGAAAAACACGTCTACCTCTTTCCACTTTCAAAGGCACTCCAAGACCTTCAAAATGATGTATTGTATCTTCAGTAGAAAAAGCGTTAAGAGCTGCATATAAAAAACGTGAATTGGTGGGGACATTTTGTAAAAAAACATCTAAGGTACATTGGTTTGTTACATTGCAACGGCCTTTTCCGGTAATTGCAAGTTTCTTGCCAAGACGACCCATATGTTCAAATATACTTACGTCAGCACCATACATTATTGCAGTACCTGCCGCCATCAATCCGGCGGCGCCACCACCAATGACAGCGATTTTCTTTTGCGTTTCGTTCATATTTACACCCTAAAGGTAGATTCTGTTTTCTTTCCATAGGCGTTCGAGTTGATCAAAGCGTTGTTCAAGACGAAGTCCCATTCGGTTCGTAAGTTCTATTATCATAGCATTGATAATGGAAATTGGCGCAGCTATGGAATCACTAAAGGATGCCATTCCGACTTTAGCAACCAAGAGATAAGTTGCGTACTCCGTTAAAGGAGATGTTTCGGCATCCGTAACAACAATACAACAGGCGCCATTGTCGTGTGCCATTTTTACTGCCTTTATTACTTGAGATGAATAGCGAGGGAAGGAGAAAACGATAACAACATCACCCTTTTTCGCAAAGAACATCTGCTCATATACTTCAGGACCGCCCGTTGTTCGGACAGGGCGTACATTGTCGAAGATCAAGGAGAGATTATATGTAGCAAAAATTGCTAAGGCCTCACTGGAGCGAGCACCAACAATAAAGATGTTTTTTGCACACATAATAGCGCCAATGCTTTCTCGAAAAGCATCACGATCAAGGTTTAACATTGTTTGACGTATGCGTAGAATATCTCGATCCATTACGCCTTTTATTACATCTACATCATCCAATTTCTGGCGTGCGATAGAAATTCTTTGCGTCGGCGTTAGTCTTTTGCTTGCCAATTCTGCGACAGCGCGACGGAAGTCAGAATACTTCTCGTAACCAAGCAGTTGAGCAAAACGTGTAATTGTGGATTCTGCAACATTGACATATGCAGCAAACTGCGAAGCATTCATATCCGCAATTTTGTCATAATCGTGTAATATAGCATTTGCAATTTTACGTCTTGTTTTTGTAAATTTATTAAAATTTTCACGCAGCTGTTTAGCAAGATCAATTTTCATAATTAACCTCAAAAAGCAATTATTTCAGCAATTCAAGAGCACGATTGATTCGATAAAGCGTTTCTTCCTTGCCGATAACTTCCATAATTTCGGTGGCTCCACCAGGAGTTGCGCTAAGACCAGATACAGCAATGCGAATGCACCACATAACTGCACCAGTTTTCATAGATAATGCTCCGGAAATTGGAGAAAGAGAAGAGAACAAAGTATCATTATCAAACGATGTGAGCGTTTCCAGTATTGCCTTTGCAGACTCTAAAACAGAAACAACGGGAGAATATTCGGTAATTTTGTTTTTCTTGTTTAAATAAAGTTCTTTATCATAAAGGGGAAGTTCAAGGAAAAATGCCATTTTTTCATCAAGTTCAGAGAATTTGGAAATTCTGGTCTTGAGAAGCGAGAACATCTTTTCTTTGTTTATGGAACAAGGAATGGTGCTTTTAACAAATTTGTTCACATAAGAAAGGAATGTTGCGTCGTCGAGTTTGTGGATATATTCTCCATTGAACCAAAGAAGTTTTTCAAAGTCAAAAACGGCAGGTGATTTCGATACGCCAGCAACAGAGAATGCTTCTACAAGTTCATCTAAAGTAAAGAATTCTTTTTCACTTTCCTTTGGACACCAACCAAGAAGAGCAATATAATTCAAAATTGCCTCAGGGAGATATCCTTGATCAAGAAGGTCGGCAAACGAAACGGCGCCGTGACGCTTAGATAATTTAGAAACAGAACCGTCAGCATTTTTTCCCATCATCAATGGAAGATGAACATATTGAGGACGTTCCCAACCAAAGGCATCATAAAGAAGAACATATTTGGGAGTGGAGGTCAGATATTCTGATCCACGCACAACGTGCGTAATACCCATAAGATAGTCATCAACAACGTGTGCAAAATTGTAGGTAGGATAGCCGTCTGCTTTAATGAGAATTTGATCCTGGAGTTCACTATTATTCATAGAGATTTCACCAAATACACAGTCGGTGTAGGTGGTAACACCCTCCAGGGGCATCTTCTGACGAATAACAAAAGGAACACCCTGCGCAAGGTAATCATTTGCTTCATCCTGAGAGAGATTACGGCAGTGACGATCGTATCCTCCGGTAGCATCATCCTCGTGAAGTTTTTCAAGTCTTTCTTTCGTGCAGAAGCAATAGTATGCGTGTCCGAGTTCAACGAGTTTTTTTGCATACTCCATATAAATAGGCTTTCTTTCGGATTGAACATAAGGACCGTGCTCTCCACCAACATCAGGTCCCTCGTCATAATTTAAGCCAGTGATTGCCAAAGTAGATTTAATGATGTCAGTGGCTCCCTCAATAAGACGCTCGCGATCGGTATCCTCTATTCTAAGAATAAATTTGCCATTATCGTGTTTTGCAAGTAAATATGCATAAAGAGCAGTACGAAGATTTCCAATGTGCATATAGCCTGTGGGGCTGGGAGCAAATCTTGTAGTTGTCATAATAACACCTCATAAAATTATTTTAATATATTTTAGCATATAAATGAAAATTAGTCAATCATCTTGCAAAAAATATTTGACTTTTTTATGAAAAAGTGGTATAGTATATTTAGAACATCTTAGGAGTTGGATATGAAAAGCACGTTTTCAAAATATTTGGTTGCTTTTATCACTATTATTGTTATCAGTTTTTTTGCATTGTCCTGGATTTTTACATCTATGCTCAAGTCCTATTCTCAAAGCGAAAGCGATTCTGTGTTGAGGCAGGTCGCCACAGCGGTTACGAAACCATTTGAAAACAATCGTGTCGAGAATGTGGAACGATATATTCAAACGGACTATCCTTCTGGCGCTGTCCGAGCCTTGCGCGAACTACATGGAGATATTGACATTATTATTACTGACGAAAAGGGAAATATTTTATTGTCATCACTGGGGAAAGAGCCTTCTGCGCCCCCAGCAGTATTGGTTGAGCTTGGAAGTATTGATCTTTCGTGTTTTCAAGTGTATTCTGAGGATAAAAATTACTTAACGCACGTTGGTACAATGAATGGCGTTTTGGATATCAGGTCTTTTGTGTATGCTGATGAGATTAACTTTGATGGCGAAATCATAGGGTACAGTATATCTATGCGAACAACGGCTGCTCAGGCGGATATGATGAATGTTGTTTACAAAGCGCTTATCAGCAGTTCTTTATGGGTTATGCTCGCGGCAGTGATAGCTGTTTACTTTATAACAGAGAGAATTATTCACCCCTTGAAGCAAATGACACGCGCAACGAGCGAATACGCGCAGGGTAACTTTGAAAAAAGAATCAAGGTAATCGGTCAGGATGAGGTTTCCGAGCTTGCAATATCATTTAATAAGATGGCAGACGCTCTAATGAATATGGAAATGATGCGTAACACATTTTTGGCAAATGTTTCGCACGATTTACGTACCCCAATGACTACGATTTCCGGTTTTATTGCAGGCATTACTTCGGGCGCTATTCCTCCTGAAAAACATTCCTACTATCTTGGAATTATTCAAAGCGAGGTGTTGCGTCTGTCTCGGCTTGTTTCTGAGATTTTGGACGTCTCACGACTTGAATCTGGCGATAGAAAATTCAATTTTGTTGAATTTGATATAGCTGAAGTCAGCAGATTGATTTTAATATCGTTTGAACAGAAAATTGAAGAAAAACAATTAAATGTCGAATTTATATCCGACGATTCCGTTTCGGTTATTGCAGACAAGGATGCTATCTATCAGGTGATGTATAATCTCTGTCATAATGCAATTAAATTTTCGCGCGAGAAAGGAACCTTCCGAATCTCAATTAAATACACCGAAAAAGATATGGTTCGAGTAAGTGTATTTGATGAAGGACAAACGATCCCTGAGGAAGACTTGCCTTTTGTTTTTGATCGTTTTTATAAAACAGATAAAAGTCGCGGGCTTGATAAAAATGGTGTTGGACTTGGATTGTATATTTGCAAAGCAATCATTGACCAGCATAAAACAACAATAGGTGTTAAATCGGGTGAAGATTATTGCGAATTTTTCTTTGAATTGAAAAAAGGAACGCAAAAACCAAAGATGTATTTACAACATTCCGATTTTTAATCTTATAAAAGGAGGTACAGTATGCAACATAGAACCATTTTGCACATAGACTGTAACTCCTTTTTTGCATCTGTTGAGATGAAATTAAATCCTCAGTTTAGAGATGTACCAATGGCAGTGTGTGGAAGCGCTCAGGACAGACACGGTATTGTTTTAGCAAAAAATGAGAAAGCAAAAAAATATGGAATTGTAACGGCAGAAACAATTTCAAGTGCTAAAAGAAAATGTAAAGACCTTGTAATTGCTTCTCCACATTATGATGAATATATTAAGCATTCTAAGGCTGTTAAAGCAATATTTGAAAGATACACAGAAGAAATCGAATCCTTTGGCATCGACGAAAGTTGGCTTGATGTTACGGCGAGTTATAAACTTTTTGGTTCTGGAGAGGAGATTGCTGAACGTATTCGAAGGGAAGTAAAGGAAGAAATCGGAATTACTGTTTCTATTGGTGTATCCTTTAATAAAGTGTTTGCAAAACTGGGAAGTGATTATAAAAAACCAGATGCCATTACGGTTATCTCGCGCGAAAACTACAAGAAAATTGTTTTTCCGCTACCTGTTGGTGATTTGCTTTTCATAGGCAAAAAGACAGTTGGGGTATTAAACGGTTATGGTATTAAAACCATAGGGGATCTCGCTTCTTGCAGTGAAGAGTTTTTAATCCATCGTTTTGGTAAAATGGGACACACAATGTATCTCTATGCCAATGGACAGGATACCTCGCCTGTTACCCCACATAAACAAGAACAAAAATCTATTAGCAACGGTTTTACATTTCGATACGATATCATTGGCTTTGAAGCTTGTAGAAGAGCTATTTCGCAGTTGTGCGAAAGTATTGGTACGAAACTGCGAAAAGCTAAATTGAAATGTTCTGGTGTTTCTCTGAAGATTAAGGATGTTTTTTTGCGTTCAACAAGCAAGCAAATAATGCTTGATAAACCAACGGATCACACAGAAAATATTGTCAATGCGCTATTTGCTCTTTTGCCGGAACTTTGGCAAGAATCAAAGGCCGTCAGAGCAATCACGGTAAGTGTTTATGGTCTTTTGGACGCGACCACCTTTACAGAACAGATATCACTATTTGAGGAAAATGAAGAATGTGATGAGAGAATTTCAAGACGTGACCAAACCATAGATTCAATTAGAGAAAAATTTGGGGATCTGTCTATTGTACCTCTCTCCTCGTTCTTAGACGATACTGGACTTGGTTTAAAATAATAAAATGAGAGCAGCACGCCTTGTGGGCGTGCTGCTCTTTTACAGGGTAATAATTTGAGCGCCAATTTTTTGCGCAAATTCATTGCTGTGAAGTGCAACAATAACAAGTTTTTGTTTTGAAATCTCTTGAATGATTTGTACAACCGTTTGTGCGAGGGATTCATCCAGTTCCTTTGTGGGTTCATCCAATAATAAAACCTCTGAAGCACTGACAAAAGCTCTAATCAAAGAAACTCTTTGCTTCATTCCTCCTGATAATTCATCAGGATATTTATTTTTATCTTCCCAAAGTAAGATTCTTTTTAGATACTCTTCAATTTTTTCATTCTCTATTTCTGTGGGTTTATTGAAGGAAATGAGTTGTATGTTTTCTTGAACTGTTAGATTAGAAAACAATCTATACTCCTGAAAAGCATATGCGATATTACGAGGAGATTTGATTTGACCTTTGTCTGGCCTTTCTAAATGCGCAATTAAACGCAAGAATGTCGTTTTGCCCTTTCCACTCGGTCCAACAATGGCATAGAGTCCTTTTTCTTCAAATTGAAAAGAGAAATTTGATAATATCTGTTTTTTATCGTAAATCTTATATACGTTTTGAAACTCTACCATACATAAATCTCCTTTCCAGATACTTCAGTCCATATTCAAAAAGAAGACTAATAAGGATGACGGCAATGGTTAGTGCAAATAGGATTTCGCCCTCGAGTATGTTCTTGGCGTTGGAAATTTCTCTTCCAATGGAGTTTTTTGTGTATGCAATGATTTCCGCCGCAATACCGGATTTCCACGCATACCCAGTTGCGCTGATAACAGCAGGGAAGAGATATTTTAAAAGTTGTGGGATAATAAAAATCTTTAGTCTGATTAGGAAAGGAACACGGAAAACATCAAGAAGTTCTCGTTTTTCCTTTTCAAGATCATAATATCCACTGAATAGGTTTTGATAAATAATGGGACAAACCATCAACATAGCAATAGCGATTGGAACAAAATCGCGACTTGTCATACACCAGATAATCAATATAAAGGAAGCGACCGGTGTTGCTTTAATGATGCCAACAAATGATTGAATGCCTCCTTGTAATATCGGGAATTTGATGGCAAGTATAGCCAAAAGAACACCGAAAAGTATTCCAATGAAAAGACCGATAAAAATACGAAGCAATGACGCGCCAACAATTTGCCAAAAGTGCAGATTTGGATTCAATGTTGTGGACGAAAAAAGAAGAGTGATGAAGGTTTTGATTGTGGGAAGTGGGTGAGGAATTACAAACGAAATATCCACGTAAAGGGCGAGCAATTCCCAAGCAATGAAGAGCAGTACAACAAACCCAATTATTGATAAAACTTTTGTTTTATGTGCCATAATAGAATGCATCGTCAGGCAAGACATTTCCTATTGCTTGTGGCATACTTTCCATAAGAACGGAGTAGAAATCCGTGAGTGCAGATTTCATATTATTTCCGTCGATAAATACAATGGAACCAGACAAATTGCTTAATGCAGATTTTGCGATTGGAAGGGCAGGTAATACATTGCCTTCAACAATCATTTGCGCTGCGGATTCGAGGTTGTTTGGGGTAGCGATATATTCGATGGAGGCTTTGTAGTCGTTCAAGAAACGTTTTACAGCACCCTCGTGCGCATTTAAAAATTCATTGCGAACAACAATGCATCCCATTGTAAGTGAGTTGGGGCATACCTTATCCCATTCTTCACTGAGGTTAAGAGCTACGTTATAGGAGGAAGTCTGTTTGAGTGTTGCGGAAACCTTAGGTTCTGGAAAAACAGCAATGGAAACTTCATTTTTAACAACTCTCTGTACAAGAGTGTCGTGGCTATCTTCGACTTCTATCGTTGCTTTTACGTTGTTTTTTGAAAGAATAGTGTTCAATATAGGTACTGTTGTAGACGAGGCAACGCTGGTATATATCGTTTTGCCTTCCAAATCGCTTATAGATTGTATAGATGTATTTTCATCCGTTAAAAGATACAATGAACCGAGCGTATTGACAGCGATTACGGAAATCAATTTGTTCTTTTTGTTGTAGAGATTGGCAGCGGCATTGGTGGGCAAGCAGAGCATATCAAGATCTTTGTTAAGTAAATCTGGCATAGCGACTTGAGGATCGGTATAGATTTCAAAATCATATTTTGAAGTGTCATCCTTGTTGTCTGCCATTAGCTTTGCCATTCCCATTCCTGTTGGACCACTCATAACTCCAATTTTAATTTGTGTACCGTCATCTTCAGGTGAAGCTGGCTGAAAAGTACAAGAAAACAAGGAGGAAAGAACAAGAAGAAGTGTGAGAAGTGAGATTGAGATTTTTTTCATAATGTTATCCTTTCAACGCCTCAGGGCGTTTAATATAAATTGTTTTTTCATTTACATCAATGATTTCGTCCTTTTGAAGTTTATCAATGATTCTATACAGTGAGGCTCGTCCAATGTTTAAAAGCACAGATACACGAGATGCATTCAATGTGAATTGTGTGCCAAATTCTTGCACTTGTAAAAACAAAAATTGTTTTACTTTCTCCTCCACAGATGCACCACTCAATGTAGCGATTTTGTTGTTAAGAAATTGGATTCTACTGGCCAAAAAAGTAATAACGTTCATACATATGGAAGGATGATTGTTTAAACAGGATAGAAACGACTCTTTTTTGATAATGAGGACTTTTGTTCTTTTTTTAGCAACTATAAGTGTAGGGTAATCTTCTTTTGAAAATAATGTAAGTACTCCAAAGGAATCATATCTCTTTAGTGAATGAAGTATGATGTCCTCCTTTAGTCTTTTTCGGCGAACCTCACATTCGCCAGACAAAAGAAAACCAATTTCACATTCAAAGTTATCCCTTGATAAAATGACCTCATCCTTTTCAAATGTATGTGTTAAAAATGAAAGTTCTTTGACTATCGAGTGAAGTTCTTTTTCATCAAGACCGATAAAAGGAAAAAGTTTACCTAATGTAGTTATATTCATTTTTTCTCCAAAACTGTACTATTTGATACAATTATACGCGAAAATACAGAAATTGTCAATAGTTTTCAAGAAATTTATTTAAAAAACATTATTTTTGAAAAACTATTGAAATTTTCAAACTAACGTGCTATAATATATAATATAAATTTAAAATAATGGATTTAGGTCTTGGTGTATATATGAATTTTACAACATTTTTTTCCTCAGTAAAAGATGTTTTTGCGAATATAAAATGGTATGATTTCATTGATATTATTTTGACATCTGCCATCATCTTTTTTGTAATAAAGTTTTTCTCAAACAGAAAAGCTTGGGCGCTTTTTGCTGGCGTATGTATTTGTCTTGCTGTCGGTTTGCTTTCGCACGTCCTGCATTTGGAGGCAACAAGTCTTATTTTTTCTCAAATCTTTGAAGTGGGAATTGTTCTCGTTGTTATTGTTTTTCAACCTGAAATTCGTTCTGCGCTTGAAAAGATAGGCAGTGGTTCTTTGCACGGTATTATGTCTTTGCGAGAGCGAAGAAGGCAGAATCAGGTTTATCTGAACATTATTGATAACGTATGCGAAGCTGTTTCAGAACTCTCACAAACAAAGACGGGTGCATTGATCGTTATGACTCGCACGACGAAGTTAGATGATATCATCTCTACGGGTACCGTCATCAATGCAGACGTTTCGGCGCTTTTGCTCCGAAATATATTTGTTAATAAAGCGCCTTTGCATGATGGTGCAGTGATTATCGACGAGACTCGTTTGGCTGCTGCGGCGTGCGTTCTCCCTTTGACACGCAATGAGGATGTAGATCCTGAACTTGGTACAAGACACCGTGCTGCAATTGGTGTCAGTGAAATCAGTGATGCTTTGGTTATTGTTGTCTCTGAGGAGACTGGTGTTATCTCGGTAGCTTATGATTATAAGCTTTACCGTGAATATACCCCCGATTCATTAAAATCTTTACTTCATAAAAAAATTCTTATTGGAAGATCGAAAAAGTCTAATGTCTGATAATTAGGAGTTATTATGAAAATTAAACTTGGTTTTGCTTTGAAAACAGTTTTAACGGTAGTATTATGTGTTGCCTTAGCCATGATTCTTTGGCTTTTTGCTAAGATGTAAGCAGTTGTTATCTGTTATTATAGTAAGGCTTTGTTTTTTGCAAAGCCTTATTTTTTAGTTTGAGGGATGTATGTCAATTTTGGGTGAAACGTATCTTATTCACAACATCCGTTTGCCATTGGATGAAGATGAATTATTTGCATTTGACGTTGCAAAGAGAAAATTGAATAAATTGGGTGTATCTACGAGTGATGCAGTTTTCTATTTGTATCGAAAAAGCGTGGATGCCAGAAAGAAGAGTGATGTCCATTTTGTCGTAAGTGTTGCTGTCAATGGACCGAATTTCTCGATATCACCTCGACTTTGCCAAAAAGAAGGAATAGGTGTTTTAAGCAATGAATTGCTTTCACCTGATTTTGGAACTGATAAGCTTGTATCTCGTCCTGTAATTGTTGGTTCTGGTCCCACTGGACTGTTTTGCGCATTACTCTTAAGCGAATATGGATATTCTCCTATAGTGATTGAACAAGGGGGAAGCATTCAGGAAAGATGCGAGGCTGTTAAGAGGTTTAATCTTGAACGTATTTTGGACTCGTCAAATAATATTCAATTTGGCGCTGGTGGTGCGGGCACTTTTTCTGACGGTAAATTGGTTACAAGAATAAATGATCCGTTGACTTCTTATATTCTCACAAGATTTGTAGAGTTTGGTGCACCTCAAGAAATTTTAACCCTTGCCAAACCACACGTTGGTACAGATATTTTATCTGTGATTGTAGATAAAATGATAGATAGAATTGTGTCGCTTGGTGGAGAGATTCATTATCATACAGAGTTTCTTTCCTTTTCTACCCTTGGAAACAGGGTGACTTGTGTTCATACGACTAAGGGAGATTTTAAAACCAATGCGCTCATTTTAGCCACAGGACATAGTTCGAGAAAAACATATAGAGAGTTGCTTCGTTGTGGTCTTTCTATGCAACCCAAACCGTGTTCAGTTGGTATGAGAATTGAACACCTTGCATCTGATATTGACCATAGTATGTATGGTGATTTTGCTTCTCACCCGAAACTTTCTCACGCTGAATATACGTTATCTACCAACACTAAAACACGTGGAGTTTATACTTTTTGTATGTGTCCCGGTGGCGAGGTTGTCGCTGCTACCAGCGAAGAGGGACACGTTGTTGTGAATGGAATGAGTCATCACGCACGTAACGGTAAAAACTCGAACTCGGCAGTTGTTTGTTCTGTATTTACTCAAGATTATGGAAATTCTGTAGAGGGAGCTTTGAATTTTATCGAGGAGATTGAACGTCGTGCTTTTGTTGCCGGAGGTAAAACTTACGCTACCCCTCTGTCGACGGTTGGTGATTTCTTAAATCAATTAACTCCGAAAACTTTACCAAGTAAGGTTATGCCTACCTATATGGAAACTGGTTTTTATAAGTTGGCATCTCCCGAATTATATTTACCCACCTTTGTTACAAGAGAAATTCGGAATGCTCTTTATGATTTTGATCGTAAGATCGAAGGATTCGCTGCATATGAAGCAATTTTAAGTGGTGCAGAAACAAGAACGAGTTCTCCGATTCGTATTCTGCGTGATCCCAAAAGTAGACTTGCACTTGGTTATGAAAACCTTTATCCTGCCGGCGAGGGCGCCGGTTACGCTGGCGGTATTACCAGCGCAGCAATAGACGGGGTACGTTGTGCGCTTCAGATTATGGCGCAATACGCCCCACTGCTTTAATTCTTCGGGTGAAATTTAGACCGAAGTCTGCGAGAGAATTCTCGCCTGGATTTGATTATTATTTAGGAAGGCGAAGTTTTTACTTCGACTATGGTTTATTAAATGATTTATACAGAAAGAAAAAAGGAGAAGTTTTGGCTTTTAAGACCGTTTTCAAGTGAAATCAGCGAAGACGAAATTCAAGAAATTTCCACTAAGCTAAACATTCATCCCGTTGTCACAAAGCTGTTATATGCACGTGGCTACACGTCTTCTAAGGAAATGGATGCATTCCTCTCGATGGAGAGCGAACGATTGTGCAATCCATTTGATATGGTGGATATGGAGAAGGGTGTTTTACGTATTGCGAAAGCCATTCAGAATTCAGAAAAAATTACAATCTACGGAGATTATGATGTTGACGGTGTAACATCTGTCGCTACCTTATATCTTTATCTAAGATATCTTGGTGCAAATGTATCATACTACATTCCTAATCGTACGACAGATGGTTATGGCGTAACAACGGCGGCGCTGGATCTATTGAAGGAAGGTGGAACAAGTCTTGTTATCACCGTTGATACTGGAATTACAGCGAGCGCTGAGGTAGAATATGCAAAGACATTAGGGATTGAATTTGTCGTAACCGACCACCACGAGTGTCACGGTGAAATTCCTGATGCAGTAGCAGTCATTAACCCCCATCGTCCAGATTGTCCTTATCCTTTTAAGGAACTTGCTGGTGTTGGTGTTGTCTTTAAACTGCTGTGCGCGTATGAAGAAAAGAGAAGTGGAAAATCAAGATTGTATGCTGCAACACGAATTTTTGAAGAATATTCGGATCTTGTGGCGATTGGAACCATTGCGGACGTAATGCCAATTCACGAAGAAAATCGTATTATCGTAAGTTATGGTTTAAGAATGATTGACACCAAAAGACGTCTTGGCATTGCTGCTTTGATGGAAGCCGCTTCCGCGCAAAGAAACGAGAATATTCGCACGGATAAACGTAAAAAACAAATTAAAGTTACCTCTGGATATATTGGTTTCACACTTGCGCCGAGAATCAATGCAGCTGGTCGTATTCGTTCTGCTACACGCGCAGTTGAACTTTTCCTGACGGACAATTACGATGAGGCATATAAAATTGCTCAGGAACTTTGTGACGCGAATAAGGATAGGCAAAACGAAGAAAATCAAATTATAACAGATGCCTTCGATAAAATCGAAGAGCACGGAGATCTTGACGAGTATCCAGTTATCGTTTTGGATGCCGATAACTGGCATCATGGCGTCATTGGTATTGTAGCATCTCGTATCACAGAAAAGTATTGCCGTCCGTCTATTTTGGTTTCTTTTGAAGGCGGTATGGGGAAAGAGCCGTCAAGTGATGACATAGGCAAAGGCTCTGGACGTTCTATTAAAGGGTTAAATCTCGTGGAAGCCTTAGCGCATTGTCAGGATCTATTGGTAAAGTTTGGTGGTCACGAACTTGCGGCAGGATTATCGGTGACACGTGGAAATCTTCCGTTATTCAAGGAAATGATTAACAAGTTCGCAAGAGAGAACCTGCAAAAAGACGGACTTCTTCCTACGATTGAAGCCGACTTGGAAATCTCCTTTTCTGACCTTTCGCTTGAACTTGCGCAGTATTTGTCAATACTGGAACCTTATGGCGTAGGTAACCCTGTTCCGAATTTTATTATTCGTGGAGTGACTGTAAACGAAATTATGCCAATTAGTCAAGGAAAGCACACACGTCTTTCACTTGGAGATGGCCGTGTTTCGTATACAGGTATGTTCTTTTCCGTTTCGCCACAGTCTTTGGATTTAAATGTAGGAGACAGTGTCGATATCCTCTTCAATATTGACATCAATGAATTTAACGGCAGAAGATCCTTGCAACTCATCATTAAGGATATTCGCACCTCCGAGAAGGAGAGAGAAAAGAGAAAAAGGGAAGAGGACAGATTTTCTGAGATTTGGTCGGGCGCGACTTTTTCTCAGGAGGAAAATATCGTTCCCACAAGAGAAGATTTTGCTGCTCTTTATAAAATTATTCTTCTTTTAAAGCATCAAAATATATCTACCCTATCACATAGAGATTTAATAAATAAACTTTCTTCCTTTGCTCCTCATCTTAACATTAACTATATCAAATTAAAGGTGATGATTAAGGTGATGATAGAGATGAACATTGTTGGTATTGAAGAAGACAATGAAATATATGCTTTTACCGTACGTTATTCTACAACCAAAACCGATCTTGAAAAATCGGGACTTCTTCGCAGATTGAGAATGCAACAAAAAAACTAATTTTCCTCACGGAGGTTACTATGTTTACCTATATGCGACCTCTTCTTGATATTCTTGAGAAGAACGCAAAATACTACGATATCGAAAAATGCAAAAGAGCATTTTTATATGCAAATGAATTGCATAATGGGCAGTTTCGGCTAAGTGGCGAACCGTATATTTCCCACCCCGTTTCGGTTGCAGTGATTGTTGCCGAGCTTGGACTCGATACCGATTCTATTTGCGCCGCGCTCTTGCACGATTGTGTCGAGGATTGCGCTGAAAAAACAAGTTTAGAAACACTCTCCAAGTTGTTCGGAGAGGATGTTTCTATGCTTGTTGACGGACTAACTAAAATAATACAGGTTAAGATTGAGGATAAAGAAGAAGCTCATATCGAAAATATTCGTAAAATGCTTCTTGCAATGAACAAGGACATTCGAGTTATTTTCATTAAACTTTGCGACCGTCTTCATAATATGCGAACCTTATCGGCTAAAAAAGAAGATAGGCAGAGAGCGATTGCGTTGGAAACAATGTATATTTACGCTCCACTGGCGCACAGACTTGGTATGCAGAGAATCAAGCAAGAGCTTGAAAACTTATCTCTTTACTATCTTGACCGTATTGGTTATGACGAGGTGGAAAGAGAAATCGAAAAGAAATATGGTCTTACCCGTGATTTTCTTGACACCGTAAAGCAAGAAATAGCCGAAAAACTTTCCGAAAACAAAATTCAGTTTACACTCTTTGGAAGAATCAAATCGGTTTACAGTTTATATCGTAAAATGTATACATTCGGCAAGTCATTTGACGAAATATTTGATTTTTATGCCGTTCGTATTGTTGTTGAAACTGAACTTGAATGTTATACTGCGCTTGGACTTGTGCACGAAATGTTTAAATCAGTTCCAGGACGATTTAAGGATTATATCTCTACGCCAAAGCCAAACCTGTACCGTTCCTTGCATACTACGGTAATTGGCGGCAGTGGAGTACCTTTTGAAATACAAATTCGTACAGAACAGATGCACGCTGAGGCTGAATTTGGTATTGCTGCGCACTGGAAATACAAAAGTGGAGCAAAAAGCAAGAGCGAAATTGACGAAAAACTTCGCTGGATCGCGCAACTTCTTGAATCAGATGAAAACACCCGTGACCCGGATGAATTTATGCGTTCGTTCAAAACAGATATATTCCACGACGAAACATTTGTTTTTACGCCAAAAGGAGATGTTATTTCCTTACCACAAGGAGCAACGGTTATTGACTTTGCTTATGCAATTCATTCCCAAGTTGGTAATCGAATGATTGGCGCTAAAATCAATGGTATTATCGTCCCCATTGATCGTACGCCTCAAAATGGTGAGATTATAGAAATTATCACATCAGGTAGTTCTAAGGGACCATCCCGTGACTGGCTGAAAATAGTCAAGACAGGTCAGGCGAGATCAAAAATTCGTCAATGGTTTAAGAAAGAACGTCGTACTGAAAATATCCAAGTTGGTAAAGCTGAGGTTGAAAAGGAAGTCAGACGACTTTGCAAAACGCTTTCGGACGCAGATTTGTCTGCGATTATCCTAACGGTGGCGAAGCGTGTCGGCATTCAGGATGTTGATGACTTTTATAACACTCTTGGATACGGTGGAATTTCTCTTTCTCGTTTTATACCGAGAATTAAAGAAGAAATTGAAAAGCTTATCCCAGAGCCCACACCGACGACAGCTGAAGAACAAATTAGTCAAATCAAACTGGCGAAACCCTCACGCAAGCACTCGAATGGTGGTATAATCATTGATGGTGAGAGAGGTTGCAGCGTGAAATTCGCGCGTTGCTGTAATCCTCTACCTGGAGATAGTATTGTTGGTTTTGTCACACGTGGTTTTGGCGTTTCCATTCATAAGAGCGATTGTCCCAATGTGCAAGCAAGCAGAACTGAGGAGAATCTCTCTCGCTGGGTAAGCGCTGAATGGGAGGCATCCGATAAGGAATCCACCTCTATGACGTACGAAGCGACAATACAACTGATCCTTTCAGATGGAATCGGTGTAATTGCCTCTATTTCGATGGCTTTGGCAGATATGAAGGTTTCTATCAATTCGATTAACACACAACTTCTTAAAAATGGTAATATGTCGGTAAATCTTGGAATTGGATGTAAAAATACGTCGCATTACGAATCCATTGTATCTCGTTTGCGTCAGTTACCTTCGGTTTTATCCGTTTCCAGAGGTTTTTCACATTAAATGAGGTTATATGATTGCAGTGGTTCAAATTGTTAAAAATGCCGTTATTTATGCGAATGGTAATTTTTCAGGCGAATGTGGCAGAGGTTTGTACATCCTTTTAGGTGTTGAAGAAGGAGATACAACGACTGATGCCGACCTGCTTTGCGCTAAAATTAAAAAATTGCGTATATTTAAGGATGAAAACGATAAAATGAATCTCTCGGTAATGGATATTCAAGGAGATTGCGCTGTTGTTTCCAACTTTACGTTATGTGCGAATTATAAACACGGAAATCGTCCTGATTATTTGAGATCAGCAAAACCTGACGTTGCAAATGGACTTTATCTTTATTTTATTTCCAAAATGGAAGAAGATATCTCTTGTGTTGCACACGGTTGTTTTGGCGCAGATATGCAAACGCAAATGACTACGGATGGTCCTGTAACTATTGTTTTAGAGTCTTCGGTTTTAACAAAATCGAAGAAAGAGGGGGCAGGAAAATGATTCTCCACATAGATGGTAATGTCAACCGTTACTATGTGCAAATGCTTTGTATGGTGTTTTTTCCAGGCTCAACGTTCGGAGAAGAGGAAGTAGAAGCACAAGGTGTTCCCGTTGTACATGTTACCGTATATCCAGATAATGAGAATAACTGTACCGCTTATGTTAAAATGTCCTTAAACGACCGAACCTGCGAAGCTACGGAAACGGTTTCATATTCAGAAAATATTACCATTGCTACGCATGAGGCGATTGCTGTTGGTCGAGCAATTTTTGCGACTGGAAAAGAATTGGTCGGGCATATCCCTCCGTGGGGAATCTTGACCGGAATTCGTCCAGCAAAGGTTGCTGGTGGGCTTTTACATAATGGCAGAGGTATTCTTCGTGCGAAAAGAATTCTTCGTGACGAATATTTTGTAAATCCTCAAAAAGCTGCTTTAGCCGTTTCTGTTGCCGTTTCGGAAAATAAGCTTATGAAGAAGGTGCCAAAGAATAGTTGCTCGCTTTATATTTCGATTCCTTTTTGTCCTTCCAGATGCGCCTATTGTAGTTTTGTTTCTTATACCAATCAAAAACTATTGTCTTTGATTGATGAATATATTGAATGCCTAATTGAGGATATTAAGGATACTTTCAAAACGATACGTCAGCTTGGTCTACGTTTGTTTACGATTTACATTGGTGGTGGTACGCCAACAATACTGTCCCCAAAACAGTTAGAGCGACTTCTTAAAACAATTCACCGATTAACAGATGAAGGAGAAGTTCTGGAGTTTACGCTTGAGGCAGGAAGACCAGATACAATTACAGCCGAAAAATTTGCTGTTGCCAAAAAATACGGTGTTACTCGTGTCAGTGTTAATCCACAAACCCTTTCAAATGATGTTCTGCGAGAAATTGGTCGACGTCATACGGTCGAAGATTTTTATCGAGCATTTCAAACTGCGAAAGAAAGCGGTATTCGTGATATAAATATTGATTTGATTGCCGGTTTGCCTGGAGATGATTTCAGGAATTTTTCTGAAACAATCGATAAAATTATTGAACTTGCGCCAACAAATATTACTGTCCACACATTCTGCGTGAAGAAAGCTGCTGATGTTTTAAAAACAAATTCAGGTGTATATTCTACTCACGGTGGAGACGCTGCAAAGAGTGTAGCTTATTCCCAGTTAAAGGCTAAATTTGCACAATATCGACCATATTATATGTATCGTCAAAAAAATACTGTTGGAAACCTTGAAAATGTTGGCTTTTCTATAGAAGGACACGAAAGTTTTTATAATGTTCTTATGATGGAAGAGAAACAAACAATTTTTGCAGTTGGCGCTGGGGCAGTTACAAAATTAATCAAGCAAAAGAAAAATGGCGATACACTCTTGAAAAGGATATTTCAACCTAAATATCCTTACGAGTATCTACGTGACGCAAAGAGAAACCGAGAAGGTGATGCGGAGAAGAGAAGCACACGTGAGGAAATTCTCGATTTTCTTTTGGAAGAATAAATCTTCTATTTTAAATATCTCGCTCATATCTTTGAGCGAGATATTTTTTTTGGAGGATTGATTTGATGAGCAATCATACCGAAAGAGGACATTTATTTGATGCCCTGACTATGACCATGAGCGCTTTAATAGTTAAATTTCTGGGCTTTTTGTATAAAGTACCAATATCTCAATTGCTTGGGGATGAAGGTATGGGATATTACAATAGCGCTTTAACTGTATACGCTATTTTTTATATATTGAGCGCATCTGCAATTCCGAAGGCGTTTTCTATTGTGCTTACCAGAGGTAGAATAAGCAATTCCAAACGCGCTTACAAAGTAGGTTTGGTTTTGTTTTCCACTCTTTTTATAGGTTTGGGTTTGTTTTTTAGCACAGTGCTTTGGTATTTTTCTAAAGAAATATCGAGTTTTGTTGGAGTATTGGATTCCTCCTACGCAATACAAATGATTGGTCCGGCTGTGGTGATTTCTTCACTTGGGGCTTTATGTAGGGGATATTTGTTATCATATAATAAGTTGCTTCCCGTTGCTATATCTGAGGCGATTGAAGCCATATTAAAACTTCTTTGTGGACTGTACTTTGTTATTTTTGCAAAAAACTATGGTTTGTCTTTAATAAAGATGAGTGCATTTGCAACCTATGGTATAACGATTGGTTCCTTTGTTTCCTTTTTGTTTTTATTTATAATAATTTTAATATGTAGAAAACCCCAGATTTCTTTCGGGAAACTACCATTTTCCTTTTCTTCTTTTTTTGTTTCGATTTTTAAAATAACAATCCCGTTAACACTAACTTCTTTACTTATTTCAATATCAAATATTTTAGATTTAGGATTGATCAATAAGGGTTTGTTGGCATCAGGGATGAGTAAGGAAGGTGCCATTGCTCAATACGGCAATTTTTCCACCCTTGTATTGCCTCTATTTTCTTTTGTTACTTCTCTTGTAAGCGCATACTCCTTGTCTATTTTTCCTAAATTAACTCAAGCGCACGAAGGAAAAGATGAAAAACAATTCAATAATCTGTTAAATAATGCTTCAACTCTTCTTTTGTCATTTTTAATTTTTGTTTCACTTGGATTTTATTTTTATGGTGAAGATTATTTTTTGCTTATTTTCCCCAAAAGCGATATTCTTCAAGGTACCATTCTATTGAAGATAATGTCACCGGCTGTTATCTTTATCGGACTTTCGACACTTATGAATACAGCATTAGAGGCTAATGGAAACACGATAGCACCATTATTAACGATTGGTATTGGCACGCTAATTAAAATCCCCGCGAGCTATCTTTCAATTGCAAAATTTGGCATAGAAGGGAGTGCTTTTTCTTCGGTTCTCTCATACGGAATCGGTTTCATGATATCATATTATATGATTCTAAAAAAACTAAAATTAAGTGTTTTGAAAATAAATAATTTACTTCGTAGTTTGTTAAATTGTGGTATATGTTTTTCCCTGAGCTTGCTTTTAAAAAAATATCTTCTTGTGAAAAATCAAAGTCCATTTATAAGAATTATACCTATGATTGTTTGCGCAACCTTGTTCCTTGTGATTGAACAATTATTCTTAAGTTGTAAACAGAATAATACACAAAAGTTGACATTTTCAACAAAATTATAACTTTTATTTTGTTAATTTTTGAAATTTCTACCTTAAAAATAAAAAGAATTTGTGAAACGCTATTGTATTTTTATGAAAATACTGTTATAATTTAATCGTAAATATAACAGAAAGGAAAACGAAAACCAATGAACAAAACAGAATTGATCAATGTAGTTGCTGCTGAAACAGAGCAGAAAAAAGCTATCGTAGAGGAGGTTTTGAACGCTACTCTTGAAGCAATTACACAGGCGCTTAAAAATGGCGAAAAGGTCCAGTTGATTGGCTTTGGTACTTTTGAAGTAAAGAGAGTAGAAGAAAGAACCGGACGTAATCCCAGAACGGGTGAGGAAATCACTGTTGAAGCTTATAACAAACCTGCATTCTCTGCTTCTAAGGTTCTTAAGGAATCCGTTAACTAATTTTTATGCGACTCGATAAATATCTCAAGGTTTCTCGTTTAATCAAAAGAAGAACCGTTGCCAATGATGCTTGCGACGGTGCACGTGTAAGCGTAAATGGGAAAGTGTGCAAGCCCTCATATGATGTTAAAGTTGGTGACGTTATTCAGATAGCGTTTGGAACCAAGTGCGTGAGTGTTCGCGTTCTCGATTTGAGAGAAACTACGAAAAAATCAGAGTCCATTGGAATGTATGAAGTCATTTCGGAATCTGAGGTATAAATTTAAAACTGTATCATATACTGTAACACGGTAATGATACAGTTTTTTTATTTTGGAGGCAAATATGTCGGATAACAAAAGCAGATTTTGTATTGAAGTATATGACAGGGAAGAGTTAATGATAAATCAAGTCTTACATATTCTTCGATTTGACGAGGAGAGTGTTACCCTTATGACTTCTCAGGGGAGAATGCTCGTAGAAGGAAAGGATTTGGTGATAGAAAATCTAAATCACGATAATGGTACGGCGCTGATCAAAGGATCTATTTATTCAATATATTTTTCCAAAAAGGATAATGTGAAAGGTAAGGGGCCAGGAAGGAAACAAAGTTGAAGTATTTTTCTTTAAATGAAATTCTGGGTGCTGTTTTCCTTTTCATTTTATTGGGAATCACATCAAAGATTTTGCATTCCTTACTGAAAGGTTTATTAAAAGCTATAAAGAGCACATTAGGAATTATATTCGCAGAGATTACTTCTGCCATAAATTATCATAAGGATATTAACGTTTCTATATCATATAATAGGAAGGTATTTCAATATCTATTTGAGTTTTGTTATTCATCCATTGTATGCGTATTCTTTATGTTGGCTTCCTATCAAACGGTGGATGGAACGCTTCGTGTTGTTTTACTAATTTGTTTTATTGCTGGATTTATTTCTACCCATTTTTTTATCAGATTATCAGTTAAGTATTTTCTTCCATTTTATATGTGGCTATCCAAATGGTTCTTGTTGTTCTTTGGTTTGTTTTTGAAAATTCTTTTCCTTCCCTTGCGTTTTTTTGCAGTATTGTTTAAGTTTTCTATTTTACAAGTTTTTTCAAAAAGTTGTCAAAAAAAGGGGAAATGAGGGGCGATTTGTTAAACACATTTTACAAAATAGTACAGTTTCAATAAAGAAAAGATGATAAAATTGTATAAAATATAGAAATTTATAAATACTTTTTTTTACAGTTGACTTTTTGTATCATTGATGCTAAAATATATATAGATATTTTAAAAAGGAGGGAAGTAATATGAACGCATTTGACCAAGCAAGTTATTATTTTCATCAAGGCACTAATTTTTACGCCTACGATTACTTGGGTTCGCACGTGACTTCGTTTCCTACTTCCTTTAAATATTCTTTTCGTGTTTGGGCGCCAAATGCGACTGCCGTATACGTAGTTGGAGATTTTTGTGATTGGGAAAGTGGTTTTTCAATGCAACGCATTACATCCAGCGGTATATGGGAGTTGAATATTGAAAACGAGATGTCTTTAGAGGGCTCCTCTTACAAATATATGATCATTACTCAAGATGGTAGAAAATTGCTTAAAGGGGATCCTTTTGCATTTTCCTCTAAAGGAAAAGACGATGGCGCATCTATTATTATGCATCCGAGCGCCTTTGCTTTTCAAGACGCAAGTTGGATGAAGCATAGGAAAAATACTATCTTATCTAAAGATGGAAAATACCTCGAAACCCCTATGAATATTTATGAGGTGCATCTTGGCTCCTTTATGAGAAAAGAAGACAATTCATATCTGTCATATAGAGAAGTTGCCGATTTGCTGATTCCATATGCAAAGATGATGGGATATACTCATATCGAATTTTTGCCATTAGCAGAGTTCCCATATGATGGCTCGTGGGGATATCAAGTATGCGCATTTTATGCTTTGACATCTCGATTTGGCACGCCGGATGATTTTAAATATCTTGTTAACTTAGCTCATCAAAGTGGCATTGGTATCATTTTAGACTGGGTATCTGCGCATTTTCCTAAAGATGAGTGGGGACTCTATGAATTTGATGGACAACCTCTATATGAATATCAAGATAAATCAAGAATGGAATCGGATTCTTGGGGAACACATTATTTTGACCTCGGTAGACCTGAAATCCAATCTTTCTTAATTTCTAATGCCTTATATTTCCTTCGTGAATTTCACATTGATGGATTGCGTGTAGATGCAGTTGCATCTATGTTATATCTTGACTACGATAGAAAACCAGGGCAGTGGCACCCGAATTCATTTGGTGGTAGAGAAAGCCTTGAGGCAATCGCTTTCTTTAAAAAGTTGAACACTGCTGTATTGACAGAATTCCCAGATTGTTTGATGATTGCTGAGGAATCTACCGATTTTAAAGGTGTTACGCATCCCGTGTCAGACGGTGGGCTTGGTTTTTCTATGAAGTGGAATATGGGATTTGCAAATGACATTTATGCTTATGTTTCAAGAGATCCTATTTATCGTAAATATCATCACTCGGCCTTAAATTTTCCCCTAATGTATGCCTTTAAGGAAAACTATATACTGCCAATTTCTCACGACGAGGTTGTTCACGGCAAACGATCCTATGTAGATAAGATGTACGGTTCTTATGAGGACAAGTTCCTTCAAGCAAGAGCTGCGCTTTTGTTGACAATGTGTTATCCTGGAAAGAAATTGTTGTTTATGGGTACGGAATATGCGCAATTTCGCGAGTGGGATTACGACAATTCCTTGGAATGGTTTATGTTAGACTATGCCAAGCATAAACAGTTCCGCGATTACGTTGCCTCTCTCAACCGATTCTATCTGAAAACTAAGCCTCTGTGGTCGATTGATTTTGAAGAGGAAGGTTTTGCTTGGATTGATGCAGACGACTGCGAGCGTAATGCAGTTTCATTTTACCGTTACGATAGACAAGGGAAGAGCGTCGGTGTTATTATCTCTTTCTCTGGGGCAGATCATTTTTTTGAAATTCCTATGGACATCAATAAAGAGATTGACATTCTATTTCAATCATCACCGTATTCTTCTGCGAGCGTAACATATCGCAAAGAGAATAAATCAAAAATTGCTATCATTCATCTTCCGGCTTTTTCTGGAATCGTTTTTAAGAGCAAAACAAAAAGAAAGAAATTATATTTGACAAAATAAATTTTTCAAGGGGAGGAATACCTATGTATTTCAAAAAAGAATGCATTGCAATGCTGCTCGCAGGTGGTCAAGGCTCTCGTCTTTATGACCTGACGAAGCAGACTGCCAAACCAGCAGTATCCTTTGGTGGTAAGTATAGAATTATTGACTTTCCACTTTCCAACTGTATCAACTCAGGCATTGATACCGTTGGTGTACTCACGCAATATCAGCCTCTTGCATTAAACGAATATATTGGAAATGGAGAACCTTGGGATCTGGATAGACTTCGTGGTGGCGTTTCTGTGTTGCCTCCATATCAGGGAAGTAAATCCTCTGACTGGTATAAGGGAACAGCGAATGCCATCTATCAGAACATTCGCTTTATTAAGCAGTATAATCCTGAATACGTTTTGATTTTGTCTGGTGACCATATTTATCGTATGGATTATGCGAAAATGCTTGCTTTCCATAAAGAAAAAGGCGCTGCCGTTACTGTCGCAACGATTACCGTTCCTATAGAAGAAGCGAGCAGATTTGGTATTTGTAATACTAAAGGGGATGGGCAGATTTATGAGTTTGAAGAAAAGCCCAAAGTGCCCAAAAATAATCAAGCCTCTATGGGTATTTACATATTTACAACTGCAAAATTGATTGAATATCTTGAAATTGATGAAAACGATCCGAATTCCTCGAATGACTTTGGTAAAAATGTGATTCCGAATTTGCTTTCAAATGGCGAAAGACTGTTCGCATATCCCTTTGAAGGTTATTGGAGAGATGTAGGTACAATTTCTTCTTTGTGGGAATCAAATATGGACTTGATAGGCGAAAATCCTTTGCTCAATCTCTCCGATAGAACATTCCGTATTTATTCCAGAAACTATACACGTCCACCTCAGTTTATCGGTGATGACGCTACAACGGTAAACTCTATGATTTCCGAAGGATGCTATGTAAATGGTACTGTTGTGAATTCCGTTATTTCCGGAGGAGTGATTATTGAAAAGGGCGCTATTGTACGTGATAGCGTTATTATGGAGGATGTTGTCATCCAAAGTGGCGCCTGTGTCTATTCTGCTATTGTGGATGCAGAATGCGTCATCGAGTCTGGCGCAACCTTTGGCGTAGAAGGCGCTGGAAAAGAAAATATTTCAATTATTGGTAAGGGTACTGTTGTTCATGCAGTCGCCCCTCAAAATGCATAAGGAGGTTAGATCTGTGAATACTACGTGTGCTGGAATTATATTTTCAAACTTAAACATCAATACACTATCTAATCTTACCACTGACAGAACGGTTGCCGCCATTCCTTTTGGTTGTAGATATCGTCTTGTTGACTTTGCGCTTTCAAACTTTGTAAACGCTAATATCTCCAACGTACATATTGTAGCAAATTACAACTATCGTTCTTTGGTAGATCATATCGGTAGTGGAAAAGACTGGGACCTTGCCAGAAGAAAAGGTGGCATTAATATCGTTTCGCCTTTTACAACATCACGTACTCCCAATGCTCCATTTTATTCCTACCATATGGAAGCGCTTATTTCTATGAAGCAGTTTATCTCAGAACTTTCTGAGGACTATATTATTCTTACAGACTCGGATAGAATCTTAAATATTGATTTCAGAAAGGTACTTAATGAACACATTAAGTCCTCTGCTGATATCACTCTTGTTACAGCGAAGCAAGATGGGCACGTTTCATACGGTCAAAGACAAATGTTTGTTTCGCACGTTTCAGGAAAAGTGAACGGTCTTGTCGTTCAGAATGAACCATATTCTCCTTTCCCGGATATCTCGCTCAATATTTTTGTTATGAAAACGGAGTATCTCCGTAAATTGATTAAAGAAGCAGAAGAAAACAACATAAAGAGTTTCACAGAATATATGGTGAGTGTTTACCGTCGCTCCAATTTTAGAGTATATCACTTTGAAGAATATGTTGCGACAGTATCCAGTTTTATGGATTATTATCATACTTCCATTGAGCTCTGTACCAATCCCGCTGCTCGTGCGAGCCTTCTTTTGAAACCGGATTTCCCTATCTATACAAGAGTACACAACTCAGCGCCTACCGTCTATAAACCCTCTGCGAATGTTAAAAATTCAATGATTGCGGATGATTGTGTCATTGAAGGAACGGTTATCAACTCAGTTCTTGCACGTGGCGTACACGTTGCCAAAGGCGCCGTAGTTCGTAATTGCGTTTTGTTCTGGGGCACTTATGTTGGTGGTGGAGCGTCACTCAACTGCGTTGTTGCTGATAAGAATGTTCATTTTAGCGATAATGTAGTTATTTCAGGAAACGAAAATCTTCCGATTTATATTGAAAAAGGACGCAGAATATAAGTATGAAAATTTTATTTATGACAAGCGAAGCCTCTCCTTTTTCTGCGAGTGGTGGTCTTGGTGATGTAATGGGTGCTTTGCCCAAATCAATGCTTAATCTTGATGAGGTAAAAGAGGTTTCCTGTATCTTGCCTTTATATCATTCCCTGAAAGAGGAATATCGCGCGAAACTTAAAAAAGTAATTGATATCAGGTTTTATCTTGGATGGCGTTACACTGGAGCAAGCATCTACTCCACTGTTTTAAATGGTGTAACCTACTACTTCGTAGAAAATCACTATTATTTTAACAGAGGAAGTCTTTATGGCGAATACGACGACGGTGAAAGATTTGCTTTTTTCAGCCGAGCTGTTGTTGAATATATGAAGCAAAGCGGGAACATTCCCGATATCCTTCACGCAAACGATTGGCAAAGTGCGCTTGGCGTTGTTTACCTAAAGACAGTCTTTCAAAAGGACGAAGATCTTTCCAAAATAAGAACAGTTTATACGATTCATAACATTGAGTATCAAGGCAAATTCTCTTTAGATGTTATTGATGATGTATTCGGTATTTCTTCTGAGTTTTCCAACATTCTCACTTATGATGGATGCACAAACCTTATGAAAGCCGCAATCGTGTGTTCTGATTATGTTACAACAGTTAGCCCGAATTATGCAAAGGAATTGCAGTATGACTTTTTCTCCTTCGGTCTTTCGCCCATTATCAGATACTACGAAAACAAAATTTCTGGTATTATCAATGGAATAGATTATTCTGTATTTTCTCCCGAATATGGAATTGAAATTTCATATCCTTTTGGCATAGAAAACCTGAAAGAAGGAAAACTTAAGAATAAACTGGCTTTTCAGCGTGAAATGAAACTTCGCGAAGATGAAAGTATTCCACTTCTTGTACTTGTTACTCGATTGGCATCACAGAAGGGAATAGACTTATTACTTCATATTCTTGATGAGCTGCTTCTCGAAAATCTTCAGCTTGTAGTACTGGGAACAGGAGAAAAGGAATATGAGGATGCTTTGCTGGCGGCAGAATTCAGACATCCGGAAAAAATGAGAGCGCTTATTAAATTCGATAGAGCTCTCTCAAAAAGAATGTATGCTTCGGCTGACTTGTTCTTGATGCCTTCCAAGAGCGAACCTTGTGGCCTTGCGCAAATGATTTCTTGCTCTTATGGTACAATTCCGTTGGTTCGTGCCGTCGGTGGTTTGTATGACACGATCATTCCATATGGCGAAGAGAATTCTATCGGTTTTACCTTTGAGAACTATAATGCACACGAATTGTTATTTAAAATCAAGGAAGCACTGGATATATTCCATAATACTGAGGAATGGGATGCACTGGTAATGCGCGCAAAAGAAAAGCGTTTTACGTGGGACGCCTCTGCAAAATCTTACCTTGATATTTATCAAAAACTTATTTAATATCGTCAACGGGCTGTTGACAATTATCAGCAGCCCGCTACATTTATTTTTATCACAGATTGGATGGTCCAAAACAATAATATGGCAAAAAAAGTAACCCAAAATGAAAGCATTAAACACACAAAAATTACAAAAGAGGAACTTTTTTCTCGTATAGAAAAGAAATTAGTTGCTCGCGGAGTTCGAAATACGAAAGAAGCTACAGATGAACAACTTTATCACGCTGTTGTTTCTGTATTAAAGGATATAATCTTAGAGGATCGTGCCAAATTTAAAAAACGCGTTAAAGCCGCAGATGGCAAGAAAATATGTTATCTTTGCATAGAATTCCTTGTTGGTCGTTCGCTTCGTAATAATGCGCAAAATATGGGCGTTTATGATATACTATGCGAATTGCTTGGCGAATACGGAACAAGCTTTGACAAAATCTTTGAATATGAAACGGATCCCGGACTTGGAAACGGTGGTTTAGGAAGACTTGCCGCTTGTTTTATGGATTCTTTGACTGCAAAAGACTATTATGCATCAGGCTTTTCCCTGCTTTATGAGAATGGTTTATTCAAGCAAAGAATTGTTGATGGAGAGCAGGTTGAGCTTCCTGATGAATGGATTCCTGGTGGTGGAGCCTGGTTGGTTCCTCGTCCTGAAAAAAGCGTTCAAGTTCGCTTTGGTGGAAAGATTGAGGAATCTTGGGAGAGTGGAGAACTGAAAATTACAAATACCGAGTATGATGAGGTTAAGGCAGTTCCTTACGATCTTATGATTGTTGGTACAGAAACGAATGCGACAAACACAATTCGTCTTTGGCGTGCCCGTCAAATGTTTTCTCCTCTCAGTATGACAGAAGCAACACAATCCTCTTACGTGAAACGTCTCTCGGATAGTGAAGGCGCAGAAGTCATTACAAAGCAATTATATCCAAAGGATGACTATGATGAAGGAAAACTTTTGAGACTAACTCAACAATATTTCCTTGTGAGCGCTTCGCTTCAATCTATCATTCGTGATTACTTTAATGAACACGGGTCCTTACGTGGATTTGAGGATAAAATCGCAATCCACATCAATGATACACACCCTGCATTGTGCATTCCTGAGTTGATGCGTATTTTTATGGATGTTTATTCCTTTAGCTGGGAGGACGCTTGGCATATCGTTACGAAAACGATTTCGTACACGAACCACACTGTTCTGCCTGAAGCACTTGAAACTTGGCGTGTTGATTTATTCTCAATGAAACTGCCAAGAATTTACTCCATAGTTTGTGAAATTAACCGTAGATTTACAGCAGATCTTTGGAACCTCTATCCTGGAGACTGGGATAGAATTTCTCGTATGTCCATTATAGCATACAACCAGGTGCGTATGGCGAACTTGTCTGTTGTAGGTTCACATACTGTCAATGGCGTTTCCAGATTGCACTCGGAAATTTTAAAGAAAACTATTTTCCACGATTTCTATAAAATGACACCTTGGAAATTTACGAATGTAACAAATGGTGTCGTTCACAGACGCTGGTTAAATTATTCTAACCCTGCTTTGTGCTCAATGCTTGATGAACTCATTGGAACAGGATATCGTGAAAATGCGACAGAGCTTCTTCGTTTGGCAGATTATCGAGATAACTCAGATGTGCTTTCGCAGATTCTTGAAATCAAACATCATAATAAAGAGAGATTTGCACATTATGTTTTCTCTAAAACGGGCAGACGAATTAGTCCGGATTCCATTTTTGACGTTCAAATCAAGCGTATGCACGAGTATAAGCGTCAATTATTGAACGTGTTAAAAATCATTTCTCTTTACAATCAAATCCTTGACAACCCCAATATTGATATCCCACCACAGACGTTCATTTTCGGCTGTAAGGCAGCACCCGGTTATGCTATGGCGAAAAAGATCATTAAGCTTATTTGGTTCCTCTCGGAGGAACTTGAGCGCAACCCCTTGACACGCGATCGACTGAAAATTCTGTTTATGGAAGAATACAATGTTTCTCTTGCGGAAATTCTTATTCCTTCGGCAGACATTTCAGAGCAGATCTCGCTTGCAGGAAAAGAGGCAAGTGGTACGGGTTGTATGAAGTTAATGATGAATGGCGCCCCCACAATGGGTACTTTAGACGGTGCTAATGTTGAAATTCTGGAAGCCGTAGGACCTGAGAACACTTATATATTTGGTTTGAATACGCACGAGGTAGAAGAACTTTGGCGCAACGGTTATGTTGCCCGTGAATATTATCATTCTTCTGACCGTATTAAGGGCGCTGTGGATAGATTGTACTCCCCCATAGGTGGCGTCAGTTTCTCTCATATTGCAGATTATCTGATTGACGGAGGCTATGGTATAGCAGACCCCTTTATGTGCCTTGCAGACCTTGAATCCTATGTAAACACATATCTGTGCGCTATTACTGATTATGGCAATCGTCGTGAATGGGCAAAGAAATCTCTGATGAATACGGCAACCAGTGGTATTTTTGCTTCCGACAATTCTGTTTGCAATTATGCTGAGCATATTTGGCACACGAAACCAATTTATCTAAAATAAAGGAAGGAGAGAAATATGGATTTTTCTGTTTTTCGTTTCAGTGATAATGATATCATTTACGATAATGCAAAAATTGAGTATTATGTAAATAATGCTAAGATAAACACTTGTGCATTTGAAACAGAAGATTCTGTTTCTCTTAGCGCCTTTCTTCCAAGAACTCTTGGAACTGTGGAATGTTTTATTGAGTTTTTTCAGGAAAATCAAACGGAATATCTTAAAACTATCCCCCTTGCATTTGAATGTATAGAGAACGGTAATGACGTTTATTGCGGAAAAATTGAACATTTACCCGTTGGTTTGTATTTCTATCGCCTTGTTATATCAAATGGAAACAGTTGGATGTATGGTACGGGAACGCAACATAATATTTCCTTTTCGTTCTCAAATCATATAACACCAACAATTCAATATTCTGTTTCTCATTTTCAGTATCCGAAAGCCTCTGATGAATATGGTGGAATTATTTATCATATATTTGTGGATCGGTTTGCTAAAGGGGGAGATTTTCCTTCGAAGCAAGGAGCAATAACGAATGCCGATTTCTCTCAAGGAATCCCTGAATTTCCTCCGTATCCTGGAGCACCTTTAAAAAACAATACTTTTTTTGGGGGAACGTTAAAGGGAATTGAAGAAAAGTTGCCTTACCTATCTTCTCTTGGCGTTTCTCTTATATATCTTTCACCTATTTTTACCTCTCCCTCAAACCATAAATACGATACTGCTGATTATATGAGTGTTGATTCTATGTTTGGTGGTGATCAAGTGCTGATTGACTTGATTCATAAAGCTGAAGAATGCAATATTGGTATTATTTTGGATGGTGTATTCAATCACACAGGCGCCGATTCTATTTATTTTAATCGTTTCGGGACATACAGTACCGTTGGTGCTTTCCAATCTCAACAATCGCCATATTATTCTTGGTATCGTTTCGAGGAATATCCAGAGAAGTATTCGTGTTGGTGGGGAATTGAAATCCTCCCGCGAATTCATCCAGAAGAACCCTCTTTATGCGAGTTTATCACTGGCGAGAACGGAGTTATAGCAAAATATCGTAAAATGGGTATTCGGGGCTTTCGCTTAGATGTCGTGGATGAATTATCCGATAGTTTTATTGAGAAGATCAAATATAGGCTCCATTCTTCAAATCCAACTTCTTCCTTGCTTTTTGGTGAAGTATGGGAGGATGCTTCCAACAAAATCGCCTATGAAAAACGAAAAAAATACTATCTTGGTACAGAACTCGACGGAGTGATGAATTACCCCCTTCGCACTGGTATTATTGATTTTCTAAGAGATCATAGAACGGAAAGTCTGCGCTATGCATTAACTGATGTCTTAGAGAATATGCCAATCAGGATACGTAATATGCAAATGAATCTTTTGGGTTCGCACGATACAACAAGAATTTTGACAGCGCTTGCCGGCAAGGAAGCGAAAGGTTATTCAAACGCTGAATTAAATCTCTTGCGTATGACTGAAAACCAATATGCAATTGGAATTAAAAAACTTAAAATGGCCTATACCATTTTAGCCACTGTTCCAGGCCTGCCGACAATATATTATGGTGATGAAGCAGGGCTTGAGGGCTATTCGGATCCGTTTAATCGAATGCCTTTTCCGTGGGATAATATCAATCAAAATTCTTTAAATCACTATATTAAAGTCGGGCAGATTCGCAAACAGAACAATGTTTATCAAACAGGCGATTTCGAGATATTATATTTATCTGATAGACTTTTTATTTTTTCAAGGAAAAATCGCAGACATTCTTATGTAACAATTATCAATAACACTGATGAAAAACTTTTTGTCAGCACATCAAGAAAACACGTCTCTTTGCTTGATAATAAAACACGTTTCGATACTACACTCGATGGTTATTCATCTCAGATTATTCGCGTACTCCACGATACAACATTAGATTTTACACGTGTAAAGGAATAAAAAAATGACATTTATATTTATAGGTATGCCTGGTTCAGGAAAATCGAATATGAGTCGTGTTGCTGCGAGAAAGTTAAAATTAAAGCAGATTGAGTGCGATCGTTTGATTGAAAAGCGTGCAGGCAAAAAATTGCAAGACATTATCAATGAGGATGGTTTAGAGCGCTTTAGAGAGCTTGAGGAGCAAACGCTTTGTTCTATTGTTGAGGACAATGCGATTATTTCAACAGGTGGCAGTGCTATATATTATCCAAGAGCGATGGAGCATTTCAAGAAAATTGGTAAAGTCATTTATTTATATGCTTCCTTACCGTGTATTATCGAAAGAATTGGTGATTTTTCAAGACGTGGTGTCCTAATCAGAGAAGGACAGACGATTGAAGATTTATACAATGAACGTTGCGCTTTGTATGAGCAGTACGCAGATGCAACGATTAATTGTGATGGTAGAGAATACCAAAAATACCATAATCGCGTAGAGCAAACACTTCGTGCATTTATGGAATATGATATTTAAAATAAAGGGATAGTGAGAAAATCACTATCCCTTTATTTTTTTAATTCACTTAAAAACCTCTTGATTTCTTTTTCTGTATTCATTATAGAAAGCGAGACTCTGACGGCTCCTGTGGTTTCTGTTTTATAAAATTTGTGAATGAGTGGCGCGCAATGATAACCACTACGTACACAAATGCCTTTCTTCTCTAAATGTTTTGCCGTTGTAGAGGACATTTCATTGGAAAAGACAAACGAATGAATCCCGTGCTTGCCTTTCGATAGTACGTGAATATCACTTAGCAGTTCTAATTCATTGTCAATAAGCTGATCAAAATAATCTAATTTTCTCTCGATTTTATCCATTCCAATTTTTTGTACATATTTTAATCCAAAAAACAGGGAAGCGATTGCTGGGGCAGATAAAGTACCCGCTTCCATTCGTTCTGGGAGCGCGGATGGCATTCCGTGTGAAAAGGTCTCCAGTCCGCTACCTCCTTCAATATATGTTCTTGAAGGATCTATATTGAATACGGAAAAGCCAACTCCTTGCATTGAAAATGCTCCCTTATGACCTGCAGTGCACAGGACATCGACTTCATTTTCTTTTAGGTTAATTTCCTTATGACAGAACATTTGGCTTGCATCTACAATGAGTATCAAATTATATTCTTTTTTTAATTTCGATAGTATGGAAAGGTCTATTTCCTCACCAGTTACGTTTGAAACTAAAGAACAAACGATGGCTTGCGTCTGGTCTGACAACTTATTTTTAATGTTTTCTTCGATATTGCCCTTATGCGAGAAAAATGTAATGGAAATTCGTCTTTCTGCCTCCATACTATACAAAGGTCTTAAGACACTATTGTGTTCCATATAGGATGTTAAAACGTTTGCGCCTTCTGGGATACACGTTTTAATGGCAACATTCAATGCCTCCGTAGCATTATGATAAAAAACAATACGGTTAGGATTTTCATAGTGTAGTATCTGTGATATTATATCCCTTGTATCGTAAATCATCTCTGCGGTTTGCATAGATAGATAATGACCACTTCTCCCGGCGTTCCCATATCCCTTTTTTAAGTAGTGAATTGTTTTTGCAAGTACTTCTTTAGGTTTTTTAAACGTCGTAGCGGCGTTATCAAAATATATAATACTCATAAATAAGTGTTGTAGCTGATATTCCTCGTTGTTAAAATATGAACCACAGAATAAACATCTTTTTCAGCAAACTCAATCCCGTATGAGCATCCGTTTCTCGTTCTTCTTTCCTCCAGTTTTACTACGGCGACAAAAATCCGCTCTTTCGCCAGGATTTTTTTAATTTTAATGCTTTCATTTAATGTACCTATTGAAAAAACAATATTTTTCATAATGCAATCTCACCTCAGACTTTTCTATCTTTAATATATGAAAATTTAAGAGAAATGTCTTTATTTTTTAAAAAAAGTATAGACTTTTCATTGCGTTTATGTTATACTATATTTATTATACAGAGGTGTTTTTATGAAAGTGATTCCGTTTTACCCTAATGGGTATTTTGGATCTGTCTGTTATGTTTTACAATTATGTGAAAAATATGTTGTCATTGATCCGTCGGTTTCGGCAGATGAGATCATAAATGTAATACCGAATTTCTCGCCTTCCTATATCATTCTCACGCACGCACACTTTGACCATATGCTTTTTCTTGATAATATGCACGAGCGTTTTCCTGAGGCGCCTGTTTTGTTGAATGAAAATGATGCTAATGGATTTTTGTCTCCTTATTATAACGCATCTATTCTATTCACAAGCAAGGCGTTAACGTATGCTGGCGTGTATACTGAAGTAAAGGACGGGGATGAACTTTGGATTGATTCTATTCGGCTAAGGTTTTATCGCTTCAGTGGCCATACGGAAGGCAGTATGATAATAGAATGCGAAGGTGCTTTGTTTGTCGGAGATCTCATTTTTGAAGGTGGAAATTGGGGACGTGTTGACCTCATATCGGGTAACTATGATAAAATGACTCGTTCCATCACAAACTTTTTCAATCTTTTCGATAAAGAGTACACGATATATCCTGGTCACGGATCTGCATTTTCATATATTCAAGCAAAACGCAATTTCAATCATTAATCCGAAAGGACTATAAATACAAATGGAAGAATTAAGAAGTAATTTTATTCACGACATCATTGATGAGGATTTAGCTGCAAATCCTGAGCTTCGCGTTCATACTCGTTTCCCTCCAGAGCCTAATGGTTATCTTCATATCGGCTCGGCAAAGGCTATTTGGATTAACGCAATGACCGCAAAAAAATATGGTGGTTTATTTAATCTCAGATATGATGATACAAATCCATCTAAAGAGGACACCGAATATGTAGACAGTATCGCAGAGGACCTTAGATGGTTGGGTTGCGAGCCTACGGGTGGTATATTCTACGGATCGGATTATTTCGATCTTTGCTACGAATACGCAATTAAGCTTATCAAAGACGGCAAGGCATATGTATGCGATCTGAATGCAGATGAATTGCGCGAATATCGCGGCACTTTAACTGTACCAGGCAAGAACAGTCCTTATCGCGATAGAACCGTTGAAGAAAACTTGGCTCTTTTTGAACGTATGAAGAACGGAGAGTTCCCTGATGGTAGTAAGACACTCCGTGCAAAAATCGACATGGCATCTCCAAATATGAATATGAGAGATCCTGCTATCTATCGTATTGTCCATGTTTCTCATCACAGACAAGGTAATAAATGGTGCATTTATCCTCTGTACGATTACGCTCATCCGATTCAGGACGCTACTGAAGGCATTACGCACTCTTTATGTTCTATTGAATTTGAAAACCATAGACCCTTGTATGATTGGGTTATTGATAATATCGGTTTGGCGCCCGACGCTATTCGTCCAAAACAAAGAGAGTTTGCTCGCTTAAATGTGACACATACAGTAATGAGCAAGCGTTATCTTCGTAATCTTGTAGAGACCGGTCTTGTAGACGGTTGGGACGACCCAAGAATGCCTACGCTCTGTGGTTTGCGTCGTAGAGGATATACACCTTCCGCTATTTTTGATTTTGTAGCACGAGCAGGCGTTGCAAAGGCGTATTCTGTGGTAGATTATGAATTACTTGAGCACTGTATCCGAAATGAACTAAACGATACGGCATATAGAAAGATTGCAATTCTTCATCCAATTAAAGTGGTTATTACAAACTATCCAGAGGATAAAGTAGAGTACTTTGAATTGCCTAACAATCCTAACCATCCCGAAGAAGGTAAGCGTAAAGTTCCATTTACCAGAGAACTTTATATTGATGCAGATGATTTTGCACAAGTGCCTCCTCCTAAATTCTTTAGAATGAAGCCGGATGGAGAAGTGCGTTTGATGGGAGCATATATCGTTCGTTGTAATGATGTTATTCTAAACGAAGACGGTTCTGTTTGTGAAATTCGTTGTACGGCAGATCTTGAAACAGGAAATGGAAATCCCATTGACGGTCGCAAGATCAAGGGTACCATTCATTGGCTTTCCACTAAATATGCCCTTGATACCACTGTAAAACTTTATGATTTCCTGTTTGAAATTGAAAATACTGGAGATATTCCAGAAGGCAAAACCTTTGATGACTATCTTAATACATCTTCAGTAACTACCGTTGAACACGCAAAACTTGAACCTTCGCTCGCAGATGCGCAACCGGGTGAGAGATTCCAGTTCGTTCGTACGGGTTACTTTGTAAAGGATACAAAACACGAAAATGTATTTAACCGAATTGTCGGTTTGAAAGACAGTTTTCCGAAAGGGAACTAATTAACAATTTAAGGAGCACGTTATGAACATCAGAGAGGAATTATATCGTCTTTTCTGTGTCCCTAAATGCGTTTGTTGCAATTCTGCACTCAAATCTGGCGAAAGCGTTTTGTGCAACAATTGTATGAAAACATATCTTGGGGAAAAGGTTCGTGACTGCTCCTTTTGTTTTTCTGAAATTCACAAATGCGTTTGTACGCCTAAAAGCTTTAAGGCTGCGAAAATCCATCATTTATTTAAAATTTCAAGATATTTTTCAAATCTCGAAGATTCTCCTACAAAGAAATTGGTATTTGCATTAAAAAAATCTAATCTCAATGCAGTAATGAATTTTATGGCGGAGGAACTAACGAATAGAATTCGCGAGCACTATGCTGAGGATGTTTCAAATATTATTATCGTTCCTATTCCAAGACGAAAGAAAAATGTAATTAAGTATGGTTATGACCACGCATACGAACTTGCGAAAAGAATATCAAACAAACTCGGTTGTCACACCTTGTCGGCTCTTAAATCAGCGACAAAACGAGAACAAAAGGGATTGACCAGAGAGGAACGTCATAAAAATATTAAATTCACCCTTAAACATAAGTTCGATTTAGAAGGAAAGCGTGTGTTAATTTTAGATGATATTGTTACAACTGGCGCATCTATGCTTGAAGCCTCCAGATTGTTGTTTTCTTTGTCGCCCAAAGAGGTTGTTGGTGCTTGTTTTGCGATATCATACAGGGATATCAATTTGAATGAAACATTACCGTTTTGAGAGGTTGATTTATGAAAGTAGGTATATCTTTAAATGCAACGCAAATATGCGAGGAGTGGTTAAAGCAATGCAAAGAAGCTGATATTGACTATATTGAGGTTTCTTGTAGTCATCTTGATAATTCAAAAAAATGCAAGAGAAATTTTTGAGAACAAACCAATTACGGTCTACGGCATCCCTATAGTATAATAAAAAATCCCGTACAAATTTGTACGGGATTTTTGTTAGGTATTCAAAATTAACCGAGTTTAGCGTAGTTAAGCTTGATGCCAGGGCCCATAGTAGTTGCTACAACGCAGGACTTAATGTACTGACCTTTTGCAGCAGCAGGCTTAGCTTTGATAACTGCACCAATAAGAGTGGTGAGGTTCTCGATAAGCTTTTCGGGACCAAAGGATGCCTTTCCGATAGGGCAGTGAATGATGTTGGTTTTGTCAAGACGATACTCAATCTTACCAGCTTTTGCTTCAAGGACAGCTTTAGCAACATCAGGAGTAACGGTACCAGCCTTGGGGTTAGGCATAAGACCCTTAGGACCAAGGATTTTACCGAGACGACCGATAACACCCATCATATCGGGAGAAGCAATAACAACATCAAAATCAAACCAGTTTTCGGTTGTGATCTTCTGAACAAGGTCTTCAGCACCAACATAGTCAGCACCAGCTGCACGTGCAGCATCAGCCTTGTCGCCACGAGCGAAAACAAGGGTTCTAACAGTTTTACCAGTACCATTAGGAAGAACGATAGCACCTCTAACCTGTTGGTCTGCGTGACGAGAGTCAACACCAAGGCGAATATGAACTTCTACGGTTTCATCAAATTTTGCCTTTGCAGTTTGGCAAACAAGAGCCACAGCCTCTGCAAGATCATACAACTTGGATTTATCAATCAGTTTTACTGCGTCTTGATATTTTTTACGCATTTTAGCCATTTTCTATCTCCTCCTTCTCTTACTCTTCAACGGTAACGCCCATAGAACGAGCAGTACCTGCTACCATACTCATAGCTGCCTCGATAGAAGAAGCGTTGAGGTCGGGCATTTTTGTTTCAGCAATCTTACGAAGCTGTTCTTGAGTGAGTTTTGCAACTTTAGTCTTATTAGGTGCGCTGGATGCAGTTTCAATGCCACAAGCCTTCTTAATAAGGACAGCTGCAGGGGGAGTCTTAGTGATAAAGGTGAAAGAACGGTCTGCATAAACAGTGATGATAACAGGAATGATCAAACCGATATCATTCTTAGTTCTTTCGTTAAACTCTTTGGTGAAGTTAGGAATGGAAACACCATACTGACCAAGAGCAGGGCCTACAGGGGGCTGGGGAGTAGCTTTTCCGGCGGGAAGCTGTAATTTAATGTAACCGGTGATTTTCTTTGCCATAATAATAACCTCCGAATGTGGTGATATAAACGGGAGAATTGTAAATGTATTTTTCTCCCTCCCACGTAATACCCGTCAAAAGACGGAAGCAGTTTTACTGCTCAATTTTGCGAACATCCTTGATGTCAAACATAATGGAGATGTCGCGTTTTTCGGTCGATACAAGAACGAGTACCGAAGTACCATCTTCATCAATTTCTTGAAGTGTACCTTTTCTGCCAACAAAGGCACCAGATACAATTTCGACCATATCGCCAACGTTGAGTTTGGGCTGTTCTACACGAGCCTCTACATTAAACATCTCAACTTCTTGGCTTGAAAGTGGAGTAGGTTCAGATCCAGGACCTACAAAACCTGTAACGCCTGTAATATTTCTTACTACATGCCAACTTTCGTCTGTCATAGTCATTTTTACAAGGACATAACCAGGCAAAAGTTTTGTTTCGACTTCCTTCGTCTCTCCTTTGTCATTTGTGACAGTGGAAATTTCGACGGGAATCTGAACATCGTAAATCAAGTGACCAAGACCGCGATTTTCGACGATCTTTTCAATACTCATCTTTACTTTGTTTTCATAACCTGTATAAGTATGAGCAACATACCATCTGGGACCGAGGTTTTTCTCATTAATATTACTCATTAAAGTCTCTCCTTAAATCAAAGAATAGGGAAGAGACCAGCAATGCCGTTAATAGCGAAAGAGAAAACGCTATCAACAATTGCAATCGCAGCCGCTACACAGACAACGGCAACGAGAACGAGCACTGTGCTTTTCTTGAGTTCAGCTTTGGGCGTCCAAACAACCTTTTTCATCTCGTTGAAAGTATCGGTGCAAAGTTTTTTAACTTTTCTCCACAACTTTACGAAGAAATTAGGGTTCTTAGGATCGCGCACTTTTTTAGCTTTTTTGGGAGCGGTTACTTCGCCGGTAACTTCGCTCTGCTGCGTGGTCATTTCTTCTGCCATATTTGATAACCTCTCTTACTTGGTTTCTTTATGCAAAGTATGTTTGCGGCAGAAACGGCAGTACTTTTTCATTTCAAGTCTGTCCGGATCGTTCTTTTTGTTTTTTTCTGTGTCATAATTTCTTTGCTTACATTCTGTGCAAGCCAGCGTTATTTTGACTCTCATATCGGCACCTCCTAATAGAATTTCGGGAATAACCCGTTGAATACCTCCCTCGTGATCAAAGGGAACTGCTGTGCGTCCCAGAGCACAACAAAAAAACCTCTGACAGAGGTATATCTATACTATCATATTTTTCAATGCTTGTCAAGGGGTTTTTCAAAAAATATTAAAAAATATATTATATAATTATTGATTTTTCTTTCACTATTTGATATAATTGAAGAAACTATAAAAGTTGGGGAGAAAAATATGAATATAGTTGTACTTGATAGATTAGCAATGGGAGATGATCTTGATTTTTCAATTCTTGAATCACTCGGCGACGTTGTGCTCTATGATAATACGGAAGCATCTCAGGTGAAGGAACGCTTAAAAAACTGCGATCTTCTTCTAACTAACAAGGTTAAAATAACTGCTGACATTATGAGTGCGGCAACCAATCTTAAACTGATCTGTGTTTTTGCAACAGGATATGATAATATTGATACCACTTTTGCCAAAGAAAAGGGCATTGCTGTTTGTAACATTCCTGCATATTCAACAGAAAGTGTTACCTTATTTACACTTGCAACGGTGCTAACACTTGCAACCTCTCTGCATACATTTCGTGAATATATCACTTCCGGAGACTATTCTTCCGGAGTGACACCAAACAGGTTAAAGCCAACATACCACGAAATTTATGGGAAAACGTGGGGAATTATTGGCTGTGGTACCATTGGTGGACGTGTGGCTGAAATTGCAAAAAGCTTCGGTTGTCGCATTTTAACCTATCAAAGGCGCAAGAATTCGTGCTATGAAACGGTCTCGCTTTCTACTTTATTGATGGAAAGTGATATTATATCTATTCATTGCCCACTGACAAATGAAACAAGACATTTGATTGGGGCTGAGGAACTGTCTTTGATGAAGCCTTCCGTCATTCTTGTAAATGAAGCAAGAGGTGCTGTGTGTGACGAATCAGCAATCGCAGAAGCAATTAGCAATGGAAAAATCGCAGCTTTTGGTTCTGATGTCTTTTCCGTCGAGCCTTTTCCAACCAACCATCCTTTTTATGAAATAAGAAATTACCCCAACGTATGTCTCACGCCACACGCCGCATGGGCAGCTTTTGAAGCGCGCAAACGCGCCCTTGAAATTGTTCGAGAGAATATGTTTTCATTCTTGAATGGGCAACAAAAGAATCGAATCGTATAAAGAAAAACGGCAACAAAAATGTTGCCGTTTTATTTTCTGCCATAAAATAATTAGAGTTTCCTGAAATTTAACCCCTATCAACCGTTATTACACAATAGTGATTAGGTCTTGCCTCCAGGATGCGTTGTGATACCAGTGCTGTAATTTCTTCAACGCCATACTGGCTTTCAAATGGTAAAACAATATCAAAAATCAAGTTGGTATGTGTTTTGCCAATAACGGTTCTGAAGTCGTGTATAGAAAGAGATGGGTCGATTGCTTGTACTGTTATTGTAACAAAATCTCTAAGCTCCGTAACAGTAGTATCGTTCGTAACAATGGGGTCCATATGAATGGTACAGAGAATGTTTAGTTCGTCGTGTATATTTTTCTCAATCAGGTCAATCGCGTCGTGTAATTCGAATATATCTTGATTTCCATCAACTTCCACGTGCAAGGATGCAATATAGTGAGAAGGCCCGTAATTATGTACAAGCATATCGTGGATTCCTAACGCTTCAGGATATCGGTTGACAATCGCCTTGATACCTTCAACAATCTCATCCACAGGTGCCTCGCCAAGTATTGAATTCTTAGTGTCATTTAAAATTTTAATTCCTGAAAATAAGATCAAAAAAGAAACAGCCAAGCCGACCAAAGAATCCAGGAATGACCAAGAAGTGAATTTTATAACGATTCCGCAAATCAATACAGCGCCCGTAGAAATGCAATCCATAAGAGAATCCATCATAGATGCTTTCATTACAGAAGAATCTATGCGATTACCAACATTTCTATAAAATAATGCAAGCAGCAATTTAAAAATAATCGAGCAGGACAGCAAAATTAAAGTTACTGAACCAAAGTCGGCGTTTTTCATTTCGCCAACACCGATCAGCCCCATAAAAGAATCCGATAACAGACTAAATCCAACGCCTAAAATCAAAAAGGATACTATCATTGATGCTACATATTCAATTCGCGCGTGACCAAAAGGGTGAGAACGATCTGCCGGTTTTGCGCTTATTCTGAAACTAATAAGTGAAACAAGAGCTGATCCAGCATCAGAAAAATTATTAAATGCATCAGCAATTGCCGCGACCGAATTGGCAAGCACTCCTACAATCAATTTAAGCGCTGACAATAATAGGTTTATAAAAATCCCAACGATACTTGATAATGTTCCATAGGAAGAACGTACAGCAGGGTTCTTAGTATCCTGATAATTCGGAATAAACCATTTTGCTAAAAGAGATAACATTATTTTAACCTTCTTTTTAATAAAAACTATTTACAATTTCATTTTTTGATGGTATAATATGAAAAAAAGCAAGAGGACAAGATGTTATACAATAAAGTATATATAACGCAAGAGGATATCGAAAGAGCAAAAACTGAGCTTCTGTATCACCTTGCTTGCGCAAGACAGCGAGGGGAAGAGTTGGTTTGCTGTTTAATTGATATTAAAGACAATAAAATGGTCTCTAAAATTCTATCAGAGTGCTCAAAACTGTTAAAAAAGATGAAAAAAGAGAATAAAATATCCGTATTTCTCTCCAATGAAACTTTCCATCTTCAGAATGTAGAAAAAGAATATCTGCTTAATAAATATCCGGAAATCCAATTTGATCTCCTACTTTCTTCGCAGGAGAACGCGTTTCTTTTAGTTCGCCTATAAAAGTACAAAAAATGTTGTTTTGTAAGCACAAAACAACATTTTTTAAATAATCAATTTAAATTATGCATTTCTTGATTCAAGATATTTAACGATATCACCGACAGTGGAGAAGTTATGAAGGTCCTCGTCGTCAATCGTAATATCAAACTTTTCCTCACAAAGGCAAATCAAATCTGCAAGCTCCAAAGAATTGATACCAAGGTCAGCGGAAAGCTCAGCTTCCATAGTAACAGCTTCAGGATCGACTCTTGCTTCTTCGACAAAGAATTTTTTGAGTTCTTCGAACATTTTATGTCCTCCTTTTTGTTTTAGTGAAATTCACTATGCACTATAATACACTAATTTCTATCTTTTGTCAAGGCTTTTTTTGAAATTTGAGCATTTTAACCAACAAATTTATTAAATATTATGAAATTTAATATTCTAATATAATATAAAAGACTTGACTTGAGGACTTAGTTGTGATAGAATAGACACAATATAAGATGATAATTTCGTGTGGAGTTTATGAAAGATATATTAATAATTTTAGTACCACTGATTGCATCTCTTTTCCTGGTGCTTGCAATCATATATATTATATCTTCTCGTCGTATCATTTCTATTGATAGTGCTTTGGGAAGAAAATGCATAGTTACCGTTGAGGTAAATAATTTTGCAGGACGTGGTCAGGTTCGCATTGGGAAACAAACCTTTGCTTGTCGCACACTTTATGATGAAGATTTATATGAGGTTGGCGAAAAAGTTATCGTTGTTGCCATAGAAGGCCCTAAAGTTGTTTGCAAAAGAATATAACTTGCGCATTCACTAAGTTTTGAAAAAACTTTTAAAAAAACCCTTGACAAATTTCAAACATTCTGTTATAATAGTTTGCGTTGCACGGTTTGTGCCTTTAGCTCAGCTGGATAGAGCAACTGCCTTCTAAGCAGTAGGTCGGGGGTTCGAGTCCCTCAAGGCACGCCATTATCCTATGGTGGGATTAGCTCAGTTGGTTAGAGCGCCAGGTTGTGGCCCTGGAGGTCATGGGTTCGACTCCCACATCTCACCCCATTAAAAAATGCCTTTGCTTTTGCAAGGGCATTTTTCTTTTTTATCCCACAGTGACCATTGTTTTTTCTGTAATATCAATTTCTCCATCACATACGTTGATAAATAATGTTATCTCTTCAAACTCGTGGTTCATTACATATTCGGCAATTCTACTCTCTAAATCGGACCTGATTTTTGTACGAATGGGTCTTGCACCCAAATTCAGTTGCTCAACATTCAAAAGAAGATAATCTATTAGGGGAGTATCGTATTCAATCACGATTTTTTCTTTTTTGAGCCTATTTTTTAATTCTGTTAATTCGTTTTCACATATTTTTATCAGGTTTTCTTCATTTAACCTTTTGAATTTAACAAAAGAATCTATTCTGGATAAAAACTCTGTAGGGAAGTGTCTGTTTAATTGTTCTATCTCGTGGATGCTTTCCTCCTCAGGATAATCCAAAAAACCGACTTTGGATGACAGCAAATTTAAGTTAACGTTAGAGGTAAATACGATAAAACAATTTCGAAAGTTTATTGTTTTTCCGGAAGAATCCATTAAACGTCCTTCATCAAGAATTTGAAGAAAAATGTGATAAATATCACGGTGAGCCTTTTCAATTTCATCAAACAATAAAACACTGTAAGGTTGATTTTTCACCTTTTGTACGAGCAGTCCGCCATCCCCATAGCCTACATATCCTTGAGGAGCTCCAATCAATTTAGAGACCGAATGTGATTCGCTATATTCACTCATATCAAATGTAATGCAGCGTTCCTCTGTTCCAAAAAGCAATTTGGCAAGTGTTTTTGCCATTTTTGTCTTTCCTACGCCACTTGTTCCATAAAAAAAGTAACTACCGAGAGGACGCGTGGGGTCTTGAACGCCGGACTGGGAACGAAGAATGCCATTTGCTACTACTTGGCACGCTTTTTGTTGTCCAATACAATTTTCTGACAAATAATTGATAATATTCTTTTCTGACATTGGTACATTCAGGTAAATTTCTTTCATTCCACTGAATTCTTCCAATACATATAAAAGATCTTTTCTTGTAACAACAGGAGTCTCGTTGGATGTTTTTGCCTGATGAATTGATACATAGGCGCATCCCTCATCCAACAAATCAATACATTTGTCAGGACGAGAGCGTAAAAACAAATAACGTGTTGACAGCTCCACAGAAGCCGTAATTGCAGAATCATCAATAAAAACTTTATGGTGCTTTTCTAAACTTCGCGCAATTGAACGCATCATTTTACACGTATCACTAACAGATGGTTCATCTACGTTGATGGGTTGGAATCTTCTTTCCAAAGCACTGTCACGCTCAATGTGCTTTCTGTATTCCTCCAGTGTAGTTGCACCGATCACGCGAATCTCTGCTCTTGACAACTCCGGTTTTATAATGTTAGCTAAATCTACTGCGCCTTCAGCAGCTCCGGCACCCATAACAGTGTGAAGTTCATCAATAAAAAGGATTACCTTCGGATTCTTTTTCGCCTCATCTAAAATTTGACGTATTCGTTCCTCAAAATCTCCTCGATATTTGGTACCAGCCACAATTTTAGTTAAATCAAGAGATATAATTATGGCATCCGATAAGGAGTAGGGAACTTCTCCCGATAATATCTTATGTGCCAATCCTTCTACAATTGCTGTTTTACCGACACCTGCCTCCCCGAGCAATACAGGATTGTTTTTCGTTTTTCTTAACAGGGTGCGTATGATTCGTTCTATGACACCATCTCTACCAACAATCTCCCACGCGATCTCCCTTGATGGATCATTCAGTATTTTTCCATATTTCAAAAGCACAGAAAGTTCTGGCCTTGTTTTCCTTTCCCCATCTTCAATTCTGCCGAATGTACGCTCATATTCTCGTATTTTCTGCCTTGTTTTATCCCTTAATAACACAATATCTATATCAAGAAAGACTAAAAGTTTTGAAGCAACAGAATCCTTTTCTTCCAATACGGAAAGCAAAATATGTTCTGTTCCAATTCTCAAAGCACCATATTTCTGTGCATTCTTATATGCGTTATCCAGAACACATCTTGCACGTGGAGTCATATTTTTAACGGTTAGTTTCGTCTTTTTGAAAACGCCCTGACAATTTTTAATCGCCTCTGTGTATTGGGCAGATGTTAAACCGGAGTCACTCAGTATTTTGGATGCAATCGAACCTTTTGTCTCCATCAATGAAAGCAAAATATGTTCAGTACCTATATATGATGCTCCCATTTTTTCGGCATAATCTAAACTGCCATTCAGCGCAAGTTCGGCTTTTTGTGTAAATCGCTCGCTACTCATTTGCTCCTCCAGAAGTTTTCTAATTTAGATTATGACTAATAAATGTAATAATAATCATTTTAGCCTAAAAGTTATAGAGTAAGGAAATATCTCCTTCTTTTTGTAGTCTTTCATACTGTGCCATAGTGATTTCTCCATTTTCAACTGCGCCGATTCGCAGAAGGAAAAGATTTACATATTTTTTGGTCTGCGAGTCAAAAAGAGTACCAGTCAAGGGGTTGTTACCATTATTATTTTCTGTGAACAAGATGTTTAGTGCTGCGTGCAAATGCGCAACTTTTTCATTGTTATCCCCTTCTTTTAAAGGAAACGGAAAGATGTTAGCCCCTTTCTCTACTTCTATTTTTTTATTTTTTAGCTGAATAAATGTTTCATAATCCACTACCCCAGAGGGAATCAATCCATTTTCCTGCTGAAAATGCAATATCGCATTTCTTGTATTTTCTCCGAAAATGCCGTCTATTGGAACCAAATGGCTTTCTCCATATCCCAAAGCAAATAGCGCAATTTGTACTTCTTTGATAGGTTCTTGTTTATTGCTAATATGATACATATCATTCTCCTATTGGATATCCGGGATATTGTCCCTCATTTACTTCTTCGCCCAGGACAATATCCTCATATGTGCTGGCTATTCGATCCCAAGTAATTGCATTTACGCGCCCATTCCTCTGTTCAAGACCGAATTTGTTTTGAAATGCAATGACAGCCCGTTCTGTTTCTATGCCATAAATACCGTCTGCGACGATTAGAGGAATATCCTTGTAATATTCATTCAGTTTGATTAAATAATTCTGTAATATTCTCACATCCTCCCCTTGTATTCCGACTCTCAATATTCTACCAGGAAAGGGAATAGCATCTGTTTGCGTATACATAGAAGAGTTAGAGAGCAATAAACCATAATATACATTTTGCATTTTAGCAAAAACTTCACGATTGACTTCGCCCGTTTCATTTAGACCATACGTTTTTTGGAAAGATAGAACGGAGGAACGTGTATTATCTCCGAAAATACCATCAATATTCACTGGGGTTACCGTCGATACAAATGTGCCAATATAGTCCAGGTAGTATTGAATGATTCTAACGCCTTCAGAGGCATCACCTATTTTTAGGACACCAGGATATTGTGTCGATATCTCACCAAAGGTGAGACCTTCAGAATTGATATCGTGCAATCTTTTGACCGCATTGTAGACACTTTGAATTTTATACCAAGTATCTCTACCGACAATACCATCTGGGGTAAGTGAAAAAACCTCTTGAAATTTCTTAACCGCATCCAGCGTTGATGTATCAAAAAAACCATCTGCAGGAAATATTTTGGGAATGCCCGGAAAATTCATAGAAATTCTATTGATTCTTCTTTGTATCAGTTCAACATCTCTACCTGTATCTCCTTCACGCAATGGAACAGCAGGAGCGGATGCCGTTTGATTTTCAATTGGGGCATTGGTTACAATTTCAATATCGTCACCATAAAAGCGTTCAAGAATTTCAACAGAGTTAAGTCCTTGATTGGCAAGTGTTACCGTCTCCCACTGCGATAGCCCTTGACACTGAACCTCATATCCATCACAAAAGGATGCAAAAAACGGTTCAATACGACCTTCTTTTCGAATGTAACTGCCATAGAGATTGTCAACTGTTGAGGATATATTATCAAAAATATCTCGCCCATACACAAAGCGCTGATCGTTTTGTGTGGTCGACGTAATATCAAAATCATAACCCCGACTTCGATAATATTCAGTATAAATTCGATTGAGCGCAAAGCTTGCTTGCGCAAGAACATTGGCTCGGATTGACGCAAGAGGCCAGGTGGGATAGATTTCGCTGGATGCGACATTCTTAAGATATTCATCAAATGGAATTGTCACGTTCTGCGCATTTTCGTCTGGGGTCCCTAAATGAACTGTTATGTATTGCGGCACAGTAGGTATACCTGTCATATGATATCCTCGCTTTCGTATTCGGGTACAGATGGCCTGTTTTCACTTTCATTGTACAATGAGTTCGGAACAAGGGGTACCGTAAGAGTGGTGTATATGTTTTCAAAGATGAAAATATTTTCAATCGCACGCGAATAAAAGCCATCCTTGAAAACACTTACTTTATATGCTGATGATGGGGACTTTTCAGGCGTTGGTGTCAATGAATATGCTGATTTTGGAGCTGGAATTGCAAAAATTTCAGTTTTCCCATCTATATCAGTTACATCTGTCAGGGCCTCTATTCTATCGTACTCGTCTGCGCTTTCAATTTTCACTAATGCGTTTTCCACCGGCAAGGCACCACTCGCATTCAAAACCTGTACGGTTAAATATCCAAAGCTCTCCATAAAACCTCCATTTTTTATAATAATTAACAAAAAGAAGAACTAATTTACAAAAACTTTCGTCATACTGAAAAGAAAAAATCCCGTTTTCACTATTGACAAAATTGGATTTTCATTATATAATTAAAGTAGAAAAATTCGAACTGTCAACCTCATGATTATTTTATGTTTTTTCATATAGATTGTGACTGACAGTTTTGTTTTTTTACAATATAATACATATATGGAGCGCGAACATGAAGGAAAATTTATATGGTGAATTAAGTATCATTGGCATGAGAGGCTGTGAAGAATTCACGGCTGAGGTAGATTCTTATCTGAAAGAATGGCGCAGACATAATACAGACGGGACATTTACCGTTGATATTTCTTGTCCTCGTTTCGGAAGTGGAGAAGCTAAAGGTGCGCTTCATCAGTCCTTACGAGGAAATGACGTCTATATCATTGCAGACGTGTTTAACCACGGTGTGACTTATAATATGTACGGCATGACTGTTCCAATGAGTCCAGATGACCATTTTTCTGACATTAAAAGAGTCGTTGGCGCTATTGGTGGAAAAGCGAGAAGAATCAGTGTAATTATGCCAATGCTTTACGAAGGTCGTCAGCATAAGCGCTCCTCTCGTGAAAGTCTTGACTGCGCTCTTGCGTTACAGGAATTAGTCAATATGGGTATTACGAATATTATTACCTTTGATGCGCATGACCCCAGAGTCCAAAACGCAATTCCACTTTCTGGATTTGAAGATGTTCGCTCTTCTTATCAAATGATTAAGGCAATGCTTCACGCATATCCTGATATTGATATTGACCCTGAAAAACTTATGATCATTTCTCCTGATGAGGGTGGAATGGGCAAGTGTATGTATTATTCCTCCGTTATGGGAATTGACCTTGGTATGTTTTACAAGCGTCGCGATTATTCCATTATCGTTAATGGCAAGAACCCAATTGTTGCTCACGAATATCTTGGTCGGGATGTTCAGGGCAAGGATGTTATTATTGTTGACGATATGATCTCCTCTGGCGATTCTGTTATTGATGTTGCACAGCAATTAAAAGAAAAGGGCGCAAATCGTATTTTCGTATTTGCTACATTCGGACTTTTCTGTAACGGTCTTGCTAATCTTGACAAAGCATATCAGGACGGTGTTATTCACAAGATTTTCACCACCAATCTCGTTTATAGAACGCCCGAGCTTCTTGCAAGAGAATGGTATTGTGAAGTCAATATGTGCAAATATGTGGCATATATCATTGATACATTGAACCACGATCAAACAATCAGCCATCTTTTGGATCAATCCAAAAAGATTCATACTATTCTTGATAAACATCGTAAAGCAAAAAAATAAATATAAAAATACAAAAACCGACCTCGATATGAAGTCGGTTTTTGTAAAAGGATCAGATTATGGGAACAATTATTGACGGTCGAATGGTATCGCAGCGTACGTGTGAAGCAATTAAAGAGGAGGTCAGGGCATTCGCCGAGAAAACAGGTGTTATACCTGCCTTAGCTGTCATTCTTGTCGGCAATGATCCTGCATCAGCAGTTTATGTGCGCAACAAACATAAAGGGTGTCTTGAATGTGGAATACACTCTATTGAATGTACTCTGCCCGAAAATGCCACAGAAGAGGAAGTTTTAAATAAAATCGAGGAATATAACCAGGATGACAATGTACACGGTATCTTGGTTCAATTACCACTTCCTCGCCATATTGATGAGAAAAAAATACAGCTTGCCATCAAACCAGAAAAAGATGTCGACGCCTTTCATCCAATGAATGTCGGCGCCATTATGACCTCAGATGCAACTTTTCTTCCTTGCACGCCGGCGGGAGTTATTCGACTGCTTGAATTCTATAATATTGAAACAACAGGAAAAACTTGCGTTATTGTCGGACGTAGCAATATTGTTGGAAAACCAATGTTCCACCTTATGTTAGAAAAAAATGCTACAGTAACGGTATGTCATTCTAAAACAAACAATTTAAAAGAGATTACACGTACAGCAGATATTTTGATTTGCGCAATAGGTAAAGCAGAATTTATTCGCGGAGAAGATATCAAAGAGGGAGCTGTCGTTATTGACGTTGGAATCAACCGTACCGAAGAAGGAAAGCTCGTTGGAGATGTTTGTTTTGATGAGTGTATATCGCGTGCCTCTTATCTTACTCCTGTGCCAGGTGGAGTGGGGCCTATGACTATTGCAATGCTTCTGCAAAACACTTTGAGAGGCGCAATCAAACAAATTGAAAGCAAAAAATAAAATAACCTTTACAAAAATATTCTAAAAACCCTTGACAAACGTAAAAAAATCGGTTATAATACTTAAGTAATATTTGAGATTTAGGTCTCTTTGCATCGCGAAGGGAGGGATATAAAAATGGCAGAAATCAGAGTAAAAGAAAACGAAACTCTTGATAGTGCACTTCGTCGCTTCAAAAGACAGTGCGTAAAATCGGGTATTCTCGGAGAACTTCGTAAGAGAGAACACTACGAAAAACCCAGTGTAAAACGCAAGAAGAAAGCTGAAGCAGCAAGAAAGCGTAAATTCAAGTAATTACAAAACCACCACAGAAATCTGTGGTGGTTTTCTTTTTTCAAGTATTTGCCTCGATTATTATGCAAAAACATTGTAAAAATAAAAGTAAAGGGGGAAATATATGAAACGCTTTATATGTCTAATTGTTGCACTAACAAGTTCATTTACCTTTCTCGGCTGTTTAAATCAAAATAAAAACCAGCAATGGTATTTTAAAAGAAAAGGCAATGGAGAAACCTCTTGTCCATATACCGATTCATTTTTAAGTCGTACAAACAGTTATTGGAGAGAAAATACTGCTGAAAAAAGAATATACCTTACTTTTGATGTGGGATATATGAATGAAAATGTATTAAAAATCCTTGATGTATTAAAAGAGGAGGAGGTGCCTGCTGCTTTTTTTATTCTTGGACATCCTCTACTTAAGAATACCGATACTGTAAAGAGGATGAAAGAGGACGGACATCTTGTTTGTAATCATACCAAAAATCATAAAGATATTTCTAACTTGAGCAAAGAAGAAATAACAAAAAATCTTACAGATCTTGAAAAACTGTTTGAGGAAAAAACAGGATATTTACTGGATAAGTTTTTTCGTCCTCCTGAAGGAAAATTTAGCGAAGAGAGCCTGATCTATATTAAGGAAATGGGATACAAAAATATATTTTGGTCATATGCTTATGCCGATTGGGACGATCATAATCAAATGAGTCCGAAAAAAGCTCTTTCGAAACTGAAAGAAAATCTTCATAGTGGGGAAATCCTGCTTCTTCATCCGACGTCAAAGACAAATGCTGAAATTATAAAAGACTTTATTCTTTACGCAAAAGAAGAAGGATACGTTTTTCTTTCTTTAACAAATTTAAATTGAAACCACTTTAAATTAAAACAGCGTGCAATGCACGCTGTTTTTCTTATTATTGGCATTTATTCTTCGGCAGAAGTCATTCCATTCCTTCTGCGGATCTCTTCAAGGCGTTCGCGCTCGGTGACATCATCATGCATAATAATCTCTTCTTCTGAACTACTGGAGGGGCGTTCGTCCGGATGTTCTTCATAGTAGGGATCAATCATTAGTTCCTTGACTTTAAAATAGGATGCAAAAATTTTCATAAGAGAACATACGGATAGCAAGAGAATTAAGGGAAGTGCAACAGCAAATGGTAAGAGCAAACCACCAGCGCCAATGAAAAAGAACAGTTCAATAAGCACAAGCAATACAATGCCTAAGAAGGCAAGGATATTTCTCTTAAACCCGAGCAGTGAAAAAATAAGAGAATTTTTAATGATTTTAAAAATCTTCAAATCAAATGTGACCATCTGGAGGTAAATGTAATATCTCATAAAGAAGAAAATGATCAAAATGGCTATATTTGACCAAAACATAAATGATTGAAAGAAGTTCGTAATTCCACCGAGCATTGATACAATGTTAAGGCAGAAAATCGCACAAATTAAACCATCAATCACACCAAAAGGAAGGGCTTGTTTCCAATTTCTTTTAATCGCATACCAAAAATCCGACCACACAAAAACCGGTTCACTACTTACCATATTGCGAAGCACATAAGCACTGCCACAGTTAACAAGGCCGAAGGTGAATAATGTTAACGCACCAATACCATAAAAGATGTAGGTTAATACGGTAGGGGCGAGGGTATTGTGCATCATTCCTTCCATAGCAATTTGGCTCATTTCTAACGGGCCCAGATCCTTGCCGGTTGCGACAATGTGAGAGAGAAGATTTTGAAAAAAATCAGACAAGGGCAACATATAGTTTTTTTGCGTATAACCAGCGAGGGCAATGATGATAAACAGAAAAGGGAAGTTTCCAATCACCATCATAATATTTAAAGTTAGTAGTTTACCAATATTATTCTTTAAACAAAGAAAGAAACGACGAAGTTTGGGAGGAAGTTCGCTTTCCGTTTTGCTAACACCACGCCCCTCTCTTGTAATATCGGTAATAAAAAGTCTTGTACTTTTTTTCTTTTCTTTCAAGAGGAAATTCTCCTTTTTACACTAAAGCAATAGTTTCGACTTATATTCTAACACAGATAAAAGAAAAAAACAAGGCAATTTTTTAAACTTTTCGTTTTTTTATATTCTTCATTCATATTTTCCTTCGATAGCGTATATATTTGTAGAAAAAAGGAGGAATACTTATGAAAAAATGGATCGCTTTAATAATGTCAATTATATTTGTTCTAATATTTTCACTGCCTGCAATGGCCCTGCCAGCCGAAAATAACGCATTAGCATTTTACGAGAAGTTGACTGGTGCGCCAGAAATTAGTGCAAAAAGCGCTGTTTTGTATGAAGCAAACACTGGGACAATCTTGTACCAAAAAAACGAAAAAGAAGCCTTATCTCCCGCTTCTGTTACAAAAATTATGACATTATTACTGATTGCCGAGGGAATTGCAGAAGGAAAAATCAGTTTAAGTGATAATGTAATTATCAGCGAAAACGCTTCTTCAATGGGAGGAAGCCAAGTCTTTTTAAAAGAAGGCGAGGAGATGAATGTCGAAGAACTTTTAAAGTGTACTGTCATCGCAAGTGCAAATGATGCTTCCGTTGCCTTAGCAGAACATTTATGTGGAAGCGAAGAAGCCTTTGTAAGACGAATGAATGAAAAGGCAGAACAACTTTCGCTTTATGGTACTCATTTTGAAAACACAACAGGACTTGATGATACGGTTACTAATCATACAATGAGCGCATTGGATATCGCTATTTTATCATCAGAACTTGTAAAATTTGATTTCATTACAAAGTATTCCTCCTTGTGGCAAGATACTATCAGAGATGGGGCATTTACACTAACGAACACAAACCGACTCGTTCGATATTATGAAGGTTGCAACGGATTAAAAACGGGTTCAACAGACAAAGCAGGATACTGCGTAAGTGTTAGCGCAAAGCGCAACAACTTAAATCTAATTTGCGTTATTATGGGCGCTCAAACGAAGGAAATCAGAAACAATGAGGCTCGTGCATTGTTAGATTTCGGCTTTTCCTCTGTTGCATTATATGAATCGCCATCCGTTCTTCTTGAAAGAATTCCAGTATTAAAATCTTCTAAGGAAACCATCTGGATACGCGAGGAGGCATTCGTGTTTTTGTGTGAAAAAGGGAAGAGTAAAGCGATTGAAAAAGTATATGAAATTCCAGAGATGATTTGTGCTCCTTTATCCATAGGTGATAATGTGGGAAAGGTCAAGTATTATCTTGATGGCGAGTGTATCGGTGAAAGAAATCTCGTAACTGACGAGGAAGCAAAATCTTTAAATTATAAAGAACTTTTAAAACTTGTGATATTCTCAATTATTTCCAATAAAAAAACGTGATTTAATTTGTATTTTTTTATATTTTCCTCTTGAAAAACATAATAGTATCGTGTATAATATTGTTAAATCTTTTTCTTTTCGGAGGACCTTGTAATGCTTCAGTTAAAAACCGATTTTTGTTCTTCTTTTTTATCGAACGAAGAACTTGAATCTTTGTATAAATCAGCGCAGGATGCGTTGGTTTGCTTAAATGATAAAAGTGGATTAGGAAATGATTTTCTCGGTTGGATGTCCCTTCCTTTTGACTATGATAAGGAAGAGTTTTCCAGAATTCAAATTGCAGCTGAGAAAATTAAAAAGAATTCTGATATACTTGTTGTGATTGGTATTGGTGGCTCTTATCTCGGCGCGCGTGCTGCCATTGAATTTGTCAAGAGCCCACTCTATAATAACCTCAAGAAGGATACACCCGATATCTATTTTGCAGGAAATAATATTTCACCCACTGCTTTAAATGAGTTGCTCTCGATTTGTGAAGGCAGAGATATAAGTGTCAACGTTATATCCAAGTCTGGTACAACCACAGAGCCAGCGATTGCTTTTCGCGTATTTAAGCAACTTCTTGTCGATAAATACGGGGAAGATGGCGCAAGAGAAAGAATCTATGTAACAACGGACAAAGCGCGTGGTACCTTGAAGGCATTTGCGGACAAAGCAGGATATGAAACCTTTGTTGTTCCTGATGATGTAGGAGGCAGATTCTCTGTACTCACTGCCGTAGGACTTCTTCCTATTGCAGCAGCTGGAATTGATATTGTTGCTTTGATGAAAGGCGCTCAGGACGCAAAAGAGGCGTACTCCTCTCAAGACATCAAGCAAAATGACTGTATGCAGTATGCTGTGATTCGTAACGCTTTGCTTCGTCAAGGAAAAACCACAGAAATACTTGTCGGTTATGAGCCATATATGGCAATGTTCAATGAGTGGTGGAAGCAATTATATGGCGAAAGCGAAGGAAAAGACAATAAAGGAATTTTCCCAGCATCTGTTATTTTTTCCACTGACCTTCATTCGCTTGGACAGTATATTCAGGAAGGAATGAGAAACCTTTTTGAAACTGTGGTTTGTGTGAAGAATCCCGGAAGTTCTTTTGAAATCCCATTTGATAGTGCAAACGTAGACGGATTAAACTTTCTTGCTGGAAAGCAACTGGATTATGTGAATAAGACAGCAATGCTTGCAACCTTACTGGCGCATAATGATGGAGGCGTTCCTAATATTTTGTTAGAAATCGAAGATAGAAGCGCCCATTCTCTTGGCTATCTTATCTATTTCTTTGAACTTGCGTGCGCAATCTCTGGATATATTCTTCAGGTAAATCCCTTTAATCAGCCTGGTGTAGAAGCATACAAAAAGAATATGTTTGCTCTGCTTGGAAAACCTGGATATGAAGAATTAAAGAAAGAAATTGAAGAGAGAATACAGTCGAATTCTTAATGAAAATTTATCTGATATTTTAGATAATTTTACAAAAAACTATTGCAATTTTCGTTATAATAGTGTAAAATAGTATTAAAGAAAGACCTTAAGGTCTTAAAAGGAGGATAAAATTATGATTAAGTTACTTATTGGCGGTAAAGGCTCGGGCAAAACCAAAGCTCTTATCGAACTTGCAAATAAAGCAGTAGAGGAGTCCAAGGGCTCTGTTGTATGTGTTGAGAAGGGTGATGCTCTTCGTTTGAATGTTACCTCTCGCGCTCGTTTGATCAGTGCTGAGGATTATGCGATTTGTGGAGCAGATGCATTCTATGGTTTTATTGCTGGAATCCTTTCCTCCAACTATGATATTACCGATCTCTTTATTGATTCTTCAATGAAACTTTGCTGTGGTGACGTGCAAGCGTTTGTTTCCTTTGTAGAAAAACTTGAAAAGATTACAGCAGATGTTAATGTAATTATTTCTGCTTCCATTCCTCAGGCAGAATGCCCTGAAGCAATTAAAAAGTACATCTAATTACATATGTTTAGTGAAAAGACCAGTCACCTGACTGGTCTTTTCACTTTTTTTCGCCATTGACATAGTATAATAACGAGGGAATTTTTGTTATGCAAATTTTTACCCTCACCTAACTTATAAGATAGGGAGAAAACTTTATGTCAGATACCAGAAGTTGTCAAAACGGACTTGGCTTCGACAATCGAGGAACGGTATGTATCGACACGTATCGTGTCCTTGACACCTGTCGTGACCGAGACTGTTTTGAAAACGTTCGCGTTTACCTCTCCTCCTACGGCGAACAAGTGCTTCAAAACGCGACAAGCACTCGCGTCAGAAGCGCTAATATGCTTTGGGCGTATGTAGGCGTGGATGAAATTCCATTTAACTGTGGTTTTTACCAAATCACAATACGTTATTTTATTAGCGTTAATATCGAAAGTTGCGTTGGAATTGGCAGAAGCCAAACATATCAGGGTCTTGCAATAGCCGAAAAAACAGTCATCCTCTTTGGTGGAGATGGACACACTCTCACCTTTTCTTCAGATCGCGATAATTCCTATTGTGGTATAGGTAATCTTAATACAGTTCAAACCTCCGATCCGATCGCGAAGGTAGAAGTAGTTGAGCCTATTGTTTTGGATACCAAAGTAGTTTGTGAAGAAGACGCTTGTGCTTGCCCTGATGCTTTTGAAATTCCTGACTGCCTGCGTCAAACACCGGATGGAGATATTCTCCTTTCGTCAAGCGCAAGATATAGACTCTATATCTCTCTTGGCGTTTTTTCCGTTGTAAGAATTGAGCGTCCGACACAGTTGCTTGTCAATGGAACGGATTATAGCGTGCCCGACAAAGAATGTGTACCACGTAACAGCGAAGAAAATCCCTGTTCGCTTTTCAGGACCATAGCTTTTCCGGTTGCTGAGTTTAAAGGAACAGTTTGCCCTGAAACTTCAACGCAAGCTCCTCGTCAAGGCGGAGGATGTTCTTGTCGTGGAGAACGCAGGGAAGATCCTTACAGACGCGAAGACGGTCATAGAGAAGAACATCACTAAAGAAAACCCAATAGCGTTATCATAACGCTATTGGGTTTAAAAATTAAAAATTTTGTCTTGCAATTTCATAAGCAAACATTGTTGTAGCAGATGCGGCAGAAAGGGAAGCGCGAAATTCTCTCGCGTAATCAATTTTGACAAGAATATCGGCATATTCGAGGATTTTCTTAGAAAGTCCTCTTTTTTCACCACCAACCAACAATAAAATCGGGAGGGGAAGAGAACATTTGCCAAGAATAGCATCTGTATTCTCATCTGCGCATACAATGGTATAGCCTTTTTCCTTAAATAATTTTACTATTTCGACAGAATCTTCAGAATACATTGAAAAGCGTTCGGAAGCACCAGCACTGCTACGGCATACAACACCAGCTGCGCTCATCCAGTTTCTTTCTGGCAGTAATATTCCGGAACAACCACACGCATATAAAGAGCGCAAGGAATAACCAAAATTATATGGATCCTCAATACCATCCATCAAGCAATAAAATCCATTCTCTTGGATCTTATCAGGAGTAAGCTTATCAATTGTTCTATCACTTGCTACGCAAAGAATTCCTCCGTGAGAATTTCCTAAAGCGAGCTCATCAATCACTTCTGTATCCACTATCTCAATGATATATCCATATTTTTCAGAAACGGCACGCAAGTAACCAATCTCTTTTTTATTCTTATTTATTTTTTGTTTATCAATAATTATTTTTTCGATTCTACGATCGCTGATATGCTCCTCCATCGCATAAATCAAAGCACGAATACTTGTCATGCCTTCAAATATGGTAGATGTAGAAAATTTTGTTTCTTCTTTCTTCATATTTTAATATCTACTTTCATATAGTTAACAAAACCCTATGGAGGCTTGTGATGTTTACTGATAGAGTGATTGAAATTGCGCAATATGTACTGGAAACAGGGGATACTGTAAGAGGTGCGGCAAAGCATTTTTGCATTAGCAAAAGTACTGTACATAAGGATTTAACAGTAAAATTAAGATATATTCATCCCGCATTATATACGCAAGTACGAGCCGTTTTAGAAAAAAACAAGGCTGAACGTCACTTGCGCGGTGGAGAGGCAACCAGAAAAAAATATTTAAAAGAGTGTGATTATTCTTCTATACGCGATTGATCGGGGCGGGGAAGATTCCACTTGTATATGCACGCCAAGACACGAAATGTAATAATAAAAAACATAGTTAAGATGGTAGACCAGATGTGGCCAAGCACGTGATCTCCCTTAGTAAATACATATAAAAGGGCGCCAAGGATGCAGGGAAGAAGATAAACGTGTTTGCAAAAAATACGTGGAATGGTTGCCGTGCATACATCTCGAAGCATACCACCTCCAACACTGGTAATGCAACCACAAAATACTAAAAGTACAATGTTATCCTGATAGCCAAGCTCAATGGCATAGTCAACACCAACAACAACGAATACAGCAAGTCCAATGGCATCTGTGAATTCAAGCCAGAAATCGTGCTGATGCTTTGTTAATAAACGAAATAAGCGTTTAGAAAAGGAAACGTGGAAGAGAAGAGAACATACACCAATGCAAACCAATTCCTGAATCCAAAAAGAAGGATTAAAAAGAAGATTTGGTGGAATAACATTCAAAGTAAAATCACGAAGCATTCCTCCACCAAAACAAGTTAAAACAGAGATTAAAAGAGCTCCAATAATATCTGTTTTCTTATTTAAAGCAAAAAGGGTGCCGGAAATAGAGAAGGAAATGACACCTATGTATTCAATAATTAAAAAGAATGTCTCCATAATATACTCCATTTATAATATCTATTTTATTTTATATTAAATTTGATAAAAAGTCAATGCATTTCTTTAAAATAGAATGAAAAGAGAAGTATACTTACCCCAAAAAATAAGTGTTTATAAATAATAGAGCAGTCTATATCTGTATATACAATTATACAAAAGATAGATTTTGTATAATTAAGGGAAGAAATATACCAATATAAGACACTAATTATGCCTTTTCCACCTGAAAAATGTAAAATTTCTCTAAGGACTTGCTTTATTCATAAATCTATGCTATAATTGTTTCATAAAAATGTACGGAGGTAAAAATCCAATGAGAATGCGTGTACTTACACAAACAAACAAGGGAAAACTTCTCACAATCGCTGACGAAGTAACCAAATTGATCGAAGCAGATAAGGCGACTGATGTTATTATGCCTGCATACCCCTGCGATGGAGAACGTCTTATTGTTATCGTTGCAACTGCAAAGGCAGAAATGCCTGACTCTTTCCAAAGATTTATGAGATCTCTGAAGAAGAGTGTTACATCCAATATTGCTTTTATCATTGATGGTACGCCTGAAAATGCGCAAAAAATTGTCGATATGGCTAAAACAAATGACTCCCATGTGATTGATGATAATATTCTTTACATCAATGGAGGACTTCCCTTCAAGTTTGCAAAAAAAGTTTCTCCTGAGGAAATGCAGAAGGTTACTGAATGGGTATCAGCTATTCGTAAAGCAATGGTATAATTCTTCACAAAAAGACCGACATTTCGGTCTTTTTGTTTTACGGATACCTTTACATAATGTTTTTAATATTTCCCTCCCCTATCCGTACTTTTTTCTTTGTATAATTCGATAAATAATGACAAATAAATACAAAAAAACTATTTACTTTTATAAAAAATTGTTGTATAATTAGAATATATATATTTTTGAAAGGGGAAATCTTATGGGAATATTCATTATTAAAAAGACTCCTACGGGCTTTAATTTCAGCCTTCTTGCTTCTAACAAGCAGAAGATTGCGGTTGCTTCTCAGGTTTATAAATCAAAAGGTTCTTGCAAGAGTGGAATTGAATCTGTTGGCAAACAGTCCAAACGTTGCATTGACGAAGGTAGAATTGAAGACCAGACTCTCAAAACACCTACCACCAGCACTTGTCCTAAATTTGAAATTTATTTTGACAAGGCTGGACTCTATCGCTATCGCCTTATTGCTTCTAACGGCGAGTCCGTATGTATGAGCGAAGAGGGTTATAAGTCGAAAAGTGGCGTAATGAACGGTATTCGTAGCGTTGCTGAGAATTCTCAAAATCCCGAAATTATCGACGAAACACTTGAAAAATAATAAAAAAATCCTCATCGATTACGATGAGGATTTTTTGTTTAAATTTTAGTAAAAACAAATGTAGATTCGCTTGTTTTGGTCATCTGATACTCTGGAGGAGTCTGAACAGTAACATAGAGCGCTTTGTCAGCGTTATACGAAAGAAGTATACTCTCCCCTGCTCTTCTCCACTGCACGGAAATCTTTCCTCCGGGAAGAATATGAGATGCACTCGCGTGATCCAGGTCGGATACAAAAATAGGAGCAATCAAAACATCATTTACATTATTTGTAGAGGGATTGATGCGAATACCTACAAAATATTCAATCATCAATGCCGCAATATCTCCCCAAAAATGATGATTAAAAGATGAATTTTTAATGAAAATGTCTTCTGCCAAAGCAGTATAACCTTGTTCGATCATATATCCATAGGATGGTGGATCCGGACGCACAATCATATGATAAGCAAGGTCCTGATATCCAAAGTCACAAAGCACACGGAAGATGACGCGACCACCAAGAACACCACAATACATATGGTCATCTTTTTCGTGGATATATTGCACAAGTAGATCAAAAGCACGTTGCTTTTCTTCTTTGTTTTCACACAGTCCGTAAAAAATTGCCATTGCTTGCGCTGTTTGTGAATTTCCAAGGAATCGCATTTCTTTAGGATCTATTAGAAGATGTTTACGAATAGCATAATAAATATTATCTGCGAAGGATTTACAGAATTGTTCCTCTAAATCAAGATCAAGTCTGTGATATAAGTATTCTGCTTTTCTTGCAAGATCATAAGAAATTACGCTGTCTGTAAAAATGAGAGGGGTCATATCGGGACGATGAGGGTGGCACCAGTCACCGAGTCCGATCGCAAGTAGACCATTTTCATCCATTCTTGTACGAAGATATTGAAAATAACGTAACATAGAGGAAGCAACTTCTCTCGCTCCTCTCAAATCGTCACGCATTACTGCCATAAAATAAGGCAGGTAAATTAAAACGCTGTCCCAAGCAGGACCATTTCCCCAATGAAATCCCCAACCACCAGTCGGAACGATGCCAGGAAGCGCACCCTGATGATTCATTGCGCGCGTAATGGTGCGCAACCACATAACATAGTTATCTTCAGCGTTAAAGTTCAAAAGAGTATGCTCTGCTGATAATGCTGCATCGGCAGTCCAGCCGTTCTTTTCGCGATGAGGACAGTCTGTAGGAATATGCATAAAGTTTGCAAGAGTTGCTCTGCGCGTCATCTGATAGAGTGTATTCAAGGTTTCGCAAGAAGACGTGAATTCTCCACGAGATTCAAAATCAGAATTCATCACAAGATAAGTCAAAAGATTTTCTGTTGCCTGTTCCTCAGTAATACCCGTAACCTTCGCATAACGGAAACCATAGTAGGTGAAGGAAGGTACAAACTCTTCCCTGCTACCACCTCGACAAATATATTCAGTTCTCTGTGTGTACTTAGGGTTTGGATGCGATAAAGAATTGCCATGGAACAGGAGGTTCTCTTGCGTAAACTTTCCTTCTTTTATCCATTCCCCGTGATCAATAACAATTTTTTGACCATAGGTACCCTGAACAGAAAGACGGGTCAAACCTGCGCAGTTTTCTCCAAAATCATAAATATATGCATCATCCTCTTTCCAAATGGAAATGGGCTTAATTTCACGGGTGACACGAATAGGTAAACAATCAACGAGAATTGCCTCACCGTTCGGAGTATCCGTCACTATAGCAGGAGTAGCAGAAGAAACGTCACAAGTGGGAAGGTTCCAATCGGGAATTTCTTTGCGAGCATCATATTTTACGCCCATACGAAAATCATCAAAATACATAGGAGAAGGAATACAAAAAAGATTCTCATCTGCTTCGTAAATCACAGTTTCTCCATTTTGCTCAATTTCGAGCGCAAAAGCAAGCTTTGGAGCAGAACGAAATGTGGCTTGTTCAAAATTCCAAATAAAACCACCAAAACAGTTTTGCATACCATTTCCGAGCATAAAAGCTAACGTATTTTCACCAAAAACCAGTTCTTCAGTTATATCATAAGTATCATACGGCAAAACTTGATGCGAATTTACGATATATGGCGCCATATGCGTTCTTGTTACTTCTTTACCGTTAATAAACATACGATAGAAGCCAAGACCACATACGGTTATTGTCGCTTTTGCGGGAATATCGTGAAAAATAAAGTTGCGACGGAGATAGGGCGCTGGAACATTTTTCTTAATCGTGGCATAATCACGTGTTGCGCTCACAAACTTTTTTGAGAAAACCATAAATCCTCCATTTAATTATCAAAATAAAAAATATTTCCAGTCTTTGCAGACTCGTAAATACCTTCAAGAATACGTGTTACTACAAAAGCCTGCTCCGGAAGTGTGAAAGGCTCTGTATCATTACGAACAGCTTCAATCCAAAGGCGTTCTTCCATTTCGGCAGCATCTTCTCCTGTCGATCCGTCATTGAACGCAGCGCCACCAGCATTGAAAGAAGGCTTGGTAACAATCTGTCGGTTATTGTGAATGGAGTTAATACGAAGGCCGTCGTTCATATCAGCGCCTGCAAGCATTCCACATATAGCTGTTTTTGCCTCACGAACTTCGAGGGTATTCAATGCCCAAGCAGATTCCAGCACAATAGTAGCGCCGTTCTCCATTACGATAAAACCAAAAGCACTATCTTCCACAGTAAACTTTTCTGGATCCCAGTTGCCCCAAGCATTACCTTAATCGGTGTCCTGATTAAGTTTGTGATATGTAGTACCGACGCAGAACTTAGGTTTATAATTGTTCACTACCCAGAGGGTGAGATCCAGCGCGTGAGTACCAATGTCAATCAAAGGACCACCACCTTGTTCATATTCGTTAAGGAATACTCCCCAAGTAGAAACTGTGCGACGGCGAATCGCTGTTGCTTTTGCGTAATAAATATCACCAAACACGCCTGCTTCAGCTTCTTGTTTGAGATAAAGAGAGTCAGGACGGAAACGGCTTTGATAACCAATGGTAAGTTTCTTGCCCGTTTCTCTCGCAGTGTCAAGCATCAATTTTGCTTCTTTAGAATTGATTGCCATCGGCTTTTCGCACATAACGTGTTTTCCAGCGCGAAGTGCATCCACCGTGATAAAACTATGAGAGCGATTAGGAGTTAAGACGTGAACAACATCAATTTCTTCCATTGCAAGCAAGTCTTTATAATTTTCAAAAACTTTAGCATCGGGTGTACCATACTTCTGAGCCGCCTTCTCTGCTCTTTCCAAAATAATATCACAGAATGCAACCATTTCGCATCCTTCAACCTTAGCAAGAGATGGCATATGCTTTCCGTTAGCAATACCACCACAACCAATAATACCAACTTTTATAATTTTTATTTCTAAAACTCCTATACTTTTGTTTTGATTATACCATAGGGAATAAGATATTACAATACAAAATACAAAATCTAAGCCTATTTTAAATAAAAAAAGATTTTTTACTTGTTTTTAAAATTTATAAATTTTTTTGACTTTTCTCTATTGACAAAGTGATTTTTTTCTGCTATAATATAGAAGTCTTGTGGAGAGATGGCCGAGTTGGTCTAAGGCGCACGACTGGAAATCGTGTATACCCTAACCGGTATCAAGGGTTCGAATCCCTTTCTCTCCGCCAATAAAAAAAGCACCCAATCGGGTGTTTTTTTATTGGTTAAGAGAAGTCGCATTCGGCACAGCGTCGTAAGACGCAGGGTTCGCATACCCCATTCGTAGATCGACAAGCTTGCTTGTCAGGCGCAGAGTGTGGGTATATTCGCCTTGGCGAAAACCCCTTTCGCGATCCACCCAATCGGGTGCTTGTTAAAACGAAAGTATTGCATTTTATTTCTACGCATGGTATAATTATATTGAACAAGCATAATGGTTTCATTTTAATAGCAAATAAATTATAATATCGCAAGAAAGCAGAGGTTCCCGATGACAAGAAACGAAGAAGTTGAACTTACTAATATGTGTATGATATATGATGGTGAGGGTAATGTTCTGGTACAGGACAAGAAAAATCATCCGACATGGCATGGATGGAATTTTCCAGGAGGTCATATTGAGCCAGGCGAATATGTTACTCCGTCTGTTATTCGAGAAATACAAGAAGAAACCGGTCTGCAAATCGAAAATCCAAAACTTTGTGGGATCAAAGAATTTCACAAATCGAAGGATGGAAAACGCTATATTGTTTTCCTGTATATCGCTGATAAGTTTACAGGTGACTTGAAGGCTTCAAATGAAGGAGAGATATTTTGGTATCCTCTCTGCGAACTTTCAAAGTCCGACAAACTGATTGATGGTTTTGCTGAAATGCTACCCGTATTTACAAACAGTAAAATCAGCGAAATCTATTATACTGACGATTATAAAACAGTGTATTGTTAATTCTGAGGTGATTTATGCAAGAATTTCTTTTAATACGGCCAACCAATGAATATGCAAATCAGATTGCAGAATACAGACAAGAGTTTATTGATGCCGGCGACTCAATGGACGGAACCGGAGCTCTAAGAAAAACAGTTGATCCGGAAGAATACATAAAAATAAGTATCGAACGAGAAGATCCGAAAAATGTTCCTGAAAATTTGGTTCCAGCAACACAATTTCTGTTTATTCAGAAAAGGGACAATAAGCTTCTTGGTATGCTTCAAGTGCGCCACCACTTCAATGACTATCTTGAAAAATACGCAGGACATATAGGTTATTCTATAAGACCAAGTGAACGACGTCGTGGTTACGCCAAAAGAATGCTTAGTATGGCGCTTCCTTTCTGCAAGGAATTAGGGCTTAGCAGGATTCTGATAACCTGCGTCGATGGCAATTTGGGAAGCGAAAGAACTATTTTGGCAAATGGTGGTGTGTACGAATCCACCGTATACGAACCAAATGAAAACATAAATTTAAAAAGGTTTTGGATTGAATTATGAATGAAGTACAATTTACCATAGGCGAAATGCAAGAAATGCAAAGAATCTTACAGGAAAAGTACAAGCACATATGGGAACCTATTTGTCCTAAAATTGGACAAAATAAACTCCTTTGGATGATTGGTGAACTTGGTGAAGTGATTGATATTGTCAAGAAAAATGGTGGAGAAATCGCCTGCACCGATCCTTCAGTCCGTCCACATTTGATTGAGGAAATGGCAGATGTTTTAATGTATTTTAATGACGTGATGTTATGTTACAACATCACAGAAGAAGAATTAAAAGAGGCTTACACAAAGAAATTTCAACATAATATGACAAGATGGTAATACCCAAGCTGATTAAGAGGTAATTGTATGAAGAAACTATTTGTTCTATTACCAATGGTATTTTTTATATTGATGTTAGTTTCTTGTTTTTTGTTTGGTAAAACGACTACATATCCTGATATGGTAGAATACACATCTGAGGAAGTTTTAAGTGTTGCACAAGAAAAGTACCAAATTAAAAAGTGGTTATTCAATAGTCAATACGAAAGCATTTATGGCGAAACGAATTACCGAGATGATGGTACACTTGAAATTACTTCTTTTAACACTCAGTTCTCGACAAATTTTGTCAATGGAGATAATATAGATGTCGCTTTGACGTCTTTTGCCGGTAAAAATGGTGGTCACGATATTCAAGGAAGTTATCGTTATTTTTTGTGTTATGTTGCACTTGGGGAACGTGAGGACGGCTCGTTAAAGTTTATTTATTACAATACAAATATTCATAAAGATGCCACCATTGCCGATACAATAGGCGCTTCCGACTATACCTTTGAGGTTTCACCTCTTGAAATCACAGATGAACTGTTTGTTGTTGACCTAAATTGGACGATGATGAATTCATATCTGACAAAACACTTCGCAAAGAAAAATGCCGAAAACTATACATATACAGGCGAACGATTGATGCTGACAACCTACAACAAATATAACGACTTGATATATTTGGAATTCTACAAAGAAGATGGAAAAATTGTTTACGACCTCTATTACTTTGAAGATCGGAGTAAACCTGAAAACAAGCAACTGATTTATTCTACATCTGAGCGATATGGCGTAATATATTCCTATTATGGTTGCGATATCACAAAGTATTTCAATGTTTCACAAATCGTGCAACAAAGTACAGATGACCATAATTGTATGCGCCTTTCGGGAAGCGTGGAACTCAAAGAAATTGATGGAACTATTCTCTACTCAAAAATCTCTTACAAAGCTTCGTATCAGGTTGTTTCTGATGGTGATATTCTGTTTACAGATAATTCAGATACCATTGTGAATCAAACCCAATTTGAAAAGGGATATTTAATGGATAAAATTGATGGCGTAGATCACGCGCAAAGTGCAACATTTACACTCAAAAACTTCTATATTTTATACGAAAAAACGACTGATTGAGGAAGAAAAGAAATGTATATTACTAAAACACTTGCTTGTCCGAAGCTCGACGAAACGGATTGCCTTAAAATAGTAAAAATCAACGAAGGTGAACAGACGCTTCTCTACTCTACATTGCGTGAACTTATCTGGCAAGATGATTATGACCTCTCAGACGATGAAATTCTTGGACATTTGTGTGTCAAAAAGGGATTGTTTTCTTATCTCGATTGGCAAAACCTTATCTGTGATTTCATTCGCAAAGTCGGGGAGATTGATTACAAGGTAGATTCTACAAAACACCGTTTGAATCTGGAAGAAACGATATATCAACTTGGCGGATTCAGTGGAAAAGTCAATCTTGGCGGTTACAAAATGTTATCTTCGCTTTGCGCAAGACATCTTGTAGTTGATAATATGGAAAAATTTGTTGAAATATTTGGCTCTGAACCTCGTTTTTATATCAGCGAGGTGTGGGCTGAACTTGAAACAATGTTAAATTCCGGTATCATTGTAGGAAAATACACCTACGAATTACATGATGTTAAATTTCATAGACAAAAATAAAAAAGAAAATCCACTCAAGTGAGTGGATTTTCTTTTTTAATCAACATCCTCGACAACCGTATCAAGGAAATTTTCCAGCATTTCAGGATGTAAAATATAGCGTTTCATTCTCTTAAACGCAGAAGCGTAATAATAACCATCGCAAATACGCTCATCAGTCACCACTTTAAAGGTAACAAAATGGTGTCTTTCGCGCGTGCCATCACGTTTTACCGCATCACCACTAAAGATACTACCATAAGATACAAAAATCGGTAGTGTACCAAAATTATAAAGATGATGATAGATTGCAGGAATACCAAGAGAGCCCATACTTGTGATAATCATAGAGCCGTGGAATGGGCTGACATTCAAAAGCGCCTTAGGAAGCCAACCGTGATAATCCAGCCAATACAAGATGCGAACAAGACCACGAAGAAGGAAGCGAGGAAGCTTAACAAGCGCTCCTGCAGTATTGTCAAAATCAGTTTCGTCCTCACAAGCTTTTTTTGCTACAATTTGAAACTTTTTATAGATATTATCAATATTGTCTCTCGGGTCAAAAATAACCTTAATACAGGTATCAGGTGACTCTAAGGAAAGTTCCTTTTTGATTGTCATTACACATTCAATATTATTTCTTGCATAAATACGCTGTCCAGCAATAAAACGGTTTATGCCTGGACGTTCGGAAACAACACGCACATAGGCAGCAAGAATGACGTGTAGCAATGTCATATCTGTGTAGCCTTCTTTGTGCTTTTTGTCAAGGAACTGCTCTATTTTAGAAATATCAATTACATCTTCAAAAAGGTTTTGAGAGTCATTTCTGACATCCATAATGAATGGTTCAAAAAAACTCATAGCGGGGAGAGAACGGAGACGGCGCCCTTCTTTGCGATCACCTCGACGACGTTTTCTGCTTTTATAAGCAGGAGTCTCATATTCGTGTATATTTGCGTGTCTTAAATCTTCCATCGAAGGTTTTCCTTTCGCGCAACAATAATATACAAATTATATCATATTTCAACAAAATTGTCAACATTTTTTAACAAAATATGTAGACAAAGTGACACCTTGTAAAAATATCTTCAAAATAAAGAAGAAAACTCTCGGCAGAATATTTCTGCCGAGAGCAAATTATGAAATAAATTTAATAATTTTAAATTATCCTTCTGCTTTCGCTTCCTGAATAATCTTTTCAGCAATGGAGGAAGGAACTTCATCATAGCGAACAAATTCAAAATCGAAACGGCCTCTACCCTGCGTAGCTGCACGAAGTGCGATTACATAGTCTGTCATTTCTGCAAAAGGAACTTCTGCAAGAATAACTTGCGTTCCATCGTCAGCCGGCTCAATACCCATAACTCTACCACGTCTCTTGTTGAGATCGCCCATTACATCACCAACATAGTTGTCAGGAATGTAAACCTTCAGCGCGCCCACAGGCTCAAGAAGAACAGGAGATGCCTTCGGAAGTCCCTCGCGATAGGCAATGGCTGCTGCCAATTTGAAGGAGATTTCGTTCGAGTCAACATCGTGATAAGAACCATCATAAAGATTAGCAGCAAGATGCACCATAGGATATCCAGCAAGAACGCCCTTTGCCATGCATTCGCGAAGACCAGTTTCTACTGCGGGGAAGAAGTTTTTAGGAACTGCTCCACCAAAGACGGTTTCAGTAAATGTCAAACCTTCGTCTTCTCCAGGAGAGAACTTAATCTTAACGTGACCGTACTGACCGGAACCACCAGATTGTTTCTTATGCTTACCCTCAACCTCCACGCTCTTACGAATCGTTTCACGGTATGCAAGTTTAGGTTTAGCTAGTACAACGGATGCGCCAAAACGGCTCTTAAGTTTAGATACAATAATATCAAGGTGAATGTCACCAAGACCCGAAACTGTAAGCTCTTTGGTTTCTGCGTTATTTACGTAACGAAGCGTGAGATCTTCTTCAAGAAGTCTTGCAATACCCGTAGAAATCTTATCTTCGTCGCCCTTTGCAACAGGACGAACTGCCATTGTCATATAGGGATTCGGATATACGATAGGCATATATCTAATTGCATCTGCGCCAGTGGTAAGTGTGTCATTGGTATTGGTATTCTGCAATTTTGCTGTAACACCGATATCACCACAAGAGAACACATCCATATCAATCTGCTTTTTACCACGAAGCATAAAGAGCTTGTTCAATTTTTCATTCTGACCAGTTTTGGTATTGCGAAGCACCATATCACGAGAGAGAGTACCGTTCATAACCTTAAAGAAGGACATCTTACCGACGAATGGGTCTGCTACCGTCTTGAATACGAAAATACTTGTTGTAGCACTATCGGGATCAATTGCAATATCAGAAACATTGCCTTCAGCGTCAACAATCTTTTCAACTTTTCTCGCAAGAGGTCTGGGGAAAGATTCAGCAATGGTATCAAGAAGGGTCTTAATGCCCCAGTTCTTAAGAGCTGCGCCACAGAATACAGGTACAATATCACCGGTAATAATACCTTGGTGGATTGCTTCCAATGCTTCTTCACGGGAAATGTCTTCGCCGCCGAAGAATTTTTCCATAAGATCATCGGAGGTTTGCGCAATGGCTTCCAGAAGAATATTATGATATTCGTCGCATACCTCAGCAAACTTTTCAGGAATAGGACTTCTTGAATATTCGCCAGTTGCTTTTTCAAACGTATAAACACACATTTCAACAAGGTTAGCGAAGCCAATAACAGTATCTCCATCAATAATAGGAATCTGTATAGGGCAAACGTTCAGACCATACTTCTCACGAATAGCGCCGAACACTTTATAAAATCTTGCTTCGCCGTCATCAAAACGGTTGATGAAAAATGCCTTAGGAATTCCTGCCTGCGTCGCAAGGTTCCAGCCGATTTCGGTACCAACCTCAATACCAGCCTTACCGTCAACAACAATAATAGCAGCATCAGCAGCACGAACGCACTGACGAACTTCACCTTCAAAGTCAAAGAAGCCTGGGGTATCAAGAATATTTATTTTAGTACCGTTCCAAAGCATGGGAGCGATAGCAGCAGAAATAGAATAACCTCTTTTAATTTCTTCAGGGTCGTAATCGCAAACTGTATTTCCATCCTGAATATTACCAAGTCTGTCGGTCAGACGAGAAATATAGAGCATAGACTCTGCAAGGGATGTTTTACCGCCCCCGCTGTGTCCGAGGAGGGCTACATTTCGAATACTTTTGGTGTAAACCTGTTCCATAAGATTTGTCTCCTAATGAGTAAATTTAATGCTGAAAATAGAGAATTCCATTCCTACATTTACTTTATTATACTATATTTAGGAGTAGATTTCAAGAAAAATATTTAAAGTTTTAGACCACTTAATGTAGAACTTTTTTTATGCAAATTGTGCATTTTGCACAGGAATTAAAAGAAAAAGGGCGATTATACATTTCAATCGCCCTTAAATTAAAAACCAAAGAGTACTTAATTGTTTTGGAGACGAAGTTGCATTTGAACAAGCGCCTCATAAATGTTCGTAATACCAACCAATTCTACACCATCTGGAACCGTCAGGTGAGAAGAAAGATTTTTCTTCGGTAAAACAATTTTAGTAAAACCAAGTCTAACAGCTTCCTTTACCCGATAATCAATGTGTGATACAGCTCGTACCTCTCCAGATAATCCAATTTCTCCAAACGCAATCAAGCCGTCAGGAATTACACGATCTGTAATTCCACTGATTAACGCCATAGCAATGGATAAATCAGCAGACGGTTCATCCAAACGGATTCCACCTGCTACATTTAAATAAACATCATTCTCATAAAATTTAAGTCCCATTCTTTTTTCAAGAACAGCAATAAGTAATGACATTCTATTGTGATCGAAACCATCAGATGTTCGCTTTGCCGTAGGATATGCAGATTTAGAAACCAACGCTTGAATTTCTGAAATGATGGGTCTTGTACCTTGCATTACACAGCCAGCGCAAGAACCACTTGTTCCGTGTGGACGCTCTGCCATAACAACTTCGGATGGATTGGGTATTTCAATGAGTCCTTTATCACCCATTTCAAATACACCAATCTCGTTTGTAGATCCAAAACGATTTTTAATGGCACGGATAATTCTATATGAATTGGTCCGTTCTCCTTCAAAATACAATACGGCGTCAACCATATGTTCAAGTGTTTTTGGACCTGAGATTGTTCCCTCTTTGTTCACGTGTCCAACAAGAAAAACTGCACATTGATTTACTTTAGCAAAATTGATAAACTCTTGAGAACATTCACGAACCTGTGTGATAGAGCCACAGCCAGAGGTAAAACGATCAGAAGATAGCGTTTGAACAGAGTCAATGATAATCACCTCAGGGGAAATCCTTTTAGCTTCCTCTAAAACAGCATCCAAATCTGTTTCTGTCAGCAAATAAACATCTTCTCCACGAATTTGCAGGCGATCTGCGCGCAATTTAAGTTGTCCTTTCGATTCCTCGCCAGAAACATAAAGAACCTTACGCGTGCGTGAAAGCTCTGAGGAAATTTGCAACAAAAGAGTGGATTTACCAATACCTGGTTCGCCAGATAACAGAACAACACTGCCAGAAACAAGTCCACCCCCCAGCACTCGGTCAAGCTCTGCCATACCTGTTGTGGTGCGCAGATACTCCGGCAGAGTAAGTTCGCTTAATTTCTCGGCTTTATTGTTTGATTTTATTCTTGCATTCTTTTTCGGTTCTTGCTCGAATATTTCTTCGTCAAATGTGTCAAAACAACCACATTCCGGACATCTGCCCAAAGGGCGAATGGTTGTGGTACCACACTCACGGCAAACATATAATGATTTTGCTTTCATTTTTTACTCCATCAGTAATCTTTTCGACTTTCATATTTAATAATACCACAAACAATCGAAAAACACAACTGTTTTTGGTATTCTTTTTCACAAAGTTTTTCACACTCCACTTTGTTAGACAAAAAGCCACATTCTATGAGCAGCGCCGGACAAGATGTATTTTTCAAAATGTATAACTCCTCAGTTGCCTTTGGGGTACGAATATTCTCCAATTCAGAAAACAGTTTAACCTCTGAAGAAACATCATATGCCAATCTTTGCGAGTCGGTATCTCCAGTTCTGTAATATACTTCAAAGCCAGAATATTTTTCGATGGAAAAGTAATTCATATGTATGCTGATAAGCATATAAGGATTCTTTTCATTGACAATTTCGGCTCTGTTTTTTAAATCGTATATTTTACGCATCCCCTTAATGTTTTCATCTTCTCCATATAGCAATTTATCCTGCGTTCTGGTATAAAAAACCGTAAAACCTTCCTCTGTTAGAATTTCGCCTAATAGAAATGCAATTTCAAAATTCAAATCCTTTTCATATACACCATTTGTGCCTATGGCTCCAACATCCTCCCCACCGTGCCCAGCATCTATAACGATAACCGGACTTGTCGATACACTCATTGTTTCCACATACGCACCAAACCTGTCCGTCCAATGCATAATCGAAAAAGAAAGAAAAACACACATCAAAGCGAAAACAAATGTAGTGAAGAAATTTAAGATAAAATTTAATTTCTTCAAGGAAAAAACTCGAATTTTCATAAAAAACTCCCCATTCTTTTTTAAAAAGATATGGGGAGTTGATGTGTTTTATTCTTCTTGATTTTTTGAAAACAATGCAAAAATTCGTTTGTTATGAATACCGAGATGATAACCAAGCACGGTGGCAAGAACTACAAGTGCTGGAAGTAAGATAAAAAATGTACCCTCCAGGACATAGGACCATTCCAGGCCTAATGAAAACAGGTCTGAAATTGCTTGCACCAATCCAATGTAATGCGACATAGAAAGTCTCATAATAGCATCAAAAATAGCCGAAGTCACTTTAAATCCTTCTACGTTGCTTAAAATAAAGAGAAGAAGAAATGCGACAGAAAAGAATGAAAGTACAAAGTTAGGAATGTTTGCCAACAAAGCGAGTTTCAGACCCTTGTATTTATCAAATTCGATCTTTTTTGCGTCAATATGCAACTTATCTTTAGCGCCAAAATCCCATCCTGCACAATAAACCAATGCCATTAAAAATAGAATGGAAAAAACAGAAATCACAAGATTAAAAACAGAAGCTGACTCCTTCGCTATATCACCGGCAGCAAAATAGAGCATCAAAGCAAATATGGAGATACCAATATTGTTCACATACAGCTTAACAATATCGTAAGAGTTATCTTTAAAAAATTTCATTATGTCTCCTAAAATACGTTTTATTTTATTCTAACATAAATACGCAAAAAAACAATAGATTTTCTTAAAAGTTTACACTTTATCCACTAAATTTAATTTTTTTAATGTATAATAATAAATGTAAACATTATTTACATTTGAGGTGAATATGTCTGTTTTAACGTTTCAAAGTGATGAATATTTAACTTTCCCGCCAATTATTCAGGAATACGCAGCTTATATGGTCACCATACAAGGAAAAAGCGAAAAAACTGTTTGCGAATACCTGCTTGATATACGTACATTCTTTCGTCATCAAAAAATGATGGAAGCACGGCAGAATCTATCATATGAGGATTTAGAAAAAATTGTAATTTCCGATATCACTCTGGATTCTATACGTAAAATACGGCAAGAAAATATTATTTCTTTTTTGATGTATTGCACAATCAGCCTTAAAAACAATACTTCAACAAGAAGTCGAAAGCTCTCTTCTCTGCGCTCATTTTTTTCATTCCTGCACTCCAAAAGAAGATATATTGAAACAAACCCCTGTATAGAAATCGATTCTCCAAAAAAGAAAAAATCCTTGCCTAAGCATCTCACTCTGGAGGAATGTATTCATTTACTTGAGGTGGTCAGGAATGATAAGGAAAGTAAAACTGCTTCGCGCGATTTTTGTATTATTTCCTTGTTTCTAAATACGGGAATGCGTCTTTCCGAGCTTGTTTCTCTTAATCTGACCAGTTTTGATAGTGAACTCAAAATGGTAAGAGTGCTTGGAAAAGGTAATAAGGAACGCACGATATACCTCAATGATGCCTCGCGTAAGGTACTGGAGGAATATTTACGTACTCGCTTAGATCCAAGATATATTCACACTGGTGAAAATGCTTTTTTCTTAAGTACAAGACAAAGTAGAATCTCACCAAAAACCGTTCAATACATTGTGTATAAATACCTATGGATGGCAGGATATGCGCAAAAAGGCTTGTCTGTTCATAAATTACGTCACACAGCAGCAACGCTGATGTTTCAATCCGGAAATGTTGATATCAGAGTATTAAAAGATATATTGGGACACGAGCAATTAAATACTACTCAAATCTATACTCACGTTGTCGATAGAAATATGGAAGAGGCAATGATGCAAAATCCACTTGCTAACATTTCAATTCGAAGAAAGGAGAGCGAAGAATGAGTATTGGTGAAAAAATTAAAGCACGAAGAAAACAGCTTGGTTTAACACAAGCACAAGTCTCTGGCGATAAAATAAGTCGGAATATGTTAAGTCTAATAGAAAGCGGCAATGCTTCTCCTTCGCTTGATACACTCTACTACATTGCTGATAAATTAAATATAAGAATTGAGTATCTTGTTTCACGTGATATTTCTATTGAGACATTTGAACGTATAGAGCACGAACAAGAAATTTGGGATGAATTCCATAAAAACAATTTTGAAAAATCTTTGTATTTAATAGATAGATTTGGGCAGAAATCAAATTCCTTAATGTATCTTGCTGCTGAATGCGCTTATCGAATAGCGAAAGAGAAAACAAGGAACGGATCTCTCGCCAGCGCAAGGAGATGGATTGAAAAAACAATGGAATATATTTCTTTGTCAACACTTGATACAAAACTTCTGCGGGCAAAAATTTCTTTAATTTCCTCCATCACACAAAATATACAAGCGCCAAAGTTACATTTTGATAACGAAGAATATGATGACTTGGTTCATGATGTAACAGATGAAGAATATTACCATTATTACATAGGAGACTTGGATTATCAATACAAAAATCCAATTTTAAGTCTTCATATGACGGCAAAAAACAAAATCAAATCAAGATTGTATGTAGAGGCAATTCAACTGCTGTGTCAGGCAGAGGAAGAAAAAACACAAGAAAATTATGATGCTTTTGTTTTCTTTGGAATTTATACCGACCTTGAAAACTGTTACAAAGAATTGTTGGATTTTGAAAAAGCATATCGTTATGCTACGAAAAAAATGTCTATGATGGAATATTTCAAATCTTGATTTTTGTTATTTTTTATACACTGAGTTTAGCAATCGGCAAACTCAGTGTTTTTTTTATAAAAAAAACGCAAAAAGACTTGACTATTTTTCCATTTGGTGGTATATTATATTTGGTGAAAATTGGACTTCAAATAATTAAATATAAAAAGGAAGGAGAGATTTGCGACTTTGCAAATCGAAAATTGTTTTGAAAAAACAATCTAAATCTATTTCCGCCCTCTATGCCCTTCCAACTGCCGAAGAACTTCGCCAATCTTTGGCAAATGGTCTGGGAAGTGAGGCAAGACAACAACTCCTTGCTCTTTTTGACGAAGATACCTTCGTTGAGGTAGGAGCGTACACCAAAAGAGGTTTTTCTGACTTTTTCTCAACAGAACAAGCAGATGAATTTGAAGGTGTAATCACTGGTTATGGCGCAATTGACGGAAAACTTGTTTTTGCCTTTGTCGAAGATGCGTCCAGAATGGGTGCTGTAATTGATGAGCACCACGCCAAGAAAATCGCTAACATCTATGATATGGCGATTAAAAACGGTTCTCCCATAATTGGAGTATTCAACTCTACTGGTGCAGATGTGTTCGCTGGCACTACTTCCCTTGCTTCTTATGCAAAGATTATGAAGTGTGTAAGCCGTGCTTCCGGACTCATTCCACAGATTGCGTATGCTGACGGTAACTGCATTGGTACCTGTTGCGCAATCGCGGCAATGTTTGATTTTGTAATCAAAAATAAGAATGCACACTTTTATGTTGCTAACCACGATAATCAATCCAAAAATGCAGAGAACTTCTCTGTTTCATTTGAAGGTTCTAAGGAAGAATGTCTTGGAATGATTCGTTCTTTGATTTCTTTCCTGCCAGAAAACGCCTCCGTTGGCGCTGATGTTCTTGAATGCTCGGACAACCTCAATCGCACGCTTGGCGACCTTGATTTTGGTGGAGAAGCACTTGCCGTAATCTCTACAATCGCCGATAACGGTGTTTATTTAGAAGTGGCAAAGAACGTTAGCGATGTTGTTTCTTGCGCATTTACCACAATTGGTGGTGTAAAATGTGGTGTTGTCGCTACTTCGTTTTCCAAAAATGAAGGTAGACTTGATGCACAGTGCGCGAGAAAAATTGCAAAATTCGTTACATTCTGCGATTCCTTCGCTATACCCGTACTTACCTTAGTAGATTCGCTCGGTCTTGCACACGAAGAGGCAGAACGCAATCATTTTGCAGAGGCACTTTCTGATCTTGCTTATGCTTACTCTACAAGCGACTGCCCAATGGTTACCGTACTTATGGGTCACGCAATCGGTGGTGCATTTGCCCTTCTTGGATCAAAAGCACTTGGCGCAGATATCGTTTATGTGATTGATAGTGCAGAAGTAGGTGCTTTGAATGCTGAATGTGGCGTAGCATTTGCTTGGGATAAATTTATCGGCGAAGAGGTTACTCGTGAAGAATTGATCGCAGATTGGAAGGTCAATGTCTCCTCTCCTGTTGTCGGATGTGCAAGTGGCGAAATTGACGATATTATCTCCACCAATGAACTTCGCGCTCGTATTTGCTCTGCTCTGCTTATGCTCTCCTCCAAAGGCAGATTTGGTTTTTAATGGAGGACGATAATGAATACTTTACTTTCGATTGCCGAAAAGGATTATGCATATAATCTTTTTGACAAGGGATATAATTTCGGTGAAATCGCTTTGTTTGGTCTTCAGATGCTTGGAATTGGTTTACTTACCGTATTTGCTGTGCTTACGCTAATATGGATTGCTCTTTTGATTTTCGAAAAGGTCTTTACTCGTCTTCCTAAAGAAGAAAAGAAAGAAGATGTTCGAATTGTCACTCAAGCTCCTGAAGTTGTATCCTACGAACAAACAAACGAAGAAGAAATCATAGCCGTAATTGCTGCCGCAATAGCTATGGCTGAAAGCGAAGGCGATGGATTAAAATTCCGTGTCGTGTCCTTTAATAGAAAATAATTTTGGTGCCGCATACCCTTAAATGCGGAGAAATGGATTGAATTATGAAAAAGTATAATATTACCGTTAACGGAAACACTTACGAAGTCTTTGTTGAAGAAGCAGATGCAACTGGTGCTCCTGCTCCCGTTGTAGCTTCTGCACCTGCAGCTCCTGTCGCTACACCTGCTCCCAAGCCTGCCGCTCCTAAAGCTCCTGCAACAAGTGGAGCACAAGGCGGCACAAAAGTAACGGCTCCTATGCCCGGTACTATCCTTGATGTAAAAGTTGCTGTCGGCACCGCTGTTAAGAAGGGTGATGTTATCTGCGTACTTGAGGCTATGAAGATGGAAAATGAAATTCCTGCACCTCAGGACGGTGTTATCGCTTCTGTCAATGTTCAGAAGGGCGCATCTGTCAATGCAGGCGATATTATCGCTACTCTTAACTGATTATACATAAAGGATTAGGTATGTATCATGCTTGAAGCCATTAAACAATTTCTTGGCACAACAGGCATAGCAAAACTTGCCGAAATGGAAAATTGGTGGCAATATCTTGTAATGTATGTTATTGTCGGTGCACTTTTCTATCTTGCAATTGTCAAAAAATTTGAGCCTTTGCTCCTTTTGCCGATTGCCTTCGGTATGCTTCTTGCGAACCTTCCTGGTGCCAACTTAATTCATCTTGATTTTTTCTTTGATGATTACTATTTTACTCAGGGCGCAAACGGAATTGCTCCCTTCCAAATCCAAATTAACGAATTCCTCAGCACTATTACATCAAATGGTTTTTCCGAAAGCATCTTTGCTGTAAATGAGGAAATGAGATACGTTTTTCATCTTGATGGTTTAACGGATGCAGATATTGCAATCATTGGCGAAGCATTTGACAATGCTTTTGCAGGTAATGCATATTTTTCTGGAGGACTTTATCACGTTAAGATGAGCGCGATCCTTGCCGAAGTTGCAAACAACGGTGGTCTGATTGACCTTTTATATCTTGGCGTTAAACTCGGAATCTATCCTTCCCTTATCTTTATGGGCGTAGGTGCTATGACCGACTTTTCTCCTCTGATTTCTAACCCGAAATCTCTTCTTATGGGTGCTGGAGCGCAGTTTGGCGTATTCTTCGCCTTCTTCGTTGCGCTGTTTCTCGGTTTTTCTCCTATGGAAGCTGGCGCTATTGGTATTATTGGTGGCGCAGATGGTCCTACTGCCATTCTCGTCACAAAGCAGCTCGCGCCACACCTTCTTGGAGCAATTGCCATTGCGGCATATTCCTATATGGCGTTAATTCCTATTATTCAACCTCCCTTTATGCGTTTGCTTACCACAAAGAAGGAACGTCAAATCAAAATGCAGAATTTACGTCCGGTTACTAAAATCGAAAAGGTTATTTTCCCTATCGTTGTAACTCTTCTTGTTACCTTAATTATTCCGGATGCAGCACCTCTTGTTGGATTTTTGATGCTCGGTAACCTCTTTAACGTGTCTGGAGTCACCGAACGTCTTTCCAAAACATCTCAAAATGAGCTTTGTAACATTATAACGATTCTTCTTGGTGTCAGCGTTGGCGCAACAGCGAATGCTGAAAACTTCTTAAAACTTGAAACGCTTTACATCATCGCGCTCGGTCTTTGTGCATTCATTATTTCTACCTGTGGTGGTCTTATCGTTGGTAAAATTATGTGCAAGGTTACAGGTGGTAAAATCAACCCCTTGATTGGTAGTGCTGGTGTTAGTGCCGTTCCTATGGCTGCTCGTGTTGCGCAAGATGAAGGACGTAAAGCAGATCCTTCCAACTTCCTTCTGATGCATGCAATGGGCCCCAATGTTGCTGGCGTTATTGGTTCAGCAGTTGCAGCAGGCGTATTCCTTAGTTTCTTCGCCTGATTTACATTTTAGAAAGGATTCACAATTATGGCAAAGGTTAAAATTACTGAAACCGTCCTTCGTGACGCGCATCAATCGCTTGCAGCTACACGTATGACCACCGAAGAAATGATTCCAATTCTTGAGGCGATGGACCAAGTTGGTTACTATTCTCTTGAGGCTTGGGGTGGCGCAACATTTGACTCCTGCTTGCGTTTCTTAAAAGAGGACCCATGGGAAAGACTTCGTACCATTCGCAACAAAGTTAAGAATACAAAATTGCAAATGCTTTTCCGTGGTCAGAACATTCTTGGATATCGCCATTATGCAGATGATGTTGTTGAATATTTTGTTCAAAAATCTATCGCTAATGGTATTGATATTATTCGTATTTTTGACGCATTGAATGACCCACGCAACCTTGAAACGGCTATTCGTGCAACAATTAAGGAAGGTGGACACGTTCAAGCTGCGATCTCCTACACCACCTCTCCCTTCCATACCAATGAAGGCTTTGCAATTTATGCAAAGCAACTTGAGGATATGGGTGCAAACTCTATCTGTATTAAGGATATGTCAGGTCTTTTGAAGCCCTTTGAAGCCTTCCAGCTTGTAAAAGCGCTTAAGAATACCGTTTCTATTCCAATTAACCTCCATACTCACTATACTGCTGGTCTTGGCTCTATGACCCTCCTCAAAGCAATCGAGGCTGGTGTAGATTCCGTTGATACTGCAATTTCTCCTCTTGCTATGGGTACATCTCATACGCCTACCGAATCCCTTGTTGCAACACTTCAAGGTACACCTTACGATACTGGTCTTTCACTTGAGAAGTTGGATGTCGTTGCTAAATATTTCAATGGTGTTCGCGAGAGATATCTTTCAAGCGGTCTGATTGACCCTAAGGTTCTTAAGGTTGACGTTAACGCACTTCGCTATCAAGTTCCTGGTGGTATGCTTTCCAACCTGATTTCACAACTTAAAATGGCTGGAAAACTCGATAAGCTTCCCGAAGTTCTTGAAGAGGTTGCAAATGTCCGTCGTGATGCAGGATATCCTCCTCTCGTTACTCCCACCTCCCAGATTGTTGGTACTCAGGCAGTAAACAATGTTCTTTTTGCAGACGAAGGAAGATATGCAAGAGTTACAAAGGAATTTCGTGCGCTTGTACGTGGCGAGTATGGTAAATGCCCTGCCACAATCAGCGAAGAATTCAGACAGAAGATTATCGGTGATGATGCCGTAATCGACTATCGCCCGGCTGATAAAATTGCTCCTGAAATCGAGTCGCTTCGTCAGAGAGTTGCTCCTTATGAGGAACAAGAGGAAGACCTTCTTTCTCTCGCTCTCTTTGAGCAAGTTGCTATTAAGTTCTTTGATTGGAGAAAGCAACAGAAGTATAATCTCGATCCTAACGGTGATCCCCAAAATGGTGTTCATCCCATATAATAGTTCTTTTGGCTAAAAAAAGGTGTCTCAAATTTGAGACACCTTTTTTTATATTCGATTGCAGTTTTAATCCGTAAATTAAAATCCAAATTCTTCAAGCTCACGGCACAATTTTGAATAAAAACCATAAACCTTTTCTTTTTTGCTTTTATGTAGCATAAAATCAACAATTTGAGAATGTGATATAGAGTGCTCTGTTGCGTTTCCTCTATAGTTACCATATTGAGCAGAGTCTGCACTGACCATGCCATCCGTAGGCTTTCCCTCATAATGACGTGAAAAATGCAAGGGTATCCTCATTACAAAATCATCTTTTCCATTTTTCATTTCAGATGAAAAACTCTGCATATAAATACCATCATGTGAATGGAAACACTCAAAAACATTTTCTTCCGATAACATCAGTGAACGACAAACCTCAAGTGCATTCGGCTGTTTATCACCTGCAATTCGATATATTAAATCTAAGGAAAATGCAATCGAATTGCGAAATAGCTTGGGCAATGTATAAAGTTTGCTTGCAATCACAGAACCTTTATGTGGCGTGGATAAAAAGGTGATAGAAGCCACATATTTTGTCATATCTAATCTATCAATCATGTATAGTGCGTCTAATCCACCTTTGGAATGTGCTATAATGTTCACTTTGGTGTTTTTTTCTTTTTCCAATACTTCAAATATAAAGGACTTTATTTGTTCTGCATTTCCAGAGATAGTTCCCAAGCCATCGTGTGGCGAAGTATAAACACGATACCCCTGTAATTTTAACATTTTTTCAATTCTACCAAACGCCTTAAAATGCAAAACATCCTTCAGCATAATTCCGTGTATAAGTATAATTGGGTATTTCATAGGCATCTCCAAAACAAAAAATGCCCGTTTGCACGGGCATTTTCATTAGAATGGGAAGGTAGGAGTATCTTCATCTGGAGAATCTTCGTGAACAACTTCTTGTTGCAACTGTTCTTCCATCCGAGCAAGCTCTTCTTCCTCTCTTTGGTTTCTCTCGTGCTGTTCTCTATTCTCTTCTTCACTCTTTTGACGTTTTTGAGAAGCGATTGCTTCAATTTCTTCAATAGTAGGATTCTCCATACTCATTGCTGCTGCAAATTGTTCTTCATCCATAGATTCATTTTTGAGAAGGAATTGTGCAACAAAATGCAATTTTTCAATATGCTTTGTAAGAATCTCACGACAGGTAGAGTGTGCATTTTCAATGATGGCACGGATTTCATCATCAATTTCAGCAGCCGTTTTAGCAGAATAGTTATTACCCGACGAGAAGTCTCGACCCAAGAAAACCTCATCTGAAGAATGATCAGAACCATAAAGGACAGGACCGAGTTTTTGGCTCATACCATAGCGCATAACCATATTACGGGCCACCTTTGTAGCGTGCTGAATATCACTGGAAGCACCTGTAGAAATATCATCCAAAATGATTTCTTCGGCAACACGACCACCGAGCGTCATAACAATATCATCAATCATCTGATTGCGAGAAAGGGTAAACTGATCACGAGTAGGAACACTGATAGTTACGCCACCCGCGCTACCAGCAGGAATAATGGTAATGTGTTTGACAGGATCCGTATTCTTACAGAAATAGGATGCCACAGCGTGACCTGCCTCATGGTATGCGCAAAGCCTGTTATCCTCTGGCGAGCGTACTCTTGTTTTCTTTTGAGGACCAAGAAGCATTTTCATATACGCTTCCTCGATATCTTCCATACCAATCAAAGCCTTATTTTTCTTGGCAGCGCGAAGGGCTGCTTCATTCATAAGGTTTGCAAGCTCTGCACCAGTGAAACCAATGGTCGTGAGAGCAATCTTGTGAAGGTCAACGGTGTCCTCTAAGGGTTTGTTTCTTGTATGAACACGAAGGATCTCTTCTCTTCCCTTAATATCAGGATAATTTACAGTAACTGTTCTATCAAAACGACCAGGACGAAGAAGAGCTGGATCAAGGATGTCAGGACGGTTTGTCGCTGCCATTACAATAACACCCGAGTTTGTACCAAAACCATCCATTTCAACAAGCAACTGGTTCAATGTTTGTTCTCTTTCGTCATGACCACCACCAAGTCCTGCGCCACGATGTCTACCGACTGCATCAATCTCATCAATGAAAATAATAGCTGCAGGCGTTTTTCTTGCGTTATCGAACAAATCGCGCACTCTTGATGCACCGACACCGACGTACATTTCTACAAAATCAGAACCGGAAATCGAGAAGAATGGAACACCAGCTTCGCCAGCCACAGCTTTCGCTAACAAGGTTTTACCTGTACCAGGAGGGCCAACAAGAAGAACACCACGAGGAATACGAGCACCCAACTTCATAAACTTTTGAGGGTCCTTTAAAAACTCAACAACCTCTACCAGTTCTGCTTTTTCTTCATCGGCTCCTGCTACATCTGCAAAACGAACAGGATTTTTCTCGTTTGCACCCATTTTAGCGTGAGATTTTGAGAAGGAATTCATCTTGCCCGGTCCACCTGCCGAAGTCTGACGAATTACGAAAATAAACAACAACACCAAAACAATTCCAGTGATAATGAATGGAAGATATGTTTCATACCATGGTGTTTCATACGCAGGAGCGTAGTCATATTCTTTTAAATTAGAGGAAGTGGGATCTTGAAGATATTTGGAATAGTTTTCAAATGCAAGACTATTGATTTCATCCAATTGAAAATTATATGACAATGCGTAAGTATACGTCTTTTCCTTATCCGTAATTTTCCCATTTTCATCTTTTTCAAAGGCTTTCATAGTAATTTTTAAATTACTATCCACCTTAAATGATGTTACCCGGTCTTCTTCAAATAAGCCAACAATATCAGAATAACCGAGAGCCTCAGATGCATTTTGACCTTGCGAAAACACGGAAACAAGCGTAATTACGGTTCCGACAATAAGAAGCAAAGCCAGTATGCTTTTAAAATTTGCCTTCATGTAAATAAACCTTTGCCTTTCTTCTGTAGAAAATAATAGTTAGTCATGCCACGGCATTATTTTATCATCCATATAACTTATGATTAAATGATACTTAATAGACGATAATATTTGCTCCTTCTCTTCCCGAACGCCGAATGGAGGAACATATAAAATACCCTTGTCATCACAGATAATCGGTATTTTATTTGTTTTAGCATCAGGAAGATGAAGAGATTGGAACAATGTTTTAATTTTACGTGTCATTCCCTTGACACGGTATAAATCTTTTGGATGTCTACCTCTAAGATATAATTCACCATTGATTATAGCAGAAGAAAGAGACACTGATATAGAATTTTTGTAAACATTTTTATAAGTTTTAAAATGCTCATCATCACAAAACAAAAAGTACGCTTCAAAATAAGTGGAATAATATGGTGTATTTAACGACAATTTTTCTACTTGGCTTTGAAGAACATCACTTGTTTCAAAGTAAATTTTTTCTTGTTGGATTACAAAATACAATTTTTTACCAAGAGAAATCCTTGTTCGTTTTTGATTTTCAACTGCTTCAAAAATCAAATCAATATGATTTTTCTGGAGCATAAAATCGCAAGAAACGGGCTTTATCATTGCATTTAAGACACGATATTGAATCGCACGAGGAAGCGCTCGGAAATCACAAACAGAAACGAATGGCAGGTTTTGTTGAGATATAAAGTCGTGTGCCAATCCATCAAGATAGGATTGATCCTCTCTTAAATTTTGCAAAAAACGTATAATTGATACTTCCGGAGTAGGTGTAATTTTTTCTAAATCGGGCAAAATCTCATTGCGAATAAAATTTCTTGTATAATGAATATCCGAATTGGTTTCATCAATAACATAGGAAATATCATTCGCACGAAGAAAGTCAACAATATTTTTTTTGGGGATATATAGCATTGGACGAATAATATTATCTCGCACTGGGGCAATGCCACACAATCCACGAGAGCCGGTACCACGCATCAATCTTTGAATGACCGTTTCGAGATTATCTGTTGCATTATGTGCAGTCGCAATGCAAGAAAGATCATTTCTGCCCGTTATTATCTTCTGAAATTCAAAATATCTAACATTTCTTGCGCATTCTTCAATCCCCACCCCTTGTTCTTTGGCGAGGGCTGGAACATCAATATGCGAAGAAAACAGTTCAAGACCATTCGACTTTGCAAACTCTACAGAAAAGGCAAGATCAAAATCTGCTCCCACTTTGCGAATTCCGTGATGCACGTGACAGAGCGCAAGAGGGAAATCTTCTCTCCTCAACTTCAAATACAAAAAAGCCAAAGCAAGAAAAACAGAATCTGGTCCACCAGAAAAACCAAGCAAAACGCCCTCTCTTATCTTTTTCCACATTCCATTGTCTTCTATACAAGTAAGAAGGGAGGAAAGCAATTGCTGTCCTCGATCTGTATCGAAGCGCGAAAGCATATTGATATCCAAACTATCTATCTTCCTCAAGTGTTCTGAATTTTGTAAATTGACCTATCCAGCCCATTGTCACATTCTTGACAGAACCATGTCTGTTTTTCGCAACAATGACTTCAGCCGTATTTGCTTTTTTATTCGCTTCAGGATCGTCTGCTTTTCCACCAATCTCTTTATAATATTCATCACGATACAAGAACATTACAATATCTGCGTCCTGCTCAATCGAACCTGAATCACGCAAATCCGACAGATTTGGTTTTTTGTCTTGTCCTGAACGAGACTCTGTGCCACGGTTTAACTGCGCGCATACGATAAATGGAACTCCAAGATCCTTTGCCATAATCTTTAGATTTCTTGAAATTTCACCCACTGCCACTGCACGATTATCTGTATTAATTGTGCTTTGCATCAGACCAATATAGTCAATTACAACAAGGCCAAGATTGGGAATTCTGCGCAATTTCGACTTCATTTCCGTAGTTGTCATAGCTGAGGTATCATCTATGTAAATATTACAACCAGAAAGCTCTGTAATGACACCGGCAATACTGTCCCAATCTTCAGGTTTTAATTGACCCGAGCGCAAGGCATACGAATCTACAAGCGCTTCGCTTGACAAAATACGTGTAACAAGCTGTTCGCCTGACATTTCAAGGGAAAAAATACATACTGATTTTTTGGATTGTTTCGCAACATTCGTGGCAATGTTCATTGCAAAAGAGGTTTTACCCATACCAGGACGCGCTCCAACAATGACAAGATCGCCACCTCCCATTTCTACAAGCACGCGATCAAGACCAGAAAATCCTGTTTTTACAGAACGGGGATCATCTCCCTTATGTTCGCTCTTAATTTCAAGTTCTTGGAAAACATTTTGCAAAATGGAACTGATGTGACGAAAATCCCTTGTAGTATTTCCGTGTGAAAGATCAAAAATTCTCTGCTCTGCCACATCAATAATCTGTCGCACGGGTGCGCCACCCTCGTATGCATCTGAGGAAATATCATCGCACACTCGAATTAAACTTCTAAGAAGTGATTTTTCTTTAACGATTTTAGCATAATCTTCAATGTTCGCAGCAGAAGGAACAGATCCAAGTATCATATCAATATATTTAGGACCTGAGGTTTCATCCTTGTCGCCCATTTCAATCATTGTATTCACAAGGGTAATGGGATCTATCGTAGCAGAAGTGTTAAACATTCTCTCGATAGCTGCGAACATATGCTGGTGCAATACCAGGTCGAAATCTTCTGCTTTGATCATACCACCAATTTTTTCAAAACTGGATGGTCGTAAAATCAAAGACCCAAGCAGTGCTTGTTCTGCTTCGATGGAGACTGGCATTTTTTTATTCAAGTCTTCCATAAATTTCACCCTTTCTAAATTATTGATGTACCTTTACAGAAAATGTCGCGATGATATCGCTCATCAACTTATATTCAACTGTATAATTTCCATAAGCTTTAATAGGCTCTTTCAAAAGAATTTTACGTTTATCAATTGAAACGCCAATAATAGCCTCAAGAGCAGTAGCAATATCTTTTGCTGTCACGGAACCATACAGACGTCCGTCTTGACCGTGTCCCATTTGAATTTCAACGGTTACAGCATTGATTCTTTCACGAAGCGCCATTGCAGCTTTGCGTTCCTCTTCGATTCTATACTGAGCCGCAGCTTCTTTGCTTTTGGCTTCGCCAAGTGTGCGAGCATCTGCAACTACAGCCTTCTTTTGAGGCAAGAGAAAATTTCTTGCATATCCATCAGAGACATCAATGACCTGACCTTTTTTTCCTTGTCCTTTTACATCACAAAGTAGGATAACCTTCATATAATACTCCATTCTGTCGCATAGCGACCATATATTTAACGTTCATCAAGATATTCGTCAATCGCAGATTTTAACATTTCTGCTACATCTTCAACGGATTCAGAAACAACTTGCGCGCCAGCGACATCAAAATGCCCGCCACCGTGCAATTTTTCAAGAATAAGTTGAACATTTACTTTACCGGCCGAACGTCCTGATATATGAATTTCATCACCAATTCTAACAAGTGTAAAGGATGCCTCCACATTTTTCAACGTGAGCATTTTATCTGCTGCCTTAGAGGCAATGATACGGAAGGAATCATCCGTTTCACCTTCACAGGTAGAAATGGCTATTTCGTCTCGGTACATAACAATAGACGTATGGAAACGAGCTTCTTTCGACAAATCAGAAGGATCTGTCTTAAACAGTTCATAAACATCTGTAGGATTCGCCCCAACGCCACGAAGATACTCTGCTGCAGCGAAGGTACGTGTTCCTGTATTTCTTGTAAACTGTTTGGTGTCCAGCAAAATACCGGAAAGCAAAATATCTGCTTCCTCTTTTGAAATATTAGAACTGATCAGTGCGTGTTGCAACATTTCAGTAACCAACTCACAAGCGCTGGACGCAGAAGGTTCAATGTAGTAAAGCTTAACGTTATCAGCAATTTTATCACCTTTTCTATGGTGGTCAACGATAACAATATTTGCTACTTTTGAAGCAATATCCGTAAATTGAGCGCGAAGAGGGGTATTCACGTCTGCGATTACAAGAAGTGTTCCGGGATGTACAAGATCTAATCCCTCTGCGTTATCTACAAACACCTGAGAAAACAACGGTACTTCCTGAAGCATACGAATACAGGGGGCAAGGTTTTTATCCCTCTTATCCACTGCAATATTTGTTTTAACGCCAGCGAGCATCGCAATTCTCGCCAAGCCAACAGAAGCGCCAAATGAGTCAAAATCACCATAGCGATGTCCCATTATGATGACGTTATCTGCACGTACCATAAGCGCCATAAGTTGATTCACAAACGTACGAGAACGCACATTTGTCCTCTTATAGACAGACTTTGTGCGACCACCGTAATAAGAAATGGCATCTTCTGTTTTCACAACAACCTGGTCTCCACCACGTTGAAGCGCAAGATCTATAGCGTCGCGAGCGTTTTTCTCTCGAACCTCAAGGGTTCCTCCTACATTTGATACACCTATAGAAAGCGTAATCGAAAAACCATCACTGATACGTATTTCACGAAACTCGTCCAGAATAGCAAAACGATCGTTTATACACTGATTGAGATGATACGTATCAAAAATCATCAGATATTTGTCGTTATCGTATGATTTTAGTATACCGCCCATATCGTGCGCCCATTGTTTTATCTTATCATCTATGGCCGATACGGCATATTGGAATTTCTCGTGAACATACTGTAAAATATCTTCTACATTATCAATCGTAATGTAAGCGATTGCAACACTTTCACCACTATATCGTTCATTCAGTTCGATAAAGGCAGTGTTGTCTGAAAGCATCAGAGCGTACAGACCATCTCCTGTCTCTGACAGACAAAAGCCCTCTGCTTGATAACGACGACCAAAAAGCGTTACAACACGATTATCTTCATTGGTAAAAACATAATCCTCACCTCCGATAAGAGAGGACATATTTTTGCCAACAGGTGAATCATCAAGTGTAAAGAGGGATAATGCTTCACTGTTTGCCCATAAGACCGTTCCGAGCTTATCAAAGACAAGAACAGGAAATACTGTATTTTTCAATAGACACATACTCTGCTCGCCCATTAACTCCATAAGCCCCTCATTTGCTACAACAGAAAGTCTTTTGTCGCTTTCCGTTCTCAATAGGAGAATTAGGGCAAAATAGACCAAAGCCAAAGCAATAGCAATATAATAAGGGGATATATTTGTAAAGTTAGCAAGTAGTGCGAAAATGCCAAGATTCACAACGCCAAAAGTAATTAGAAGCATCATTTCTGTGCGTGATGCAAAAGGAATTCTACGATTGTTTTGCTGATTATTTTGCATAGTGTATCCTTTCATTTATTCTTTTGGGGAATCGTTTTCTCCCCCGTTTATTTTCATAAATTTATTGTGCATAGTAGTGATAAACACCCCTATAAAGGACAATATTTGAATTGCTACCATATTCGCCATAATCAAAAAGACTATGAAAACAAAGCGCGCAAACCCTTTTTTTCTCGTGTGAGATAGAAAGTGTAACGCATAGTTGAATCCAATATAAGCGAATACGAACATAAAAATATTGTAAAGATTCGCAATAGCAATCGCCATAACACCGTTCCCTGTTCCAAGAAATGGAGATACAAGGGCGAGAGCAATATAGAAGTATGCGAAGACATTAGACAATGCAAAATGCCAACTCTGACGAGGACGAGGACTATCTTCGTAGCGAATGACAGAATAACTAAAAAGCTTTATTTGAATACCAGCGTATAAAAAAGCAATGATAGCAAGAACAGAAAGGAACATAGAAGAGAAAGAGCGAAGTGTTTGTTCGATCATCTCCAAAAACTCATCTTGTTCAATCCCAAGTTCTTGTCCACTTGCGCTGGCGTTTGCAAAAGACAATTTCATCTGTTCAACCAAATCCTGCACAAGCGCATCAAAAAGTTTGTTGTAATATTGAAAAACTTCAGAAAAGTGAAAACTACCTATTTCCTTTGCTCCGATAAAATACAAACAAGCCACAGTGCAAATGATATACAGAAGGGATAAATATATTGATATTTCAGCTTTGTTTAATCCCTTATAATAGCCATAGAACAAAACAAAGGCGCAAATAAATGCAATTAAAACAAAAATAGTGCTGGATAAACTTATTACTGCAACCAATACAAGTAATACAGCAACGAGGGAAAGAGAAAGCCATTTGATCTTTGTTTTATCGAAAAGCAGAAAGAGCGTTAACATTGAAGCTGACACGGGTAAAAGAATATCACTAATCAAAACGCTTCCAAGTGTCAATGCAAAAAACAATATTCCAAATAATACAAGTGTTTTTGTATATGAGCGATTTTCTTTGAGATTACGATACATATAAAACACCTACCTTACATTTTATCCTTATAATTATAGCACATAAAAAGTATTTTGTAAATATAAAATATAACATTTAATAAATATTTTAAATTTTAAGCAATTTTTCAGCAAATATTACGTTTGATATTGAAAATCTTAAAAAAATAGTGTAAAATAAAGACATAAAAGAAAAAGGAGATGCTTATGGATTTATTTTCCCCTGTTACGGTTTTGAATGGCGTCGGAAAAACGCGCGCCGAAAAACTTGCTAAATTAAATATACATACCATACGCGATCTCATCTATTTTTTTCCTCGCGCTTATGAAAAACGAGGAGATATTCGGTTAATTCAAGATGTTCAGGACGGAGAAACGGCCTCTTTCATCTTAACAGTAGCCACTGAGGTTTCCAGCGCAAAAATTAAAAAATTTATGACCTTATCAAAGTTTCGCGCATTTGATGAGACTGGTTCTGTCGAAATTGTTTTTTATAATTCTCCATATATAAAGCAAGTTTTTCACGTAGGGGGAGAATTTCGTTTTTACGGTAAAGCCAACGTAAAACGCAATCGTATGCAGTTAATCAATCCAAAGTACGAACCTATAAATCAAGAAAAACCTCTTTTGGATTTTTTTCCTGTTTACTCTTTAACAGAAGGAATTACACCTAAAATTATTCTTAAAATGATTGAGGAGACCCTTGAAAACGCACTCAATCAAATAGAAGATTATCTCCCGGAAGCAATTCGTTTGGAGAATGGTTTGCCCACGCTCTCTTATGCCATAAGAGAAGCACATTTTCCTAAGTCGTCAGAGGATTTGGCTTGCTCTTTGCGTAGACTTGCTTTTGATGAGATGTTTCTATTTGCGCTTGGTACCCAAAAAAGCGCTCTTAAAAACAAAAGTGGCAATGCCCCGAGAATCAGTCCGTGTTCTATCAAAGAATATCTGAATCTGCTCCCGTATGAATTAACAAATGCACAGAAGCGTTGCGTCAATGAGATTTATGCAGATCTTACTCGTACGAAAAACGGTCTTACTCCACCTATGACAAGAATTTTGGTGGGAGATGTCGGTTCTGGCAAAACAATATGTGCTTCTCTCGCTATTTATATTGCGCTGAAATCTGGATATCAGTGCGCTTTAATGGCGCCAACCGAAATCCTTGCAAGACAGCATTTTGAAGATCTTTCCTCTGATTTTCAAAAACTGGGGTACAAAGTCGCTCTCATTTTAGGCGCAACAACGCAAAAGGAAAGGACAAGGATATATCAAGAACTGGAAAATGGAGAAATATCTCTGATTATCGGCACGCACGCCCTACTTTCCGACAAAGTTAATTTTTATAAACTCGGTCTTGTTGTAACAGATGAACAACACCGTTTCGGTGTAATGCAAAGAGCAAAACTGAAGGAAAAAGCAGAGGATGTTCACTTACTTGTTATGAGTGCTACGCCCATACCAAGAACACTTGCGCTTGCAATGTATGGAGATATTGACGTTTCCAAAATTGATGAAATGCCAAAGGGAAGGCAAAGCGTAGAAACGTTCCTTGTCGATGAATCGTATCGTGATCGCCTCAATGCTTTTATCAGAAAACAGGTGGAAAGTGGTGGACAGGTATATGTTGTATGTCCAGCAATAGAACAAAAAGAAGAGGATGAAAACGATCTCTTCTACATTGATTCATTTGAATGGGATGAAATGAAACCATCCAATACTAAAACCTTGAAGGATGCGCAAGGTTATACACAAACTTTACGTTCTGCTCTACCCGACTTGCGAATTGAGACACTGCACGGCAAAATGAATACAAAGCAAAAAGACGAAATTATGAGTCGTTATTGTAATGGAGAGATTGATGTTCTTGTATCAACTACCGTAATTGAGGTGGGAATCAATGTGCCAACGGCAACACTAATGATTGTGGAAAACGCAGAACGGTTTGGCCTTTCACAGTTGCACCAACTTCGTGGTCGTGTCGGACGTTCTTCAAGAAAATCATACTGTATTCTTGTTTCTGATGAAAAAGGTGATAAAGCAAGAAAAAGAATGAAAGTCTTGTGCGATCTTCACGATGGTTACAAAATTGCCGAAGAAGATTTGTTGATGCGTGGTCCAGGAGATTTTTTTGCAAATCAACAAGATACTTTTAGGCAGAGTGGTGGTTTTCAGTTCAAATTTGCGACGCTATGTCAAGAGACAGGTCTGTTTGCGCTAAGTTTTGATGTAGCTAAGCAGTTGCTAAAAACGGATCCTGAACTGACAAATTCTGAGAATCAACTTCTTAAAATTGAACTTGAAAAACTATTTTCAGGTAATATTTCAACTATATCATAACAAAGGATTTTTCTATGGCTAATCAACCTTTAGCAGACAGAATTCGTCCCACATCTCTTGAAGAAATTGTGGGACAACGTCATCTCGTTGGAGAAAACGGTATCATCAAAAAGCTTTTGGACTGTGGTAGAATTCCCAATATGATTTTCTTCGGTCCTCCAGGCACCGGGAAAACAACTCTCGCAAACATTATTGCGAAAACATCCAATATGCAACTTTTTAAATTGAATGCTACTTCGGCATCCATTTCCGATATCAAGGAAGTCATTTCTTCTTGTGATTCTTTAATGGCAAATTCCGGTACACTTCTCTATTTGGATGAGATACAATATTTTAATCGCAAACAACAGCAATCTTTGCTTGAGTTTATTGAAAATGGTAAAATAACACTCATCGCCTCCACCACAGAAAACCCATACTATTATGTTTACAATGCAATTTTGTCCCGTTGTATGGTTTTTGAATTTAAGTCAACAACCCCACAAGATTGCCTTCCTTCTCTTAGACGCGCCTTAAATGCCTTAGATAGCGAGTTTGGAACCGTCAAATCTGCTTCCGACCCCCTTCTTCTTGCATTGGCAGAAGGCTGTGGTGGTGACGTACGTATGGCAATCAATCTTCTGGAAAACGCTTATTATATTTCCGACGAAATGATTACGGAAAATACGTTGCGTTCCTTGATGCCATCGCATCCATTTCATTTTGATCGTGATGGTGACGTTCATTACGATCTCTTGTCCTGTCTACAGAAATCTATTCGTGGATCAGACCCAAATGCAGCCATTTTTTACCTTGCCAAAATTTTAGCTGGTGGCGATTTAATTTCTGCAATGAGAAGGCTCCAAGTGATCGCGTCCGAAGATATCGGGCTGGCTTATCCGATGGCGGCGTCAATTGTTCGTTCTTGCTGCGAAAGCGCACGCGAACTTGGCTTGCCTGAGGCAGCTATACCGTTAGCAAATGCTACAATTCTACTCGCAACCAGTCCTAAATCCAATACAGCGCACGATGCTTATTTTGCTGCAAAGGAGGATTTAGAGAAAGGACTTGGACAACAAGTTCCCGTCCATCTCCAATCTCCGGAGTTTAAAGGATATCTGTATCCTCATATTTATCCCTATCACTACGTAAAGCAACAATATTTGCCATCAGATATTGCCGATCGCGTTTATTATCAGTTTGGGGAAAACAAAACAGAACAGACCGCAAAAGCATATTGGGAAATGATTTTGGAGAAAATTAAATAATATTCTATCTTTTTTCGATATTTTTGAAGCTCTTTTGCCCTTAGTTTTCTAACAAATCTTGACAAAAGCGTTTTCTTTTGTTATAATAATAATTAAATAAACCATTTCGGAGTATATTTATGATATATCACTTTATCCTCAATCCGAAATCCGGAAAAACAAACAAAAATCCTCGATATGAAGATGCAATAAAAGCAGCTTGCAGAAAAAGACAATTAAATTATCATATTTATTATACTACCTGTGCTGGTGATGCTACGGAATACGTACGTTCTATGGTTCGTATATCTTCTGAAAGACAGCGTTTTATAGCTGTTGGTGGCGATGGTACCATCAATGAAATTGTAAATAGCGCCCCAGAAAATCCAAATGTTGAATTTGGTGTAATCCCATCCGGTTCAGGAAATGACTTTGTTAGAAACTTTACAAATTTAGAATTGTTTAAGAACATTGATGCGCAAATAGATGGCGAAACGATTTCACTGGATTTAATTCGGTGCAACTCTATCTATTGCGTAAATATGGTAAATATCGGCTTTGACTGCGCAGTTGTCAAAGAAGCTGCAAGATTGAAGCATTCAAAGCTTGTCCCCCCCTCGTTGTCATATATTTTCGGGGTTTTCGTTGTACTTTTCAAGAAATTCGGCACATCAATGCGTCTTGTGTTTGATGATGGAGAAACCATTGACGGCACCTTGCTCCTAACGGCAATCGCTAATGGTCAATTTTGTGGTGGTGGCTTTAACAATGCCCCCCTCGCCTTGTTAAATGACGGGCTGATGGATCTTTGCATCATTAAAAAAATTGGTCGTTTAAACTTTTTATCTCTCGTTGGTTCTTATAAAAAAGGAACCTTTTTATCAAACAAACGCGCAATGAAATACATTACATATCGCCAGGTTCCCCATTTCAAAATGGTATTTAACTCCCCGTTGCCCATCTGCATTGACGGCGAAATCAAAGGTGCTCGTACCATTGACTTTTCTGTAATAAGAGATGGATTCCGCTTTGTTGTCCCCAAAGGATGTGAAATGAAGTACAAAACACCTGAGGATTGTGCGAAGCGTAAAAAATAAGGCTTCTTAGGTGTTATTATGCAATTTTTTAGAGAAAAACCACTATGCTTAATTATTTTTGTTATGCTGGGTGGTTTTTCTCTTTTTTCTTTGCAAAATCCAATATTGTCACTGCTCCTTGCCATTTTATTTTCGTTGCTACTCATCACCAATTGCATTGTCAAAAAAGTGAAAAAAGACAATTACATTTTTCATATCGTGTTGCTTTCCCTTTTTCTTTTATCGACATTGCTTTCTCATCTATACTTTGATATTTCGCACACTGTTAAAGCAAAAGAGTCTGTTATCGAAGCAGAAATAACAAGTAAATCCGATACCGAATATGGCGTTCGATATGAAATCAGGTGCATACAAATTGATGGTAAAAATAAAAATAGTAAACTCATTCTTTTTGCAGATAAGGAATTCAATGGTTTTGATATTGGAGATATTATTCTCACAAAAGCAGATATTCGTTCGCTGAACACCACTGATGATATGGACAGTTATAATTATTCTCAAGGTTTTGTTGGGGAAGCTGAACATATCTCTGATGCCATTACGCTCGTAGGACACAAAGAACGCGTTTTAGTAAAATTTCTTCATACCGTTCGAGAATCCTTCCATAATTACATATATAAGATTTTTGGGAAGGATTCCGGAGGTCTGCTTCTCGCCTTATTGATTGGAGATAAATCTCTGCTTTCAGGTGTTTGTCGTCTGAATTTCAGCAGAATAGGCGTTTCACATATTTTAGCATTAAGTGGTCAACACCTTGCCATACTATCTCTTATGCTTCATAGGCTTCTTTCTCTGTGTCAAATAAACAAAAAGTGGCGCTTATCAATTCTTTCTATTTTTGTTCTTGCATATATGGCGATCACTGGTTTTTCTCCTTCCGTGACTCGCGCTGGTCTTATGCTTTTGTTCTCTACTCTTGCATTCTTATTTGGTACTTCATATGACTTAACTACCGGATTATTCACCAGCGTATTCCTTTTTGTACTGATTCAACCATATTCTATAACAGATGTATCTCTTCTGCTCTCGGCATTTGCCACCTTTGGTGTAATCCATGCACTGGTTGTTATGGAAGATGGTAAAATAAAAATACCGAAGTTTCTTTATCCTATCTTTTCTTCTGTCATTATTTCCTTGTTCGCAATGCTATACACTTCTTTCTTTATGGTAGCGAAGTTTTCCTATACCTCTATTTTCTCACCAATTACGACCTTACTATTCTCTCTTTTGGTAGAGGTGTATATTTATATTGGTCTCGCCCTATCCATCTTGGGTGTGTTTCTACCAGTATCCACAATTATGAGTTTTTTATATAAATGCATAGAGTTGCCTGCTAACTTTTTCTCTTCACTGAAATTTGGATACTTTTCAACAAATTTTACAATGTGTATCATTTTCGCCATATTGTTGATTTGCGCTTTGTTATACTATCTCCTCTACAAGATAAAGCATAAGCGAATTGCGTTTGGCATTATCTGTTCTCTTGCTCTTTTGATTTATTTGAGCGCATTTATCGGAACAATGGCAAGTATAAACAAAGATGATCTCGTGTATATGCAAGAGGATATGTACTTTGAGGAAAGTTTTTTCTTGAAAGAAGGTGGAAGCAATGTTTATATTGATATTGCTCCAACAAAACGAGTTACATACAAAAAGACCATTAACAACTTAAAAAACGAACATCTCCCATATATCAATGAGTACGTTTTGATGGGTTACAACTCTGTTACACCAGAATATTTAGAGAGCCTATTTAAAAATATAAAGGTGTATTCTATCTGTCTACCATTTCCAGAAACAAAAAATCAAGAAGAAATTTTCTTGCAAATACAAGAACTTGCCAATACCTATTACATCAAGATTACCACGTTTCGCTCACATCAGTACCTATCCTTCAGTAACTCAAAATTATATATAACGCAAATCCATTCGGCATCTGATGAAATAATACCCGTCTTTACCATTGAATATAAAAGCAACAAACACCTTTATATCTCAAAGGGCGCCATAGATGAAGTTTCCTATGCGCCGATTATGCAATTGATGAGCGAATGCAATGGTGTTATCTTTGGCGCAAAAGGTATCAGAAATTCCGATTTTACAAATATAAACGATCTCCCGTCGAAAATCAAACGGATCATCCTCTCCAATAACCTAAACTATTTGGATCAAGATTTTTATAATCACTTCTTAACATATGGAGAGATCTACACTTTTCCCAAACGTTTGTCTTTATCTTAAATAATAAAAAACCTCTTAAAGTAGATGACACTACCTTAAGAGGTTTTTTGATTAGGATTAAACATTGAAAAGGAATTCCACGATGTCGCCATCTTTCATTACATACTCTTTACCTTCTGAACGAAGCAAACCCTTTTCCTTCACTTTATTGCGATCTCCTTCGCGCATCAAGTCCTCAAATGCAACCACCTCAGCACGAATGAAGCCACGTTCAAAATCCGTATGGATTTTACCAGCCGCTTGTGGCGCCTTTGTGCCACGACGAATTGTCCAAGCGCGAACTTCTTTGACGCCAGCAGTCAGGAAACTAATCAAACCAAGAAGATGATAGGAAGATTTAATCAATTTATCCAAACCACTCTCTTCAATACCAAGATCTGCAAGAAATACCATTTTTTCCTCACCTTCAAGCTCGGCAAGTTCAGCCTCGATCTGCGCGCTAACAGCGATAATTTCGCTTCCTTCTTCGCTTGCAAGTTTCGCAAGTTTTTGATATTCCGGATTGCCTTCGTAAGCGCCAGAAACTTCATCCTCACTAATGTTTGCGACATAGATAATAGGCTTCAATGTAAGAAGGCGTGACTCATCAATCCACTCCAGCTCCTCAGGGGACAAATCAAGTGTACGCGCGCATTTACCCTCTTCCAAAACCGTTTTAATCTTGTTTAAAACATCCAATTTTTCCAAAAGTTTTTTATCTGCTCTTGCTGCTTTCGTTGTTCTCTCGATCGCACGTTCAACAATTTCAAGGTCGGACAGTATCAACTCAAGGTTAATTGTTTCTACATCTCGCAGAGAATCCACAGAACCATCTACGTGTACAATATCACTGTTTTCAAAGCAACGCACTACGTGAACAATTGCATCTACCTCACGTATATTTGCCAAAAACTTATTGCCAAGTCCCTCACCCTGAGATGCTCCCTTAACAAGTCCAGCAATATCTACAAATTCAATGACTGCGGGCGTAAATTTTTCAGGCTTGTACATCTGCGCTAAAGCATCCAAACGTGAGTCAGGAACAGACACAATGCCAACATTAGGATCTATTGTGCAAAAAGGATAGTTTGCCGACTCGGCACCTGCATTTGTAAGAGCGTTAAAAAGTGTGCTCTTTCCAACATTGGGAAGTCCAACGATTCCAAGTTTCATTTTCTTTACCTTTCAGTACGTATTTATCTTATATATCATATCATATTTTCATCTGTTTCGCAAGACCTTTTTCAAAAAAAGTTTGATTAAAAGGATATATTTTGTTCACAAGAAATTTAATATTAAATACATTTTGTTTTCTGTTAGCTATTGACTTTTTTTTAAGTTTCAGTTATAATAATTATGAACTTAAAAGAAAATTTAACAAAGTTAACAATTTAGGAGGTACAAAATGGATATTAAGTTGCTGGTGGTTGATGATGACCCTAATATCTGCGAAATGTTACGCATTTATCTTGAAAATGAAGGCTATAGAGTAAAAACTGCTGCTGATGGCATTGACGCGCTGAATGCGTTTAAGGTTTTTGAACCTGACCTTGTTCTTCTTGACATTATGATGCCTAAAAAAGACGGCTGGCAGGTTTGTCGTGAAATTCGTGAAATTTCTTCTAAGCCCGTCATTATGGTAACTGCAAAGAACGAGGTATTTGATAAGGTTCTCGGCCTTGAACTCGGCGCAGACGATTTTATTGTAAAACCGTTTGAAATGAAAGAAATTTCTGCAAGAATCAAGGCTGTTCTTCGTCGCTACAATGCGCATAGCAAAAATGCTGATGAGGAGGTTGTTAAATTTGAGCATATTGAGATTTCCCTTCAGAAATATGAGTTAAAACTCAATGGTAAGGCTATTGATATTCCTCCAAAGGAACTTGAACTTCTTTATTTTCTTGCATCAAACTGCAATCGTGTTTTCACACGCGATCAGCTTTTGGATAAGGTATGGGGCTTCGATTATTTGGGAGACTCCCGTACCGTCGACGTACACGTGAAACGTCTTCGTGAAAAATTGGAGGGTGTTTCTGACAAGTGGGCTCTCAAAACTGTTTGGGGCGTCGGTTATAAATTTGATGCCACAGCAGATATGTAATTTGCACATAAAAAAAAGACTGTCTATACGTTAGACAGTCTTTTTCAATTTAGAAATTAAACTTCATTTTAGAAATGTTCACTCCCGTACTGGGCAAAGCAAGCTTGCGACATTGAAGTGCATCTTCACCAAGTCGGTCGATTAAATCGGTTGCCATTTCCACCTTCGCTTTTCGAGCAAGCTGGAAGATCTGCTTTCCTGAGGAGGTCCTGGTTGATTTTTCTATAATCAAATTGCTTTTAATGAGCATACCCTTGTGATTGTCTGTACGAATGAAAATCTGTATTGGATTTTTGCTTTCATAAAATGCGCCAACAGGAAGCGATTCGGTAGAAAATGCGTTTGTAAGTTTTCTACGTTTACTCTTTGTAATATAGGCGGACATAGGTATCTTGACGCCCTTTCCATTCTCAAAGATATACACCATCTTATCCTCTGGATTGATTTCGTGGAACATCTTACACGCGATAACGTGCTCGTCATCATCCATAGACAACTTAGCTGGTATATAGTCACCCATTTGCGAGGCCTTGCAAAGATCAAAGGTGTGAATATCCTCGCGATAGATTTGTCCCTTATCCGTGAAGAAAAGAACAAAATCAAGGTTAGAGGCATCTTCCTCGTATATGATGTAGTCGCCCTCTTTAAGTCTATGTTCGTCAGCATTTCTCGCGGCCTGCAAAGAAAGCTTCTTAAAATAGCCACCACGAGTCAGAACCAAACGGCATATATACTGATCTATAAACAATGTTTTATCAACGGGAACTCTTGCTACCTCTTCCAGTTCAACAATTTTTGTTTTTCTTGGTTTTCCATATTTTTTCTTAATTTGTTGAAGCTGAGAGATCAGTATGGATTTCAGTTTGATTTCATCTCGAAGCGTCTCCTTAATGTCACGGATATCTTCTTCTAACTGTTCAATCTCTTTGACACGATTGATAATATACTCACGATTGATATGACGAAGTTTTATGTCTGCGACATATTCGGCTTGACGCTCGGAAAGAGAAAATGCTTGCGAAAGATTGGGTACGACATCACACTCTTTTTCTGTTGTACGAATAATGCGAATCGCCTTGTCAATATCAACAAGAATTTTGGCAAGACCCTTTAAGAGATCAAGCTTGTCCTCTTTTTTCTTCAAGTCAAAAGCCAACTCACGACTATAACACTGTTTTCTAAACTCAATCCACTCAATAAGGATATCCCTTACACCCAGTGTTCTTGGGGATCCGTTAATCAAAATATTGAAATTACAGTCAAATGTAGTTTCAAGCTCCGTTGCTGAAAACAACTTTGTCATAATCAAATCCGGATCTGCATCTTTCTTGTAATCCAGAACAATCAAACGAGAACTTGAAAGATCCACACTATCTCTCACGTCCGTGACTTCTTTTAATTTACCAGATTTTATCATATCACGAGTCTTATTGATAATTGCTTCAATAGACGCAGAATATGGAATTTCAATAATATCAATGCGATGCTCTTTTCGATCAATGAAGTAAGATGCGCGCATTTTAATTGAGCCTGTACCAAACTCAAAAATACGCTGCATTTTTTCTCTATCATAAAGAATTTCGGCGCCTGTAGAAAAATCTGGTCCTTTAATAATGTCAAGCAATCGGTCGATTGTAGTCTTTGGATTTTTTAAAAGAGCGATGGTTCCGTCGCAAATTTCAGCAAGATTAAAAGAGCAAATGGAACAAGCCATACCGACTGCAATTCCAAGATTAGGGGAAATCAGAATATTGGGAAACGTCGTCGGAAACAGCGTTGGCTCGGTTGTAGAGTTGTCATAGTTTGGAACAAAATCAACAGCTTCTTTATCAATTCCCGAGAATATTTCTTGGCAGAATGGCTCAAGTTTTGCTTCCGTGTAACGTGAAGCAGCGTATGCCATATCTCTTGAATAGTGCTTACCAAAGTTTCCCTTGCTATCAATGAAAGGATGCAGAAGCGCCTCGTGTCCTCGTGTTAAACGAACCATAGTCTCATAAATAGAAGAGTCGCCGTGAGGGTTCAGGCTCATTGTTGCGCCAACAATTTTAGCGCTTTTCATTTTCGCCCCTGACATCAATCCCAAATTATACATAGTATAAAGAAGTTTTCTATGAGAAGGTTTAAAGCCATCTATCTCAGGCAAAGCACGTGAAATAATGACACTCATTGCATACGGCATATAATTCTTCTCAAGAATTTCCGTAATAGGTTGAATCATCGGGGTGGATTCGTTTTCTTTTGGATTTTGTGGAACTATTTTCTTTTTCGCCATTTATAATCCTCTTTTCCCAAAGTCGCGGGGATTTATCATCTTTTATTTTAAGTGTATCATCTGATATGCTGCAGCTCGAATCATACGATTATATAATGCAAGACCAATACCATCCTTTTTAGGCATTGGTGCATAGATAATGTCATAGTTTTCCTTATCTGCTTCGCGCAAAATGTAGTAAAGGCTGTGCGCCTGTTCAATTTCATCGCCTTCTTTTCCAAAATCATATAGAACGGCATCTGGTAAAGTTTGACGATACAAATGGATTTCGTCGCGATAGGCTATAATTGCGACACGTCCCTTACCGTTCAAGCGAATGTGTTGTATGATCTTCGATGTATCACCATCTAAGAGAATCATTGGCGCTGATGGCGCATAGTGACGATATTTCATCCCAGGCGACAAAACAACTTCATTTTCACCAAGTCCTTCGGTAACGGCTTTTGCGATAGAAACCTTGTGACAAACCTTGCGAAGATCGTCTGGCGTAATTTTGCCAGGTCGCAAAATCTGAAGGGTGTCGTCAGGCAAAATTTGTACAATTGTGCTTTCTAAACCGAATTCGCAGTCCCCACCGTCTATAATCAGATCGCACCGACCATTCATATCATCAATAACGTGCTTAATTACAGTCGGCGAGGGCGAACCGGAAAGATTCGCTGACGGAGCTGCGATTGGCACATTACATGCTGAAATCAATGCTCGAGCAATTTTATTTGATGGACAGCGAACAGCTACGGTATCAAGACCACCCCTTGTTGTCAGTGGGATGGTGTCTTTGGCTGGAAGGATAACGGTCAAAGGACCAGGCATAAAAGCACGCGCCAAGGCATAGTACGTTTCGGATGTGTAAGTATACTTCTCTGCCTCCTCAGGCGTTGCAATGTGGATAATCAAGGGATTATCCGACGGACGCTCTTTTGCACGATAAATTCTTTCTGCTGCATACATATTGGTTGCATCAGCACCAAGTCCGTAAACCGTCTCTGTTGGAAAAACAACTAAGCCACCACGTAAAATGACATCACGAGCACGTGATATAGCAAAAGAAACATTTTCTTCATTCAGTACGGAAAGAATCTCAGTTTCCATCGCTCTCACTCCTTAGTCTTTCAGCAGTGTCCACTGCAATCAATTCGGTGACGATACAATCAATGTCACCATTTAAAAATTCATCTAACGAATATATTGTTTTGTTAATTCTATGATCTGTCACACGTGATTGTGGATAATTATATGTGCGTATCTTTTCGCTTCTATCGCCTGAACCAACCTGACTCTTGCGTTCTTTGGCGATTCGTTCATCCTGCTCACGCTGTTTTATATCATATAATTTAGCGCGAAGAATCGCAAGCGCTTGTTCCTTGTTTTGCAACTGGCTACGCTCGCTATCACATTCTACAACAATTCCTGTAGGTTTATGTGTAAGTCGAACTGCGCTTTCCGTTTTATTGATATGCTGACCACCGGCACCACTGGATTTACAAGATTCAAAGTGTATATCCTGAGGTAAAATTTCAACCTCAACTGCCTCTACTTCAGGCAAAACGGCAACAGTGATCGCAGAGGTCTGAATTCTACCATTCGATTCGGTTACAGGAATACGTTGCACACGGTGTGTTCCACTTTCAAATTTGAAACGTGAATATGCGCCTTCGCCCTTAATAATGAAGGTGATTTCCTTATATCCACCAAGCTCGGTTTCGTTCGCCTGCATAATATGCACGGTAAAGCCCTTCTTTTGTGCATACATAGAATACATACGAAAAATGTCAGCAGCAAAAAGAGCCGCCTCTTCTCCGCCGGTTCCTTGTCGAATTTCGACAACCACATTTCGATCATCATTTGGATCGCGAGGGATTAAAAGAACTTTTAATTCTTCTTCCACTCTCGCCAAATCTGCCTTGAGTGCATAGTATTCTTCTTCCGCAAGGGAACGGAGATCGGCGTCAAGTTCAGCGTCCGACGACATCTGAAATGCCTCTTCCATTCCCTTTTGTAAGCCGATATATTCTCGATATTTGATAACGATTTCTTCCTTTGCCCGATACTCTTTCATCAGAGAGCGAAATTTTTCAGCATCTCTTGCAACATCAGGCATGGTTAGCATTCGTTCTATCTCGACATATCTTCGTTCTACGCTTATGAGTTTATCCAGCATTATTACTTGCAGAAAGCGAGAAATGCTTCATAAGTAGAATAAACATCTGCTTTAGAAACAACCTCGTAAGGAGCGTGCATCGAAATGACCGGAACGCCAATGTCCACAGTTTCGATACCGTGATTTGCAATATATGCAGCAACGGTTCCACCACCGCCACAGTCCACTTTACCAAGCTCGGCTGTCTGCCAAATTACGCCATTCTCATTAAACAGGTTGCGTACAAAACCAACAAATTCAGCAGAAGCGTCAGAAGAGCCACTCTTTCCTCTCGCTCCGGTAAATTTGCTCATACAGGTACCCATAGAAAGCATAGCGCTGTTTCTCTTCTCGTAGACCTCAGGGAAGTTGGGGTCGTAGGCAGCATTAACGTCAGCGCTTAAGCACTTGGATGCAATACGAACAGCAGCAGGATTTTTACCAAGATTTACGCTGATTTCATTCAAGATATCAACAAAAATGTCACACTGCATACCAGAAACTCCAACAGAACCAATTTCTTCTTTATCAGCCAGGATGACCATAATGGTTTTATTGTTGCTCATAGTATCAAAGAGAGCCGTTGCAGCAGGATAGGAGCATACTCTATCGTCATGACCATAAGAAGCAAGAAGTGCTCTGTCAAAGCCAATATCGCGAGCAGGATATGCTGGCACAAGAGAAAGCTCTGCGCTTAAGAAATCCTCTTCGGTTACGCCATACTTATCATTCAAAAGAGAAAGTGCAGTTAACTTGATTTTCTCGGAGATTTCAGGATCATCATAGGGCAAACCACCAATAAGAATGTTCAAAGACTCACCAGCGATTGCAGAACCAAGAGGCTCTTGGGACTGTCTTTGTGCAAGGTGAGGAAGAAGGTCGTTAATATAGAATACAGGATCTGCAGGATCCTCGCCAATGGTAACCTTGACAACCTCGCCATTCGCCTTAACCATAACACCGTGTAAAGCCAGAGGAATTGCCGTCCATTGATATTTTTTGATACCACCATAATAGTGCGTCTTTAAAAACGCCATATTGCTATCCTCGTACATAGGCACCTGTTTTACATCCAGACGAGGGCTGTCAATGTGAGAGGCAAGGATACGTACACCTTCCTTCTCAATATCATCTTCTCCAATGCGGAACAAAATGATAGATTTACCTATGTTATTGAAATATCTCTTATCACCAACCTTGATGGGGTCACCAATATGATATTCCGTATATCCGTTTTTCTCTGCAAGCTGAATGGTATACTCAACGGCTTCTCTTTCCGTCTTTGCGTTATCCAAAAACGCTTTGTAGCCTTCGCAATAATCAAAAATTGCTTTTACCTTTTCAGGAGATGCCTCTTCAAAAATGTTCTTCTTCTTGTAAGTAAGAGTTTCAAGAAGTTCTTGACCTTTAGATTTTTCAGCCATTTTAAGTACCTACCTTATATCTTATTTTATTTATAATTTCTTCAACCTGATTTTCTGTATCAGAAAGTGATTTATCGTTCAAAATATGAAAGTGTGTGTGCGAAATCAAAAATTCGTCTGAAAGTTGAGCATCAATTCTCGAAATTGCTTTTTCTCTTGTGATTTTATCACGAAGCAACAATCTATCAATTCTCATTTCTAATGGAGCTGTCACACAAACGAGAAAATCGCATATTTTATCAATGTTAGATTCAAATAACAGTGGTACATCTAACAATACAGTCGATTTCCCTTGCTTCTCTAAAGAGGAAATACGCGCCATCATCTCCTCTTTAACATACTTGTGAGAAATTGAATTCAGAAGATTACGATTATAAACTGCATTCTTACCTTCAAAAACCAACGAACGTAATACGCTACGATTCAAAGAATCGTTAAGAACAATCTCATCTCCAAAAGCATCACGAAGAGCAATTAGGCAATCACTCATATAAGAAGTAATTTCACGATAAATGGCATCTGCATCTAAAATTTCAACGCCATAGGTTTGAAAGATAGTTGCCACCGTGCTTTTTCCACTACCTGTACCACCACATAGGCCAATCACAACCATCCAATCACCTCCTATTTATAACTATTTTATTATACTATATTTAGAATCAAATTGTCAAGGGGAAAAACAATATCCAAAGGCAAAAAACAATAATCCACACACCAGGAGGAGTATATGCAAGCAAAATCCACAAAATATTTTGCATCAAGAAATGGGTTCGACGGTTTTACAAGTTATTTTAATCACGTTTTTTCACCAGAAAAATTCAACAAAATTTTCATATTAAAAGGAGGTCCCGGCACAGGAAAAAGCACACTAATGAAAAAACTCGAAGTTGCCTTTTCCGACGAATCTGAGGAAATTGATTGTATACTTTGCTCCTCAGATAAAGAATCCTATGATGGTTTAATAATCAAAAAGAATGGAAGGAAAATTGCCTTTTTAGATGGAACCTCACCACACTTAACCGATCCTACCTTACCTGTCGTGTGTGAAGAGATTATAAACCTTGAGAGAGCCATAGAGGAAGATAAAATTATCACACACCGTACTCAACTTGAAAATCTGTACCGAAAGAAAAAGAACGAATATCAACTTGCTTATCATTTTCTGCTTGTATGTGGAGAAATTGACAGAAATTATTCGGCAGTTTCGTATATTCTCGATAACAATAAGGAAAAAAATAACCTGTTATACATCCTTGAAAAATTACCATATCTCCCACGCGATGGCATACAAAAATTGCTTTATACATCTTTTGGAAAAGACGGTTTTTTTGAAATTGACCATAGCAAAAAACAGCACTTTGATACTCTTTATTTTAACAAAAATTCGCGTGTTTCCCAGCTTTTGTGTGATAACATAAAGAACGAGAAAATATCCTCAAACATTATCCTAAATTGTTTTACTGGAGATGTCGACAGAATTGAAATTCCCTTCCTCGACCTTACGCTTTCCTTCAGCGAGGAACGCGAAATTGAAACGTCTCTGCTCTCTATATACAAAGAAGCGTTGGAAATTGCAAAATCACATTTCGCATCTGCCGCAAAGTCTCACTTTGAAATGGAAAAATATTATATAGACGCTCTTAATTTTAACGTATTAAACGATATCTTTGAATCTTTACGAGAAAAAACAAAAGTTCTTCTTTCTATTTCTTGACATTTTGTTAATTATGTGATAGAATAATTGATAGACAAAAAATGTCTGCAAACCAAAGTTTGCAGACATTTATAATTGCTTAAAGACAGGAAACGATTTCCTCTGTATCGCGTGCGATAACGAGTTCTTCATTGGTAGGAATCATATAAACTTTAACACGGGAATTGTCCGTAGAAAGCTGTACAGGGGTCGAAGAATGACCAAAGGTATTACGTTCAGTGTCAAGTTCAACTCCAAGATATTCAAGACCTTCAAGTGCGTGCTCGCGAATATAAGGTGCGTGTTCTCCGATACCAGCCGTAAATACAATCGCATCAATGCCACCCATTGCCGCACTATATGCTCCGATATATCTCTTAATCTGATAACAAAGCATATCATAAGCAAGTTTTGCTCTTTCGTTGCCTTCATTCATTGCACGCTCAACGTCGCGCGAATCGGAACCAACGCCACTAATTCCTGCAAAACCACATTGCTTGTTCATATAATTGTCCATCTGCTGTGGAGTATAACCCTTCTTCTCCATAATGAAAGGAACGATAGCGGGATCAATCGCGCCACAGCGCGTTCCCATCAATACACCATCCAGAGGGGTAAAGCCCATAGATGTATCAAAGCATTTTCCGTCTTTGACTGCGCTAATGGACGAGCCGTTACCAATATGACAGGTAACAATCTTAGTTCCTTGCGCATCGGTGCCGAGAATCTTAATCATTTCTCCACTTACGTAACGGTGAGATGTACCGTGTGCTCCATAACGACGGATTCCATATTCCTCATACATATCATAAGATACACCGTACATAAATACTTCCTTCGCCATAGTCTGGTGGAACGCAGTGTCAAACACCAACACTTGAGGTGTTGTGGGCATAACCTCCAAGCATCCACGAATACCCATAATATGTGCGCCTGTATGGAGAGGCGCATACGCCATACATTTAGAAAGGGTTTCGAGAACTTCGTCATTGACAAGAACAGACTGTGTAAAGAAAGGACCACCGTGGACGACACGATGTCCAATCGCTTCGATTTCGTCAACACTGTTCAGACAACCCACATTTGAGTCAAGCAAGGTAGCTACGACAACCTTCATTGCATCCGAGTGTGTTGGAAGCGACATCTCTTTAATGTATTCTTCTTTGCCATTCGTCTTATGAATGATGCGAGAGCCGTCTATACCAATTCTCTCGCAGTTTCCTTTTGCCAACACAGAGCCGTTTGCAGTATCAAAAAGCTGGTATTTCAAAGAGCTTGATCCGGTATTTACAACAAGAACTTTCATTTTATTACTCCTTTTTGTTTTTTACCATATAATTATATAACAGTTTTTATTCTTTTTCAAGATGTTTTTGAATTTTTTAGGAGGTTTTTATGAAGATTGTTGCTATTGTAGCAGAATACAACCCTTTTCATTATGGTCACCTCTATCAAATTAAAAACATTCGTAAAGTGTATGGACAAGATGCTGTCATTATCGCAGTAATGAGTGGTAATTATACACAGAGAGGCGAGCTTGCATTGCTTGATAAATTTGAAAGAGCAAAATGTGCCGTCTTATGTGGCGTCAATCTTGTTTTAGAACTTCCCTTCCCCTACTCTATGTCAAGCGCTCAACATTTTGCTAATAGCGCTGTCCATATTATAAACTCGTTAAATGTTGTAGATATACTATCTTTTGGTAGCGAATGTGGCTCGCTTGAAGTGCTTGATTGTGTTTCTCAAAGGATGGAAGATGATGCCTTTTTATCAGCACGTCAGAGCCTTATGGATAACAATAAAAAACTTGGATTTGCCTCTGCAAACGAAGCTGCTTACCGAAGTATGTACGGAGATGACGAATTTACCTTTTCTTCAAACAACACGTTAGCTCTTATGTATCTTCAAGCACTTAAGCAATGTCAATCCAATATTACACCACACACCGTAAAGCGCATTGGAAACGCATATAACGATCTATCCCTTACTCAGCAGTATGCGAGTGCGAGCGCCATTCGTCAAGGACTTCTTAATGATGTAAAAAATATCCTTGATTATTGCCCACCTCCGACACAGCATAGCTTAATGGAAGCCAAGAAAAACGGAAATCTGCTATTCTCCCCTTCTCGGCTTGACTCCGCTGTCATTTCTCATTTTTTGCTAAATTCGTCCGACTCCATCTTAGTACACGAGGGGGAAGACGGTTTATATAATCGCCTTTTGAGAAACGCTCGAAAGGCATCCACTATATCCGATTTGATTACGCTCTCAGAGACAAAAAAATATACTAAGGCGAGAATTCGTAGAGTGTTGTGGAACTCTCTCATTGGCGTTACCTCCTCCAATGTTACGACGCGTCCACGTTTTACTCAACTTCTTGCTTCTGATGCTCTGGGACTTGCGATTCTCAAAAGGACAAAGAAAACGGCTACAATTAAAATCCTGACAAAGCCGACTCGCTACGACAAAAGCGATCCCATCCTCGTAAGTCAAGTAGAAATGTCTCATAAAATGGATATGTTTTACTCTCTTGCGAAAACAGGACACTCTGCAAGCGAGGCTGTCACTTCTTCGCCTTTTATTAAAAAAGGCTGATTTTATCGAAATCTTAACATCGTCTTGTTTTGTCGAAGCGCTTTACAAGGATGGCTGAATTTGATAAAATATATTCAGGATTTGATGGACGCCGTCTTCTCCAAGTCATACGAAAGGAGTTTATTTATGTTAATTGCTGAAGGCGTAAAAGAAGGTGAATTCCTTGAATATAAAGGAAGACCTCTCGTCCGCAAGGATGATGATTTTTATTACGGTGATTTGTGTGAAGAATACTATGTACAAATTTCCGTAATGACAGAAAAAAAGGCAAAAAACGGTAACGATATTCCCGATCTTGTCGTTGTTCAACTTATGAAGAAAGGGGAGAAAAAGCCAGAAAAGCAGGCTACCCCAAAGGGGCTTTACGAAGCATTGGATACTGCTTGCGCTTGGCTCGACCGTTATAACAAATAACTACTGTAACGCGTGAACCTTAAGGGGTTCAAGGAGGTAAAAAATGAAAACTTCGAAAACGAACAGTCTTTTAAGACTGGTTGCTTTTCTACTGATTACTGTTGTATTGATAGGCGTTGTAGGAGTTGTTTCTGAAGGAATGGAGAAAAAACCAGAACAGAACAATCCGACAAACCAGCCTGAAAGCAATATCCCATCCCCGCCCGCTACAGATATTCCATCCGTTGTGACTCGGTATGAGAATTATTTGAGTGGGCTTTCTTGTTCTTTAGAGGAAAGTCAGGAAATACCACTGTGTTATATGTTAACACCATCCACGGCTATTTATGGCATCAAAGACGCTGAACTAACCATTGAATTCCCATTAGAAAACGGTAAAACCAGACTTCTTCTTTATACCACAAAAACAAGCACACTTGGCAAAATCGGCTCTATCGCTCCAGCCAGAAAATATATCACGCCTCTCCTCTCTTCCTTTGGTGGAATTCTCGTACACAACGGCGAGGATGATACAGTGAATTATTCTTCTTCAGAGATCAAAAACAACATTGATCTTTCAAAATCAAATGCATATTCTTACACGGAAGGATATGCGCAGGTATATACCAATAATAACCTAATTGCTAATGCGCTCGAAAATCTACGTTTTATAACAAAGCAATCGCAGGCGCCAACACTCCCCTATTCTTTTCCCGATTCCCTTGATAAAACAGTTCGAGGAACATATCAGGCGCAAAATATACGGATTCCTTTTCACGAGGAAAACCAAGCACATCTGATGTATGATGTTTCTTGTGGCGAATATAAATATGAAAGAAACGGAGAATACCTTACGGATCTTCATACGGGAGAAAGTGTCAGTTACAAAAATGCTTTTATACTCTTTTGTGACACCACAACATATGAAAGAACGGACACTACCGAGCTTGTCCTGGAAACGAATGAGGGTGGTATAGGCTATTACTTTACAAATGGAACTATGACAAAGTTTATCTGGATAAGGGATGCTGAAGGACGGTTGCTTTTCAATGATTTGTCAGGACAAAAGCTGGTTATCAATCGTGGAAACACATACATTTCTTTCTTTAAAACAACACAAAAAAATTCTGTTACAATATACTAAAACAAGACCACCAAAATTTGGTGGTCTTGTTTTTTAACTCTCCATTTGCTTTCCAAGAAAGAGCCCCGCAGTTTGAATTAGTTTAGATTCTACCTCGCTGGCAATTTTCTCATTTGTAGGTGCATCATATTGTAACGCTGTCAGCACGCAGCCAATGATATCGCCCTCAGAAAGAATTGGCATTGCACAACTGACATAATGGGAACCACCATCTTTAGTGACTGCAATTGCCTCCTTTCCGTTTTCTTTAACATATAGCGTTCTTCCTTCAAGTATTTTTTCAAGTCCTGATGATAATTTCCTATCTAAATATTCTTTTTTTGAAGCTCCAGATACTGCAATAACAGCATCTCTATCACATACAAAAATAGGCATAGAAGACGTGAGTCTCAACGTATCTGCATATTCACTTGCGAAATTTTGTAATTCACTGATAGGAGAATATTTTTTAAATATTACTTCTCCTTCTCTATCGGTATAAATCTCAAGTGGGTCTCCCTCGCGAATACGCATTGTTCGTCTAATTTCTTTTGGTATAACAACGCGTCCAAGATCGTCTATTCTTCTAACAATTCCAGTGGCCTTCATTTTATCTATATTAAACTCCTTTTTTAATGGATGTGATGTTAGTATTTGTAAAATAAGGAGATTTATACTGATGTATTTACTTTTCTAAAAGGCTGTGATATGATGGAAGAAAAAAGGAGAGTTAACACTATAAAATACAATTATGGAATTCAAATGTACAGCGTAAGACACCTCGCTAAAATCAATCTGAAGACAGCTTTACAAAAGGTTAGTTAACTTGGATATAAGTACATAGAATTTGCTGATTTCTTTGATTGTTCGGTAGAAGAAATTGTTTCGATGCTAAATGAATTCCATCTTGAAATCTCCGGTACACATTCACCTGTCAGTGATCTTCGTCCTGAGAACATTGAAAAGACCGTCACGTATCACAAAGCCATCGGAAACCCTGACTACATTATTCCGGGAGCAGACCTCTCTACTCTCGACAAAATTGAAGAATTCTGCGCGATTGTAAA
>JAZKYZ010000067.1:0-32944 GCA_045612385.1 Eubacteriales bacterium | reverse complement strand
ACTCTATTGAATACTCATCATATGTTTTTGAAGTCAAAAATTGGTAGTAATCACTCGATATTTCGCCACTTGAAATCAAAAATGCCACCCCTACGGGTGGCATTTTCTATTGGTGGAGCATCTTCAACGAAAGTCGAACCGGTATTTACCTATATTCTTTCGTTAGAGTTAATACTTTCGGCTATAGAATGCTCTTGGTTTTGTTGGTGTCCTTTGAAAATACGATAAAAGAAGTTTGGAACCATAACAGCCTTACATCTATGCTCGAATATTAAATCTTGCCATTCGATTATCCGCTTAAGCCACCCTTCTTCATCCAAAGCATCTTTCATATGCAGGTGACTAAAAATACTTTCCTTAAGACGCCTAACACGTAATTCATCATTCTTTATATTTTTACTAAATTCAATCCAGTATTTTATAAAAGGGAGTGCCCAAGCGCATACTCCAAGAAACGATATAAATGAAAGTTCCAAGCATATCGCGGTTATTACAATAGCAACTATGAGTACACCGAAAAAGACATAACAAGAAATCTTGTATCTCTTGCGCAAATTATAATCCCAATGTAGACTTTCTTTTTGACAGTAAACTATTTGCAAATGTTTAGGTTGAGATGAAAAATCTTCATACCATTTATCATCGTTGGAAAATCCACGGTCAGGGTATTTGCTAACCATTTCGTAAATTTCATTGTCAGATAATTTGTTGTGCCATAGTTTGGCATTATCTTGACTGGAAAAAAGCATAATGTCAAAATAATTCTGTATTTGAGCCGCTTCTTTTTTTAACTTGCTTACTAATCGAAAAACACTATCACTTGCAAACGTTGCGGCAAATGATAAGCCTAAAGATAGACCGATGATTAAATCATTCGGGTAAAAAGATTTAGTTATCGCAAGCAGTGCCGCTCCTATTACACAAATAATCAAGTAAGCGCCTGAAATGAATTTTGCCAAATTATACTTTGCACGCTGAGCAAAAAGGCATTTTATGCACAAAGAAGAACTCTGATTATCGAATATTGAGTTACCCATACGTAGGAAATTCACCTCCAAATATTTCTCTCCATATCCTTATAGCTTTAGAGTGGTCTTTTTCCTGCATTTCAGCATAAGAGGCATTGCAAGCTTTCGTATAATCAGATGAAGCTCTTTGATATATGGATTGTTTTTGCCCATAAGATAGAGTATTGATATTTCCCTGTATTCCCTTGGGGTCTGGAACGGAGTTGAAAATGTTATTTGATAAATACTGCAAGAAATTCCTAAATTCTATGTCCACAAATTGACTAAAGTTAGAAACACTTTGACAATAATTCATAACCATTGCTTCCAACAAATATGAAGGCATCGTTGCCATGGTTTGTCGTTTATTCCAGTATTTTACGATACGAACAAGATTAAGAGCATATCCTCCGCATTTTGAGTTTATGCTTTTTACCCTATCCCTATCAAGCTTGGGGTTTGTCTTTTTCCATCCGCCCGTACCGTTAGGAATTAGATAGTAGTCTGATACATAAAACGCCGGCACGATATCAAAATTCCATTCGTAACTGGTGAATTTTAATGTAACTGCTTCACCACGCGAATGCAACTCTGCTTTGCTACAATCGTGCTCAGCCCAAAGAGCTGACTTGAATGCATTTTTTATTTTGTTAGAGTTGAGATAATAGGTAGGGTTATATCCATAGCCGTAATAACCGGGATATGAAACATCGCAGTACTGTTTGAAAACGCTTGTTGTATCAGTTAACTTAATCTTATAATCATCCCAACTGGACGAGGCGCACTCTTGGAGACCTCCCCCGCTTAAACAAATGATTAAATCTATGTCATCTATAGGACGTATTTTTGTTCCTCTTGCAAAAGAACCAAATTGCATATGATAGGACTTCGCCAGAGGAAGAAAATCCTTAAGGTTGTTTATTCTTTCAAACATTGCATCCCTGCTGTTTCTGGCCGCGGTTACTCTTTGGGGTGCAAGATTTACGGAATTTGTTAAAAAACTTGAAAATGCTGAATTAACTGTTGATGCCACGATATTTCCTTTCTATTTACTTTTAATTTAAAAGTAACGAAATTCTTCTTTCATTATACTGCCCGTTAGAATCAAATGCGCAGAGATAGAGATTCTTTCTTATGCTTTTGTTGTTAGATGTCTTTAATATCTCTATGTTTTTAGCGATTGTAACCTCATCCTCTAAACACCAACGCGCGGCGATTTCTATGTATCTGTCAGTGTTTGAAATCAAATTATCAGGGGTAGAAATAAAGTCGAATTCGTCCATAAAATTCGCGGTTGCAATACTGCGAATCAAATCAAGAAGCTCTTGCATTGTGCCTTCTTCTCCGGACAAATATGACCACAGTCCATCGGCAAGCAAAATTTCTTCCTTATCGCAGAACTTGGGAAATTCTATCATATTTCCCATAAAACGCTCTTTGCAATAACCGGTATCGGTATCTGCAGTAGGATCGAAGGGGAATCCAAAGAAATAACTAACCTTTTTACCCGGGTACATAATTCTAAGTGCGGCCTTAGCCTTAAGAATCTTTTGCTTCTCGCCACGAGTTTCGCCAGAGTTAGGACGAACAGATTTTAATTCGATGGCAACGATGTTTTCCTCGTCCTCAAAATAGCAGTCAGCGGTAAAGTTAGTTCCGGTTACAAGTTCGCCGTGTTCACCAGCTTTTATAAGTGCATCCTCAGCAACCATATCTGGAATTCTATCGCCATTCTTCAGGTCGGTCATGATTTCGGCGATCACTCGTTCCTGCTCTGCATATATTCTAAACTCACTTCCGTTAAATCCGCGCTTATCACCGTCGCACAGAATATGCGCAACGCTTTCGAAAAAGACTTGTCCCAATGTGGTGTTGAGTCCGTGCATCCAAGAACTCATACTTATCATTGCATCAACATTTGTACCCGCGGCATCGAACTTATCCGAAAATGCCTGCAAAAACGCTTTATGAAAAGGCGCGTTTCGAGGAGCCGCGGCATCCTCAGGAAAAGTATCAAAACGAGATTTGAGAAGCTTAATAATGACTTTTGCTATTTCTTGCTTTTTTCTGCTATTCATACTGGTTTCTCCTTCATTCTAAATATGATTTCCGAATATGCACCTTTGTCTTTTTCGGTGCGATTAAGAACGGGACGCTTGAATTGCTCTACAATAATCATACCGGCGTTTTCGGCGATTCTCTCATACAAGCCATATTTATCGTTTGCAACAATAAATACTTCGTAATCCTCTGCTAAGAATCTCTTGCAGTTAATCAAAACGGCGGAAATATCATCAACATATTTTTGTTGAGCGGCCTTTGTGTGACCTTTTTGCATTGAGCCTATTTCAAGTTCATCATTACGCTCGAGGCCAAGAAGCTCGTATGCATAAGCGTGCTGTTCGTGATAATCAATAAGTCCTACATATGGAGGGCTACAGAAGATACCTTTGATTTTGGCTTTCGAATAAGTGTCAGCTATTGAGCCACCCATTGAGTGAATACATTCTTCAAGGTCTACCGTAGAAGAATCGGCAGCAAAGCAACGCTGCATAGTATCTGTTCGTAACTCATTGAACTGACAAATTCTTTTGACCGTATCTTGCGAATACGTCTTCCACCATTTAAGAATACTAAATAGCGGTTTGCAAATCTTCTTGTGCTTCGTGCAATAATATGTTGTGTATACGGGAACGATTAACGTTGCTAAATCTGAATGAGTTGTGGCACGACAAGAACGCATTGTTCTGGAAAGAATAATTTGAAGGATTCTCCTCGATGCTTCATTTTTCGTTTCTTCAATAAGTCTGTTCACAAAATGGATTTCGCGCCTTGCCGTTTCGAAATACCACTTATCTAAGAATGATTCTTCAGATATGGCGAGTGAAACTCCGTATTTATCTGCCAGTTCTGTGAATATGGGCAGGAACATTTGTGACTTTTCTTCACCATATGTCTTTTCATTTACTTCATTACGATAAACCATTTTTTTGAATTCTGGCGAGGGGAAATATTGCGAGTTGAATTCATACAAGCGTTCAAGAAGCTCAGCTTCAAATTCAGCGATATTCAAAGCCTTTTCAAATTCTTCAAGCTCGGAAGTGATACGTGCTATTTCTTGATTTAAGTCGATAATATCATAAAAATCAACTTTGCAGTTAGATATTTGTGCATTAAAAGCAGATATATCAACGCCCACAGCATGGATTCCCAATTCGCTCGCTTGTACTAAAGTCGTACCGCTTCCACAGAACGGGTCCAACACTATATCTCCGGGACGGAAATACACTTCTTTTTTGAAAGCATCGGTGTGTTCATCCAAGAAGTATTCTACAAGTTGAGGAATATATTTTCCTTTATACGGATGCAAGCGATGAACGTGCTTAGTTGTTTCAGCCTCTTTATATCCATCGAAAGACAGTTCCCAGTTGGTATCATCCCCAAGGATGTTTTTCCACTCTATCTCTTTCTTACCTCTGAAAGACTGATAATATGACATAAGTTGTTCTTGGTCAACATATATGACACCGCCGTTTTCAAATCTATCAATTCTTCCGTACTGTATCAAATATGTAATATTCGATTCGGTAACACTTTTTTGAATATATTCTGTTGCAAATTTGCTTGCTTCGCTAATAGTTAATAAAGTACTCATTTTATGCTCCGTTTAATTATTTTCAGGCACAAAGCCTACAATGTCGCCTATATCACAATTGAGTGTAACACAAATTTTTTCTAGTGTTTCTAAAGATACTGACTCGTTCTTTCCCAACTTTGCAACTGCATTTGTACTTATGCCTGCAAGCTCTTTTAATTGAGTTTTGTTTATCTTCTTGTCTATCAATAATTTCCATAGCCTATCATAACTTATAGCCATATTTTCACCTCAGTTTTATGATTATCTATTATACCATAAACTTATATATTTTTCAAGAAGTTCTTGATATATTTCAAGAAAAAATTGATAGATTTTATATTTTGGCACCGTGGCGTGTGCTTGTCTTGATACAAGTCGGCGTCGCTTCGCTCCGCCGAGCCAAGCACACGCCACGAAAAACTGAATACACGGAAAAACGAAAATCCAAAGCCGAGCGATGCGAGGTCGCACGCTAATCCGCTTGATGCGACGCTCGCATTAACGCTATCGGCACTTTTAGGATTTTTTCTTGTTTTATACCGCATATTATCAATCGCTGGGATTTTGCTCCCTGCGCCTGGTGAGCAAGCTCCCCCGATCTTCGGGCGGGGTATGCGACCCTTAGACCGACCGGTTATACTCCTTGCTCGCGTCACCGTTTACACGGTGGCACTGCGTGCTATGCAAATCAAAGATTGGCGCTCGCAGAGCAATCTGCGCTCACTCGCTTGAATGCAAGCATTCAGACTCGCTTCGCTTGATTATGTAGCCTTCGGCTCAAACCGGTCAGGCGATCGCAGACCGCATCCTTGATGCTCCACCAACAGAAAACAAAAATGCCACCCCTACGGGTGGCGTTTTCTATTGGTGGACCATCAAGGACTCGAACCTTGGACCGACCGGTTATGAGCCGGGAGCTCTAACCAACTGAGCTAATGGTCCTTATTTAATTGTTATTGTTAGGTGGCCCCACAAGGAACCTTGCACCGACCGGTTATACTCCTTACGAGTTCACCGCCTTCGTCGGTGGCACTTCGTGCCTCGCTTGTGCATGCACAGACTCACGCACGCTTGATTTTGACCGGGAGCTCTAACCAACTGAGCTTTTGGTCCTTTTATTTTTTCATTTTCAAAAATAGGCATAGGGGAGGCTGTCTCAATCGTTTTTGAGACAGCCTCGTAGATACAGAGGACACTCTGTGAACTATCTGCCTAAGTAATGAAAGATTATTCGTTGGTAAGGGGTTGAAGAAGCTGAACGTCGTAGTAGTAGGAAATGGTTGCTGTTACCACTGCGTCTGGGGCATCTTCTTGGGTAGCAGGAATTTTATAGGTGATGACTGTGGAGAGAACCACGCCACCAACCACAAGAATTTCTATCGTAGCATCCGAAGAAAGTGCAATGCCTTCACCAAATACTGTGGCAGCATTGTCTTTTGGAACGGTCGCCTTAAAGACACCATTTTCAAAAGATATTTCCGTAAGAAGCTTTCCCGAAAGATTGGGAATCAGGCTATCTACAGTCTCTGGAGCAAAATCTTCGCCTCCTGCAACAAAAACTGCACGGGGGTTAGAGATAAAGTTCGTACGTACGCCACTACCTTCAAAATATTCCGTAGATTCCTGTTTGGAAATAATGGGAGAGGTAAGGATAGCGTCCACTTGCTCAAATTGCTGATACACGTGGGTATAAACCGTAGCTGCTTTTCCTTGATAACTACCAATGGTAAGTTCGGCTTTAGAAAGCAACTGAGTGCCATCGAAATCGGTTACCGTATCAACAACGACTTTGGTAGGCATTCCATTATGGAACGCTTCCTGAACTCTGGTAACTTCTTTGCTTTCTTTTTTGCATCCCACCATAAGAAGCAAGCATACGAATACAAGAACAAGAGCAATTATCTTTTTCATTTTCGTTCGTTCCTCACTTCCTTATTTTTGTGTCGGCCAATTAAGGGTTACAGGGGTATAGGTGTAACTGGTCGCAATAAACACATCTGCACCACGCACGCTCTTATAAGAGATTGTAAGACCTGTGATAACAAGGCCATTGCTCACAACGTGAACGGTAGCGCCGTTGGTATCCGTTGCCAATTCCACACCAAGAGCATTCTTGATATTCGCGCCTGTTACCTTCGCTGTAAAGGACTTACCGTCCTCGCTTACAGTGTATGAATCAAAGTTGTTTTTCTGGAGATTTATAGCAATACCATAACCAGGAAGTGCGCTTGTCTCCTCAAAAACATCTCCGTCCCGAGAAACCTTATCTCCATCCTTGTAGATGGTACCACTCACCTCTTTAATTAAATCAGCGTTTTCTTCTGCCATAGCAAAGCGTTCATAGGAGAAGGTGAAAATGCTTCTGTTATACTTGGTAAGAGTCTTATAAAAGCCAGAAAGGCTAACGCTATTTTCAGCATTTGTAGCGTCTATAATGTTATAAGATACCGTAGTTGTGATGGTGCCAGGCACACGACCCTGATCGATAATATCGAAAAAATCTGTCCCATTGTTTCTCTGGCAGGAAACGAGAGCAAAAAGCATCACAAGGGAAAGCATTAAACATAATACTTTTTTCATCATTATTTACCCTTTCATACAAAAGAATTCATCATTTTTGCATCATACATATATATTATAACTTTTTGCAGAGCAAATGTCAAGAGGAAGATACTCGGCTAAATGACGAAAATATTTTTCAAAATTTATTCAATATTACCAAAAATCTCTGTTTTGTAGTCTCTAACGAACTCTTTTGTAATGACAATCAATCGTTTTTGCACAACCGAAAGCACCTTATCGTGCTTCATTGCAATACCAATAGAACGAGCAACAGGAGGAACAATCGGAAGCATACGCACATCATCCCGTCTGCCCGTCAGGATTAACTCGGAGAGCATACTGACGCCGATACGGTGCTCTACCATCGAGATAATGGCTGGGTCGTCAACATACGTCTGCGTAACAAAAGGCTTCACGCGATTTTCTGAAAAAATAGCGCTGATATCGTCATCAAAGCCAAGTCCGGGCATCAAAAACTTCGTTCCGTTGAATGCTGTAATAGGAAATTCTTTTGAGTGGCTCGGGAAATCACGTGGCAACACGGCGTAAAAACGGTCCTGGAACAAAGGAAGGAATTTATATTCGTACTTTGGATTTTTTGCAACGAAGCAGAAATCAAAGCGACCCTCAGCAAGTCCTCCATAAATCTCGGTAACTGTACCGGTTTGAATATTTACGGTAACTTCGGGGAACTCTTGGTTGAAACGCTCAATAATAGAAGGAAGCCAAGTACTGACCACACTCGAATACGCGCCAATACGGACAATGGTATCGCCATAGGATTTTACCATTTGAATCTCATTGTTCAGCGCATCCTCACACGTAACAAGTTCACGAATTTTAGGAATAAGACGCTCACCACTTGGCGTGAGCTTGATGCCGTAAAAACCACGCTCCAGAATGGGAAAACCAATCTCATTTTCCAAAGCGTTCATCATATGAGTCAATCCCGACTGCGTATAGCCAAGTTTCTTCGCTGCCGCAGAAAAACTACCCATATCCACAGCGCAAAGAAGCGCCTTATATTTCGATACATTCACGACATTTTCCTCCTTTTTACTACCAAACTTCTTGTTTAATAAATAATAGTTTACATTTACTTCGTTTTTCTCAAATAACCTTCACGGTAAAGCAACTCTGCAATCAAGACAGCCCCTCCAGCAGCGCCACGTAAAGTGTTGTGCGAAAGACCTACAAAGCGATAATCAAAAATCGCATCCTCACGAAGTCTGCCTAAGGTCACGCCCATACCTCCATAAATATCTCGGTCAAGGCGTGTTTGCGGGCGTGTTTCGTCCTCAAAATAGGTCAAGAACTTATCCGGTGCCGAAGGCAAAGACATCGTCTGTGGCTTTCCTTCGTATTCCTCCCACGCAGCAAGGATTTCCTCTTTGGTCGGCTTTTGATCGAATTTAACAAAAACACAGGCAAGGTGACCGTCGGTCACGGGCACACGAATGCACTGGCTGGTGATGAGAGGAGATGTTGCAGGAACAATTTTACCATCAACCACCTCACCAAATACGCGAAGGGGCTCCCTCTCGCTTTTATCTTCTTCGCCACCGATAAAGGGAATCACGTTATCTATCATTTCAGGCCACTCATTGAAGGTCTTACCTGCGCCACTGATCGCCTGATAGGTGGTGACAACCACCTCGCGAATACCATATTTGCGCAAGGGGGCAAGAGCGCCCACATAAGACTGAATGGAGCAGTTCGGCTTCACGGCGATAAAACCGTATTTTGTGCCAAGTCGACGTCTTTGGCTTTCAATCACAGAGAGATGCTCATCATTGATTTCCGGAATTACCATAGGAACGTCCTCTGTCCAGCGATGCGCCGAATTGTTGGACACCACAGGGATTTCTGCCTTAGCGTATCTTTCCTCGAGTTCACAGGTCTCTGCTTTTGACAGGCTGACTGCGCAGAAAACAAAATCTACAAGATCTCTTACCGTTTCGATATCTTCAGAGGAAAGCAATGTCATATTCTGAATCGTCTCGGGAATCGGGGAGGTCATCTTCCATCTTCCTTCACACGCCTTCTGATAGGTCTTGCCTGCCGAACGGGGGCTGGCAATCAAGGCAGATATTTCAAAATAGGGGTGATCTGCCAAAAGCATCACAAAGCGCTGTCCCACCATACCAGTGGCACCAATAATTCCGACCTTCAATTTTTCCATAATAAATCTCCTGTTCTGATGCGTAAATATTTTAATGGTTTATTTTAACACAAAAAGCCCCATTCGTCAAGGGTTTTCTATAAAAAAGGTTGCCCGAAATCTACTCTTCGGACAACCTTTTATCGTTTTTCATTATTTATTGATGATAGAAATGTTTTCAGGGTTGATTCCCGTCGTTTCATAAGCAATAGAGAAAATCTGCGCCGCCTGCGCTGCCTGAAGCTGCTCTGCCTTTACAATAATGCTTACGGAATCCTCAGAAATCACTGCGATACATTCTTCAAAGCCCTTTGCCTTGACAAGCGTTTCGATATTGGATTCGTTCTGAATATCGCTCGCAATTTTGGCAAGCATTGCGCGCGCCTCTGCCTTTGCTTCTTCCGTTGCGTTTTCATCCTCTGTTACATTTTTCAGCACTTCCATTGCCTCGTCGCGAGATTCCTGACGCGTCAAGGACGTTTGGGTGAAGTAATCCTCAGCGCCACCCTCTCCCGACGCATTCTGGCTATCGTTGAAATTGTCCTGCATATTGCCCTCGCCATAACCAAGAGAACCAAGTGGATCGTAAAACCAACGATAATTGAGGTACACTGCGAGCGCAATGACAAGCACAGATGCTACCACGACAACGCTCTTTCCCATCCGAGATGAGAAGAATTTTTTGATTTTTTCTCTTTTCATACTGTATATCTCCCTTTGAATACTTACCGCACCCTCTCAGGCGGTTATTTCATCCTATGCGCGCACCCGAGCAAATATACCGAATTTGTGCAGTTTTTAATCAAGGTCTATTTCAATAATTGCTTCGCTTTTTGAGAGCGTGATTTCTCCCTTAACTCAGGTTGATATTGGCTACGCTCACACGATTGGAGCCAATCTGATAAAGCGTCGTCACCATATTCACGATTTTTTCCTTGACGGAAAGATTCCGTTGCCCCTCATATAGAATGACCACCGAGCCGACACACGCTGGAGAAAAGCTTACGGTCACGCTTCCCTCTCGTATGCTCTCCTCTCCTTTGGAAAAATGGATGCCCACATAGCACTGCTCCACGCCCTCCAAACGACAAATCAACTCGGAAAGTTTTTTCTCCTCCACCTCTCGCCACGCCGAAAGCGCCTCTGCCTCCTCGCTATGTACGACATCTGTCTTTTTCTCCTCCTGACAGGTCGATAAAGACAAAAATAAAACGGCAAGCACCAAAAAAAGCAATATGGTAAGCCATATCGAGCCGTTTTTCTTCCCCTCGCCCCGTGCTCCAAGCATACTATGAACCCAAGCGAATACTGACTCGGACATCCCGAAAGCCTCCCTTCTCCTTTAGATATTCTTCCATTCTTCTGGTATCCTGAAAGACGCCCTTGTTTTGGAGGACCACAGCCACAGCGCGCGGCAGATGTGTCTTTTCCTCCAGATCAAAAACCGTCAGGGTAAAGTCCTCTGCAGAAAGAGAAAACTCCGAGCAGATCGCTTGCGCAAGCCCTGCCTTCACAGTATCTGCTATGATCTCATCAAAGGCGTGCTCGTGGGCATTTGACCCCTCCGGCAAGGAAAAATCAGGCAATTTCCCATTTTGTAAAGAAGAGGATAGAGAAAAAAACATCACTGATGTGAAAATCAGGGAAAACAAAAACCTCTCCACACGCAAAAATCGTTTATCGCTCACAAGAGCGCAGGCAATTGTAAAGATTGACGCAAGGGCAAAAAACGTAGAAACAAAACTCGACATATTAAATCAAGGATACCGTACTTTTCATAAATAAAATGACTAAAAACAAAAATAAGGAAACGCTAAGCGCCACCAGGGCAAGCGTGGTATCTATCAGACGTCTTACCGTGCGATACAGGCGTGAATACGCCGTGTCTGTTCCCTCTCCAATCGCTCCCACCAGCATAGACGGCAAGGAGAGCGCTAAACGACAGAGCAAAAGCCGAAGAAGGGGTGGCAGGGCAAGTGTAAATATCGCAACAAGCGTACCAACGCCCAACGTGCTTTTTACATAAAGCACACCCCCAGACAAGGCAGACAAGGTTCCCGCCACAGTCTGTCCGACAATAGGAATCATACTACCCACGCCATAACGCAATGCGCGAAGCGTCGCTCGGTCTACTCCGAGAGTAATGGCATTTTGCAGAGCAAAGGCAGTGGAGATGATAACGGAAAGCAGAGTAAGTACCGAAAGATAGAACTTATAGAGTCGTTCTCCTAAAGAAAGAATTTCACCCGAAGATGTCGGAATGAGAGAGCAGACCAGCAAAAGAGCAAGGGAGGGCAAAGCGATTTTCTCAATTCCCTCCTCCACAAGCGCAAGAATGATACCGAAGGCAGAAGCAGAAAAGGTGGCGCTCTCCTGCATTCCCGATAAAAAATTGACGCTGATGAAAACAGGAAGAATTCCCTCGCAAAAATCGCTCACCGATCGCACTGCCACAAAGGCGCTCTTAATATGAGGAAACAGTAAGGTGGCAACGGATAGCAAAAGCACAACTTCTACCGTATGCGATACACTGCTCCCAAGAAGGGATTGCTCCGCAGGCGCCCCTTCAAAAAAGAGAGAAAGCAAGGCATATAACACGCCAGCGCCGACCATCAGGGCAAAAAAGGCGAGCGTATCCTCAAATCCCTTCCTTAGAATGTCTGCCCCCACATCAAAGATATCGGGAAATGCGAAGGCATCCCATCCATCGCCAAGATATCGGGAAATATAGTCGCTTCCCTCCCGAAGCACATCCTCCAAAGGCTCGTGATTCATAGACTTAACCACTCCCTTGCCATGGAAATCAGGCTTGTCAGATATGGCAAGCCGAGAGAAAAAATCAGCATTCTGCCCCCGAACACCAAAGCCTTAGAGAGGGCGTTTGCCCCAAGACTATCGCACAAATCTGCCCCCATACCAACCAGATAACCAAGCGCAAGCGCTTTGCTCACCGTCTTTGCCACCTCGCTTGTTTGTGCATTGGTGGGGATGGTGAAAAGCGCCTCTACGGCGCGAAAATATGGCTCGCTGGCAAGCGCAAACAAAAATACGGCGCCGAGCGCAAGATACAAGGGCGCGCTTTTGGCGCCAAGCGTAGAAAGCAAATAAAAGGAAAAGGCGAGCAATACGCCGACGCCCAAAAGGCTGAGGACGTTCAAATACCGAACACCTCCCTCACGCGACTGAGCAATGCGCCGACCTCGCCGACAAGCATCATCAGCACAAGCACCACTCCAGCCAACGAAACGAGCGACGCCATATCCTCGCGACCACTCTTGGAAAGCACCTGCGAAGCCACTGCGACAAGCATTCCAACGCCACACACCTTCAGAATCAAACTAACATCCATAGCACCCTTTAAAGCAATAGAATTACCAAAGAAAGCGCAATCGTAAACAAAACGATTCTCACAGTATCTCTGGATTTCTTTCCTTCTTTTTCCTCTTTTTGTAAAATATTATTTACATTATAAATTAGTTTTTCCACTTTTTCCATCTCGCTCTCTACATTTCCTTCTCCAAACGTAGAAAGAACATCCTCTAACATTTTCTTTTCCCCCGAAAGGAGATTCATCTTTGGGATTACCGTCAGAAGGTCTGACTGGACGTCCTCTTTTCCCACAAAACCAATCTTCACAAGGGCCTGGTATTCCTCTATGTTTTTCAAAGGGCGAAAGGTGTGGAACAGTCGAATATCCTCCCTTACACACAATAGCACCCGATACAGCGCATCTACCTCGCCCAGCCGTTGTTCCCGATATTGGCTGTATGCGCGACTGATAAAATACGCCACAAGGACAAGGCAAAGCAGACCTGAAATTTTCATAAAGGACATAGAGAAAACCTCAATCGTCCCTCCTCACGTGAGAGCGTCAAAACGCTATCAAAAACGCCAGCCTCCACAATGCGCGAGAGCAGGGGGCGTGTGCGCACGTCAGCAATATTTGTAGCGTGCGCTGTTGCTAAGAGCATTACCCCAGCGCGCATCACATCACACAGCGCACAGACATCTCCTTCTCCACCGATTTCATCCATAGCAAGCATATCCGGCGAGAGCGTGCGCAGAGCAATCGTCGCTCCCACGTGACGACCATAGCCCGATAAGAGATCTATCCTTGCTCCTTGATAATCCTCTGGAGAAAACTCACATCTTGTATCCACTACGGCAACACGCAAGGCCGACTCGCCACTCGCGAATGCCCGACATAGCATTCGGAGCATTGTGGTTTTTCCGACACGGGGCGGGCTGACGATCAAACAACCTCTCCTGCTGTGCTTCCGTAATTTCTCACAAAGGGGAATCAATGCATCTGTCGAAGGTGGCGCGTGTGGAATACGAAAGACCAGCGTATGGATTTCCCGAAGCGCCGACGCTTCTGCTACGCTTCCGTATTGACAAAGCCCCACAACACCGACACGAATTCCCTCGTCAAAGGGCAAATATCCTTCCGCCATTTCCTCCCTGTGACTGAAGGTCGCGCCGTGACATATCGCCTTGACAATGGATGAAAGTATCTCTGCCGACAGCGTCAGGGGGAGAGGAAACTCTCTTCCCGACAGGCAAATGGAGGAAACAGACAGGTGACACAAGCGTATTTCTTCTATTTGAGAGAGGTTTTTCCCTCTGGAAATGGTTTGCTTTTCAATCTCGCGTCGAACCTCAGGTGGTAAAATCGAAAAAACCGTCATCACACAACGCTTGGCAAGCGCATCCTCCACGCCATAACAGGCAGTGGGAAGTTCCCCTTCAAAATAAGGCGTGGGGAACTTGTCTTTTCTCGCCCCTTTATAAGGGAGTCGACAAGCGTGATGCACATACACTCGCGCCTTCTTCTTATTTGTGGAAAATTGCAGACCTTCGGTCGGCATAGGCACGTCATTCTCTAAACACATAGTTACCTCTATTCTTTACCAATTTTTTGTAAAAATTGGAAAATTTTAGGCGAAAACTCTTGACTTTTGTCAAAACCCGTGATATAATAAGGACAAGAACAACAACAAAACCACGGAGGAACTTATGAAAGCAACTGGTATTATTAGAAACATTGATGAACTCGGTAGAATTGTTATCCCGAAGGAAATTCGCAAAAAAATGGACATCAAAAGCAATCAGCCTATTGAAATCTATGTAGATGATAACAAAATTATTCTTTGTAAATACTCTCCCTCTTGCCTCTTCTGTGACGGCACTGAAAACATCACTGTATTCAAGGGCAAAAGAATCTGCCAAAGTTGTCTTGAAGAAATCAAGGGATAATTCCTTTTTCCATAAAAAAACAAAAACCTCTTATGCTATCCAGGTATCACATAAGAAGTTTATCATACAAAAAGGTGTGCAACACAAAAAGCTTTGCACACCTTTTATTTTTTTTACAGAACGCGAGAGAGAAACTCTCTTGTTCTCGGCATTTTGGGATTTTGGAAAATCTCATCCGGCGTACCGTCCTCTACGATAAAACCACCGTCCATAAAGAGAACACGGTCACTGACCTCACGAGCGAATGCCATCTCGTGAGTAACGACAATCATTGTAAGTCCTGTTTTTGCCAGACTCTTCATAACATCCAGCACCTCGCCAACCATTTCGGGGTCGAGCGCCGACGTAGGCTCGTCAAAGAGAATGACCTCCGGATGCATTGAAAGCGCGCGCGCAATCGCAACTCTCTGCTTTTGTCCACCGGACAGTTGTGAGGGGCGCGCATTGATATATGCGTCCATACCGACCTTCGTGAGATATTCCATCGCAATCTCGGTCGCCTCCTCCTTTGTGCGTTTCAAGACCTTCGTCTGCGCAATCACGCAGTTTTGGAGGACGGTCATATTGTTATAGAGATTGAATTGCTGGAATACCATAGTAACCTTCGTGCGATAAGCAGACAGGTTCGCTGTGGGAGCGAGAATGCTCTCACCGAGGTAAAGAATGTCACCCTCCGTCGGTCTTTCCAGAAGATTGATACAACGGAGCATCGTACTCTTTCCCGAGCCGGACGAGCCGATCACGGATACAACCTCGCCACGGTGTACCTCAAGGTTAATGTCACGCAAAACTTCGTTTTCGCCGAATTTTTTAGCGAGATGACAGAGAGAAATCATTGTCGCATTTTCGTTTTTTACTACTTCACTCACCAATGCGTTCCTCCTGTTTTTTAAGATGAATCTCTGCGGAAGGGTCAGACTGCGAGCCACAGATGGTGTAGCTTGTACCACCCTCCATCTTCTTCTCTGCGAAGCGAAGAAGTCTTGTCACCGTGAAGGTGAGAACAAAGTAAATTACAGCACAGATAATATATGCAGGAACGAATTTAGAATACGAACCACCTGCCTGCTTTGCCGTAAACATCAGTTCGGTAATGGCAATGACCGACAAAACAGAGCTATCCTTGATGTTGACGACAAACTCGTTGCCAATCGAGGGCATAATGTTACGCACTGCTTGGGGAAGAATGACGTAAATCATTGTCTGCCAGTGTGTCATACCGACAGCCTGCGCTCCCTCAAATTGTCCCTTATCAATCGACATAATACCACCACGCACAATCTCTGCCATATAGGCGCCCGTGTTAAAGGAAATGATAATAATTGCCGAGAGAAGTGACGGAACCTTGAGAGGAACAAAGAAACTATAATGGATAATCAAGGCCTGTACGAGCATTGGCGTGCCTCGAATGATCTCCACATAAGCGTTAAGAATAAAATTTACAATACGGAAAAACCATTTACGAAATGGACTTGCGCCCTCTCCCACAGGAATGGTGCGCACCATACCAATCAAAAGACCAATCACAAAGCCTGCCACAGTGCCGATCAATGCCATCAGCATTGTGTTTGCAGTACCGGAAAGAAAGCTTTTCCAATACTCTGATATGAGTTTTACAATCCAGTCAAAAGTACCCATTCAGTGATGCACCTTATTCTTCAGAAGCAGGCTGACGAGCAATCGCCGCGTCCATCATTGCTTCGCGATCTGCAAAGGAAATGCCGGAAAGAATCTCATTGACACGCTCCAACAAGGAGGTACCCTTACGCATACCGATGGAAATAGAGGACTCTGCAGGGTCGCAAACAAAGCCATTTTCCTTTGTGAACTCTACAAATGCGAAATTCTCGTTTGCGGCAACAGCAGAAACGGCGCCGGGCTTTTCACAAACATAAGCATCAATCGCGCCACTTTCTAATGACTGAATGAGAGCTGCAAAGTTTTCGAGAGCAGTCGTCTTGTTGACGCCCTGAATCTGGCCAATGACATCATAGTGGAAGGTGTTGAGCTGTCCTGTAACGTTCGCGCCACTGAAGTCCTGAATGCTGGTAGCATTTTCGTATACGCTACCCTTTTTCACAACCATAACGAGGTTGGAATCGAAGTATGTATCGGAGAAATCAATGGAGAGTTTTCTTTTTTCTGTGGGACTCATACCTGCGATAATCATATCAATTTCGCCACTCTCAAGAGAAGGAATGAGGCCGTCCCATTCAATCGCACGAATAACGAGTTCTACGCCAAGCGCATCAGCAATCTTCTTTGCCACCTGCACATCAAAGCCGTCGGCATACGCGCCGTTTTCTACTTTTACGGTATATTCGTTCGCGTTTGCCTCTGACCAGTTATAGGGCGCATAAGCGCATTCCATACCGACAACGAGTTTGCCCTCTTTTTGAATGTTTTTTAAATCCTCTTTGGGATCGACACCACCGCACGAGGTCAGTGCGAGGGAGAGAACTACCATTACGGTAGCGAGAAGTAAGGAGAGAATTCTTTTCATTTTTGTGTTACCTTTCTTGGCATTATGCCTACAATATTATTATAACAAAAAAGTCGAAGCAAGTGCTCCGACCGTATCCAAAACAAAAGGAAAGACGAAATCGAACGATAGCACTCCACAAGAAAACCTGTGACAGTCACGCAGATCTTCTCTGCGCGCCCAACAATACTCTCTCCAAAAAGAGCATCATTTCGGCGAAGGTAGCCTCCCCTGTGTCTCACAGACTTTGGAATCTCCACACAGCTTCATCACCGTCGCACCTCTAACAATTCTTAGAATCGACTATTTAGTTATGTGTAGATTATAACACCCTTCTCTTCACTTGTCAATCCCTTTTTTCATTTTTCTCAATTTTTAACAACTTTTCCTTTTAATCTTTTCTCTTTTTATAAAGAAATTATAAAGAAAAAAGAAAAACATCTTGATTTTTATGCGAATAAATGCTACAATATGAGAGGTAATATATTTAATAGATGAAAGGATGATCACTATGAAAGTTGTAACTTTTGGTGAAATTATGCTCCGTCTTGCTCCCGAAGGATATCTTCGCTTTACGCAGGCGGATAAATTCGGCGTTGTTTATGGCGGTGGCGAAGCGAATGTATCTGTTTCTATCGCAAACTATGGTCTTGAGTCCGTTTTCGTAACTAAGCTTCCGAAGCACGAAATCGGTCAGGCTGCTGTAAATGCGCTTCGCAGATATGGTGTTGACACAACGAAAATCGTTCGTGGTGGCGACAGAGTTGGTATTTATTTCAATGAAAAAGGTGCGTCTCAGCGTCCCTCTAAGGTCATTTATGACAGAGCGCATTCTGCAATCGCAGAGGCTCAGCCCTCCGACTTCGATTGGGATGCCATCTTCGAGGGTGCAGACTGGTTCCACTTCACCGGTATCACTCCCGCGCTCAACCCCACCGTTGCGCAAATCTGCCTTGACGCTTGTAAGGCCGCAAAGGCGCACGGCGTAACCATCTCCTGCGACCTCAACTTCAGAAAGAAACTCTGGACCCGTGAGCAGGCTCGCGCTACAATGACTGAGCTTTGTCAATATGTAGACGTTTGCATTTCCAACGAAGAGGATGCGCACGACGTCTTTGGTATTGATGCAGAAAATACCGACATTGCAGGTGGTAAACTCAATCACGAGGGTTACAAATCCGTTGCTCGCCAGCTCGCTGAAAAATTCGGCTTCAAGAAGGTTGCTATCACCCTTCGTTCCTCCATCAGCGCAAACGACAACGACTGGGCAGCGCTTCTCTATGACGGTGAAAACTACTGCTTCTCCAAATCCTACCATATGCATATCGTTGACCGTGTAGGTGGTGGTGACAGCTTTGGTGGTGGCTTGATTTACGCTTGCCTCAACGGCTTCAGCACTCAGGATGCTGTTGAATTCGCAGTTGCAGCATCTTGCCTCAAGCACTCCATTGAGGGCGACTTCAACCTCGTAAGCGTTGATGAAGTTATGGCTCTCGCCGGTGGTAACGGCACAGGTCGTATCCAGAGATAATTCTCTCTACGATAAATTAAGTAACAACATTTAAACTACACAACAAGAAATAAAAAGCGTGATGTCCAGTCGGACATCACGCTTTTTTATGTTAGAAGCCGAGAAGGCTCTTTGAAAGCAGTGAGAGATTTACAATTTCGACGTTCGTCGCCTCAACGAAGTCGCTATACTCTGCCTTGCTCTGGCGATATGTGTCGCGAGAGTTGCTATCAATTTTAATGAATGCAGAAATGTATTCGATCTCAACCAACCAACGATAGAAGGAAACAATCTCACTACCAAAACGGTCACCGCCAAGAATGCGGATGTATGTCAGGTTGGAGTTCACCGTACTTTCGTCAAGAGCAATGTCCTCAACCATAGCGGGATTAATGATCAAATCAAAATTCAGATTGGTAGATATTTCTACCTTTTCTTCCTTTGCAGCAGGCTCCCAAAGCACCTGTCCGGTAAAGCCGTTGTACATACCGACGTTGAAATCCTCCTTGGTATAACCAAGAGGCTCGTTGCTTTCTATACTTTCCACAGCTTCAATTACCACAGCGCAGGTAAATGCGATCTGGTTTTCTGCATAGATTGCAAGCTTCTTAAACTCGCTTCTCGAGTATTCATTCTTATTTTCTTCCTGACGGACTGTAACATCAAGCACCGTCTGATATGCGGTCATCTCGATAAATTTATAAGAAGAAACGTTACTGAGCAGGGTAACGCGAAGAACCTCCCCGTCAGGGCCTCCCAAGAATGCCGTTTTACCGTCATCAGATATTTCAAGGATGTCCTGTTTCGTGTGACCAAACCAGTAAAGGCTGTCGAACTTCTTGAACTGGATATCGTCATAAATGACAGTGGTCTTATAGTCGTTGGTGACAAGGAGACCTCTGTAACCATAGTTCGCGTTGGTATAGTAGCAATCCTTCATATCCAGAATATGATATGCGCCATACTCATTTTCCCCGTAGGCAACGGTCTTAGATGTGGCGTCGGAGCGCTGTCCATATTTAACATTTATCTGGTCGTGAACCAAGCATATGGTGTTCTGTCCTTCCGTATTACATCTATAGAAGGTATAACGAGTGGTGTTGCTAAAGTAACCACCTACGTTGTAGTTCTCGGAGCCGAGCTCGCAGAACCAGTCAATTCCGTCTTTGACATAGAGAAATGTACCAGAGTCAATATGACCGTGGTTTACGGTGTTCTTACCACCGTGAATACCGACATAAAGCGCGCCACTTTCCCAGCCATCACGTACTACGAAGGTATCAATACCTTCCATAAAGTAGGAATTAGGCAGTTGATATGTAGGCTCAAGATACTTCGAATCCCAATAAATGAGGTCGAAAACGCTCAAGGCCGTGCCTGCACGAATCCTATTCATACGGAGCTGAATGATTGCCTCATCTCCAAGACCTTCGCCAACCATAATGAACAAAGAGGAGTCCAGTTCGCCCTCGGCATCATCGTCGTGGTATCCAAGACGATAACCCTCGTTAGAAAATGCGTGAATTGCAAAGTAACAGGTTCTGTCAATACCAGGCGCAGAAAGAAGGTTAAGGTCAGTGCCAAGAGCACTCTTAAACGCTGCAATCGTCTTAAAGAACTGAACGGTACCATACTGCCAATAACCTGCACCTTCGGGATAAGAACCGTCGGGCGCATAACAGTCAAGACCGTAGTTGGTTAAGCCGTTGTAGCAGACCTCAAGCATTGTGTTGATTTGCGAAACACGTGTCTCGTCGGTTTCATCAAGAAGCGCGAGAGCTGTAAGAAGAATACCACAGTTACATACGCAGTTCCAGTTCTGAGTCATTTGATACCAGCCCGTATAGCTGTGCGTCGTACCAGGAATCAGCTGAGCTGTGCCAAGTTCGGGATAGTTGCGGTTTTCGGGAAGCACCTTATTGATTGCTGTGCTGTAACCAGCATACAAGCCATTCCAGTACAAACCATCTGCAACTTCCTTCTTCGCGTAGTTGTATTCATTCTTTTCTCTATAAGCAGCAATTGCGGGATCTTCCGTTGTTTCAAGCTCAACAAATGCATTGTAAAGCCAGTCATAGTTTACAGCATAACGCTGTGCCGTATCTGCGCAGTTCAGGAAGTGTCCAGGACCCCAGTGGTCCCATTCAGCAAGACCTGTCATCATTTCATATGCTACCATAGCATAAGTAATGTTTCCAGTCACGTGGTATGCCACAGCAAGGGTGTTGATTCTATTACCAATGGTATCAGATCCACCACCCAGACGACCACCCGAAGTATCGTAACCATTGTTCGTCGCCTTCGCAGCCATCTTTTCTGTGATTATTGTGCCACTAGGTGTTCTGCGTCCTACGTGATGTGGGTCACTTGCGTTACCGGGTTTTGCTGTCAGATAGGGAAGATAAATTGTTCTACCATCCCTGATACCAATACCGTTATCAAGGTAATCCGACAAGGCCTCTTCATAACCTTCTTCCCCGAATTTGACTGCTGCTGCCCACGTCTTAAGAACATTGTTTGCCTCCGCGACGTAGGCCTGCACTGTAGTTGTCACATAGGGATCATAGTTTTCGTCACTCGCAGTCATTGTGTATGCGAGAGCCATTTTATCGAAATCTTCTTGCGTTGCATAAATGTAGGGGTGCTTCAGAACTTCGCCATTTTTAGCGAGGGTCTGCGCTGCGTTCATTTCACGGATACCCTCTGCGGTAACCTCAGGATAAATGAATTTCTTCATCATATTGAGAAACGTAGACATATTGTCTTGGGATTCGTCAAAGAGACCTTGCATACGGCTGATAAAAATGAAGCCCATTCTGTCATAGAAAAGATCTACGCCAGGGAAGATTGCCTCAACGTCATCCATACAGATGGCGAGGAATTCATAGGAATTTTCGCCAACCTTCTGAGTGATATATTCGGGCTTCGCACTTAAGAAAATGTTTTTACCATCCGCAATAGCCGTATCTCGTCCGGCAAAAACAGAAGACGAGCTTAAGCCTGAGGAAACATCATAAGCAAGTCCATTAGAGTGAATATAATATTCATAACCGAGAATAGCAAGAATCTTTTCCAGAGGAAGATAAATCTTACCATTGTGTACGATAGGGGTGCCGTAAACATCACCGTTTTCTGCCTCATAGATGGGAGCGCGTTTTTCGCCCTCTTCCAGGCAATATTCCACACCAACCTTGAAGCCAATCGTGTCTTCATAGCGATTGGAAGAGATCTCCTCTTCGCTGGTTCCTTTGTCAATCGGAATGGTAAAGGGTTTAGATGTGCTAACATTAGAGCCATAACCATAGCTGTCTACTTCTTCTCTCGAAAGAACACGGCCGGTATTCGAGGTGTAGCAGATAAAGTCATCAAGACAGAAGGATTCACCAGCCACGTTGGTATTCTTATCGTGGCTACCGAAACGGAGGCCACCCTCCATACTAAATGCCTCTTCAAAGCTTGCTGTACCAAGAACGTTGCCAGACTCATCCGTCGCCGTAACGGTGAGCTTACCACATTTACAGTTGGTGTTATTACTCATTTTGTACGTGGGATTCGTGAAGTCAAATACGTACGTGAGCGTCACCCAGTTCGTAGAGGTGTCTGCCACCTTCTGACCCATAACACCGATTTCATCTTTATTAAGTGTGAGAATATTATTCTGTCCCGTTTGGGATTTAACTAAGGAGTAACAAACACGAGCATTATACGTCAGATAGTCGTCCACCTTAACCTTGTACTGCATAATGAGATAATTATTATAAGGCAAACTGCTCATGTCAAAAATCATATAAGAGTCTGCGTTGGTTACCGTACGATCACCAAACTCAATTCTGGTAAAATAGTTCTTTGTGTAGTCAATCGCAGTTTCGTTGTCAATAAAGCACCGCGCGCCGGGAACGCGTGCGGAATTCCAGCCGAAACCGTTGGTTACATCCCAACCCTCGTCGAAGGTTCTGTTAACCAGCATATTGACTTCTTCTTCGTTTTCCTCTTCGCCACCAGTTTCCTCATCCGTTGCCGTCGCAAATACCGAAAGCAGAGACACCAGAATCGTCAGCATCAAAAGAAACGAGAGGAGTCTTTTAAATGTACCTTTCATCATATTTTCCACCTTTTATTTATTTCAATCAAATCAACCAAAAAGTTTTGCAAAATACTTGGCGATCGCACCGAGTGCCGTAAAGATCTCACGCTCCGCCATAACAAGCGTAACGGTCTGCTTCACTTCCTCGTTAATCGCAGTTGCGAACTGTGTATATTTATTGTACTCTTCGTTGTAGCGAGCAAGCGCTTGTGTCATACCCTCATAAGTATCGTTGGTAAAAGGCTTCAAAGCGCAAGCCTTAGCAAGAATTTCATAAATACCTGCTCTGGTATTTGCTGATTCCGTATTCAGAGCATTGACTGTTTCAATGAAAAGGTCGGAATTGGTCTGCCAGTCAATCAGCTGTTTTTCAAAAATTGCGTATTGTTCAATAGCTTGTTTCACTTCATCCGAAGTGATTTCCATACAATAATAATATTTAAGAGCATTCTGCCAAGCATCATAGAGCGCATGGTAGCCCTGATCCTGTGCCAAAACCATACCCTCCACTGCTTCAATAAAGAGACCTGTGTTTACCTTGAGCTGTTCCAGGTAATCCTTCTCTGACTCAGAGGGCTCATCGCCTTTATCGCTCAGTTCTTCGCGAATCGCTGCCAATTTGGTCGCATACTCAGCCGCTTCCTCGCGCTCCATATTCACACCATTCTTTTCAATGTAGTTTTCAATGTAGGTGCAAATGCCACGCTTATCGATATAAGTATTCGCGTCCTCATACTTGAGGAACATCGCCGCCAGCTCTTCCAGGTACTCGTTCTGAATAAGTTCATAGTAATAACCATAAACCGTCTCGTGGAAAGCTAATCTTTCAACCAATGCGGTATGAATGTCACAGCAGGGAGCGTCCTTGCCCTTACAAAGCTCCGAGTGTCCCTCTTTTATGGCACGAGCTGCAATAACGCTGTACTTACGGACATACGTCCAGCTCGCAGCCTCAGTGATTTCACCAGCAAGGAATGCGGCATAGTCTGCTTCGACAAAAGCGAGAACTGCTTGTGCTGTAATCGTATCCATTGTCCACGCTTCGTAAGACTCGCCCTCTGGCGTTTCAGCAGCCAGTTTCTCATTGAGCTTGTTGATTACGTATCGTTTATAAAAATCAACAGCGAGAACAACTTTCTCTGCATTTTTATCACGAATGGTAATCTGGAGCTCTTCGTCCATAGATTCATACCGTGCCTTCAAATCAGAAAGCTCAACAAGGCGAGTCATATCGGTGAAAATGCTTGTGCCGTCCTCAAGAACGACATAACCCTCTATTTTCTTCGACCACTTTATTTTTGCATCATAGCTTGGTGCCTTCTCAAACGATGTGAGAGCCGCTATCAGAGCCTTTACTGCTTCATCGAATGCAACCTTATCATTGGATTCCTGAATATAATTCATAATCGTCTGATACTCTAAGCCCGGAAGAATGTATTGTTCGCCAACGCCCTTGATGTATTTATCAATTTCTGCCAATTTCTTCTGTCTATCAGCGAGAGTCCCCAGTGTCTTGGTGTCTATTTCAAGAAGCTGCTCATAAATCACCTTGAGCCCGTCAAGGTTCTCGGTGAACCACACCGTTTCAATATCTGTTCTGCGAATTGCTATAAATTCTCTGACAGCTTCAATGATATCGGTGTTTTCAGCGCCAATCGCCTCTTCATTGGGCGTTTTGACTACATTGCCATCTACTACCTGCGTGATGATGTAATTTTGGTTATCCAAGTAACTTGCCAGGTCGTCATAACGTGAAAGACGCAACTCGTAATTGGTAGAGTTCTTGATCGTCGGCAAATGGTCAAAAATCTTCACTCTCGCAAAGTTGATATTGAAGAACACGTCGACTGCTGCCTTCGCCTCCTCGGAAATACCGGCCACATACTCACCTGCGTAGAAGTAATTATCCATCACGTTCTGCATCCACTGATATGTACCCTCGCGATCCTCAAAGGTCGCCTCCTCATCCACAACGACTTCGCTGCAAAGAATGAATCTTTCTTCCTCGCTCATATGCTCAAAACGATCCAGGATACGAGGAGCCGTGCCATAGTAGAAAGTGAGATTATCCAGGCGCATACCACGGCCTGTATATTTGAAACGCATACTATCCGGAACGAAATCCACAGGCGCGCCGGGATTTGTCCATTTGAAGGAGGTGAGGTACTCGTAGTTTACATATACTTTAAATGTACCCGTTTCCTTAACAAAAGCGTAAGCAATACGGTTCCACGCATTTTCAACGAGGATAGGCTGTTCTATCTTTTTAGGCCTATTGGATTTGCTTACAGCCTCAGAATGGCCGGGAGAAAAAGATCCTGTCGTAAAGGTACCCCATTCAGTCGTGCCGCTGTTCACCCCATTGATCGGGCAAGTACCACGGGAAAGTTGAAGCGTTGCGTCGGGAAGATGGTAGTAATCGAACTCAAAGACAAAGCCAGAATAACTTCCTGCTGTCAGACCAAGCATCGCGGCGAAAGGGTCATCTGCAGATCTTGGATCCATCTCCTCAAAGTAATAACCAGAGGAGCCGAGAGAGCCGAGTCCATCGTTCTTGAACTCGCCCTTCTTCACGGTGTTCTTTTGACTAATCTTGTCATACTGACCTTTTTCATTTGGCTCAAAGTCGTATATCTTCACGAGAGGATAATCGTACTCGCCATAAGGAGCAGTGTAGCTCTCTTCAATGCGCTTATTGTATTCTGCGCGCGCGCTTGCTGTCGCATCCTCGTACTCTTTCGCAAAAGTTTTGTACGCTTCTGAGTTCTTATCGAAATAGAGAGAAGCGAAAAACGCATCCACCTGCGCAAGATGTGCTACCGCCGCATTGGCATTGGAAAAATCGCACACTGCACGATAACCCGCATTTTCTTTCAGCATTGCAATGTGTTCTTCTGTGAGTTGAAGTTTGGCTGCGTTTACATTCTCAACAATAATAGCATAGTTGAGCTGGACGATTGGATCGTCGGGGAAGGTGTGTTCTGCCATATAGGCATCAAACGCTTCGATTGCCGCAATCTTTTCTGCCACAGTAGTAGCAGAATCAATCTTTCCCATCAGGGCGCCCGCTTGGCTGATGTCACCGACGGGAAGCTCGTTGGCAAAGACGACTGCCATACTTATCGAGCTCACAATGAGCAAAGCAACAAGTGCTAACAGAAGTTTTTTCGTAGTCTTCATAGTTTTCTCCTATAAAAAGATTTTTAGTTATATTAACCATTGACAGCATTATACCATTCTTCCCTTTCTTTTTCAACGGGTTTTATGCATTTTCGTGAATACTCACAAACATTTTCCACATTTTAAACAAAAATACAGGTGTCATATATTATAAAATAACAAAAACACCCCGCTTTCTGTTCAAAAACGGAGTGTTTTGTTCATTATTTCTTCATTTTTATCTGCCCCAATACTTGCGATCCAGCGCACGATACATAATGGCTTCGCCTACGTGATCGGCGCCGACCGTCTCACAGCCGTCAAGGTCAGCAATCGTTCTCGCCACACGAAGAACACGGTCGTGTCCTCTTGCAGAAAGGCCAAGCGTTTCGTACGCCTCTCGCATCAGGTCTTGTCCTTCCTTATCGGGCGTGCAATATTTACGGAGAAGTCGAGGGCCGAGATTGGCATTCAGGACACCACCCTCATCTCCACCAAGACGGAGTCTTTCTTCGCTGAAACGGCGCGCCTTGTTCACTCGCTCGCGAATCACTGCGGAACTCTCTCCCGTTGGTATCGCAGAGGAAAGCTCGTTATAGCTAACGGCAGGCAGTTCAATTTGTATATCAATACGGTCAAGAAGTGGACCTGAAATCTTATCCAGATAACGTCGCACAGCCTCAGGCGTGCAGGTACAGGTATGGTTGGGGTCGCCAAAATATCCACAACGGCAAGGGTTCATAGCGCAAACGAGCATAAAGCGAGAAGGATAGGTGATTTTTGCCGCAGCGCGGGTTACGGTCACCGTACCATCCTCAAGGGGTTGACGCAACACCTCTGTAACAGATTTGGGAAATTCGGGAAGCTCATCCAAAAACAAAACGCCATTGTGCGCAAGCGAGATTTCGCCGGGACGTGGAATCGTTCCTCCTCCAACAAGTCCGGGCGCACTGACCGTATGGTGTGGCGAACGGAAGGGACGCTCCGTTACAAGAGAGGAGCGAAGCGTTCCCGCTATCGAATGCACCTTTGTGGTTTCCACAGCTTCGCTGAAGGTCAGTTCAGGCAAAATACCCGAAAGTCGCTTGGAAAGCATAGATTTGCCAGAGCCAGGAGGACCAATCAGAAGAACATTATGACCACCTGCGGCAGCAATCTCCAAGGCGCGCTTCGCTTTATACTGACCGCGCACCTCCGAAAAATCTCCGCAGGCGAGATTTGCATTCATTGTAAAGGTATGGGAGGTCGGTGGGGTAGGAGTCAGCGATTCTTTCCCTGTCAGGTGACGGACAAGGGCCACCACAGACGGTACGGCGTACACGGTAATGCCGTCCACCACAGCCGCCTCTCCGGCGTTTTCCGTCGGAACATAAATCTCCTTGATCCCATTGTCGCGAGCAGCCACCGTCATAGAGAGGACGCCGGCAACAGGGCGCACCTCACCAGAAAGCGAGAGTTCGCCAACAAAGCATTTATCCGAAAGGCTTGTCGCATACGGAATCAATCCACTGCAATGCAAAATAGAGGTAAGAATCGGAAGGTCAAAGGCCGTTCCCTCTTTCTTCATATTGGCAGGGGCGAGGTTGACAACAAAATCGAGAGAAGGAAAACGAAATCCACTGTTTTCACAAGCGCTCATTACACGATTTTTGGCTTCCTTAACAGCCGCATCTGGCAAACCAACAAGTTCAAATTTCGGAATGCGATTCCATCCACTGCACTCCACAGTGACAATAAATCCATCAATACCGTGAAGTCCTGAAGAGTAAATGCGGGAAAGCATACACGCCACCACCTTTTTCATTCTTTTTCTCTATTTTACCACCGAATCCTTTTGTTGTCAAGAGGAGAGTTGCTTCCTCCAAAAAACCGTTAATTTTGCATTTTTTGCATTATCTCCAAAACAAAAAAGCGAAGAGGAGAACGCCTCCTCTTCGCAAAAAATGCATTTATTTGCAAACTTTTGTTGTCAATTATGCTCTTTCTGAAAGAATTTTACCCTCATACGCACAGATTCTTTCATAAACTTCCAGTTCGAACGGAATGCCCTGACGACGGCAATATTCTGCATAAACCTCACCAAAGGGAAGTTCCTTCGGTGCTTCACGATATGCCATAACGCCGCCAAAGTTTCCTTCATCCTGCATCTTGCGCATCTCGTCGAAGGGCGTAAGCGCTGCAATCAGAAGCGCTTTCTGCATATTCTGCGCGCCAGTCACCCAAGCGAGAACACGGTTGATCGAAGCGTCAAAATAGTCAATTCCGATCATAACACGCTCATCTGCGTTGTTGCGCACAATTTCCAAAGCAATTTCCTTGATTTCATCTTCGAGAAGAACGGCGTGGTCAGAGTCCCAACGAATGCCACGTGTTACGTGAAGATCAATCTTGTCGTAGAAGCAAAGCATAGAAGGAATCTTGTCCGAAACCACCTCAGTAGGATGGTAGTGACCATTGTCCATCAGACAGCAAACGCCACTCTTTGCCGCATATGCCTGATAAAATTCACTGTTACCAACCGTGTAGCTTTCCACACCGATACCAAACACCTTGCTCTCAACGGAATCTACCAGATATTCGCTGGGATATTTGACGCTGTAAATTTCATCCAAAGATGCCTTCAAGCGCATACGTGGAGCAAGTCTGTCTGCAGGTACATCTTTCAGACCGTCGCCAATCCAAAGGTTGTTAAGACAAGGCGAGCCGAGTTCTTTACCAATCTGCGCTGCGATTTCACGACAGCATTTTACGTGGCGAATCCAAAACGCGCGCACCTCATCATCGGGCGAAGAAAGAGTCAGACCATCTTTTACCATCGGATGGGAAAACAGCGTGGGGTTGAAGTCGATACCAATGTTTCTTGATTTTGCATACTCTACCCAAGCGACGAAGTGTTTATACTCAAGCTTGTTAAGCTCCACCTTTTCGTCAGTGATAGCATAGATTGCGTGAAGGTTGATGCGTTTTTTGCCGGGAACAAGAGCGAGCACCTGATCAAAATCTGCCATCAATTCTTCTGGGGTTCTTGCTGCGCCAGGATAGTTACCCGTGACCTGAATTCCTCCGGAGAGCGCATCGCCTGACAAAAAGTCGCGAACGTCATCTCCCTGCCAACAATGGATGGAAACAGGAATTTGCGCGACACGAGCGATTGCCGCTTCCGTGTCGATACCAAAGGTCGCATAGCGAGCCTTAGCATACTCCTAACCGAGATTCAAAATATTCTCCATATGTGTAATCCCGAAAACTACTTTTTAAATTTCAACACCAGACTCGCGCAGGAGATTGTAATAATCCTCAAATACTGCATCCACCACATCAGGGTCTGTGACAAGAAGCAAGGAAACATCTCCCTCGTCGTTTTCCTCCAGCGCGAAAACAAGCGCTTCGTCCTCTCCCAATCCCTCAAATGGATCCTGTGGCTTTAAGATGGCATAAATTGCGCCATCAATATTGGTTACTGCCACTTGACGAAACACCGTCGCATTCTCGTTTTCGTCGTAAAGACGAATCAGATCATTGTTGGTGGGGTCAAGCAACGCTTCAACCATACTTACTTCTTCTGGATGTTCCATATTTTCACCTTTTATGTAAATAGTTATTTACAATTATTTGTCAAATTGACGTAACAAACTCTTGTATTTTTGTCTTTTAAACGATTTCAATTCCGGAAAATCTCACGCAAGCAGGACCTATATAACTTCCTTCAGCGCAAGTTTTTTCAGCAAGGCGCATTGACGAAAGAGCACCGGAAAGCTTACCACTGAGCGAAATGCCTGTTATGGGAGTGACGGTTTCACCGTCGACAAGATACGCAAGACGCACCTCGCCACCGATATAGTCATTATAGATGTCCAACTGAAGTCCCGACATAGAAACCACCTTGAGATAAGGACGAGCAGCCAATTCCTCGTCTGAGAGTGTACCGACACTCACTTTAAGGCAAGGCAGGTCACCCGTAGGCTCTTTTCCGAGATAAGAGGCATATCGCACACCACCAAAGCCTTCTTTGCCGATACCGTTTTCAATAACGGTGGTCTCACGCATAGTAACACCATCCACATCAAAAGCGCGAGAACGAGCGCTCGTGGGAAGCGCACCACACAAAGTAACGGTTAAGGGGTCGCCTGATGCATTTTTTACCACAGGCTCGCCAATCGAAAAGGCATTCTGCTTGTTGTAAATCACACCGAAGGCAAATTGATCGGCAAGTTCAGAGCATAACCCAGAAAGTTCACTGGCAAGAAGCACCACGTCCACATTCAACTTTTCTTTGGGCGCCTTTGCGTGGAAACGATCACGCACCTCTTCTAATTTTTTGCCGATTTCTTCACGCAGAGCCTCGCGCGAGAACTCGCTGAAGGTATAGCATTCATAAAGTTCTACCGATTCGCCGTTTTCCGTAAAGGTGGGAATTGCCTCCACCATTGCGCGACGACGGCGTTCCGTTTTGGTAACGCCACGGCTATTACACACCTCTATGATATCCGTATAAAGAAATACCTCAAGGGCATTGAGCGAAAGCCCACCGGAAAGGTCGAGAGAGAAAATCTCTTTTGCAATTTCCTCAGCCACCTCCATAGGATTTTCAAATGTACCCCTGTCATAGCTCGCTACGTCATTTTCTGGCAAATCATACGCTTTGTTGCGAATAAGAGCAGCACTCTTTTTTGCCTTTGTTATTTTTTCCTGGATTTCGTTTTCTCCATCAGCGCTATAAACAAAGAAGGAAGCATCTCCCATCACGTCGCCATCTCGTACAAACACTGTGACCTGAGTGGTCGCCGTATCGGTCGCCCTGACCGTTTCCACCTTCCCCTTGACAAAAAAGACTTCGTTTGAGAGGGTTGTGGTGCGATTGATACGAAAATCGCTGATGCCCTTCACAGCAGAAAGTATATCGTAAATTTTCTGAATTGTCATGCCAGCTTCACCCTCACTTTCAGGGCAGGTCCACCATCAGAGACACGTACCCATTCTTTGTATCCTTTGCCACATCCACCAGAGCCGATTACCTCAAACTCGTCGGATACCATAGAAATGGAGCCGAGAAGTTCAGGAACGCTACCACTCATCACAACAGGGGAAACATAGTTGTCTGTCAATTTACCATCTACAATTTCAATTCCATACTCTGCTGTACATTGAATCTGCCAGTTTTTGGGATCCTCCATACCATTGTTCGTCTCAAAAAGCATATAGCCGTGTGAAATCGAAGCAATCATATCTTCAAGCTTATCTGTACCGGGACAGAAAAAGGTATTTGTCATACGGGAATACGCCTTGCGCTTATAGGATTCGCGTCTGCCATTACCTGTCGGCGTTGTGCCAAGTTCGCTTGCGCTCACCAGATCGCTAATACCTCTCACGAGAATACCGTTGCGAATAATCTCGGTATCACTTGCCAAAACACCATCATCATCAAAGAAGTAGGAGGCAGCAGAAAGCACTGCGCCAGCGCCGTCGTGCATATTACAAATAGGGGAAGCAACTGCGCGTCCCACATATTCACGCGCCAATGCGCGCTCTTTGACAAATTGGTCCATTTCCACGCCGTGTCCAAATGCCTCGTGGGCAATCAAGCCAGTAATGGAGGGTGCTGTAATTACATCATACACACCAGGAACAATCGGCTTCGCTTTCGCCAAATGATAGAGTTTATCTACCAAAATGTCAACTCTTGTTTTCATTTTCTCCATTGCTTCGCGAGCAAGATGAGAATATGTACCTTCTCTTCCACCAACGATTTTTTCGCCTTCACGATAAATCGCCATTGCCATAACGTTGGTCCAAGAGTAGAATTGGTCGAGTTCACGATTCTTGGAAATAAAGATTTTGGATACTGCGTAAGGCATTACAGCCACCGTGACATTCAAAATGTTTTCGTTGCGAGCGAGAATTTCATCACGCATTCCATCAGCAAAACGAAGCATCTCCTCGTCATCGAGTTCATCATAATCACTCTCGCGCAAAAAAGATTTCACCAGTGGCTCATCCACAGGCACAGAAATCTCCATCTGTGATTCCGAAAGCCCCTGTGAGAGGGTCAAAGCAGAAATGATCTTCTCCGAGAGAGCCTCAATATTCTCATCAATATCATCCAGCGAATATTCATAAAATGCGCCTCCACGGTGCATTTTAATTACAAAACCACATTCGCTGACCGAGCCTTCCCCGATATTGGTAACTGAACGGTTCACACGTACAGCACGGCTTCTGACATCAGCACCGAGAATGCCGACATAATCAAAGGTTTCGCCAAGTTTTTGACAGAGCGCGCGCAGAGCGCCTCTCTTGGCATTTAAAAACGAAGAAAAAGCCATACTTTCCTCCTTATTTTATTTAAAATGTATTTCAATCCATTTTATCACATTACCCATTCTGTTGTCAAGTGCTTTTGTGTGAAAGCTTATTTTTGAAAAGAGAATCTCTATTTTTTGAAGATAATACAGCTTCTCACTTGAAAGATAAATTTTTTTCAAAAAGGTATTGACAAACGGTTTGGGTTGTGTTATAATGTAGTGCGTTGAAATGAGTTTGCTCTACATTTTGCTCATTTTTCAATCTACTATCGACTCGTTCGGTAGTGTTAATATATAGTTATGGGCATAGCTCATAACGACGCGATGCACCCTTAGCTCAGTTGGTAGAGCAACTGACTCTTAATCAGTGGGTCCAGGGTTCGAGTCCCTGAGGGTGCACCAAATAAAAGCCACTAACTTCGGTTAGTGGTTTTTTATTTTGTTGTACCCGTGTGACTCGAACAGTTTGCTATGCAAACTGTGTTCTCGTACCTGTCAAGTCGCATAGTCGTCTGTGGATTTCTCGTGTTCTAAAATCCCCATACTCCTTGCTTTGTTGACTTCGCTTCGCAAAAACAGTTATCAACTGTTTTTCCTTGCTCACCTTCGGATGCGCCATTAGAATACCTCTAAACTTTAGTAGTGTTTTTTATTTTGTTGTACCCGTGTGACTCGAACAGTTTGCTATGCAAACTGTGTTCTCGTACCTGTCAAGTCGCATAGTCGTCTGTGGATTTCTCGTGTTCTAAAATCCCCATACTCCTTGCTTTGTTGACTTCGCTTC
>JAZKYZ010000066.1:0-47742 GCA_045612385.1 Eubacteriales bacterium | reverse complement strand
TTCAAACACGGTATTAATCTTTAAAAGGCGTTTACCAAGAGGAAATGATATAGAAACAATTTCTTCGTTGGTGATGTTTTTAAGTGTGCTTTCTGTGTAAGAAAGACGAAAAGTTTCGTTATTTACAAAGGAATCTGCCACCATCAATTCTACTGGCATAATCACAAGGTCACATTTTTTTGTGGATTGGTAGTGTACCAGAACAAAAAACGATGCACTTGTGTTGTTGAAACCACCATATTTTTCTGCTGGAAGATTTTTTTTGCGTGGCACAAGTTCTTTATTGGCAGAATAGATCGTTTGGTTGAATAATCCCCCTTTTTTGCAGAACGCATAGCGTGTCAGGTGTACACGCTTGGTTTCATACTGACCTTTCACGAAGGCGATGCTATCCTCACCGGTCCATACGACGCCAAGAGGCGTTCTGACAGGGTGGGCGAAGAGTTGCTTCGTCTTCATACTGTATGTTGCATCACTGATACTGAACCAGGAGCGTGTGAACTTGCAGTGGTAGACATTGCCGACAACAATGTTCAGGTAGGCATCCTTTGCGTGGTGCAGATCGTTCAGGGCGCGGGATTTATGTAAATTGAATTCGTGACGGAAGTCGGAGACAAGACCAGCCTTGACATAGACGATTTCGGTGTTCGGGAAGCGTTCGGTGAGGAGTTTGGTGACAGCCCTTGTAGATTGACGGGTTTCGACAAGTTGCCTGTTGATAAACTCATATCTTTCCTCGTCGGTAAATCCTGTTTTTCTCGTCAGACGCTTGAATTTTTCTTCGGTGATTAAGCCGTTTTCGTGGAGCATTTCCCAGAAGGGAGTCATCTTCACACGAACCTCGGAAGAAATGGGATAGACATCCCCCTTCTTTTCGTTGAGTTCAGACAGGACGAGAACCTTGTTATTATGGATGCTATCGTCCTTCACGAAATGTTGTGGATAGATATGGTCGATATCGTAGCGCTTGTCCTTAAAGAGATCGGTGAGGGAGATTGGCTCACCACTATACATACACCTTCCCATTTGCAGGTAGTAGAGGAAGAGTTTTTCACTTTGCAGACGGCTCTCTGCCATCTCGCCCATCGCCTCGAGTTCTCTCGCGAGGAGGCGAGCGTCCTCAGTATTTACCTTTTGGTAGAGTTCCATAAGGGTGGCTTTTCTCGTTTTGGTGCGCTCTCCCTTTTTATTCTCGGTGGTACCACGTGCCATCTCGACAAATATCTTCTCAGGATCGTGCCCCATTATCTTGCGAACCTCGTCCACAATGGTCAGCGCGCGAATAATAGGACGTTTGACAGCGCCAGAGATATACATATCTGAGAGGCGATCCTCAAGCGAGGAATGTGTGCCATAATACGCCTTTTGCTCGGCTTCACAGGTTGCCTTGAAGGTGTAAGCATCCGAGAGGATCTGACTCAGGGTTTTATTGGTTGACCAGAGGAGATCCATAATAGTGAAGGCCTCGCCCGTTCCATTTACTTCAGTGCCATAGAGTTCTGTGAGCAGACGGCGAGAAAGCCTGCCAAAATCGGCATACTTGCGAGATGCAATATAGGAGATGTTTTCAGGAGAAAGAGAGGGATACTCTTTTTCAAGCCATTTTTTCAGGCGACTCTTGTTTTCAGTGTATGCACAGCGTGTGATGATTACCTCGATATCTTCTTCGGAAAGTGTGCCATTTTCCATCAGTTCTTTAAAATCGTGATAGGAAGTGAGCGAGGATTTGATAGTAATATCAATGCCACCAATGCGAGCGTTTTTTGAAATGGCGTGCTCACCTGCCAAATAATCGCGAATGCGTTTTACGGTGACCTTGCGATATTTACAGAAAAGGTTTTTAAAGATCTTCTGCTTCAGAGCGAGGCTGATGGGGGCGTCATCAATGGTCATTGGGTTGATTTCATTGAGAACGGCAAAACGCGAGTAGAGAAGGGAATCTTTCGGCAGGACATCTTCCATAGGAAGATAGGTACAGTTGTTGGTGAGATTCTGAATGAACGCCTGTTCGGTTGCTTCAAAGTCTACCTTCTGTTCGATGTTCCATGGCATGATGCGTCCTGTTTCTCTGCGTTTTAGCCAGAAACTCTTTTGTCCCTTTACATAGTGAAGAGGACCGAGGAAATAGGGTACGCGATATTCAAATATGGAGAGAATCTTGCTTGCATTCGTGAATCCACTTGCATCCATATCATTCAGAAAGGAAAGATAGGTGCTTGCGTTTTTGAGAATGGTATCCAGTTCAATCCAATAGAGTTGGTAAGGAATGATACGGTTTTCACCCGTGACCTGCTTCGGAAGGAAGGTGTAGCGTTCGAGACGCTCCATCATATCGGTGTAGGGTGCAAGGTCTTCCTCTTCCACCGTTACTTTGCCGAGCAGTTTGCGAAGGTAATCACAGAAGTCCTTTGGCTTCGCACTGCTTTGTCCTATGGGGCCTTTGACTGACTTGAAGTTTTTGGAATACGCAACATAGTTCATTAGATTCTTGCTGTTTTTTCGAAAGATTTCAGCATATTTATCGGGTAGATACTTGCGTACAAATTCCTTCAGGAAGGAAAGGTCTTCCTTGTGCCTTTCATATTGCTTTTTCTTGGCGACGGAGATAAGGGATTCTCCGTTACATAGTTCTACCAATGCTGCCGCATCACGCATAGAGCGAAGAAGAATAAGAAGTTCAGATTCGTCACCGATACACGAAACCAATCCATCAAATTCCGAGTCCTCCATATCAAGGGTGATGGAGGAATTTTCGACAGGATCTTCTATGGAGAAAAAGAGGTCGGTGAGCTTTGACACCTTGCCACCCGCAAGCAGACGGATAATGGCATTTCGGCTAAAGGGATTTGTTTCAAGCCAATCTTCTTCAAAAGGCGCCTTTTCCGATGGCTTTTTTCCGTCGTAGAGAAGATCAATCAGGGCCTTTGTCTTGGCATTAACGCCGCTTTTTTGGTTCAGTACTGCCATCAGTTCTTCGGCGCTTACCGTCTTTTGCCATGGCATGTCCAATGAGCGAGAAGAAAAGAAATAAAGAAAATTCTCATATGCGTCAGAAAATCCCCCATCTTTGGTAAGGTTCTCTTTGCTGATTTCCTTGAGGAAGTGGCCACGATGGGCGACGAGCCACGCACATGCGAGATAGACCAGACGGATATCGTAGGGTTTCTTGTGTTCCATCAGGTCGCAGATGAGGTGGTGAATGGTAGGATATTCTTTGTGAAAGGCTCTATCGTCATAGAGAGGATCGTTGAAGAAAATGTGTTTGTCGAGTTCGGGGTTGTCTGTGTCTTCACGCCAAAGGGCACTTTCCTTAAGGCGGATGAAAAAGCGTTCATCCACACGGGCAATTTCGGGGGCAAAAATATCTGAAAGCATTTTCACTCTCGCCTGGCGACGGTCAAGACGGCGTCTCGCAACACGAAAAGAACGACGTTCGGCGCTATCATGCGCCTGATCAAAGGTGGTGACGCCCCACATTGCCTCACCGCGATGCTTCTGAAGTGTGTATGAGGGGTCTGTTACGGCATATCCTACGGAATCGGTGCCGATATCCAAACCTAAAAAATATTTTTCCGATTTCATATTGACAAATACCTCCCAGTATGCTATAATCAAAAACGTAGAAACACTCTACAAATTACACTACGAGTTCAAATAAGGGAAATGCTCCCAACGCACCCCGTGGTGGGTACACACAGTGTGTGTTCAAGCGACCTCTTAAGAGGTCGCTTTTTTTCGTAGTCTTTTGTGGTTTTCCACATATAGTATAACATAACGAAAAAAGAATTGCAATAGCGAAAAAGCGCTTGAAAAGAAAAGTAAGGTGTGCTATAATCAAATCAAATAATGCCGAAAGATAAAGGAGGCAAAGGTTATGAGCAGAGTGCAAAAGGCAATCCATCCAGATGACGATGCGCATTATCAGGCAATGGGGCTCCAGAAGGGCAAGGTAGAAATTTGGGAGGATGGCGCGCGTGTCGACGGATCGAAGGGAAACTATGAGTGGTGGTATTATGACTCGCATTATCCCGACGGAACGATTTTGGTATTATTCTTCTATTCCAAGAGTCCGATACAGGTAGATGGTCCGATTGCGCCAATGGCGACAGCAGAGCTTACCCTGCCGGATGGACGGAAAATTTCCGAAGAGGTGTATGCGACGCTTGCCGAGAGTCATTATGCCAAAGAACAGTGTGATGTCAAAATCGGTGATTGCTATTGCAAGGGTGATTTGCGCCATTACGAAGCCGTGTTTCAAGGGAAAACCATTTGCGCTCGCCTGACGCTGGATGGCACTATGGATGCGTGGCGCTCACAAACGGGTAGCATCTTCTTTGGAGATAAAGAGGAATACTATTTCGCGTGGCTTCCTGCCATTCCCGAAGGCATAGCCGTTGCTGACATAGAATATGATGGCGACAAGAAATTGCACCTTGAGGGTTCTGGATATCACGATCACAACTGGGGCAATCTTTCTATGCTCAAACTGATGCACCATTGGTATTGGGGCAGAGCGAAGATTGGAGATTATAAGGTCATTTCCTCTTGGATTACCGCAGGCAAAAAGTACGGGTATCAAGACTTTGACGTTTTTATGATTGCAAAGGGTGGCGAACTACTTGGCGACAATTCCAATCATACCCTGCAGTTTAAACCACAAGATCGTTATATCGACGAGTACACAGGCAAGCCTGTGTATAACAAGGTGGTATATGAATACACGACGCAGACGGATGAATTCTATCGAATTGTGTACGAAAGACACGACGATATTAACAAGACACGTTTCGTAGATGTTCTGCCAAAGCCACTTGGTATCCTTGCCAAACTTGTTGGCTTTGATGGTGGTTATTTGCGTTTTGAGGGTGTGGCAAGCGTGGAAAAAATCGTTGACGGTGAGACCGTCGAGATGGTCAGCGCCCCTGCCGTTTGGGAACTGATGTACTTCGGCAAATCCTGCGCAGACGAGCGCTATCGCGCAAAGCATAACGAGAACTAACCCTGAAAATATTTACATTTCCTGCCCAAAGCATATATAAGAGAGCGTAATCGACATATCGGCCGGTGTGTCAGTTATGCTCTTTTTTGTTTTCTACCTCCAATCGCGCCTGTTCCCCTGCCACCATCACGCCTTTTTCGTCCCACTGGTGCGTCTCCTGTGCCGTTAGACGCGTGTGTTTTGTATTCTTTCTCACATACTTCCGATTGCCTCGCGTTGTTTCGTCTTTTCCACAACTTGTCCTCTTCCTTTTTCGTTTCATAGTTTTTTGATAAATCCTCCCCATTTTGTCGCATAACATACGTTATATAACATATGTTATATAAAAATGGAGAGGGCGCTTCTTGCGACGCTGTTGCAAGAAAATATCACACGGATTTTCTAATGGTTTTGGGAATTGGGCCTTGACAAGGCGTCAGTTTGGTGTTGTTATTGATGAATAACACACGTTATATAACATACGTTATATAAAAACGGAGAGGGCGCTTCTTGCGATGCTGTTGTGGAAAAATATTGCACGGTTTTTCTGATGGTTTTGGGAACTGGGCCTTGACAAGGCGTCAGTTTGGTGTTGTTATTGATGAATAACATACGTTATATAACAGATGTTATATAACAAAATGGGTGGGGATTTGCTTGGTATGCTGTTGCAAGAAAAATATTGCACGGATTTTTTGATTGTTTTAGGAATTGGGCCTTGACAAGGCGTCAGTTTAGTGCTATAATTGATGCATAACATATGTTATATAACAAGTGTTATTTATCAAATTTCGGGCAGAACAGAAGAAAAAGACAAGAGTTTTTTGTAGGAGCGACTGTGGCGCCGGAGGAGATTGTGGAAGCACGAATATTGGAGGAGAATATGCCACCTAAAGTAAAGGTTACAAAGAATGAGATTCTGAAAACCGCGTTAGAACTTTTGCGCCAAGAGGGCGAGGGAGTGATTAACGCGAGGAATATTTCACAAAAGGTCGGTTGTTCCACACAACCAATCTATGTTCAATTCGCCACGATGGAGGAACTGAAGGAGGCGCTACGCGAAGTGGCGTATGAGGCTTATCTTTGCTCTATTGAAAAGGAAGTGGCGAGTGGAAAGTACCCTGCGTACAAGGCGTACGGTATGGCGTATATGCGCTTCGCTATGGAGGAAAAGGAGCTTTTTAAGTTCCTCTTTATGTGTGATCGGGAGGGAATGGAGATGAATGTGACCCCGGACTTTACGGCATCTGTGGAGATGATTATGGAGGCGAATGGCATTTCGCGTGAGCGCGCGGAGAAGATGCATTTTGAAATGTGGAGTTTTGTTCACGGTATCGGCACAATGCTTGCGACCTCTTTTTTACCCCTTGACTGGGATAGCATCAGTCAAATGACAACTGATGTATATCACGGATTGCAGTCGGTGCATTCCTCACAGGAGAATAAGAGATGATGAAAGACGGATTGGCTATTGTAATAGAAGGTCTGACAAAGCGATACGGTGATGTGCTGGCTGTGGACGGTCTTTCTCTTTCGGTAAAAGAGGGAGAATTGTTTTCCCTTCTCGGAGTCAATGGCGCAGGCAAAACTACAACGATCAAGATGCTGTGCGGTTTAATTGCGCCGACATCAGGGGATGCATTTTTGCTTGGACACAGCGTTGTGGGAGAGATAAATAAGGCAAAAAAGATACTCGCCATCTCCCCCCAAGAGACGGCAGTTGCTCCAGCGCTTTCGGTGCAGGAAAATCTGGAACTTGTGTGTGGCGCACACGGCTTTTCCAAAGAAAAGAGGACGAAAAAATGCGAGGAATTGCTTTCTTTGCTTGGACTTTCAGAGGTGAGAGCGCGCAGGGCAGGCAAGCTGTCGGGTGGTTATCAAAGAAGGCTTAGTATTGCAATGGCTTTGGTAAGTGAGCCCAAGATTCTCTTTCTTGACGAGCCAACGCTCGGCTTGGATGTCATTGCGAGAAGTGATCTTTGGGATCTGATTCGCACCTTGAAGGGGAAGGTCACCATTGTGCTGACTACGCATTATATGGAGGAAGCAGAAGCGCTCTCCGATCGAATTGCTATTATGCGTGATGGAAAACTTCTTGTTTGCGACACTGCGCAAGCGATTAAGGAAACGGCTGGTGTGGAACGCTTTGAAGAAGCGTTTATACGTATTGTAAAGGGGGAAGTACAATGAAAATGCTGATGTTTGCCTCGCGAAACACCAAAGAAATCGTGAGGGATCCCCTGAACCTTTGTTTCGGACTTGGCTTTCCTTTGGTTTTGATTTTATTGCTCTCTGCCATTCAGGCGAACATTCCCGTATCCCTGTTTGAGATTGCTCACCTTGCGCCTGGTATTGCCGTGTTCGGACTTTCGTTTATGACACTTTTTTCGGCAACGCTGATATCAAGGGACCGCACAAGTTCTCTTTTACAAAGACTATACACTACCCCAATGACACCGATAGATTTCATTGTCGGATATGCCCTTCCAATGCTTCCAATCGCTCTCGCGCAGAGTTCGATTTGTTATGTTGTTGCGCTGTTTCTTGGGCTGGAACCAAGCGCCAACATTTTGCTTGGTTTGGTATTGATAGTGCCAATTTCCCTACTTTTTGTAGCGTTAGGTTTACTTTTTGGCAGTATTTTGAACGATAAAGCCGTTGGTGGCATCTGTGGAGCACTCTTGACAAACCTTTGTGCCTGGCTTTCGGGAATTTGGTTTGATCTTGACCTTGTCGGTGGCGCTTTCAAGAAAATTGCTTACTGCCTGCCCTTTGTGCACGCAGTGGAGCTGGAGCGCGCAGTTTTCGCTTCCGATTATGGCGCTGTCTTGCCACATCTTTTGGTGGTGCTTCTCTATGCGTTTGTCATTTTAGCGCTGGCAGTGCTATTGTTTGTAAGGCAGATGAAAAAACGATAAAAATTCGCTTATCTTTGCAAAAATATTGCAATTATGCTTTGAGCGTAGTATAATAAATGAAAAAATGAGGTGAAGATATGATTTTTGAAAAACAGGTTTTGAATATGTATCGTGGAATGATGCATTCTCGCTGTGACGATACGAAAACGGTATATTATTTTTCCCTTGAAAACTTTCCTTCCTTGAAAAGGGAGGAATATGCATTTCCTTCCTCGTTGGGGCACACCCTTCAGGGATATATTTATCAGTATGAAAATCCAAAGGAAGGTAGGATGATCGTCTTTGATCACGGTTTTGGTGGGGGACATCTTGCCTATATGAAGGAGATTGAACTTCTCGCAAGAGAAGGATATGTGGTATTTGCGTATGATCATACGGGCTGTATGGCGTCTGGAGGGGAATCTCCTAACGGACTTGCACAATCGCTGTGTGACCTGAACGATTGTCTTTCTGCCATCCAAGGGGACAAACGTTTTCAAGGCGTTGATATTTCTGTGATGGGACATAGCTGGGGCGCCTTCTCCACAATGAATATTGTGGCGCTACACCCTGAAGTTTCGCATATCGTGGCAATGAGTGGTTTTGTATCGGTGGAGGAGATGGTGAAAACCTTTTTCTCGGGGCTTCTCTGTGGATATCGCAAGGCTGTGATGGCGTTGGAGGAGCAGACAAATCCTGTTTTTGTAAAATACAATGCCGTAGCCTCGTTGGCAAAAAGTGACGTCAAGGCACTTTTGATTTATTCAGCAAACGACACCCTGTGCCGTCCTGTGCATTACGAAATATTAAAAGCAGGACTTGAAGAACGAGAGAATGTTCGTTTCCTTTATGTGGAGGGCAAGGGACACAACCCGAACTACACGAAGGAGGCTGTGCGTCTGCTCGGCGAATTTTCGTCAGCAAGAGCGAAGTTTTTGAAAAGGAAAAACCTTACAAATGAAGAGTGCGCGACGTTTGTTTCCTCCTTCGATTGGGAGGCAATGACCGAACAGGATGCGTCGGTCTGGAAGGAAATTTTAGCGCATTTGGAAAGTTAAACAATAGAGGTCATCAGGGCTTTGAGATTGTCTCAAAGCCCTTTCTTTGTGACAGGGATGTTGAAAATGGAGCAAAGGATGAAAAATTCTAACATTTCATAAACATTTTAAAAACGAAAAGGAAAACACCGATAAGTTTTTCACACATCAGGAATTGATAAGCAGTATATTGAAATAAAAAAAGGAACTTCAACAAATCCAGATTGGAAGAGCAAAGTTCCTTTTTGTTGAGTTATCCTAACATAACGTCAAGTAGCATCATAACGGCAAAGCCGAGAACGATTCCTGTGGTAGCAAAATAAGGGTGCGCTTCTTGGTTTTTCTGGCATTCGGGTATCAGCTCGTGTACCGCAACCAAAATCATTGCGCCAGCAGCAAACGCGAGTGCGTATGGAAGAATTGCCTCCACGTAAACGACCAACATTGCGCCTACCACACCTGCAATCGGCTCAACCATACCCGAAGCCTGACCGTACAAAAAACTCCTTTTTCTTGAGAAGCCCTCTCTGCGCAGAGGAACGGAAACTGCTGCGCCCTCAGGGAAATTTTGCAATCCGATTCCGATGGCTATGGTAATAGCACCCATAAGATTTTCCACAGTATAAGCACCGTTTTGCAGAACGCCAAATGCGACGCCGACCGCCAAACCTTCAGGTATGTTATGAAGCGTAATAGACAAAATCAGCATTATAATTCTGCCCAAACGCGTATTTTTGCTTTCTTGCGTGTTTGTTAGCTTCCTCCTTGTGAGCGATATGACTTTATCGCTTGCCCATATGAATATTGCACCGAATAGAAAACCTGCCGTTGCTACAAAATAGGCAGGCAGATTTGATGTTGCCTCTGCGCGCTCTATGGCGGGTTGCAAAAGCGACCAAAAACTCGCCGCAATCATAACACCGGAGGCGAATCCAAGCATAAGGTTAAGCACCTTTGGATTAGGGGACTTAAAAAAGACTACCGTTGCAGCACCGAGAGCGGTTACAAACCACGTGCCAAGTGTTGCAATCAGCGCCATAAATACAACAGAGTTCATATTGCACCTCCTTTATTATTATATTTTTGCAAATATAAGCTGTGTATGATTTCTCACAAAAAGGAGGTGAAAATCCGAAGGTGTTGGTGGTGTTCGCCAATCGATATGGCGATTGGGGCTTGCCCGATTCCACAGGAATGAAAGGGTTGATCGAATTTTTCACGTCAATCATTTTGACGAGATCATTCTTACAAACGCTATCCAAAGAAAAAGGCTTTGAGAGTATTTCTCAAAGCCTTTATTGGTCGAAGTGACAGGGCTCGAACCTGCGATCTCGACGTCCCGAACGTCGCGCGATACCACCTTCGCTACACCTCGATAATTCATCTGTTTATACCAGGGGAAAATTGCTTGTATAGAGAAACCTGCGTGTTGACAGGCTTCGCCTTTGGCGCGCGAGATTTCTTCATTTTGCCCAAACATTATATCATACAAGCGCTGGTTTGTCAATAACTTTTTTGTCATTTTCTTTTTTTGAAAGGGAGATGTGTGGCTTGATGTGATTTTCTGTGGTAAGAATTGGCGCGAAGTCTTGACAACAGACGTGAAAAGTGATAGAATAAAGTGAAAAAATATTGAATTTCGAGGAGATGCTCCAATGGCAATGCACCCTGATGTAGAAAAAGTTTTAATTGATGAAAAAACGCTTGACGAAATTACCACACGTCTGGCAAGCGAAATTGACCGAGATTTTGCAAATGTCGAGGGGCGTGTTGTGCTTGTGTGCATTCTGAAGGGCTCCATTATGTTTATGTCCGACCTGATGAAAAAGGTATCGGTGCCTGTGGAAATTGACTGTATGAAGGTTTCCTCCTATGGCGCAGGAACGGTTTCCTGTGGTATGGTGCATATCTACCTTGACCTTCTTCGCCCAGATCTCTCGGAATGCAATTTGCTCATTATTGAGGACATTGTGGATAGTGGCAACACCTTAAGTTATCTTGTAAAATATCTGAAGGGGAAGGGCGCAAAAAGCGTGAAAACCTGCACCCTGCTGGATAAGCCATCGCGCCGTACCGTTGACTTTGTTCCCGATTATATCGGACGAGAAATTCCTGACGAATTCGTCATTGGTTATGGTCTTGATTATGATGAAAAATATCGCGCGCTCCCGTATGTCGGTATTTTGAAGCGCTCTGTTTACGAGAAATGACAGTTGTGCAGAGCATTCGCCCTACGGTGGCGACACAGACGCTTGGCTGTAAAGTTTCGCAGTACGAAAGCGAAGCGATTGCCGAAGCGTTTGTACAGCGTGGTTACGAGGTACGCTCCTTTGACGAGGTGTGTGATGTCTACATCATCAACACCTGTACGGTCACAGCGGAGAGCGATCGCAAATCACGACAGATGATTCGTCGGGCAATTAAGAAAAATCCCTCTGCTATCGTGTGCGTATGTGGATGCTATTCCCAGACAAGCGCAGACGAAGTCGCCTTGATTGGTGGTGTTAGCATTGTGATTGGAACGAGGGACAAACTCTCCTTACCTTCCCTTGTGGAGAGGGTGAAGGAAAGACGCCTGCTTGGTGATTTTTCTGTTCTCGTCAAAAAAGAAACGCTGGATGGGGCAGAGTTTGAAAAAATGTGTATCACACACGCTCCTCGCACACGTGTATATGTGAAAATCGAGGATGGTTGTGAATGCCGTTGTACTTATTGCGCCATTCCTGGCGCGCGTGGACCTGTGCGCTCCAAAGCGCCCGTAGATGTCATAGAAGAAGTGGAAGGGCTGTACCGTTCCGGAGTACGCGAGGTTGTCCTGACGGGCATTGAAACAGCGTCCTATGGCGCAGACTTTACAAACGGATATCGACTTGGCGACCTGCTTTTTGATCTTGACAGCCGAAAAAGTGCCGAGAGAATTCGTCTTGGTTCTCTGACGCCCGAATTGATGACGGCAGACTTTGTGGAAAAAATAAAATCGCTTTCGCTTCTCGTTCCACATTTTCATCTCTCAATGCAATCGGGAAGTGACGGTGTGCTCCGACGTATGAAGCGTCGCTACAATATAAAAATGGCAAAGGAAGCGCTCGCGCGCCTCAGATCTGCCATTCCACGTGTCGAATTTACAACCGACCTGATGGTTGGTTTCCCTGGTGAGAGTGACGAGGAATTTGAACAAACGCTTGCCTTTGTGCGAGAGGCGCGCTTTCTCGATATTCACGTTTTCGCATACTCACGCCGACCAAACACCCCAGCCGCAACCTATGAAGGACAGGTGCCGGAGGATGTGAAGCGTGAGAGAAGCGCAAGGCTGATTGCCTTGAAAAATCAAATTCGCGATGAGATTCTCGAAGGGTATGTCAAGGCAGGAAATCCCCTCACGGTGGTGCTGGAAAAAAGACGAGAGGACGGCACGTATTCTTCCCACGCCGATTCCTTTGTCGAGGTGCGAGTCAGTGTACCAGAGGGTACGGAGGATCTGCACGGAGAAATCGTTACGGTCACTCCAATATCGCATCTTGATGGTGTTATTATAGCAAAATTATAAAAATGTAAATAAAAGTACACAAAATGGAGATTTAAAATGGAAAACAGCAAAAAGACAATGGACAAAATTGTTGCGCTTTGCAAAACACGTGGATTTATTTTTCCTGGTTCGGAAATCTATGGTGGTTTGGCAAACTCTTGGGATTACGGCCCTCTTGGCGTAGAATTCAAGAACAACGTGAAGCGTGCTTGGTGGAGAAAGTTCGTGCAAGAATCCCCCTACAACGTAGGACTTGACAGCGCGATTATTATGAATCCTCAGACTTGGGTAGCTTCGGGACACGTTGGTGGCTTCTCCGACCCCTTGATGGACTGCAAGCAGTGCAAGGCGCGTCACAGAGCAGACAAGCTGATCGAAGATTATGCGTTCCAGAATGGAACGGATGATAACCCTGCTTCCTGGACATTTGCCGAGATGGCAGAGTTTATTAAGGCAAAGGGAATTGCTTGCCCTCTTTGTGGTGGACACGAATTTACAGACATTAAGAAATTCAATCTGATGTTCAAGACCTTTGTTGGCGTTACGGAGGACTCCTCCTCTACCGTTTATCTTCGTCCTGAAACGGCACAGGGTATTTTTGTCAATTTCGCATCCGTACAGCGTTCGACCAGAAAGAAACTCCCCTTCGGTATTGCGCAGATTGGTAAATCTTTCCGTAACGAAATTACACCCGGTAACTTTGTATTCCGTACGCGCGAGTTTGAGCAGATGGAACTTGAATTTTTCTGCAAGCCCGGCACAGACCTTGAATGGTTTGCTTTTTGGAAGAATTACTGCAAGCAGTTTTTGCTTTCGCTCGGTATGAGAGAAGAAAACCTTCGCCTTCGTGACCACGATCCGGAAGAACTTTGCTTCTACTCGAAAGCAACCACCGACTTTGAGTTCCTTTTCCCCTTTGGATGGGGCGAACTTTGGGGCATTGCCGACAGAACTGACTATGACCTCTCTCAGCACGCACAGCACTCCGGTAAGGATCTCACCTATTTCGATCAGGAAACGGGAGAGCATTACATTCCTTATGTTGTCGAGCCTTCGCTTGGCGCTGACCGTGTAGCGCTTGCCTTCCTTGTAGACGCTTATGATGAAGAAACCATTGGCGAGGGGGATGTACGTACGGTCCTGCATCTGCACCCTGCGCTTGCACCCTTCAAGGCAGCCGTTCTTCCTCTCTCAAAGAAACTCTCCGAGCGTGCGCTTGAACTCTATCAGGATCTCGCAAAAGAATTTATGGTAGACTTCGACGAGACTGGCTCAATCGGTAAGAGATATCGCCGTGAGGACGAAATCGGTACGCCCTTCTGCATTACCTATGACTTCGACACAGAAAGTGATGGTTGCGTTACCGTTCGTGACAGAGATACAATGGAACAGGTGAGAATTCCTATCGCAGAAGTCAAGGAATATATCCGAGCAAAACTTGTATTTTAATTTCTTTGTATTCCCCGATATTTTACTTCGGGGAATACTTTTTGTAAACAATTATTTATGTTTTAATATAAAAATAGCCTCGACGAACAACTTGCATTCGTCGAGGCCGTTTTCTTTTTATTTTATTGTGAAAGCAAATAACGAAGGGCGTCTTGGATGTGTAAATCCCAACATTTCCAAGTGTGATCGCCTTCGGATTCCTCGTAGAGGTGTTCGACCCCGAGTGTATCCAGCAGGGCGTGATACTCACGATTGATGTGGATGAGAGAATCCTCCGTACCACACCACATATAAAGTTTCGGGAAGGGAATGCCATCTTCGGCATTTTTCTTTGCGAGGGAAAAAATATCATTTTCACTACCTGAAAGCGCTTGCGCATCCTGCATATCGAAGCCAAAGAGCGATTTCCATTCCTCCAGATCGTAGGGGCGATTTTTTCTCGTGATATCTAAAGAGCCGGAAAGAGAAGCGCAATAGCCATATTGCTCAGGGCAAAGGAGCGCTGCTTTCAGGGCGCCGTAGCCACCCATAGAAGGACCGGCTACGATATTATCCTCGCGCTTGTCGGACATTCCACGAAAGCAACTGCGACAGATTTCGGGCAATTCCTTTGTGATGAAGGTGAAGTATTGAGCGCCGTAAGCAGTGTCGGCATACCAGCTTCGGTCGACATTCGGCATCACAACGGCACAACCGTGTTCTGTGGCATAGCGCACAATGGACGAGTTCATCAGCCACGAGTTTTCGTCGCCCGAAAGACCGTGTAGGAGCCAAAGCGTTTTGTATGGGGTTTCAGGTACACCTGATCCATCCTTGCACTCAGGCAAAAGCACATGAAAGCTGACCTTGCGCTTGAGCGACTTGGAGGTTGCGTTCATTTTAAGAAAAATCATTTGTTCTCTCCAGCTTAATCTTCTTTGTCAGGTTGGTCTTGTTTTCTTTTTTCACGTTTTGCTTTTATGTACTCTTTGAATGCCTTTGTCTTTGCTGAAATCTTTTCAGCGAGGGCATCTGTGGCACGTGTGAAAAGGTCGTTGATTTTGTCAGAATATTTCATACTGAGCAGGAAGGAAACCACAGTGAGAATCACGGCAATAATGATAAGCGCCAGTCCCCAGCCGTTGTAGGGGATCACCTCGCCCGTCCAAAGGATCAAATTTCCGATAACGGTGATGGGACGTGAGACGGCAAGAATGAAGGAGAACTGTCTATTGTTGAGATCCGTTATACCAGCGAGAGCGCAAAGGGCATCGTCTGGGAAGAACGGCAAAAGAAACATAAAGAAGAATACGACAAACTCTTTTCCCTGCGCTTGCTTCAAGTATTTTTCGACGGCCTCTGCATCTCCGAATGCCCAGTTCACAAAGGGTCTGCCAATTTTACGACCAAGCACAAAAGCAAAGACGGAACCAAGTACTGATCCGATCAGGGAGTAGAAAAACGATCCCCAGAAACCAAAGAGCAGATTGCCTGCCAGAATGGAAACGACGAAGGGAATGGGGATAAAGGTAACCTGAAGGAAGGTCAAGAGGATGAAAACAATAGGTCCCCAAGCGCCGTAGGCAGAAACCATATCCTGAATTTGCTCTTCGGAGAGCTGATCCAGACCGAGATAGGCGAGGACGTAACCGAGACCGACGACGAGAACAATGCAAATGACAGCCATTAGCAAAAGTCGCAAGACAATCTTGATGCTTTTCTTTGTTTCGTCTTTCATTTGCTTCTCACCCCTTTCGTTTCTCTGACAATAATAGTATAGCACACCAATGAAAAAAAAGGAAGAGAAAAAGAAAAAAATGCAGAAAATTTTTACTGGAAATTTTCTGCATTTTTTGTGCAATTTATAGATTATGTATGCTCGCTTGTGGAACGTGGACGGTGACGCTTTTTGGAAGAGCGACGATTTCTCGGATTTCTCTTAAAGGACGCTTCCACAGCGAGTTTTTGCTCGTATTCCTTGATTTCCTCTGGCTCTGCGTGCTTCAGGGTGACCTTCGCGCGCCAGGTTTCGTTGAAATTTCGATGAAGTTTCAGGGTGAGGAAGATATCTCCGTCACTTTTACACGAAAAGAGCATTGTATAGCGTTGACCACGTGAGTGGAGCATCTTGTTTTTCTCAGTGAGCTTCCGTTTGCATACGGGACAGACGGGGGACTTGACGCTGTCATCTTCAAGAAGCTCTCCTGTGGTGACATAACCATCCTCTCCGGAATCGGCATCCCCAATGACAAACTCGGAGAGATATTGTTTTTCTCCGTCGTGATAGGTGCGAATGCCCTCTTTCAGGTTGAGATGTGATGCCACAAGGGCTGTAAAATAGGCATCATTCAAGGCGTCGTGCGCAGGAAGATTCATTGGAATCTCATAGTATTCCATTGCGTATTCGAGGGAACGCTGTTTGGACATCTGTCCGTCCGTTTGACGATTGAAAATGGGTTGCAGATCATAGGTCCTGTTGAGCCAGGTGGTATCGAGTCCGTGAATACGGAAATTGTCCTTCAGCATTGGGATATCGTCAGGACCCCAAGTGAGAAAAACAAAGTCTTTTCCACAAAACTCTATGAAGCTTTCTACTGCTTCAGGAAGAGTTACGCCGTCGTCCATTTGTTCTTGGCTGATTCCTGTTAATTCACTGACGTGACGGTGTATTTTTTTAAAATGCTTCGGTTTTACAATGATGGAATAAGAGCCACAGATTTTGAGGTCCTCTGAGAGCTTTACGGCGCCAATCTGAATGACCTCTCCACGAAGTCTGAGCGAAAGCTGCTTTTGCACAGCGAGCGCCTTCTGTGCGTATGCCTGATTCCATTCCAGGTCAAGCGTGATATAATACATTTTTTATTTCCTTGCTAAATTTGTCGTATGCTTTATTATATCATTCCCTCTGGGAAATGTCAAGGGATAAATCCCCTTTGGTTGGTTTTTGATGAAATATTGGCAGGTGGTTGTATCTTCTAATGCGCTTTGAGGCTTTCGGGTGGAGCGAGAGATTGTTTTACAAAAAGGCGTTGTTGTATAAACCTTTGATCCATAAAAACAACCGACAAAAAAAGCACTTGAAGTTCTTACAAGCGCCTTTCGTTTTTTATTTAATCTTCTTCTATGGTGTCAAAATAATCCCTGTCGAAAAATTTGGATAAGGTGATGCCTGCGCCTTCGCAAAAGCGTTTTACGGTAATCACTGTGGAGCATTTTGTTCTGCCTTTAAAAAGGTCATAAATTGCTGACGGAGACATTCCACCTCGCAGGGCGATGTCGCAGATATTGCTATTTTTTTGCAAATCTCTTCAATGCGTTTGATGATGGCGTCATTTAAATTCATATTCACCCTCCGTTTTTGTGGAATTCCACAATTATTATACGGAAAAGGAGAAAAAATATCTCGTGCAATTCCACGATATTGACAATCCCACTTTTTGAGGATATAATGAAAATAAAACCTGTGAGGCAGAAATGATAAAACGGATTCTTCCATCTTATGTTTTCCACCACTTCCGTGCGAGAACCGTACAGGGTGGCACCTTTATTCTGCTTCTTTTGAAAGGAAGAAAATAATGGAGGAGCAAAAAATGGAAACTACGGTGTTGGAATATAAATCTCATAGAGAAGATGCGACCGACCTCCTTCAATATTCCGAGAAGGAGGATGGCACGTTGTCGGTATCAATTGGCGAGGCTGTAAAGTTCACGCATATTGATATTCCTTATTCATATCAAGGAAAGACGGTCTCGGAGATTGCTGAGGTTGGATTTGAGAATAACAGAAAACTGAAAAGCGTCACGATCCCAAGTAGTGTTACGAAGATTGGTAGAGGTGCGTTCTCTTGGTGTGTGCACCTCGCTGTCGTTGTCATACCTGATTCTGTTATTGAAATCGGCGAGTATGCGTTTTTGCATTGTGAAGCGTTGACGGATATAACGATTCCCGACAGTGTTACGAAGATTGGTAGAGGTGCATTTTCTTCTTGTGACAAACTCGCGAGTGTGGTAGTTGGAAAGTCGGTCACCATAATTGAAAAACGTGTGTTCTATAGCTGTCTAAGATTAAAGCATATATCCCTTCCTATGTCCCTTGTCACGATTGGTGAGAGCGCATTTGAACATTGTGAGAGGCTCTCGGATATTGTCATTCCTGATGGGGTGGTTACGATTGGCCCTTCTGCGTTCTCGTGTTGCACCAAACTGAAGAGAATAACGATTCCCGATAGCGTTACAAGTCTTGGTAAAAATGCGTTTTTTCTATGTGAGAATCTCAAGAGTGTAAGTATCAGCAAGTCGCTCACCAGAATGGAAGTAAAGGTTTTCTATGGTTGTGGCAAATTGACCAGCGTAACGCTTCCTGATTTGCTCACCACGATTGATTCTGAGGCGTTTTCAAAATGTCAGAGTATTAAAAGCATTATGATTCCGGATAGCGTCACAAGCATTGCCTCTTGTGCATTCTCTGGTTGCAATCGCCTGACGGATATCTATGTGGGCGCAAACAACGAAAATTACAAATCGATTGACGGTAATTTATATACACCAGATGGTAAAACCCTGATATTTTATGCGATAGGCAAAGAAGAGAGCCACTTTTCCGTGCCAGAAGGTGTCAGCGTGATTGGCGATGATGCATTTGCATATTGCGAAAACCTGACGAGCGTAGTCATAGGAATGGGCGTCAGAGTTGTTGGTTCCCGAGCGTTCGCAGATTGCAAGAACATAACAAGCATCACCATCCCCAAAAGCGTTACCAAAATCGGTGACGGAGCATTCTCTGCTTGCATAAATCTGACGAGCGTCATCATTGTGAAAGGGACGAGCGAGATTGGTTCCTGCGCGTTCGCAGATTGCAAGAACATAACAAGCATCACCATTCCCAAAAGCGTTACCAAAATCGGTGAGAGAGCATTCTTTCAGTGCGAGAACCTTGCAAAGGTGTTTTTTAAAAAGACGAAAGGGTGGGAAGAGGTCTATTCGTCGATGGCCACCAAGGGGACAAGCATCCCCTCATTGAAACTCAGAAACCCATCCATCGCAGCCAAGTATTTACGGGAAACATATTGCCTTAAATATTGGATACAAACCAAGTGAGAACTCAAAAGCCCCGATGGCGAAGACCATCGGGGCTTTTGCTATGTCAGGAGTTGTTTTGTTAAGATTTATAAAAATCTGTGAGATTTTTTCGCTTCCTTTTTGAAAAAAGGAAGAAATAAACTCTCCTATTAAAAAATCCAGCGAAACAAAGGCTCAAGCAGGATGGGAAGGAAGATGGCAGGGAGCATATTTGCCGTACGAACTTTGCTCACGCCCATCACGTTCAGACCAATCAAAATAATGATGAGTGAGCCAGTAACCGACATATAAGAAAGGGTGGGACCGGTCAAAAGATCTTCCATAAAAAAGGCCAATGTCGTAATCGTGCCCTGATAGAGCAGAACGGCAAACGCAGAAAGCGCGCATCCAATGCCGAGCGTGGTCGCAAGGGTAAAGCAAGTGATCGCGTCAATGACGGTTTTGGCGAGGATGATATCGGGGTTTCCTCCAGCATCAGCAATCGAGCCTGTGACTGCCATTGCGCCCACACAGAAGAGGAGACTACAAGTGACAAAGCCACGCGCGAGATCTCCCTTCTTGTCGCCAGCACGTGAGAATTTCTTTTCAACGAATGCGCCGAGCCTTTCAAGTCCTCCTTCGATATTGCAAAGTTCGCCAAGTGCGCTACCGATTGCGAGGGAGAGAATCATAATCAGCACCTTGCGAAGGTCATCCGAGAGGAAGGTGGAGCCTTCATAAACAGGGGCGCTTTCCAAAACGCCACTGATACCAATATACACTACAACAACGGCCATTCCCTTCATAATGGTGTCAGAAACTCGTTGTGGAATCCCACGCTTGATGAGAACGCCAAGAATTCCTGCCACGAGAACGGCGGCGAAATTGGCGATTGTACCAAGAAAGGGCATCAGTTTGCCTCGCTTTCTGTGGTGTCAATTTCTTGACACGGGGTGGAATCTATATTCTTTTTCCGTTTTTCCTCAACATATACAGGAGTATAGCCGACGGGTCGACGTACACGAAGCATATTGATTTTCATTCCTTGTTCGGTGAAATTACGCTCGTATTCGGTCATAATATTGTCGGCATTCCACTCGGATGCGTGAAGGTCACGAGTAACGATTTCGGGCACAAGTCCCATTGCTTCGATTTCTTCAAGGGAAAAATCAAAGAGTCCGACGTTGTCGGTTTTAAAGGTGAGGGTAGCGCCCTCTTTTAAAAGGGTGAAATACATTGCGAGGTACTTGCGATAGGTTAAGCGACGCTTGCGATATCCCTTTTTTGTCCAAGGGTCGGAAAAGTTGAGGAAGAGAGCGTCAATGCTATTTTCGGCAAAGTATTCTGTGAGATTATCAGCGTTTCCAATGATAAAGCGAAGGTTATCCTCTCGCTGGTCTGCCGTGCGCTTTGCTTCTTCGACGGCAAGGACAACGCAGTCACTCACACGCTCCATAGCATAGTAAACCACTTCGGGGTGACGACGGCTCATTTCCAAAGCAAAGCCACCTTTGCCTGCGCCGATTTCTAAGTAGATGGGGGCAAGTCTGCCGAAGTGATATTCGCTGTCTTGCAGGGGAAAATCGGGCATTGTCGCAAGGAATTCCTCGCAGTTTTGAAGTCTTAATGCGCCGTTTTTCTTTTTACGCATTCTCATTGGTTGTCCTCCTCGCGAGAGAATTCGGCAAGTTCCAGTCCAGGGTTGTCCTCCAGCACCCAACGGATTGCCCACTCGCTTGTGAAAATCAAAAGATTTTTGCCACGGAAGTCTTGTACCCACTTGGTGTCGTGTGAGAGTTTCAGTGTCTTGGGGTCGAGTCCTTCGTTGGCAATCCAACGAATCTGCTGATAGGGAAGGGGAGAGCGACGAAGGTCGCAACCGTATTCGTTTTTAATACGGTATTCAAGCACCTCAAATTGAAGCACACCGACAACACCGACAATGACGCGCTCCAGACCAGAGTTTGGCTCAAAGAAAATCTGAATCGCACCCTCTTGGGCAATCTGATTCATACCCTTAGCGAACTGCTTACGCTTCATTGAGTCTACCTGCTCTACCATTGCGAAATGCTCTGGCGCAAATACAGGAATGCCCTCAAAGCGAATTTTTTGTCCCTTCTCGCAAATGGTATCGCCAATGGAGAAAATACCGGGGTCGAACACGCCGATAATATCTCCTGCATACGCCGTGTCGATTACCTCACGATCGGATGCCATCATCTGCTGAGGCTGGGAAAGACGGAAGGACTTGTTTCCCTGTACGTGATAATAGTCACGGCTACGGTCGAATATACCGGAGCAAATACGCATAAAAGCAATACGGTCACGGTGCGCCTTATTCATATTCGCCTGAATTTTGAATACGAATGCCGAAAATCCCTCGTCAAAGGGGTCGATCGTTACACCACCTGCCACACGGGGAAGGGGAGAGGTCGTCATTCTAAGGAAGTGCTCCAGGAAGGGTTCGACACCAAAATTGTTGAGCGCCGAGCCGAAAAAGACAGGGGAGAGTTTTCCGTGACGAACGGCATCCAAATCAAAATCAAAGCACGCGCCATCAAGCAACTCCACCTGTTCGACAAGCTCTGTGCGAAGTCTCTCGCCGATGAGTTCGTCGAGTTTTTCCGTATCGGTGATATCGCAGTCAATGCCGTGAATTCTCTCGCGTCCGCGATGGGAGTCACCGAAGGAGAGAATGCTTTTTTTATCACGATCGTACACACCCTTGAAACTCTGTCCACATCCAATCGGCCAGTTCATAGGATAGGTGCCGATACCGAACTCTTTTTCAAGCTCGTCGAGAAGGTCGAAGGGATCACGTGCTTCACGGTCCATTTTATTGATAAAAGTAAAAATGGGAATATCACGCATTGCGCAGACCTTAAAGAGTTTTCTTGTCTGTGGCTCAATGCCCTTTGCAGCGTCAATGACCATTACGGCGCTGTCTGCTGCCATCAGGGTACGATAGGTGTCCTCAGAGAAGTCCTGGTGGCCAGGCGTGTCAAGAATATTGATGCAATAACCAGCATATTCAAACTGAAGGACGGAGGAGGTGATAGAGATACCTCTTTGCTTTTCAAGGTCCATCCAGTCGGAAACGGCGTGCTTGTCCGATTGTTTTCCCTTAACCGAACCAGCCGATTGAATGGCGCCACCGTAGAGAAGAAACTTCTGGGTGAGGGTGGTTCTACCAGCGTCTGGGTGCGAAATGATGGCGAAGGTGCGCCGTCTTTCGATTTCTGTTTTTAACTGTGACATAAAACTATCCTTTTTTTGTGTGATGTTCCTCTCATTTGGTTTGCGAGAGGAGAAGTCTAACCAAATAATTATAGCATAGATGAGAGATTTTTACAAGTATTTTGACAAAAAAACATCATTTAAAAGAGTTTATCATCTACACACAGCGAATTTGAAAGCAATTTCAGGATATTTGTATGAAAAGAAAGCCGTTTTTGACGACACGTCGTCTAAAACGAAAATATAAAAATACGGCATACCCCTTTCGGGATATACCGTATTCTTACAAGGCTGACCATCAGGGGCTACCCTGATGCGCTATGGTTTTTAGAAAGTGGACTCAAGCAGAGATTGGATCGAAAAAAGGATGATACGGGAAAATCAGTACGCGCTGATAGGCAAATCCTCGTTGTCCTCTCCCTTTTCGATAGAGCGAATGACCGCATAATAAGAACGGGTATCCCCGACCTCTACCTTGACACGTTCGCCGACGGCGCGCCCCATCAGCGCTGAGCCGAGAGGGCTTTCCTTCGATACGAAACCTTTGGTGGCATCTTGGCGAAGGGTGGTGACAATCTGGATGCGTTTTTCCTTACCCATTGCTTCGTTGTAGATGACAACCCAGTCGAAAAGCGCGACGCGCCCCTCGCCTTTGTCGGTGTCCTCTATCTCAATGACACGCGCAGTGCGTATCATATTAAGCAGATAGCGAATGCGCCCTTCGTTTCGTCTTTTCTCACGCTTTGCTTCCTTGTATTCGGCATTTTCGCTCAAATCGCCAAAGGCGCGCGTGCGACTCATTTCGGCAAGAAGCTTCGGGCCTAACACGTCGCGACGGTAGGCGATTTCTTCTTCCATTTTCTTGATGTCTACTTCGGTAAGTTCGTCGTACATAGGGGCTCCTTTACTTCCCGATAAAAAGTGGCAGTCGCAAAATTTGCGACTGCGCACGGGATCATTATTTCAGATTCTCAACAATTTCAAGCGTATCTCTTGCGATAACAAGCTCTTCGTTGGTAGGAATTACGAATACCTTGATGGAAGAGTCGGGTGCAGAAATTTCAAGCTCTTCGCCACGAATGGCATTCTTTTCTTCGTCAATTTTTACGCCGAGGAAAGCGAGCTTTTCGCATACATAGGAACGGTACATAGGTGTATTTTCACCGATACCACCTGTGAATACAATGGCATCTGTGCCACCCATAGCGCAGATGTAACCACCGACAATTTTGATGAGTTGGTGGCAGTACATTTTTTGGGTGAGGATGCAACGCTCGTTGCCTTCTCTTGCCTGAATGGAAACCTCAAGATTGTCCGAAGAAATGCCGGAAACGGCGAGCATACCACTCTTTTTGTTCATCATCTTGTCGATTTCATCTGCAGTGGTGAGTTCACCCTTGCGCATCAGATAGGGGATGATCGCAGGGTCAATGTTGCCCGAACGGGTACCCATCATAATGCCCTCAAGGGGAGTGACACCCATTGAGGTGTCAAAGCATTTGCCACCCTTGACAGCGCACATAGAAGCGCCGTTACCAAGGTGACAGGTAACAATGTTGACCTCTTCAGGGGCTTTGCCGAGAAGCTCTGCGCATCTGCCACTGACAAAACGGTGAGAGGTGCCGTGGAAGCCGTAACGGCGAATCTTATACTTTTCGTAATATTCGTAGGGAAGCGCATACATATATGCGAAGTCAGGCATTGTCTGGTGGAAGCCGGTATCGAACACAGCAACCTGAGGTACCTTCATAATCTTTTCGCATTCGATAATACCCTTCAGGTTTGCAGGGTTATGGAGAGGGCCGAGATCACAGCATTCCTCAATGATAGCCTTCACCTCATCAGTAATCAGGACAGAGCCGGAAAGTTTGTCTCCACCGTGAAGGACACGGTGACCAACAGCAGAGATTTCCTCTACGGATGCGATAACGCCCATTTCCTTGTCGACAAGGGTGTCAAGAACAAAGCGAAGCGCATCACCGTGATTTTCAAAGGTAGGCTCGCACTTGTAGTCATCTCTACCAGGCACTTTGTATTTGAAACGGGATTTTCCACCGATTTCTTCGCAAATGCCCTTTGCGATAACATTCTCGTTTTCCATATCGATAAGCTGGAATTTGAGAGAGGAACTGCCTGCATTCATTACAAGAATTTTCATAATATATACCTCACAAAATAATCAGTCGACTTAAAAAAATCCAACGACGTGGAAGATTAAAATGTAAATAATAGATGTCAAAATACCTGTAATTGCGCCAAAAAAGACTTGTACGGGGGTGTGTCCGACGAACACCTTTAATTTTTCCTGTTGCGCAAGTTTATCTTTTTCCGACACCACTTCATTGAAGGCATCAATGATTTGCAAAATGGTGACGGCGTGCTTGCCCGCCTCTCGGCGTACGCCGGTCGCGTCGTGCATAACGATAATAGCGAGCAGGGTGGCAATGGCGAAGGGGGCGCTATTAAGACCACAGATATATCCTGTCATTACCATCATAGCGGACACCGTAGCAGAGTGTCCACTGGGCATACCACCGTCTCCGACAAGACGCTCAAAGCGCCATTTTTTCTCAACGATAGCCGTAAGGACAAATTTCAGGATTTGGCAGATCAGCCAGGAAAAGGTGGAAGCAACTAAAATGTGATTTTCAAATATTTTGATTACGTGTTCCATAAAATCCTCTTGTTTTGTATTTTAAAGGGGGGCCGTTTCTTCCTCAGGAATAGAGAGAAGCATCTCGTCCTGTGGTAGCACAGTGCCACGCTTGATCGTTTCCAGAGTCGATACCCATTTGTCTGCTAAGGTGAGAATCCATCCTTCCTTGCAATGTGGGATTCGCTCAGGGTTCAGTGGCCACATATGCGAGTGAATGATGCGCCACTCCATTTCGGAAATATTAAAAAATTCTCTGGCATTGTCGGCTGCTCGTCTTGCGTGATGGAAGCCGTGCCACTTGTGCGAGGGGTCGGGATTGTGCCAGTCATAGAGATAGAGATCGTGAAGAAACGAAGCGCGCAGAAGGGAGTACAGGTCTACACGGTCCGGATGCTTTTTTACCATTTCATAGGCGCGATAAGTAACGGCTAAGGCGTGGTCGTAGGTGGAAACGTCACCGTGCTGTATGTATTTCTTCATTTGGAGAGCGACAGGATGTACCATAAGGTCTTTTATAATACCTCGAACATATCGCCTTTCGTCTAAAGTTAGCATACCCACTCCTTGCCAAAATCTTTCAAAAAAATGTGAAGTACATAGGAAAGTCTATCTCGCAAAACCTTTCGTGTTGAGTCAAGTCGGAATCGGCTATGCATTCACCTATAAATAATAGCATAAATATTTATTTTTGTCAAGGGATACAATTATGAAATAGTGTGAAACGAAAGCGCCTTTCCCCTTGACGTATCCCTATTTTTGTGATACAATATGGAAAAAGAAATGTGAAGAAGGGAGGGAGATTATGCGCTTCGATATGGATAATTGCATCATACGGATGATGGCGAGCGAATTTGTCGCTTTGGCAAGACGAGGCGCGTCAGATAGTTTGCCACTGGAAGAAGATGAGCCGACGCTTTCGTGCGCCGACGCCTTTTTGCGCAAAAAATATCTGGACACCACCTCTCCCCCGACACATATTTATCTCAACGAAACCCTCCTTACGCACAAGATTGAAATTGTCGCCGTAGCAGACAAGGTGGAGGAGGATGTCCTCACCTTCCTTTGCCTGACGGATACCTCTGTCACCCATCCAAGACGTGAACTTGTCGCACAGGTGCGTGGTGAGGGGTATGTCGCTGGTTATGGCTTTTTGCGTAGCCGGGGGACGGAATTGATCACGCTTCGCTTTGTGTATGTGAATCCACATAGGGAGGAAGAACACACCATAGAAGAGGTTGTCACGCTCAAAAAACTTTCGATTTTCTTTAAGAAATGTCAAAAGAGTGTGGCTATTTATGCGCGCCCAGCCATTCACCGAGCGACAGTGCGCATTCCTTCTATGCAGAAGGCGAGGTTTCCTTTTCCGAACCTTCGCGCAGGTCAGGACGATTTTATACAGGCTGTGTTCCATACGGTAAAAGTCGGCTCTACCCTCTATTCTGAGGCGCCTACTGGAATCGGTAAAACGGTGAGCGCGCTATATCCTGCGATCCGAGCATTGGGTCGGGGGTATGGGGAAAAGATTTTTTATCTCACACCGAAAACCACGACGGCTACGGTTGCGCGAGATACCATAGAGGCGCTCTCGAAAACGGGCGTTATTCTGCGAGCCATTTCCCTGATGGCGAAGGATAAAATCTGTCCTGAGTGGAATGTCTGCCGTGTGGACAAAAAGGCGTGCAGACTTCTTAGAAACAATCGTTTAAGTGAGGCGGCGCTTGCGCTTTTTGAAGCAGAAATTCCCTGTGTAACGAGTGATGATGTTTTACGTGTGGCGAGGGAGTTTTCTGTTTGCCCATACGAACTTTCTTTGACGTATAGCGAACTTTGCGATATCGTGGTTTGCGACTTCAACTATCTCTTTGACCGTCGCGCATATCTTCGCCGTTATTTTGATTTCTCGGGCGAATATATCTTCCTTGTGGACGAGGCGCACAACTTACCCGACCGTGCGCGAGAGATGTATTCCTCCGAATTGTGCGAGGACGATTTTACCTTCGTCGGATATCCACTCGGAGAGCATAGTATTCTGCGACAGGTGACACAAGAGGTCGTTCCCACGCTCATCTCGTCGCTATTTTTGTATCTCAAAAACGAGATACGTACCGATAAAAACGGCATTCGCTCCGGTGCGACACATATGCGTCGGGTGCCAGAGGGGATGGGACTTGCTCTCGGACGGCTCGTTGAGGCTGTCGAAAAAGAGATTGTTGCAAATTATCGCTACACAGCAGAGGATTCCGTCGCGCGCCAAAACGCGCTGTATGCCTACTACTATAAACTAAAATCTTTTTTTGAGGTCGTCCTTCGTTTTGACGAGCATTACGAAACGTTCATTTTCTTCGAAAATGAAAAAATAAGAATCAAACTGTTCTGTATTGACCCCTCGACCGAGATTGAGGAGCGTACCTCACGTGGACGCGCCGCTGTGTTCTTCTCTGCGACGATGTCCCCCCTCGCTTATACGCGCTCCCTTCTTGGCAATTCCCGAAGTGGGGAAACGCTCACGCTGGATTCTCCCTTTGATAGGGACCAGCTTGCAGTCGCGATTGTCGATACCGTCAGCACAAGAAGCAGTGAGAGGGAAAGAACTCTCCCTGCCGTTCTTCGTGTCATTGCGGCGACAGTGAGCGCGAAGCGAGGAAATTATATGGTGTTCGCCCCTTCGTACGATTATACGAAAATGCTCTCGGATGCCTTTCGCGCGAAATATCCGAAGATTCGCACCCTGACACAAGAGCGTGGGATGAGCGAGGAGGAAAAACGCGCCTTTATGGATGCCTTCTCGAAGGAAGATGCGAATTATCTGGTTGCCTTTTGCGTGACGGGTGGTGTGTTCTCTGAAGGCATAGACCTTTGGGGAGATCGTCTGATTGGCGCTGTCGTTGTGGGCATCACCTTACCCTCTCTTTCCTTTGAGAGAGAGGCAATGAGCGTCTATTTTGAAAACAAATACGAAAGTGGTAAGGAATATGCCTACGTCTATCCCGGCTTCAATAAGGTGCTTCAGGCAGGGGGGCGTGTCATTCGTCGTGAGGGCGATCGTGGCGTGATTGTTCTGGTCGACGACCGTTTTGCCGACCCGATTTATAAAAAGGGCATTCCTTCGCTTTGGCGAGGGGTGAAATATATCGCAGATGCCAGAGAACTACGAGAATCCCTTGACCGTTTTTGGCGAGATGGAGAAGAAATCACTCCTTGTTAAAACAAAAACTCCACATTTAATATCCAAACAAAAAAGCGTGTTTTTAAAGTAAAACACGCTTTTTTAATAACTATTATTTACATTTTCAGTGATTTTATAAAGGAATATACGATTTCAAAGGACGTTTTTGCTGCTTGCTTTAAAAAGGTGGGGTAGTCCATATGCGAAGAACCATCTGCGCTGTCGGAGATGGCACGTACAATCACAAAGGGGGTGCGAGAGAGGTATGCCGTGTGCGCGATAGCGCCACCTTCCATCTCGCAGGCGACACCACTATTAAAGAGGGAGAGAATTCTGTCTTTTTCTTCCATAGAGGCAACAAAACGGTCGCCCGAGCAAATGGTGCCGACCAGTACACCTCCGGTTTTCTCTTTGGCAATTTTGGCGAGCACCTCTACGGCGCCTTTATCTGCCTCAAAGAAAATTTTGTTGATGCCCGAAATCAAGCCGACAGGGTCACCGAGTGGCGAGGTATCCATATCATACTGCACAGCGTTGCTTGAAATTGTGATATCTCCTGGTTTGAGCAAGGGGGACAATGCGCCGGCAACACCGGTATTGATGATTAAGTCGGGAGCGTATTTCAGGATCATTGTCTGCGTTGCGATTGCTGCCGCCACCTTGCCGATTCCCGATCGTACAAGGACACATTCGACCCCTTCAATTTCTCCATTCATAAAGAGGAATTCCCCTATGGTTTCCTCTTTTTTATTTTTCATAGCATTCGCAAGGGAGCAGACCTCTACCTCCATTGCGCCGATCAGACCGATTTTCATTGGATGCTCCTTTAATCATTGTAACGAAAATCATTCGTTTTCGTCATTAGAATATCAAGATAACGCTTCGCTTCTTTTTGGGCACAAGCAAGCGAAAGATTACGATAGTTTCCACACTCGCGCGCTGTGTTTCCGAAGATTTCCCCTTCGTGATGGATGATTTGCGAGAGTGTGTCTATCACAGCACGAAGTACCTCCTCGTGCGCCTCTCCTCTGACAAGGAGATAAAAGCCCGTCTGGCATCCCATAGGTCCAAAATAGAGGACGCGCTCGTGGATTTCACTCGAACGGATATAGGTGGCGAACATATGCTCAAAGGAGTGCATTGTCAGGTTATCCATATAATCCCCAGCGTTGGGAATGCGTGTGCGCATATCATAGGTAGTGACATCCCCGTCAATGCGAGAGATGTAGATGCCTTCTGTTAAGGTATCGTGATTGACGGTAAAGGATGCGATTTTTTCAACTGTTTTTTTCATTTTGTCACCGATAAGAAACGTTGGATTTTTCAAATACTTCGTGAAGCGCTACGATATCCACCTCGCGCACATTGGTAAGTCCTCTTTGCTTGCACTGCGCAAGGGCGTGACCTGCCGCCTCGCCAAGCGTTGTGGTAATGGGCATAATGCGAATGGATGCCTGCGCCTCGTGGGTCGCTCCAATGCACCTGCATTCCTCCACGAGCAGCAGCGATTGCCGCTGCGACACCGGAAAGACCTCCACCTGCGACTACGAGATTATACTTTTTCATATCATTACCTCACACAGTACTCTTTTTTATGTTTATTGTAGCATACGGATAGAATATTTGCAAGGGGTTAGGTGAGAAACGCTGCGATTTCATCTTCAATTTCTAATATTTCTCTTTCAAATTCTCTTGCGCTGACACGATAGGCGCCTGCGCCGAGAATAATCATCTGCTCAATCGCATCACTCGTTGCGACGCGAACAAAATAATTCTTCGCCAGATCTACGGAGGTTTTTTCAATGTAGGCGTCTGCCGTTTCCTTTTCCTTCGTATAGACAACGAAAATTTCACCAGCCTTTTCGCACGAGCCGACACCACCACGCACCAAATAGGCATCAAACACCAAAATAATATCTATTTTGCGATATCCTGCATAGTTGGATAGCATACGTATCAAGGCATCACGCGCATCAATAAGTGACTGCTTTGCGATTTTTGAAAGCGCTTCCCAAGCGAAAATGATGTTGTAGCCATCCACAAGTATGACTTCCTTTGCCGGTCCTTTTTTCTGCTTTCGCACCTTTTTTTCTTCAGGCTTATATTCGACGGGCTCGTGAATCTGACGGCGTTTGATTTTTCCGTAGGTGCGCTCAAAAATGGCAAGAAGTTCTTTATCCAGCGCTCGCTCGCTTTCGTAACCACTGCTTTTTTTCGCAGGAGTGTCACTTGGGAGAGGTGCCTCCTCTTGCTCGGCAGATGCGCGTTGTTCCAATACGGGCGCGTGCATCCATAGGTCTGCTTCATCCCAAGGGACAACAATAGAGGTGCCGTTTTTGCAGAACACGCTGTGTGGTGGGTTTCTTTCGTCGAGGGTGGGATGGTAATCGAAACGGGCGACGACCTCCTTCGTATTATGGCAGGGAAGATAGGAGCGCAGACTCATTGTCATTGTACCTTCTCCCTTTGTGTAAGCACGTAGGTCACTTTGGTAATGACGTATGGTCGCAAGGGGGGCATAGCCACGTAAAACGGCACTTCCCGTCCCGTCAAAGTCGGGCGCCTCCAGCGTAGCAAACAGTGCGTCGAGGTCGCTCATAGCACGTCCGATTTGCCCTTCGGGGAGGGTGAGTATGAAGTCCATATATGGTTCCAGCAGAACACTCTCTGCCTTCATCAATCCTTGCCTTACGGCGCGATATGTGGCTTTTCGGAAGTCACCACCTTCGGTGTGCTTATTGTGCGCCCTGCCACCCACCAGCGTGATGGAAACATCCGTTAAGGGAGAGCCGGTCAGGACACCACGGTGTGTTTTTTCTTCCAGGTGCGAGAGAATCAACCTTTGATAGTTTCGGGATAGAATATCGGTGGAAAGTTCGCTTTTAAAAATCGTTCCTTCCCCATATTCAAGGGGCTCTATTAACAGATGCACTTCGGCATAGTGACGAAGGGGCTCAAAATGTCCTGATCCGAAAACGGCTTCTTTGATGGTTTCCTTATAAACAATATCTCCGTGTGAGAAGGTGACATCCAGAGAAAAACGCTCGCGAATGATGCGTTTGAGAATTTCCAGTTGCATCTCTCCCATCAGCATTACGGTGATTTCCCGATTTCTTTCATCATACGAGAGGGCGAGGGTGGGGTCCTCGTCGTGAAGAACGAGAAGCTTCAGGTACGCCTCGTGCGTATTTGTTCCTTCGGGCAAGTTCAGTCGATAGGAAAGAAGCGGGGCAAGCGTCGGCTCGCTTCCGTGATATTCAAGACCAAAGCCTTGTCCTGCATAGGTGCGCGTCAAGCCCTGCACAGACACAAGCATACCTGCCTCTGCCACTGTGAGGGAACGATACTTTTCACCGGAATAGAGGCGAATGCCCTCGATTTTTTCTTCCAAAACCTCATCCCCGATACGCATAGTAAGCGTATCTTTGGTTTTCAGGGTGCCACCTGTGATTTTGAGATAAGTGAGGCGAACGCCGTCGGCATCCCGCATAATTTTATGTACCTTCGCACCGAAGGTATCGCTATATTGGGGAACAGGCAGATATTCCTCTATGCCACCAAGAAGCGCGCCAACCCCTTCTCCCGAGAGGGCAGAGCCGAAGTAAACGGGGAAGAGAGTGGAGCGAGTGATTTCTCCTTGAATGTCTGCTTTCGTAATCTCTTCGCCATCAAAGTATTTTAACAAAAGCCTTTCGCTCACAGAAGCAATGTCCTCAAAGTAGTGGTCGGTACTGGTGCTGGAGAAGTCTACGGCTCCCATTGTGCCGAGCGCAGAGCGTATTTCTTCCATCATTTCTGCGCGTCCACGACGGAGCATATCACACTTGTTGACGAAAATGAAGGTCGGAATTCTGTGAGAACGAAGAAGGGTCCATAGCGTTTTGGTGTGGGAACGGATGGGGTCGGAAAGAGAGAGGACGAGAATTGCCGCGTCCAGCACCTCCAGCGAGCGCTCCACCTCTGCGACAAAATCAATATGTCCAGGGGTATCTAAAAGAGCGATTTCTATGTCCCCTAAGGGAAGAGTTGCCATTTTGGAGAAAATGGTAATGCCACGCTCTCGCTCCAGAGAGTGAGTATCAAGGAAGGCATCTCCACGATCGACTCTACCCATTCGCTTGATAGCGCCGACGTGATATAGCATACTCTCGGTGAGTGTGGTTTTTCCAGCATCCACGTGTGCGAGGATGCCAACGGTAGCTCGTTTCACTTATTTTCTCCTTTCGACATATTTTAAAAAAGAATGCCTCCTCCTGTGTTTTTAAGTTCGGAAGAGGCATATTTGAAAAGAATTGTTTACAAAATGTGCTTATAACTTGCGAATACGTAGCACAGGATTTACTACGCTGTCGCAGGAATCTACATCAGTTGCACGAAGGGTCATTAAATGCACACCGATATTTTCTATGATGTGTCTTTCAGGTAAGGGGAGATTTTGCATTTCCTTAGAGTTTATCTGCGTCGACTTTGATACAATAGAGAGATAACGGTCATAAATCGTCGAGTTGAGAAGGGCGAAGAGTCCCCAAACAAAGCGTGTGTTCATCTCGGCATTTTTATCTCTGGTGTCGATAAAGTTGATTTTATTGTGCGTACTGATATAACGGTAGGAGGGAAGTCCTGCTGCAATGTAGATTGCGCAGTTCAAAAATCTTTCATCCCCCTTGGCAGGTACACGCTTAATGAAAATCATATTCTTATTGCGTTGGATGAGGTTTTCATTTAAGGGAGCAATGTATTGATTTTTGATTGGCAAAGGGAAACGAATCACTCCACCCGAAATGCAGTTCGGTCGGAAGAGGGGAACGGCGCCACGTGTCGGCTCAGAAAAGAGCATCTCCGACACACGAGAGTCGATTACAAGACCGGTGTACATTTTTAGTCCTAAAGATGCGAGCGTTTCTGGGAAGGTGGAGAGGTAACGTACAATTTGCGTGTCCTCAGCGCTCTTGGGCAATGTCAGAGCAACACCATCCTGCTTCACCACAAAACGATAGGGGAGAGGAGGGAGCGCAACCGTCTTTTCTGGGGACCCGTTATCGGTCGAGGTGGTAAGGGAAATTGTTTCGGGCGCATCACCCTTATGATAGGCGATAATGATATTTTTCTTCAAAGGGGTGGCACGGCTCTTGTTTTTCTGTACACCGACAAAGAGGTGAATACGAGAAATTGCGAGCGTTTCGCTCATTTCCAAACGAAAATTTTTCAGTTCGGTTGCTGTCGCCACAGTGGTGGGAAGCATACAGACAAGCTGACCGTCCTCTTCAAGGTGTCCTCTCGCCATCTTCGCAAAAAGGAAGGCTTCGTTTATTTTAATCTGAGTGACACCGCCTGCGACTTTCGCCTCGCTCGACGCTTTGTCAATAAAGCCCTGTGGAGGGTTACAAATGATGAGGTCAAAGGTGTCGGGTGTCGCATCAAAGAAGGTCACCGTATAGTGATTTTGCGCATCCAGAATATAGTTTTCTTCATAAACGGTATAAAAAAGTTTAACACCATAATCGTGGCGCGCCTTTTTACGGATACGCTCCAGATTGTCCTCCAGCATCAAACAGAACTCGGGGTTGTTTTCGTAGCAGGTCAGGTAAATCTGCTTGACAGAGGGCGCTTCTTTACAGATGCGCTCTACAATCGCGCCAGACAAAATGCCTGTGCCAGCGCCAGGATCGAGAATGGTGTAAACGCTTCTGGTGGTGTCCAGATTGAACATTGACGCCATCAGGCGCGCCGTTTCTTTTTTGGTAAAAAGACGACCGAGTCTGACATTCTCGCTTTTGGATTTTTCACGCACGAGTTTTGCAGTGTTTCTTACAGCAAGACTTAACATAGCACCATTCCTTTCACAATATTTCTGCCTGAAAATATTGTACCATATTTCCATCAAACTTTCAAGGGGTTTTCTAAAATTTTATAAAAGTTTTTAGTAGGACAAACTGGAAATGGGTCACATAACAAAGAAAAAGAAAAAAAGAACTACGATATCACGCTCCTTTATGGAGAAGAAACCTTGATCTAAAAACGGATACGCATAGTCTATCGTGGCAAGTTTCGAGCAACTCAACAAAGGCCAAAAAAACCGAACCTTTGGCAGAGCCTCAGGTTCGGTTTTTTGTATGAGAAATCAAAGCCAAACTGAAAATGGGTTTGATTTAGACAGGGATAGGTAGACGCGCGCATTTAAGCAACGTTATTCCTTCTCGCCCTTTGTTTTTTCGGTTTCGTACTGGAGCATATACAGCTCGTGGTATCTGCCTTGCTTAGCGAGAAGTTCTGCGTGGGTACCTTCTTCCAGAATTTCTCCGTGAGATAGAAGAATGATGTTGTCAGCGTGCTGAATGGTGGAAAGACGGTGCGCAACCACGAGCATTGTACCGATATTCTTCATTTTTTCAAGGGAATCCTGAATGAGAAGTTCGGTTTCGGTATCAATGTTTGCTGTCGCCTCGTCGAGAATCATTACCGACGGACGATGGATAACGGTACGGGCGAAGGAAAGAAGTTGTCTTTGTCCTTGCGAGAAGTTGTTTCCACGTTCACGTACAACCTCGTCCAGTCCTGCGGGGAGTCTGTCAATAAAGGCGTCGGCATTGACGTATTGACACGCCTTCAGGATTTCTTCTTCGGGGAATTCTTCATCCAGAACAATGTTGGAACGGATGGTGCCTGAGAACAGGAACACGTCCTGAAGCATCTGTCCGAGCAGACGGCGCAGGGAGGAAATCTTAATTTTACGGATATCAATGCCGTCAATTAAAATCTGTCCCTTCTGAATGTTATAGTTGCGACAAATCAAAGAGAGAATGGTGGTTTTTCCCGATCCCGTAGCGCCGACAAAGGCGACGGTCTGCTTCGGGAGAATATGGAAGGAAACGCCACGAAGCACCCATTCATCCTCCTGATAGGCAAACCAAACGTCACGGAATTCAATCTCGCCACGTACTTCGGTGAGTTCAATGGCATCTTCCTCGTCCACCACCTCAGGTACCATATCCTGAATGGTGAAAATCTTTTCGGCAGAGGCAAGGGCGCCTTGCAGGAAGTTAAACTGCTCTGCGAGTTGTTGAATCGGTCCGAAAAGTGTTTCGATATACATATAGAAGGTGACGATAACGCCACTTGTGACGACCTGACCTGCAATGGTAAAGTCCTCGATATATCCCTTCGCGCCGAAGAAGAAAAGGAACATTACGGAGGCGATATACAGCATATACACCATAGGACGGAAGATACCAAAGACGAAAATTTGCTTCACTCTCGCTTTAGCGAGCGTTTTGGCACGTGTGGAGAATTGGTCCATCTTTTCCTCTTCTTTGCCGAAAATCTGGATAATTTTAATACCAGAAAGGTTTTCGGAGAGGTAGGTGTTGAGTTCGGTGGTCGCATCCTTTACCTCGCGATATGCGCGACGGCTGAACTGACGGAAAATGAACGTAAACAGCGCGATAAATGGAACAAAGCAAAGCACCATCAGGGTCAATGCATAGTTGACGGTAAACATCAAAATTAAGGTACCGATAATGATAAAGACATTCTTAACAAGATTGCTTATCATATTGGTGAACAGGTGCGAGAGGGCGCCTGTGTCGTTGGTGACACGAGTCACCAGCTTGCCAACGGGGATATTGTTTAACTGCTCGTGCGAGAGGGATTCGATATGTACGAAGGTGTCAAGGCGAATGGCGCTGACGATTTTCTGTCCGATTTTTTGCAGCGATACCGAAAGAATGTAGGTCGAAGCGAGAGAGAATAGAAGCAGAGCGACATACCCTGCGACATAGAGGTAGAGGGTGGGAAGCTCAAAGGCGTCCTTAACCAACTCTTCGATTTTACCCATCAAAAGAGGGGAGATCAGGTTAGTCAGGATGGAGAAAATGACAAAAATTAAAAGTATAAGAAGCTTAAAACGATAGGGGTAGGCATAACGGGCAAGACGACGAATGAGGTCAGAGTCCTTCATATTACGGTCGAAGCCGATTGCCTCTTTTTTGTTTTTCATAAAGGCGAATGCCAGAATGAAGGCGGTGGCGAGTGTGCCGATAAGCGCACCGACAATTAAGATAGGGAGATAAGCATTCATCCGTTTGCCCTCCCTTCTTTTTCGTCCTCAAGCCTTTGTAAATCGACCATTCTGCGATAGGCAGGGAGCGTTTCGTAAAGTTCGCTATGGTGACCGACACCAATAACCTCGCCGTTTTCGATAAAGATGATTTTGTCGAGGGTTTGGATGGTCGAAATACGGTGGGCAATCAAGAGGGTGGTTTTTCCTGCCCTCGTTTTACGAAGGTTCTCAAGAATGGTTTTTTCCGTCGCAGTATCGACGGCGCTGACGGAGTCATCCAAAATGAGAATGGGGCTGTTTTTGAGCAGGGCGCGAGCAATGGAAATTCTTTGCTTTTGTCCACCCGAAACGGTTACGCCACGTTCGCCGAGGATGGTTTCATATCCTTCGGCAAAATCTCGGATGTTCGCATCAATATCTGCCAGTTCTGCTACGGCAACCACCTCTTCGTGAGGGATATCGACATCAGAGAAGGCAATGTTGTGTTCGATTGTGTCGGAGAAGAGGAAATTATCCTGTGGAACGTACGCGCACGCACGGCGCACATCAGCGATACGAACACCGTTGACGTCCTCGCCGTCGATAAAGAGCGTGCCGTCGGGGACGTTAAAGGTACGTAAAATCAAATCCACCAGAGTGGTTTTTCCCGAGCCGGTTTTGCCGACAATGCCGACGCTCTCGCCACTTTCAATGACGAAGGAAACATCACTGAGGGAAGGAATTTCTCCATCGGGGTATGTAAAGGTGAGGTGAGAGAACTCAATTCTTCCTTTGACGTTTTCCAGTGGCTTGACACCCTCTCTGTCGCATACATCAATTTCTGCGTCAAGAAGCGTGCCGATACGCTTCAGGGAGGCTCGTCCACGTGATGTCATATCAATCAGTTCCGATACTGCCATAATCGGCCAGATGGTCTCAACAAAATAACTGATGAATTCGATCAACTGTCCAGCGTTGAATACGCCACGATATACGAGATTTCCTCCGTAACCGAGAATGATGCAGATGATGGATTCGACAAAGAACGTAACGAGAATTTGCATCAAAACAGAGGTACGTGTAAAGCGAATATTCGCCTCCTCGTTTTCCTTGTTGAGTTTTTTAAAGGAACAGATTTCCTTTACTTCCTTGACAAACGCCTTGATAACGGCAATGCCGGAGAAACTTTCCTGTGAACGGTCGGAAAGCTTTGAGAAGGCCTCCTGACGGATATCCCATCTCTTGGTAAGCTCCTTGCCGACAATGGTACTGGCGCCGAGCAAAAGAAGAAGGGGAATCAGGGAAAGAAATGCCAATGTGGGGTTCATTTGGAACATTTTTGTCAGGGACATAGAGCCGAGCAAAAGAGCGTCGAAAAGCATCAAAAATCCACTACCGAAGCAGTCCTGAACGGTCTCCAAGTCGTTGGTGTAAAGACTCATCAGGTCACCCACCTTGTTCTTTTGATAAAACTGGTGGGAGAGGTTCTTTGCGTGGTCGAACATACGGACACGAAGATCACGCTCGACGAGAATGCCGGAGCCGAAGAGGCAGATGCGCCAAAGGAAACGGCCAAAGATCAGCGCGACGATAATAAATACCATTGGCAGGCAAATTTCCCTTGCGACAAAATCCAGTGTGAAGGGGACGAGCGTGCCATTGTGAAGGACCTCGCCATCGTTGATACCGTTTATGATCGTGCGATAAAACGTCGGAATCATCAGTTGTAGGTAGTCGACGACATACAGCGAGAAGAGTCCAAGTAAAAGTGGGGCAAGATATTTGATGTAGTAGCGATTAATATGTTTGCCGAATACCAAAATGAATTCCTCCTGATATATTTTGCTGATTTATATAAATGTATTTTTGATTGGGGTGTGTGGCAAAAATAACGAGGGGGCGCCAAATGTCAGCACCCCCTTGAATAATGCTGATTATGTAAACAATTATAGTCTTTAATCACCGAGTGATGACGTGTTTGGATATTTTACGTGATATGCGCTTGCCATCTTTGCATAGGCATAAACGGCGTATGCAATGTCTGTTCTTGTGCCCTTTACATAGGTCGCAAGGTTGTAGATAAAGATGGTTTTACTGCCGGATGCGGGCGTGATGGTTATGGTGACATCCTCGCGAAGGGCATAGGCGGGAATGTTTTTCAAAACGATATATTCCTCCGACGAGGCGGCCGAGTTTGTCGTGTAGGTTTTTACTATGGGAACACAATGTGGCATATCCACACGAATAGAGCCGACAAAGCCCTTTGCTACCTGAAATACCATTCCGACCTTAGTGTCGAGATTCAAGGTCGCAGCCGTAAGCTTGCCTGAAACGGATGTGGTAGGATAAACGTTTTCGGTAATCGCCTTGTCCGACGAGGTGAGCGCAAAACCATTCAGCAGGGCATCCAAACGTATGAGGTTGCTATTGGTAGCCGTTCCGATAGAGGTTGCCGCTGTGCGAACGTAGTAGAGAACATAACGCATCATTTCCTGAGCGTCCTCATAATAGGTTCCCGTCGCAGAGGTGTCCTCTACCTGCGAGAGCTTCTCTGCATAATGGATGAGGGAAACAGGCAATTCAATCTCGGTGGTCGAGTAATTGAACTGGATGCAGAGGGAGCGCTCCTTATATGCCTCTTTGGGGGGAATGGACAAACGGACAACGAGGTAGTCCTCTCCGTTTATCATTTTGGCTTGCGTTTTGTTGAGAAGGTTGACCTCGTCAAGAGAAACGCTTTTCAGATAGCTTGATTTCGGTAAGTAGAGCAAGACGTTGACGGAGGAATCCAGCGCAACGCTTTGCAGAAGAGTGTCTACATATTCGCTACTCTTTCCGATATAGCCATTCGCTGTGTATGCGCCACCAATGATTGAATAGTTTCCATTTTTCAGATTGGCGTATTGCGCGTGGTCTGGGTAAAGGAATCTTCCACTTGTACTTGCTATGCTTTTCGGAATGAATATATAGTCCTGAGGAAGAACAATGCCATCCTCTGTAAAGCTTGAAAGCGTACATTTCCCTTGAATGGTGAGAATGCGAGTATAGTTGTAGACGGTATTCGTTGCGCTATCTGTATATGAGGCAGCGCCAGGATTGATATCAAAGGTGCCGTATGTGTTGGTATTGTTGAAGGTAACGTGACAGTCTGCTGTGACAGCCTTTTCGGAGCCAAAAAGGGCGCCATTGCCACGAATGTTAGTGTTGTTAAAAACGTAGGTTCCGGTATTTGCGCTGACGTCAACATTTCCACAAAGTACTTTCTTATTTGTGATGAGAATGTCACAGTTATCAATCTGCCAGTAACGATTCGTGCTTTTATTATAACGGGTGGTGAAAACAGCTTTGTTATCGGATGCCGAGGCGATAATGTTCAGATTGTTGAGATAAATCGAAATATTGGAAACGGAGCCCAACTGCGCAAAGGAAGCGCAGAACATATCAATGCGATAAGGAGTAGGTTCTGTTTCGTTTTTATAACCGATCATAAATCTCGTTCCCTGTGAGGAGTGGGCGTCGGTAACAATGAAGGAGGCTTGATTTGTATAAATCAGATTGCCATTGGCGTCTGTGCTTGATGAGGAGCGATAAACGCCGGGCAGCACCCTTGCACCTTCACGAGAGGAGTACACATACACTGAGCCTTTTCCGTTGAAAATATCCTTTTTTGTATTCCCTTTGGGAGTATAGAGCGTATAACCATTGATGTCGACACTATAATTTGTTCCCAAAAAGGAGGAGTAAACAGGAATGTCTTTCCTTAAAATAACGGTTGCGCCACTGGGAATTTTTGAAAGGAGATCCAGCGTGCTGTGTTGTTCTATCGTGCCATTTGCTTTGATCAGTGTGAAGTATATAGAAGGGTCGTAATATTCGGGACAAAAGATATAAGTCTTACCGATATCACTTTCCTTAATCGTTTCTGGAATGGCATTCAAAAGATTTCCTTCGATATCATAAACAAGCCAGTTGCCAGTGGGGTCAAGTTGTTCTCCTGTTTCTGTGTTCGCATAAGGATGTGTTGGAATCAGGCTTACACTATCGCCGACTTCATAAAGAAAACTTGCCTCAGCAGTATCGCGATGGATAAAGGGCGATTGATAGAACAGAATCTGCGCATATCTTACAGGAAGCGTCGAAAACGTCCAAATATCGTTATCCATCGAGGACAAGACGACGTCGTTTGCTGTGATGGCCTGACCGTACAGTGTGTGTCCGTTGAGGTCAAGGGTCAGCGCTGTGTTGATTTTAATGGGGTGATATTGGTCGGCAAGCAACGTGATTTTTGCGTCGGAAAGGGCATTTTCCGTCACAAATTCCACAGCGCTCTCTAATGTAACAAACGAGGTGATTTTTCCCTGTGGATCCGTCACCGTTGCAACAGCAAGAGAGGAGGAGGGAAAGACGTATTCGGGAGAATAAACAAATTCCTCACCGTCAAAGTCTGAAAGGTTGGTGAAGTCACTTGCAAAAACATCTTCAAGATTTCCCGTATAAGTGGAACGATCGAATGTGGTCAGAGTAACATTGTCAAAACAAACAGAGCAATTTTCATCCATACCTGTACGGTAACCAGCTTCGCCATAAGGCCAGCCGATACCGAGATAATGTTGCTTCATCGCAACTCCACTGCCAAGATTTGCTTTCGAGTAGGGATGAATTTCGTTGTATAACTCCCCATTGATAAATATTCTTGCTGTCGTTGTGGAGAAATTATAAGCGTCGGTGCCTGTACGTTGAATAGAGAAAACAAGAGTAATATGTACCCACTCATTTTCTTCGATTTTAAGTGTCTTATCACCGAAGTGCCAAAGACCGTCGGTATCGTTGTAGGAGCCAAATGCCACGCGCTCCGTGCCACTGCTATCGCTTCCAAGCCATTCAGAGAAAATCCATAGATTGGATGGGAAGGTGGTCATTGTGGTGAGATCGAACTCAAGCACCTGATATGAAAAATTCGTAATATCATAGGATCGCTTGCCAAGAGAAACGTAAGCATCCTCTTTTCCGTTAATTGTGATTTCGTCTGCTTCGTGAAAGCGCCATTCCGCATAGGTGTTCAGCCCATCCGCGCTGATAACACTACGCAGGTTTCCGAATTTCAAGGAGTTGAGGGCTGTGGCAGAAGGTACGCTGCCCTTTTTAAACGCAGTTCCCACGATGGCTGGCGTAAGCTGATTTTGCTGGCTGAAGCTTTCTTCCTCGAAATCTTCAAAAATACGATTCGCTCCGGCGACGGAAGAAACGGATGAGGTGATTGCTTCCTCATTCGGGGTATTCACTGCCATTGCGCTCGGCGCAAGTATAGTTGTCAGAAGTAGAAACATTGCTAAAAATCGGCAAAAGCGTTTCATAGTAGGTTTCCTTTCATAAATCAAAGAAGCAAAGCAAAATACTCTTTATTTTATTTTAAACGTAAAAAGGTAAAATTTGACACTCACCAAATGTCAAACTGAAGTTTTTTCTATTTTTGGCAACATAAGGAAGGCAAAGCCACGTAGTTTCGTGACGAAAGAAAAGAGGGAAAAAGAACGAATGTTTAAACGCTTGCATAATTGTCGAAAAAATCTTTGCTCAAATTTAGCTTCAAAAACACTGAAAAACAGGAAAATATGACAACAATAGTTTGCAAAAACGTATGTTTTGTGTAGAAATGAGATGCAAGTCAGAGCTAACTTTTGTCGCATGAAATGGTCCTTATATTTGATTGATTTTCTTCTTTTCCAAAACACAATCAGTTCAGAACAAAGAAAAGGAAAAAGCGCCAATAAAAGAAGGGGAGTGGGAGGGTTTTCTACAATAATTATATATTGGGTGCATCCTCTTTTTTTGGAAGCAAACCAGCTCCCCATTTTTATAAAATTCTTACAAAATCCGGAGAATATTATTTGTAAACAATTATTTACGTCAAGATGGGAAAGCAAAAAACGAAAGAAATAAAAGCGTGCCCTTTTTCTTATATTTTGAGGCGTTTTTTGTCCCTCAATTTTCTTCAAAATTTCTTTCTGCCACGCTTTATCTATATCAAAAATGAATTTTTTAAGAATTTTTTTCAACCTCTTGCAATTCCTTAAAATATATGATATAATATCGTTGTAAAATTATATTTATCTTTTATATTTATGAAAGGAGAATGCACTATGAGTGAATCGGTGGAAAAACAATTTATCAGCCTGCTTTACCCGAATGAAAAATCTAAGCTTGCCCACCAGGACATTGCATATCGTCCGAACATCAGCACAGATGTTGTTCGCGAACTTGGGCTGGACGAGATATTTGCTCTGCGTGGCGTTTCTCTTTGCGACTTTTTCACAATGGATGAAGATGTCATTCGCTACCGACTCTCCACTATGCGCGACTGTCTTGGGATTCCCGAACTTGTCAGCGCGCTCGGCAAGGTGCGACCGGTTCTTGACGACATTCGTCAGCTTCGCGCTTTGGAGGAGCAGAGTGATACGGACGCGTATTTGTATTCCATCACCGAGATTGAACTTTATGTCAGCGCTATTGAAGTTCTTTGGGAGGGACTTGCGCCCTTGAAAGGGAAGTTAAAAAGCGAAGCGTTTGTTTCCCTGCTCGGACTTCTTGAGGTTTTGACACAATCGGAGTATTACAAGGAGCTCAACGATAAATTAAACGCTCTCTCGGCTCGTGTTCACGAAATTCATTCCATTACGGTGGGAATCAATCTTGATGCGACAATGCGCCCTGTGAATGCCGGTGTAATTTCCATCAATTCCGAGCCGTTCAAGAGTGGAAAACTTTTAGATAAAATCCTGCGCTTTTCTTTCCGTAACGACGCGTTTACGACCATAGCGCCCCTTACCCCTATCCAGAAGGGAACGCAGAGCGATAACAGACAAGAGGCACTGGTCGGCGCACTCAACAATGCGATTGAAGAGGTATATCGTTCTTCTGTCAAGGGATGGCGAGCAATCGTAGACGAATATGTGCTCGATAATGCCGATTTCCTCTTACAGCTTATCCCTGAAATTGAATTTTTGTCTCGCGCGACGGAGTTGATTTTTACCCTGACCGACAAGAAGGGGGCGAACATCACCTTCCCCGAAATTGCGCCGAAGGAGGAAAAAGCCTTTGTTACGAAAGGCATATACAACCCTCGTGTTGCTCTCGCAATCACCGAGCCGGTGGTGGTAAACGATCTTGTTTTTGACGAGAATGCGGGAATTTACATCCTCACAGGCCCCAACCGTGGTGGTAAATCGGTTATCACGGTGGCGATGGGCGCAGTGCAGGCAATGTTTCAGCTTGGCTTGCCTGTCCCCTGTGACTTTGCGAAACTCTCTGTGGCAGACGGCATCTTCACACATTTCCCCGAAGGGGCAGATGACACCATTGACAAAGGTCGTCTTGGCGAAGAATGCGCTCGTTTGCGCGAGATATTTGATTCCCTGAGTGGAAACAGCATTGTCCTTCTGGACGAATCGTTCTCCTCGACGGGTGCTTTTGAAGCGACTTATATTGCTTCGGAAATTTTAGTGGCGCTCTGCGCCAGACGAGTGCGTGGTATCTTCTCGACGCACCTGCACGACCTCGCCTCCACAGTCGACGAGCTCAACCGTCGATCTATGAGTCATAGTGGCGTACCACTGGATACCCTTGTGGCAGGCATTGAAGAGGGAAGACGATCCTTCCTTATCACTCGCACGAAACCAGACGGAAAGTCTTACGCCCGTGATATCGCACAGAAATACGGTCTTTCCCTTGATGAACTACTTCGGGAGAGGAGAGAGACATTATGAAAACAGTAATCGGCATTGATGTCGGTGGAAGCACAACGAAAATCGTCGGTTTTACCTACGAAGCAGACCAAAAGGTGCTGATGAAGCCACTCTTTGTGAGTGCGACCGACCCACTTACCTCCGCCTATGGCGCATTTGGTAAATTCATTGACCAAAACGGTATTGAATTGTCCGACATTGAAAAGGTCCTGATGACGGGCGTTGGCTCAAGTTACCTCAAGCGTGAAATGTACGGCTTACCCACGGTGAGCGTTCCTGAGTTCGACTCGATTGGCAAGGGAGGTCTGTATCTGTCAGGCTTTGATAACTGCCTTGTCGTCAGTATGGGCACAGGCACTGCAATCGTCCACGCGCAAAGAGGAAAGATTGAGTATCTCGGTGGTACCGGCGTTGGTGGTGGCACACTGATGGGTCTATCCAAGTTAATGATAGGCGCTGAAACCATAGAGCATATCGTGGATCTGGCAAGCGAGGGAGATCTTGCTAAAATCGACCTTCGTATCGGAGATATTTCTGCGGCAAAGCTCGGTAGTGTACCCAGCGAGTTGACTGCGGCGAATTTTGGCAACGTATCTGACATTGCAGAGCGAGTGGATATCGCCAAAGGCATTATGAATCTTGTATATGAAACGGTGGGAATGTGTGCGATTTTTGCGGCACGCTCCAGAGGTGTCCGTGAGATTGTACTGACGGGAAACCTTACGCAGTTTGATTTCTGCCGTGAGAAGTTTGAGGACTTCAACCGAATGTATGAAGGCATACATTTTTCTATCCCCGCCTTAGCACAGTTCGCAACCGTAATTGGTACGGCGCTGTGTGATTAAGTTTGAAAAAAATTGTAAATATATGGGAGAACACACTATGGCACAGAAGAAAAAGACAACCCAGCCACAAGCACCTGCTCCAAGTGCAGAAGAAATCGTATCCCGACTTTCCGATGCACAGGAGAGAATTGGTACGGTGGCACAAGAGGCTGAGCAGAGAAGTGAACAGACACGTGCTCAACTCCGTGAAGCTGAAGAAAGCGCACAGGCTCGTATGAGCGAGTCCGAGCGCCAAAGAAGCGAGGCAGCAGAAACTGCCAAATCCGTTGCAGAGCGTAGACTCGCAGCCCTTTCTTACGCAGAAAACTATCGTGAGCGTATGCAGACCGAGAGAAGCAAGGCGCGTAAGGCAAGAGAGGCGGAAGAAGCAACGGCGAGAGCCGAAGCAGAGGCTCGTGAAAAAGAAGAGCGCCAAGCAAGAATTGAAGAAGCGCTCCGTCGCGAACAAGAAGAAATTGATGCGAGAAATGCAAGAGCAGAGGAAATGCTCCGTGCAATGCGCGAAAAGAGCGAAACAGAGGAAACGGCTCCCGAAGTGCCTGCAGCGCCCGTAGAGGAAGCAGCTCCAGCGCCGGTGGAAGAGCCAAAAGAATTGCCTGAGGAAGCGCCGAAGGCACCCCAAGGCAGCGCTCTTGAAAAATTCAAACCCACAACAAGCGAGGATGAGACCCCTGCATCCGAAGAACCCCTGACCTTTGATCTGTCCGATCTTGGTTTGGACGGCGAAGAAGAGGGAGAGGAGGACATTCTTGTTCTGGACGAGGATGGTATGTACGATCCTATGTACGATTCTATGTACGATCCTATGCCATATCCTCCTATGATGCCTCCTTATATGCCTCAGCCTCAGCCTCAGCCTCAGCCCCAACCCCAGCCCCAGCCCACACAGAATGACGAGGTTGCGCAGCTGATCGGTGAGATGCGAGCAGAGCGCGCAGAAGCGAACGCGCGTCGCGCAGAAGCAGATGCTCGTCAGGCAGAAGCACAGCGACGCTCGATTGAGATGATGATTGCTCAGGAAAATACCAGAGCAGAGCGTGAGGAAAGACACCATCGCGAAAACGCAGAGCGTGAAGAAAGACTCGCAAGAGAAAGCCGTGAGAGTCTGAGCGAGGCGATGGCAGACATTGCTCGTCGCAGTGATGCCTTCTCACAGGGAGATGGCACAGATCCTTCTCTTGCGTATGCAAGAGAGATTGCAGTTTCTCCTGCATACACCGAGCCTCAGAATGAGGAAAACGAGGATGCACAGCAGGCGCCTGTTGTCGGTGGAGATGGCGTTCCTCCTATGATTACCATTGGTGGTGTTACATACGAGGAGGAAGAAGAGCATCAGAAGAATCTTTCTAAGGCAGAAAGAGAAATGCTCAAGCGCCTTCGCAAGCAGGCGAAGAAAGAAGCGCTCGCCTTCATCAAAGCGAAGAAGGCAGAAAATAAGGCGCTCCGTCGTGAAATTAAGGACGTACGTCGTCTGGCAAGAGAGGACAAGAGCCGTCTGTCTGAGTGCTATGCAGAAGAACTCAATATTCGCATCCAGATTATTGAGAATCTGCGCGCAATGATGGATTATGCAAAGGAATTCAAGAAGAATACCTTGGCGCGCGAGATCCTTCACACCTTGAAGGAAGAAGTCCAGGCGTATAATCGTTGCTGTAAGAGAGCCAGTAAGAACGAGGATGTGGAGGCCCTTCCCATCACCAAGTCCTATACAAAATCTGCTTGGGAAGGAGAGCAGGTAGAACCTCTCACACGTGCGAGAGTTGTGTTCCTCCCCACCCCTGAGGATGCTCCTGCCGTTGTGAGTGAAGAAACTCCTGTGGACCTTCAGAAGGCTATCAAAAAGCAGTCGGGCGTTGTAGAAGAAACACTTGTAGCGCTGGAGCGCGCAGTGAAATCCTATACAAAGGCCTATGACAAGGCAGAAAAAGCGAAAACTAAGGGACGCGGTGTTGAGAAAGCAACACAGGCGCTCGTAGATGCAGATGCAGAACTTACTTTGGCAAGAGAAGATGTCGACTTTGCTATTGCAGACCTTGCTTCGCTCTATGAGGAAGCGATCGCAGCAGAAAGCTCGATTTCCAAGCAGACTCGCCTTCAAAAGGCAAGCGCAAAGAAACTTGGCGCTTTTGAAGAAAAGAAAGAGAAAATTCTCGCAAAATTACCCAATCCACCCGATGGGGGCGGAGACACGCCCGATGGTGAGGATAGCGTAAATTTTCGCAATGATACGGACGGGGCGGCTGAAAATGCCGAGGGCGTTCGCATCACACCCGTCGCCCTCCCTACCACCCGCGACAATGCATCCGAATCCCAAGCACAGGAACAACCCGAAACCCAAACTGAGCAAACATTTGAGCCACCGGTGGATCCTTTTGGCTTAGCACCTCTGGCACTTCGTGGTACCAGTCGTGATCCTGCTTTGGCAGAGCAATCCTCCACAGAGCAGACACAAGAGCCCGTAGCACAGGCACAGCAACAGCCCGTAGCACAGGCGCAGCAACAGCCCGTAGCACAGGCGCAGCCTGAAAAAACGCCTGTCGAGGAGACAGTTTCTGTATCTGAGGCAATCTCTCGCACTCGCGAGGTACCCGTAGCAGAAGAACGTGTGATTACCACCGTACGTCCTGCGCAATCTGAGCAAGCTCCTGTGGAAGCTTCAAGCGAAGCGATAGCACAGCCTGAAACGGAAGCGACTCCCACGCCCACCCGTGATGAGCTGGCGCTTCGTCAGTTTGATGCCTACAATGATGCGCTTGTCGCACGTGCAGCAGGCAAGGCAGATAAGATTGACCGTAAAACGGCATCTAAGCAACTGACCCTTCTGCAAAAACAGGCAGAAACAGAGCGTCAGGCGCTCGCAAAAGCCAAAGAAGCGACCAAGAGCGCAAAGAAGAAAAAGGCAGAGATGACACTTGTTGTCATTGAGGAACTCAATGCACGCGCTTCTTTGCTTGAAACCCTTTCCAGAATTTTGATTCTCTCTCACGCGCTTAATGAAGAGAAGATTGAGAAAAACGTACTCGCCGAGATGAATGGCGAGGTCCGTGCGTATAATACCACAGCGCTTTACTTGCCCGAAAAACAGCGTAGCAGTGTAACTCGTTTGGAGGAACAGCTTGCGAATGGAACGCTGAC
>JAZKYZ010000065.1:0-63195 GCA_045612385.1 Eubacteriales bacterium | reverse complement strand
TCGTTTAAAGATGTCCATTTCATATATGGTTCCTCCGGATAGTGTTGCATACTTTAACATCTTATTATAACATTTTAAAATAGTAAAGTCAACAGGAAAAGGTGGTTTTTTGAGGGCTTCGTGAGAGATTTTCTTCCTTTTCGCAAAGAAAGCGAAACTTTTTATAGAATTTTACGATTGACACTTGAATACCAGCGTACAATAATTGGAAAAAATATGGAACGAAAAAGAGCAGGAACGGACACAAGTTTTGGCTTATGGACGTGAAAAACGGAAAATACGGTCAGTTTTACGGATGCTCTAATTATCCAAAATGTAAATTTATCAAAAAATAAAAGGGACAGAAAACTGTCCCTTTTTTCGTTCTTTGGGTTTGAAACACTTATTTAAAATCTCTTCCAAGATTTTTCAAACTTTTTAAGGTGAAAGTTTGAAATCATACCCTTATCTTGCCTTGTTCAAATAAGCAAGCAAGGCGTCTGCAAATTCCTTTGTGGTGCTTCCTCCGTGTGTACCAGTCATACGGACAGGGGAGGTGTCGGAGGAGAGGGCATCCAACGCTGTATCAAGGCGAGTGGCAAGGTAACCCTTACCGATATGGCGAAGAAGCATAGCGAGGGCACGAAGAAGGGAGGTCGGATTGGCATAAATATAGGTGCCATCCTCTATCATTCTTGGCGCTGTGCCGTGAATTGCCTCAAACATTGCATATCTATCGCCAATGTTTGCGCTTCCTGCTGTGCCGACGCCACCTTGAATTTGCGCCGCTTCATCAGTGATGATATCACCATAGAGATTGGGCAGAACGAAAACCTCAAAGCGTGAGCGAAGGTCGGGGTTGACGAGATTTGCCGTCATAATATCAATGTACCAATCTTCAGCCACAATGTCAGGGTACTCTTCGGCAATTTCGTGACAGATGCGACTGAAATCACCGTCGGTTTTCTTCATAATATTCGCCTTCGTGACGATAGCAACGCTCTTTTTGCCATTGTTTTTTGCAAATTCAAAGGCAGCCCTTGCAATGCGACGGGTGCCTGCGTCGGTGGTGACCTTAAAGTCCATAGAAAGCACATTTTCTATGGAAATGCCACGACTACCAAGAACATACTCTCCTTCGGTATTTTCACGGAAGAAGGTCCAGTCAATCTCTTCTTTAGGAATAGAAACGGGACGAACGTTCGCATACAAATCCAGCGCACGGCGCATCGCTACGTTTGCGCTTTCCAATGTGCCACCTTTAGGGGTTTCGGTCGGACCCTTGAGAATGACATCACAGGATAGGAGCGTCTGCATTGCCACATCAGGAATGGCAACGCCCGTGCGACGTCTGTCCTCTATAGACATTCCTTCGACTTCAACAAACTCCACCTTACCAAGCGCAAGTTCTTCTTTCAAAAGAAATTCGGCAACCCGACGGCTCTCGTGCATCAAAAACGGACCAATTCCATCTCCACCGACAAGACCAATTCGTACCTTTTCAAGGTTTAAAAAATCTTTAGGCGCTTCAGCGTTCTGCATCTCACGAGCGCGTGCATATTGTTCGACGAGAAGAGCGCGAAAGGCTGCCGTCGCGCGATCCAAAGCAAGTTCATCCTCTATATTGATGTTATCCTCGTATGCGGGAGTGGTATATTCGATACTCATTTGTTTTTCTCCTTTGTATATGAAAGCAGACCACCAAGACGGAGAATTTCTCTCTGTCTTTCGGTAAATTCTCCGATAAGTTCAAAGCATTCACCCTTGCCGTTTCCGATAAAGAATACGCCACTTTCCAATCCTGCGTAAACATTAGTTAACATCAGAGTGTCATTTTGGGACAGTTTGTCGTAATCTTCTGGATTTTTGAAGGTTAATGGCAGAATGCCAGCATTGATTAAATTTGCTATGTGAATGCGAGCAAAGCTCTTGGCAATCACAGCTCGTACACCGAGATAAAGAGGAACGAGAGCCGCGTGCTCACGAGAGGAGCCTTGTCCGTAGTTGGTACCACCTACAATGAAGCACTCGCCTGCTTCTTTGGCACGCTCTGAAAAAGTTTCATCACAGACAGCAAAGCAGAACTTGGAAAGATAAGGAATGTTGGAGCGATAGGGAAGAATTTTTGCTCCCGCAGGCATAATGTGGTCGGTGGTGATGTTGTCACCTACCTTCAAAAGCAAAGGCGCCTTTATTGTTTCGGTAATCGGACGAGCTTCGGGGAATTCCTTGATATTAGGTCCACGAACAACGGAAAGCGTAGGAGCGATATCCTCGCTCGCAGGGGGAATAATTGCGCTGTCATCAATACGGAAGGCGCTGGGCATCTCCACCTCAGGCATCTCACCTAAATCACGTGGGTCGGTGATCACACCGGTGAGCGCTGCGGCAACGGCAACTTCGGGAGAAACCAGATAAACCTTCGCATCCTTCGTTCCACTCCGTCCTTCAAAATTGCGATTGAACGTACGAAGCGAAACGCCTTCCGAATTGGGAGAAAAGCCCATACCGATACAGGGGCCACAAGCGCATTCAAGCACACGCGCACCAGAGGAAAGTATATCGGTCAAGGCGCCACAGTCGGCAAGCATTGTAAGCACCTGCTTTGAGCCGGGAGAAATGGAAAGGGAAACATTTTTGTGGATGGTTTTACCTCGCAGAAGGGCTGCCACCTTGAGCATATCATAAAGGGAGGAGTTGGTGCAGGAGCCAATACAGATTTGGTCGACCTTCGTGCCGGCAATGCTCTCTACGGTAACGATATTGTCGGGGCTGTGAGGGCAGGCGATCAGGGGCGAAAGAGTGGAGAGATCAATATCTATGATACGATCATATGTAGCATCCTCGTCGGGAAACAGAGGGGTGTAATCCTCCTCTCTGCCCTCTGCACGAAGAAAGTCACGAGTGACCTCGTCGGAGGGGAAAATGGAGGTAGTTGCACCGAGTTCGGTACCCATATTGGTGATGGTTGCGCGTTCAGGAACGGAGAGCGTTTTTACACCCTCGCCACCCCATTCAATGATAGCGCCGACGCCTCCCTTAACAGAAAGAATGCGGAGCAATTCCAAAGAAACGTCCTTTGCCGTAACAAAGGGAGAGAGTTTTCCGTGAAGGTTGACACGATACATTTTAGGCATTGTGATGTAGTAAGCGCCACCACCCATTGCGACAGCGACGTCAAGTCCACCTGCGCCAAAGGCAAGCATACCAATGCCACCACCTGTTGGGGTGTGGCTGTCTGAGCCAATCAGGGTTTTGCCAGGAATGCCAAATCTTTCAAGGTGTACCTGATGGCAAATGCCATTTCCCGGACGAGAAAAATAAATACCATATTTTTCTGCGACAGAGCCGATATAACGGTGGTCGTCGGCATTTTCAAAGCCAGATTGTAAAGTATTGTGGTCAATATAAGCCACAGAACGCTCAGTTTTTACACGAGGGATGCCCATTGTTTCAAACTCAAGGTATGCCATTGTGCCCGTTGCATCCTGCGTTAAGGTCTGGTCGATACGCAGGGCGATTTCCTCGCCAACACGCATCACACCCGAAACAAGATGTGATTTTATGATTTTTTGCGCAAGTGTGTATCCCATAATTATTCCTTTCCGACAAGGTCACGAGAGTCCTCTAAAGGGCCTGTCGTGCTGCTTTTTTGAATGTGTGTTTTAGCGTTTTGAACGTGACGGCGCATTGCTTCTTCGGCGCGCAAGGGATCGTGCTGAAGAATCGCATTGTATATTTCCTTGTGTTCTTCAAGAGATTTTACGGCGCGACTGTCACTCTCTACGGAAGCCTTGCGATATTTCTGTACCTTTTTGTGTAAGGGGAGGAGAATATCACGAAGAACGGCACTGCCTGACAGACGATAAATCGCCTCGTGGAAGGTGCTGTCAAAACTTTTGATGTGGTCGGCATCGTGAAGTCCTACGTAATACTCCTGAAGTCTTATGGCGTCGGTTAATTGTTCCAAATCCTCGTCGGAAGCGCGAACGGCGCAGAAAGCAGCCGCAAGACCCTCGATACGGACACGAATTTCATAAATGTCAATGAGGTCCTCAACGGTGACGCCTAATATCATAATTCCTTTTTTTCCAAGATCAATCAAATGTTCTTCTTGCAGACGGTGGAGCGCCTCGCGAATGGGGGTACGGCTGACACCGAGTTTTTCTACAAGGGCATTTTCGCTAAACAAGGCGCCACGTGGATAGGTGCCATTGATGATATCCTCTTGTAAGCGAAGGAAAATTTCTTCGGAGAGAGAGGTTGGTTTATGTTTTTCCATAGTGAAAGTCTCCTTTTTTTAAGATAAGCCACCGAACGAATCAATTGCAGTTTCCAGCTCGTGAATCGCGAGGGCGGTTTGTCTGCCGTTTGCGTACTCCTTGTCGATCCATTCCTTGAGAGAGATGACAAGGGGCGAGTGCTTGTCGACGAGGCGCTCGCCAGAGAGTTTGTAGGTTTCATTGATCCAGTAAGCAATGCCGGCAAGGCCGGAATTTTTACCTATCATTACGCTGGGGCGACGTCCGAGAAGAAACTCGGTATCAAAAATGTTGTAAATTTCGGGGTCTTTCATCAAGCCGTCGGCGTGGATGCCAGCGCGTGTGGTATTGAAACTTTTACCGACAAAGGGGGTCATTGGAGGAATTTTATAGCCGATTTCCTCCTCAAAGTATTCGGCAATTTCGGTGATCACTGTCGGATCCATACCGTCGAGCGAGCCACGAAGGGAGGCATACTCAAACACCATTGCTTCCAAAGGCACATTTCCCGTACGCTCACCGATACCGAGCAAGGAGCAGTTGACACCGGAAGCGCCATAGATCCACGCCGTTGCCGCATTCGCTACGGCCTTGTAAAAGTCATTATGACCGTGCCATTCGAGAAGTTCGCTTGGTACATCTGCATAATGCTGTAAGCCATAAATGATGCCAGGTACACTTCGTGGCAGTGCCACTTCGGTATAAGGCACGCCGTATCCCATTGTGTCGCACGCGCGAATCTTAATGGGAATGCCTGCGTCCTCGCTCATCTTGGTTAACTCGTTGACAAAGGGTACGACAAATCCATAAAAGTCGGCGCGCGTGATGTCCTCCAGGTGACATCTCGGCATAACGCCTGCTTCAAAGGCGTCACTCACTGCCTTTAAGTAATGATTCATACATTCCCTACGGGTCATTTTCATCTTCTTAAAAATATGGTAGTCACTGCACGAAACGAGAATGCCGGTCTCACGAATGCCAAGATCGCGCACCAAACGGAAATCCTCACGGCTGGCGCGAATCCAAGTCGTAATTTCTGGGAATTTCAGCCCCAACTCCTGACAGCGAGCAATTGCTTCACGATCCTTTTCGCTGTACACGAAAAATTCGGTCTGTCGGATGATGCCGAACGGTCCGCCTAACTTATTCATCAGCTTATAAAGATGCACAATTTGCTCTACGGTGTATGGCTCCACCGACTGCTGACCGTCACGGAATGACGTGTCCGTAATCCAAATATCGCGTGGCATTCCTATCGGTACACGACGGTGGTTAAAAGCAACACGTGGCACCTGCGTGTAAGGATAAATATCACGGTACAGGTTGGGGTTATCCACATCCTGTAAGGAGTAGCGATAACTTTTTTGCTCCAAAAGGTTTGTTTTTTCGGAAATTTCAAGCATAAGTGTTTCCTCCGATTTTTCGTTCTCTATATGATTTGAAATTGTATTTTTTCTGTTTGTTCTTCAAAACGCATTTTAAAAGAGGATTGTTCATTTTGAACTTGAAAAATAACGCTAAAAATAACGCTGGAAAATGATATCCTCTCAATTCTAATTTTTCAGAAATGGGATTCTTTAAAGTGTATGCTGAAAGTTGTATTTTTGAAATGTTTTCAAATGGCTGGGCGAAATTGGGTGTGCGTACCTGTCACTAACAACAAAACCAATCCAATCCCCTTCACGCATCTTCATTTTGTGTCTTTGTGAATTGCAAGCAAGCGTTTGATTAAAAACGGAGAGGCGCTCGCCAAAAGAAAAGCCTTCCAAGAGTGTGGTTATCTTACACAACCACAGTTCACCCTCATCACAAAGCGCCAAGAAAGGGTACCTAAACACAGGTTGTATACATGTATACTTGTATACAAGCAATTCGGTAAAAAATATTGGGAAGGCATTTGCTAAAAAAAGCAATTTACTAAAAAAGCAATTTACTAAAAAAGCAATCCCTTCACCGTCAGGGTGGCGCAAAACCACAGAAAGATACGGGTTGTATACATGTATACTTGTATACAAGCACCTTTTTAAAATTTTAGGTGTTCTACGCAAAGAAACCTCACGTATATCACCTATGCTATCAAGTTGTGTGCTCCCGAAACAGAACGGAGCGCGCCTGCCCACCGTAGCGTTTCACCTCGCAGGTTGTATACATGTATACTTGTATACAAGCAATTTGATAAAAAATATTGGGAAGGAATTTGCTAAAAAAGCAACTTATTAAAAAAGCAATCCCTTCACCGTAAGGGTGGCGCAAAACCATAGAAAATGTGGGTTGTATACATGTATACAAGTATACAACATTATTTTAAAAATGTCAATAGGAAATTTTTGTAGAGTGAAATGGTGTTTGGGCGATGCAATTTTACCGAGCGAAATGGTGTTGGATTGTTGCAAATTTACCGAGTGGAATGGTGCAGATTTTCAGCGAGTGGATGGAGTAGAAATTGTTGGGAGAGAGGGGAAAACGTCACAAAAAAGAGAGAAAGGCATAAGATGGTGACAGGGGAGAATCCTCTGTTGGCTGGGCGAGTGCGTCCAGTCCTTTGTGAGCGTTTGCCCACCCAACCATAGACAAAGGAGAGAGCAAATGCAGATATTCATTTATGGGGACGACGCGCGCCTTCGCGCGTGCAAGCGTCTTTTTGATATAGCAGAAGAGGAAGGCAGATTGTCTCAAGTATTTGGTGACGTTCATCTTTTGCCCATACCTTCGCGCTCTATTCAGCCTGAGGAGTTGAAAAGTCAACTTCTTCAGTGTGCACAGCAGAACGAAGGAAATGCTCGTTTGGAAAATCCTTCTTTGGTGTCAGAGGCGCAAAGACATTCTGATAGAGTGTGTGACGCAGGCAATAATGCTTTTATAAGCGCTTCGTCACCAAAGGTGTCAAACGTGCGTGATGTAACGTGCGGGACGGAAAAAAGCCCATTGGAAAGCGCCTCAAAAAGGAGAGAAGAGGGAAGAAACCAAGTAAGCGAGAATACGAAAAAACGAAATCTTTTGGTGGGGTATGAGGTCCCTCGCTTTCTGTATGAGATGGAAGGCTTGGAGGTGTTCGATCTTGCACAAGATGAGCCGTTTTTGTGGAGAAACGCGCGTCTTTGCGCTTTGGGAACATTAGGGATCATCTTGACCGAGCATAGCCGTGTGCCAAGTGATTTACACATTGGTGTCATTGGGTACGGACGTATCGGAAGAGAGGTGTGCGATTTGCTCACCTTTTTAGAGACATCACTTGTGGTTTTTACCTCAAAACGAGAGGTTGTGGATGCTTTGAAAAAGAAGAATGTTTCAGCAGTTTTGGTGGATTGGAAGGAAAATAGCCATACAAATGTAAATCAAACTTTGCAAAATGATGGTATTTTCTCCTCTGTTGACATATTGATTAACACATCTCCATCTCCACTCGGCGAGGCGTTCTTTGAGGGATTTTCTGGCGTGGTTTACGATTTGGCATCAGGAACTCCCATTCCAAAAAGTGTACCACATACACGGCTTTCCTCTTTGCCAATGCGAATGTATGCGCAAAGTGCAGGGTTTGCTGTCTACCGAGCCATTATAGATAAATATAGCGAAATTTTACAATAAAACAAGGAGGGGTTGCCTGTGCTTTTAGGGTATGCAATGTGTGCATCCTTTTGCACCATTAAGGATAGTTTAACAGAAATGAAAAAACTGAGGGAGATGGGACACGATATTTTACCCATTCTCTCACCACTTCTTCTGTCGACAGATACACGCTTCGGCACTGCGGAGAGTATGCTTTACGAAATTGCTCGTATTACGGGAAAGGAAATCATCATTCGCACTGTGAAAGAGGCAGAGCCACTTGGTCCTGCCCTGATTTTGGACGCGCTTATCGTATCCCCCTGCACCGGCAACACCTTAGCGAAGATTGCAAATGGCTTGAGTGATACCTCTGTAACAATGGCAGTGAAGGCGCATCTTCGTTGTGACCGACCTCTCGTTTTGGCATTGGCTTCCAATGATGCGCTCTCGCAAAACCTAAAGAATATTGCGACACTCCTGACACGGCGTAACACTTATTTTGTTCCAATGAAGCAGGACGATCCTGTTCGCAAGCCACACTCTTTAGTTGCTGATTTTACCCGACTTTCAGAAACGTTATCCCTTGCTTTGGAAGGCAAAGACAACCGTCCTTTGTTCTTATAACACATATTTTTTGCATTTGCTCTATCAAAACAAAAAACGCGACGAGCTCACGGCTTATCGCGTTTTATTCGTTTTGGGTATCCTCTGCTTTTGGTGTGGGTGGTTCGACTTCCTCCTTTGAGGTGGACAGGGGTGTTGTCGGCTCCTCTCTGCCACTTTGGAGGGCTAAGGGGGTACTCTTGGACTTCCGATTCTTTCTTGACATTCGCTCACGAAGGATGTGAAGTTGCTCCGAATATTTGGTGCGCATTGTAGGAAAGGCTGAGGCGATACGTCGATAAATAATAGGAGTGCGTTCCAAAATACGCAGGTAGAGAAGCTCCACCTTCTTGGTGCCGAGATAGACACCCTTACCAAGTCGGTCACTGCTCGTTTTCAAAATGTCAGAGAGGTCGCTTAAAAGCTTTAAATGCTTATCAAAGCCTCTTGCAAAGTTGATGCTCGCCACAAAGTCGAGAAGCAAAATGAGGAAAAAGACAGCAAGAATGGGATAGAGGATCTTTGCCGGCACAAAGGCATACAGAGCGTCGACAGGTGGAAAAAGCACCTTGACGATAAAAACGCAGAAAGCGCCCCAGATCAGTGAAAAGGAGAGACAAATATATCCTCCGAGATTCCATTTGTTTGCTGAATAGTCCCACCACTTGGTATCGAAAATCTTATCCATTACGAAGCCTGTGGCAAGTTCGATTGTGGTCGTCAGTAGAACGGATACCACATAAAGAAGAAGCCAGGTGTGCGCCAGTGGATGAAGAATCAGGCGAAGTAGCGCAATGCAAAAGCCGTAAATCGGACAGACGGGACCACTGTTGAAGCCACGATTGACGAATTTTCCGTGTCGAATGGCGCTGAAGGCGACCTCCAGAATCCAACCAAGCAAAGAAAAAATCGCAAAATATAATAAATAAAGAGCCATTTTGTGTTCCTTTGAGAAATAGACTATGGATATTCTATTTAGAGGAAATTACAGATTGGTTTTTTGGTAGGGCATAAGGATAATGGCATCCTCAAAGTCGAAGGCATCCGTTGGCTCGATATCATCAAAGAGTCCATAATGAAGAGGAATGGCATATCTTGCGTTGATTTCGTAGGCGAAGTCAGTCGCATCCTTCGCATTCATATTGTTACCGACACCGTTGATGGGAAGGAATACATAGTCGACGCCATCCTCTACGAGGTCAAGAACATCATCAATGGTGTCATAGTTATAGAGGGTATCGCCTGTGATGTAGTAGGTCTTGGAGCCGTCATCAATAATATAACCTGCGGCAGTACGATCGGAATGCGCCGCCTTAACAGCATAGAAGGTTACGTTCCTTTCGCTCCAGACAGAGTGAGGGTCAAGAAGGACATAGTTGTGTCCCCTGCCAAAGGTCCGTAGTTTTTCATAGGCGTTGTAAGGTGCGATAACGGTAATTTGTTTGTCCGTATCGAGAATATATTTTAAGGTATCGGGGTCGAGGTGATCCAGGTGATTGTGCGTGATAATCAGCACGTCAGGATGTACCGAAAGATACTCCTCTTTAACAGGGATTCTACGGTGTTTTGCCTCGTCAAGCGTCATACCGACCGAGTCGGAAAGGTAGGGATCTACCATAATCGTGATTCTTTCGTTTTCAAACAGAAGCCCTGCTTGTGTTAACCAAGTAACTTGCATAATGCTCTCCTTTTATAGAAAATGTATAGTATTGTTTACAAAATCAAGAGAAAATAACCGATAAGAGAGGTAACAACCCCGATAATTCCACCTGCAATCACATCACGTGGGAATGCATATCCAAGAAGAACGCGACACGCCGAAAGGCAGAGAGCGAGTGCGAGAGTGATAAGACCGAGTATGAAGTGGACAAAGAGAGTGAGCGTGCCGACGGCGAAGCAAAGAAAGACCAAGTGATCTGGGAAGGAGTGCGTTTTCCCTTTTTTGCTTTCATAAAAATCAAAGAGGTCGCGAGGGCGAGGCGCTCCTACAATTTTAGTGAGCAAAAGCACCAAAAGATATGGAAGCCCTATGCATAAGAGAAAGGATGCCCCAAGCAGGAGATCTCTTAAAAAGAGAATAACTGCGCCATAGAAAAAGGCATAAGCGCCGACAAACAGGGCGGCGTAGAGAAGGATTTTTAACACTTCCTTCAGTGTGTCATTTTCGTTGACCGAGCGAAGTCGCTCCTCAAATATGTTTTTTTCGTGTTCCATCGGAATACCTCACGTTTCTTACTCATTATTATTATACAACAACGAAGGAAAATTTGCAATAGAAAAAAGAAAAAAGGTGTCCTACGAAATAGATAGGACACCTAAGGAGATTTTTTGGAAAAAGGAAAATGAAATCTATTTTTCAGGGAAAAATCAATAGTTTTCTTTACGTACTTCAAAGAAGCTTTGAGGATGTGCGCAAACGGGGCAAACGCCAGGAGCCTTCTTGCCCATTACGAGGTGACCGCAGTTACGGCATTCCCACATAGCCATCTCGCCTTTTGCGAATACTTCCTGCATTTCAACATTGTGAAGAAGAGCGCGATATCTTTCTTCGTGAGCCTTTTCGATAGCGGCAACTGCACGGAACTGGTATGCAAGCTGAGTGAAGCCTTCTTCTTCAGCATCACGTGCGAACTGTTCATACATATCGGTCCATTCATAGTTTTCGCCTTCTGCAGCAGCGAGAAGGTTTTCAGCAGTGGTGCCAATTCCACCGAGAGCGCGGAACCAGAGCTTTGCGTGTTCTTTTTCGTTTTCAGCAGTCTTGGTAAAGAGTTCAGCAATCTGCTCGTAGCCCTCTTTCTTTGCTACGGATGCAAAATAGGTGTACTTGTTTCTTGCTTGCGATTCGCCAGCGAATGCAGCCATAAGGTTTTGTTCGGTCTTTGTGCCTTTGAGTTCTTTCATTGGTTGATTTCTCCTTTAGGTTATATTAAAATTTTTATTTTGATTGGTTTTTAGTTTCTGCAAGCGGGGCATACAACACGTACAGTGAGGTCATAATCTACGAGAGCGTCCCCAAGATGCTCTCGAATTTCTTTATCCATTCCGTGAAGAAAGAGATCCTCGATATGTCCACACTCACAACAGATGGCGTGTGCGTGGGGAAGCAGAGTGGTATCATAAATGGCAGATGGTCCACCACCAACAATCTTGAACAGCGCGCGCTCCTCGACAAGGGAGGCAAGATTGTTATACACGGTCGCTCGGGAAATGGAAGGGAAAACTTCCTTCGTCATCTCAAAGATTTCCTCAGCAGTGTAATGGCCAGGATGCTTATGCAGAACATCTAAAATCGCGTGTCTTTGTTTCGTCATTTGCTCACCTCTTTTAGAATGATTCTAATAATATTATACACATTCTAAAATAAAAGTCAATACTTTTTCTAAAAAAAACTAAAAATATTGAAAAAGAGGGGCAATTTTTTACACAGGAGAGTATTCTTTATCCATTATTATGTAGAAAAGAAAGAAAAATATGCAAAAAAAGGAAGCGTTACGTATTCCGATCAACCATTTTATTTTTTTAAAGGAAAAAAATTTATTGATTCAAAAAATCGACAAAGCGAAGGAAGCCAGCGAATCCTTCAGGGGTGTCCTTATATACGCCCGCATCTGTCAGAACGCCAACAAAGGTGCGACCGACCTCTTGGCGAAGAATTTGCATTGTGTTTTCCTTTGTGAAGGTGTACTTATCGCAAAATTGAAGGAACCAGTCACGGTGCTTTTTGATTTTACGAACCTCGTCAAAATCGACGCCCGACAGGATAGCGCTTTCCATTGCAGAAAGTTCGCTTTTTAAACGGGCAGGGAGAATGGCAAGACCCATTACTTCAATCAGACCGATATTCTCCTTTTTAATATTGTGGTAGCATTCGTGTGGATGGAAGATACCGAGTGGGTGCTCTTCGCTCGTGCGATTGTTACGCAGGACAAGGTCAATCTCAAAGAGGTTGCCACGCTTTCTGGCAATGGGAGTAATGGTGTTGTGTGGCTCTGTGGTGTCTGCCAGAATATCAAGAGAGGGGTCGGAATATTTCCTCCAGGCGAGCAGAATTTTGTCTGCAAGCGCTACCAGTCTTTCTTTGTTTTGGGAGGCGATACGAATGACACTCATAGGCCACTTCACAATGCCTGCCTCTACGTCCTCAAAGCCCAAAACGGTGAAGGTGTGCGACACAGGCGCTTTTTCCATCGGGAAGGTGTGTCTGCCTCCCTGCATATGGTCGTGCGAGAGAATCGAGCCACCGACGATAGGAAGGTCAGCGTTTTGTCCGATAAAGTAATGGGGGAGGTACTCAATAAAATCGAGTTCCTTTTCAAAGGACTTGCGACAGACACTCATAGGCGTGTGCTTGGCAGAAAGAAGAATACAGTGCTCGTTGTAATACACATAGGGGGAGTATTGCAAATACCAGTCCTCTCCTGCAATGCGTAAGGGAATTTGACGCAGATTTTGTCTTGCAGGTTTGTCGAGCGTACCGGAAAAGCCTTCGTTTTCGTGACAGAGAAGGCAGAGGGGGTAGCCACTCTGTGGCGCTTTCTTTGCGGCAGCAATGGCCTTTGGGTCCTTTTCTGGCTTGGAGAGGTTGATGGAAATTTCAATCTCACCGTAGGGAGAGGGGACCACCCACTTGATGTCACGGCGAATTCTATCCTCACGAATATAGTTAGATACCATCGCAAGGCGATAGAAGGCGTCCGTCGCATACGCTGGGGAGAAGGCATAGTTTTCACGAAAGGTCGATACTACCATCGAGGGCAATGGTGTCAATGCTCCCATAATTTCGGTATCAAAAAGGTCACGAAAAACAACGCCATCTTCAGCGACAATGCCCCGAGCAAGTCCTTCTTCTGTCATATCGTCGAGGATCTGTACGAGGGGACGAGGCTCTATATGCTCGCTCGGCTGGGTGTAGGAGGATGCGCCAAAAATGGCGAGCAAACGGTTGATGATATAACTACGGTCGAGGGGGTGGAACAAGCCAACCCCTTCGCCATATTGACATAACTCATAAATGAGTGTATCGAGAGAGCGTGATTTTGTTTCTTCCATTAAAAGCAAATCCTCTTCAAATGGTGTATTTTGACAACAGTTATTTACAAATTACTCGCCACGGAAGTTGGTATAGGTGTCAAGGACCTCTTGGCTGATGCTCGGAGGAATTTTCTTGAATGCCGCTTCAAACATCTCACGGGTAATCGGAATGGGCTGAGAGCCCTGTTCGGCTTCGATTTTTTCAAGAGCAAGACGGCACGCTTCTTCCAATGCGCCACAAAGGTCAGCGGCAGAGTAATAGCCTGCCATTTCCACAGTGGTACCAAGAGGACCTGTCTTGGCAATTTTTCTCTCGGTCATACGTACGATTTCCTCGCACGTCAGTTCGTGCTCAATGCCCTTAAGCTTCGATTCGACAATCGCAAGCTTTGCCTCAAAGTCGGGTGGCGTTACGTGAACGAGGTGAGAGAAACGCTTATAACGAAGGTATGCAGGGTCGATCTGGTCAGGACGGTTGGTCGCGCCGATCATAATACGCTTCGCACCATTGACACCAAAACCGTTCATTCTTTGAAGAAGCTCGGTGGTTACGGCGCTCTTGTAGTCCTTCGTTTCACTGGTACGGATAGAGAAGATGGATTCACACTCGTCGACGAACAGAATCGCGCCGTTTTCGCAAGCATCCATTTCCTCAAAAATCTCTTTAACTGCCTGCTCGGACTGACCGACATAGGACTTGAAGATGTCCGCAGGGGTAACAACGAACAGGGGAAGGTTCATCTCGTGCGCAATGGCTTCGGCAAACATTGTTTTACCGGTACCAGGTGCGCCGTACATCATCAGACCAAGACCACCCTTAATGTGGTAATAGTCGAGAAGCTGGCTGTTTTTTGCCATAAAGATAAAGCTCTTGGCAAGGCGTTTGACCTGCTCCAGACCCTTGATGTCCTCAAAGGAGGTTTCGGGAACTTCAGCCTTCGCAATCGAGCCGAGTTCCTGCGCTCTTTTGGTGAGTTTTTCTGCATATTCTGCGTATTTCTTGTGTTCCTCATCATTGACCGAACGCTTGGAAATTTCACGAGCAACGGATGCGATTTTGGAATACTTCTGACGAAGAACGCCTCTCTCCTTTTCGGAAAGTTCGCTCAAGTCCTTTCTTCCCTTCAAAATGGCGGCAATCTCCGCGCGAAGGGTCTCAAATTCTTGTTTTTTGGTTTCGATATCGTCTACTTTTTTGGGTGCTGCGCCTTGGCCAGCACTGCTTCCTTGACTACTAAACATAGACTGCTCCTAATATTTATTTTGTTTGCAGAGATAAAATCTCATCAGGGGATAGCGTTTTAATTTCTTTTTTACGTACTGCTTCAAAAAATTCTGCGCTCTCGGTAAAATAGCGAATGAAATAGGCATATTCCTCTCGTTCGCTCTCCGACAGGGCGCTCTCCTCCAGACTTTGATACTCACGTATGAGTTTTTCATAGGAAAGAGAAAGCCCCTCTGCCTCGCTTTGTAGGGCGCGAAGGCGCTCTTCCTTGGTAGGCTCTCTTTTTGGAGTGGGTTCGGTCGGGGTGGGATCCTGTTTTTTCTCCCTTTTCGGGGGAGTTTCCTCACCCTTCTTCTTGTTTTTCTTACGAGCGAGCGCATTGAGTTCTGCCACACGGCACATCAGCTTTTCGTAAAATTCACTGTATTTCTGCTCGTCTGCCTCCGTACGTGCAATATCGGCAATCGAACGGGCGAGGAGAGCGAGTTTTTCGTATTTCTTTGCGAGCGCCTCGCATTCCGTACCTGTCAGTTCTTCCGGTGCGCGTGAGCGAAGGCGTTTTTTGATGTCCTGTGTACGTCTTTCAAATTCTTCAAGCATCTGGCGTCTTTTTTCATCCGGCGTTGCCTTACTGCTTTTTCCTGATGCCAGAAGCTTCAGGGTATGAGCGCGCTCGGAAAGTCGCACGGCATAGGCGCTGTACTGCTCTTTTGACAGAGAGGTGCGTGAGAGTTCGCAAAGTTCACGAGCGAGGGTGGCGAGGCTCTCATACTTGATAGACAGAGGGCCACATTCCGAACGAGGAACGGTGGTCACATCACGCCCACGAAGGGCAGTGCGTACCTCTGCCACGCCACGCTCAAAAATTTCTTTTTTCTCAAAAAATGAGGACTTCGGCATAACTTATCAAAGGATATCGTCAATGCTTCCGCCTGCGGGAGCCGAGCCACCTGCGGGTGCTCCGGTCGAGGGAGATTCCCAAGAGGGCGTGCTTGCGCCACCACCTGCTGCGGGTGCGCCAGCGCCACCGTTTTTACGCTTGGAAAGGTATTGGGATGCCAATGGGAACTCGCCTGCGCCACCCTGAGGCGCTTTCTTCTTTTTCTTTTTGGAAGCCTTGCCGATTTTGGTGGAAAGCTTGCCAAATTCGCTCGACATAATTCTACCAATTTCCATTGTACCCTCAACACGAGCAATAATGGACTTCATTCTGCCAATGTGGTTGTGAATGGTTTTGCGAATGGTAATCTTTTGCTTAATTCTTGCAAACAGACCGTATTTTTCTGAATTCATCTGCGCAAAAATCTGGTCGGAGAAGTTCATAGAGGAGTCGATAAACGCAGTCGCTTCCGAAACACAGGAGAGTACCTTTTCAATCGAGTGGCACATATCCATAACCTTTTTGAGGTTCAGGGTAACTTCAAGGAACTGGATGAGGATGGCGTTGATGTTGAATTCATCATCCTGCATCTGTTCGTTCTTTTCAATCATAGCGGCAAGGTCAGCAATACGCTGGTCAAATGCGTCCAGTTGCTCCTGACGAGCAGCTTCCTGCTGTTCTTTGAGTTTTCTTTCCTGTTCTTGTTTGAGTCTTTCTTGCATTGCACGCATAGCGGGATTTTCAAATTCCATAATATAATCTCCTTTCAAGATGGTGGGAGCGCCGTGAGCGTGGCGCTCGCCGTATATAATATTTCTTTAGTTGAATTGCAGGGTGCTATCGTCATCCACACGCTTGGGGTCGGATTCAAAGAGAATATCGTCAATGGAATCCGTTTCGTCACGTACGGTGTCGACTACTGGGAGAATGTCATCCACATCTTCTGTGGGAAGAATGTCGTCTACCACATCCACTCTTGACGTGGTACGCTCTGTCTCACCCTTTCCCTTCTTGTCGGGGGAGTCGGGAGCGACATATACGCGAAGGACACGGAGAAGTTCCTCACGCTCTGCGACGGCGTTATCAATCCAGTCGTGAGCGAAGATGCGATAAATGTTCCAGCCACGATTCTTCAGAATATCGGTGTATTTGCCCATAAAGTCGGTGTAACGCTCGCCTGCGATCGGATATTCGCAGAAGATAGCGAGCTTCGCTTCGGTGCGTTCCTCGTTGAGGATCGCGAGAGGAATACGGATGGAGCCCTCCGTCGCGCCACAGTTGAGCGCAATACGGTCCTCACTGATGTGACCTTCCTTGACAATGAAGTCAATGATGCTACGGACAAAGCCGAGTTTCTTGTGGTCGCCGTCCTCGACAAACTGCGCCTTGCCACCCTCGCTAAAGCGAGCGACATATTCAAGGTATTCCTTAATCAGAGGATTGTCGATTTCGGTGTGAAGAATGGAGTGGATAACGGTGATAGACTTTCTCGCACGGGTAACGGCAACGTTCAGGATACATTCGCCAATGCCACGGTTGAGGTCACCGAAGGCTTCGATAATCCTTCCCGCCTTGTTTTTACCATAGGCAAGAGAGAGAATCATATGGTCGATTTCCTGACCCTGTACCGATTCTACCGTCTTGAAGAAGATCAGTTTTTCAGGCAGATCGTGGAAGTTGCCGAGCGCACGCTCAACCATCTTCACAAGGTCGGTATCCTTGCGATATACGCTCTCGATACATTTCAGTTGTGAGGTACCGTAGGCAACCACACCGACAGATTCGGAAAGAATGCCCGTATCGGGATCGTAATAATATTTAAAGTGTTCACGGAGTTTTTCAATAGCGACCTTCGCTTCCTCAATATTTTCACCACCGTCACTGTAACCATTCGGTACATAGCAGTCGGTAAAGCCGAGACCAAACGCTTTAGGAATGGGTGTGGGAAAGGTGTTCATATAAGGATAGTAACGGTGCTGAGAGTAGGCGATCAGCGCTTCTGTTTCACTACGGTAGTGGCAACGAAGTTCGGCAGTCTTAAACTGCTCGTTCGCCAGCGCCAGACCGAGAAGGGAGGTATCTGGGGGAAGGAAAATCATCTCGCCGTCCTCACCGACCATAGCGTGCTCGGAGCCCTTGCCGAAGTGCTGAATGGGAGGCATCTGCCATTCGTCACCGACAAATAGACATTGCTTGGTACGAAGAAGCAGAGGAATGGCAGAGGTAGGCTCAAGCTGGCTCGCCTCATCCACAATGACGACGTCGAATTTTGAGAAGGCGTCGGTGGTAAAGAGTACGCTGACGGTCGAGGGAGAGAGAAGGAAGCAACGCTTGAGTTTCATAATTGCCTCGCCGTGAATCTTGAAGATACGGCGAAGATTGTTAATAGAGTCACGGCTTGCGCTGAGGAAGGCGAAGTCGGGGTCATTCGGGTTGATGCGAGCAATCATACCGTCACGAATGATTTTGACGTTGCTCTGTTCAATGGCAAGATCAGCCTCACGAATGGTACGGAGTTGTTCTTCTACCATACGGCCACGACCGTTACGGTTGCGAATGCCGAGTTTCTTCGCTTCAAGCGCCAGACGGAACATTTCGTGCTCAAAGATTTCCTCAAAGGTTCTCTCGCCACGTGTGTACTTGCCATCCTCGTAGGGACGGAAGAAACGAGCGACAGAAACGTTTTCTGTATAATCTGAGGTTTCTGTGACAAAGGTGCTTGCCGCAGAAACGAGGTTACGGTTTCTTGCCTCGCTCGCGTAAATTTCAAGATCAGCGAAGGTGAGGTTTGCCGTATGAGAAACATAATAGTTGATAAAGTGGTCGTGACCGAACTCTTCCATCTCGTGATAGAAGGCCTCAATGTCATCCAGAATATCGCCACGATTGTCATAGAGGGTTTCCAGAATTTTGACCTTGTCATCATCCAACATATAAGGAAGCGCCTCGTCGAAAATGCGATAGGTGACGTGAGATTTTGCCTGCACAAGCATCTTCGCGCGCTCTTTTTTGTTAAGACAAGCGGGACGGCGCTTGGGAGTTTCGCCTTCGGGTGTATAGAGTTTTGCAAGAAGGTCGTAAAGGTCGTAGAAGCGCTTTGCGCAGGAAAGTGCGTTTTGAAGTTCCTCCAGCGTAAAGGGCTGGGAGAGAATGATATGCTCGTAAATCTGATTGAGCATTGGCATTTCACGTTCGATCGCAGAAAGGATTTTCTCGGTATCGTCGGGATAACGGAACATTACCTCCAAAGCGTTCAAGGCGCGCGCGAGATCCTGTGTCTTACCGATATTGACGGTGATCAGACGTAGGGTTTCGTCCATCTTCGCCTTTGCTTCAGCGCGATGCTGATACTCGGTCGCAAATGCGACAGCGTCGGCGAAGGTTGCCATAGGATTCGCCATATAGGAGAGAAGTGTCTTGGCAGGGCCCTTGTCAAAGAACTTGGGTGCGCTCTCTTCGTAGCCTGCGAACTTTTCTACCAGACCTTCCAGTTTCTTCAGGTCCTTATCGGAGAGATTGGGGGCAATGGTCGCCGCAACGATTGCGTCAGAGGCGATATATTCCTTTTCCTCCTCACGTACACGGGGTACCAGTCCCTGAAGGGTCTTATATTTGTCTTTGGAAACGAGGGTAGCGAGCGCCTCACGCTCTGCGTGGAGAAGCAGGATTTCTTCTTTCTTCAGGGTGAAGGGCAGGGTGAGAAATTCAAGGGTGTCGAGGTCGCTCTCCAGCGCATCCATATTGGAGAACATAATCGCATCCAGCGAGGGGGCAACCTTGTCAAGGACAAGAAGGTCGAAGAGGGCGCGAATGCGCTTGGTTGCCTCCGAGTTTCTGGTGGCGAGGAGGGCTTCCTTCGTACCACGTACAGCGACAAGATCATAGCAAAGGTCAAGGGAGAACAGGGGAGAATCGTTTGCAATCAAACGATACAGGTCAGCGCATTCGTAGAGCGCTTTTCCCTCCTTCGCTAACTTTTCTGCCACTCTGGCGCCTCTCTCTGCTGCGACAATCGCTTCTTCGGTCAGGGAGAGCAGGTGGCTCTCGGCGTACCACGGAGAAAGACGAATGGGGTGTGTCTCGCCGTTGGTCAGTTCGCGATATGCCTTTGCGGCATTTGAGGTAATGGCGAGAAGCTCATTATACAGCTCGCGTGTGACGGAAAGAGCGTGAGGAGGGAGAGCGATATCGTGAGGGGGAATGTTATCGAATTTAGCGAAAATATCCAGCGCATCAAAGTAAGAGTGACCGATTACATCCTCGCCCAAGAAGTTTTCAACAAAGTATTCTTCAAGCTTACGGACGGCAACGCCCTTGATGCCATAGGCGTGGTTGTTGTCATCACGTACGGTTTGGGGAAGCTTCGGCTCCTGTCTTACCACGTCAATCAGGGCAGAGAAATCACGCTTTACAACATTCGGGGAGAGTTTGGCAGCCTGGTCCTCTGTTTCGCAGTCAAGAAGCATTACAAAGTCACGCAGTTCCTTCGGCATCTTCTTAAAGACCTCCGAGAGGGCGGCAAGTTTTTCGGATGCCATCAGGACGCGCTTGCCCTCGTTGAGCAGAGCGCAGATCATATTTACAATGGTGAGCGTTTTACCGGTTCCGGGAGGGCCCTTGATGACGAAGGATTCGCCACTGAGCGCACGCTCAACAATCTTCATCTGTACGCTGTCGGTAGGAAGCACCGTTGCCGGAAGGACGGTACAGGGCGTTGTCGCCATTGGCACCTTTTCCTTCATAAACACACGGCGAATCAGGGGATTTTCATATACAGCGCTACCGTGTCGCTTGATATCATAGTACATACAGATTTCATTGTGGTTGTACTGCGCGATAGCGACCTTGTTACGGTCAAAACGGAAGGTGGTGTCCTCGTCTACGCCACCGTGTCGCGCGATCAAGGTTTCAAGAGCGTTGAAGTATTTTTCACCGTTTCCGAGCGCCTCCAAAGAGATGGGGAGGTCAAAATTTCCTGTGCCACCGTTCGGGTGAGGAAAATCGTTCGGGAAATCCTCGCCAAAGACCTGACGGAGTTTGGCAATCAAACAGGGGTTGATGTAAATCGAGTCGTCAATGAATTCGATCGCTACGGGTGTGGTTTTCGAGGTGCGAACAAGACGAATCGGGAAGATGAAGAAGGGAGATTCTACGGTGAACGCCTCGCCTTTGGAGTTTGCGACCTTCCAAATTAAAGCGCCGACAGAGAGAAACAGAGGGTTGTTTCCCTTGTAGGAAATGGTCTTGTAGACCTCGCGAATGAATTTATCGAGAGTTTTTGGATCGTGAGAGCCGTCAGCACCCTGCCAGTTAAAGGCGTTGACGTGGCGACCGACAATTTGTTCTTCGGTCTCGGCACTTCCTTTGAGGACGGTGTTACCTACCTTGCCGATATGCATACGGATGATATCGAGCATACGAGAGGAGGTTTCCCACTCGCTTTCGGTCGAGGTGAGGTAGTAACAAGTAGACGCATCGCCAGCGCGAAGGTCAATCATCTTGTTCTTTTTGAGGTCGTCAATGTGAAGTAAGTCGGTGACGAAGGTGTCAATCTGTGCGTGTGACATACATTTTTCTCCTCGTTTTATCTATATTTCTTTTATACAAATTCAATTTCGTGCCAACGGGACTTGGCATAAATATGACAGTCGTCGGCAAAGGCATTGGCGTCGCATTCTACGATTTCTACCTTGTAGGCAATCGAGTTGACATCACCGACATAGCAGGAAAAGTTTTTGGACCACTGCGCCACTCTGCCACGTGTGACACCGAGATCGTCATAATACCATTCGGCATAGGGAGAGTTTGTCGCTGTGTGCTGGAAGGCATGGAAGCATTCGTGGCAGATGACGTGAAGGACAAAATCGTAGCCCTGCATATATTTATCACGGTAGGCGATTTTCTTACCACCGTTGATGCAAAGACCGGCAGCGCCCTTGTCATAGCCCTTTTCCTTCCAGCCGTCCTCGTCGAGAACTTCGACTTCAGGAACATACTCGGTATTGAGAAGTGAGCAGAGAACGCTGGATGCCTCCTGCATTCTTTCTTGCTTTTCTTCGATAGGAAGTTGTGGCCATACGCTGATATCGTCACCACCTAAAGTGCAATATTTGGTTACCAAAGCGCAACGCTCAAAGAGAGTAAGGCCGGGCCTTGAGAGAATGATACGGACATTTTCGGGGTTGACCGAGCGAATGACGTCGTAATCGAAGGGACGTTTTTCACCACGCGCAGAGGCGACGCCTTCGGAGTAGTCACCCCACTCGTTGTCGATAAACTGATAGGAGGCGACAAGGCGGGAGAGATAACGGGTCGCCGTACGGCGATTCGCTTCCGAGATGCCCTCACCGTAAACAAAGGGGTCATAGCCCTTGTTGTGCTCTGCGACACAGCCCGAAAGACCGACATAACCCATAAAGGGAAGATTGCGACGAATCTGCTCCTTGACCTCTTCTGTCATTGCGCCGACAAGATGGCTGTTTTCAAAGATGTTAACCACATCTGCAAAGGGAGGCATTTTCAGGAAGGTGTAGCCGACGGAAAGGGCATCCGTGCCACGTACGCTGTCTGCCACACGGTTCATATCGTCATATACCTTACGGTCACCGATGGTATCGACAATGAATACGAGGTTATCTATACCGGCAAAGCGAAGGATTTGCTTATAGAGATTGGGGACTCTATCCTCCTTCACGAGGTTGATATCGGTGATGAGAAGGTGAACACCGGGTGCTTTTAAGAGCGCAAAGATATCGCCACATTCATCCTCGCTTCCTTTGGTAAAGAGGTTTGCGCTTACCATACGGAAAGTTTTGTTTACACTTTCGCCATAGGAGCGTACCGAGAAGATGGCTTCTACGGGGAAGGGGGTGGAAAGAATGGTGATGTGCGCTGAAGTGTTCATACCAATCGGAGAGGGAGCAATGACGGTGCGAGGAAGTCCTGTAACCTCAGAGAGAGGCATCGTGTTTTCCTTGATGAAGCGCTCGGCATTGGCAAGACGGGTTGCGCCAATCTGCTTATCAATCCACTCAATTTCTTCGTGGAAGTTGCGAATCAGCTCTGCCTTGATGTTCGGCATTGCGACATCTTCGGGGAAGGGAGAGACGTCGGTGAGATTGAGTTCCAAGTCCTCTACCGTCTTACGGAAGGTTTCTTTGGTTTCCTCCAGTACCTCAGGCGAGGGGGTGGAAAGCCTACCGTCTGTATCACGAATGCGAGAAACGAGCGTTACTGCACGAGTTGCTACTTCGTGGATGGTTTTGATATAGGTGGTAAGTCTTTTGCAAAGGTCACCTGTCTTGGCGAAACCACCCTTTTCTGCCTGCTCGGCGCCTGCCTTCAGGTAAGAAATCAGCATATCGTATCGATCGTGACGATAGCCCTGTATGTAGAAAAGGACGAGATATTTTGCGCCCAGACGGATCAGAAGCGCCTGACTATCACGCTTTTCACGGAACAGTTCGGGGTCGACATCCTCCGAGATATTAAAACGATTGTAGCTTGCGCATACCTTCTTAAAATCCTCAAATGCGCTCTTGAGTTCAGCAAGATTGAGGGAGGTTTTATAGGCGAGGTTGGCAGTCTGCTGGGGAGTTGGCATTTCGTTGCTCCTTTGCTTTTTATAGTATGCGTGGATTTCCACGTGAGTTTTCTTTTTTAGTTCCTATTTAATAATAAGGAAGAGTATATGCTCGCTTCGCGAGCGTGATATTTTTTCGCAGAGCGAAAAAGTGATGGGGGGAGAGGATTTCATCCGTCGGGGACGGATGAAATCCTGTGATAAAAGGAAAGGCGTGATTAGGTATCGTTGCCGAGTGCAAGACCGTCGAGGGAGATGCCACCGGTGGTCTGTGTTTCGGGAGTTTCGGTCTGTTCGACAGGACGCTGAGTACGTCTGCGACGATTGAGAATTTCCTGCGCACGGCTGTTTGCCTGCTGTTCTCTCTGTGTTCTGACGGCATCCTGCTGGGTTTGCGTCTGGGTGGTGCGTATGCCTTCGTGCGTGATGCCACGAACTTCCTGACGGAGGTTGCGAAGCGCTGCGTTGGTTTCGGTACCCATTGTGTTTGCTGTCTTTGCCAGAGCGTCCATATTGACGAATTCCATCATATCCTGCTCGTTTGCAGTGTTTTCAAGAATCTTGTTAAGGACAGCAAAGTTGATGCATCCTGCGAGGGAAACGAGGTTTGCCTTATTGTTGATCTGTGTGGTAAGGATGTGGTAGGTCTGTTCAAGCAGACGAATGTTCGACTCGTTGGCGAGAAGGCCTCTGTTCTGCGCAGAAAGGCTGACCTGATAGTCTGCGATCTGGTCGTCGAGGTCCTGAAGTTGGAAATCGAGGTCCTCAAGCTGTTGTGCAAGAAGGTAGTCACCCTCCTGACCACCCTGGCAAGAAAGTTCATAACGAAGAGAAACGGCGTCAAGCTCTGCCTCAAGGTGTTTCTTTTCTTCCTTGAGCATATCGAGGGTCTGTTGCATTGCCATTTGACCTGTGGTGTCGACACTGCTACGGGTTTTTGCAATAAGGCTTGCGATTGCTTCCACCTTTGCTCTTGCTTCAGGGTATTTCGCAAGGACGAGCATACGGCGATGGTTCTCGTTCTTCATTGCTTCCTCATAGGTGTAGTAGGAGCCTTCCTCTGCTTCCTTCGTTCCCTTGTTGAGGAAACCGAAGATGCCACCACCTGCTTTTAAAGCAGGAGCCTTGAGCGATGCCCAGCTCTTGGCAGCAGTTGCCGCTTTGGCAAGTTCGTTCAGTGCGCTGTCAGCGAAGTTGCCGTTAGCAAATTCGTGCGCCCAAGTCGCCATAGCGTCGAAGATTTGTTTTTGAAGTTTTGCGGCATTTTCACTGGAACCGTCGGCTACGCCATCAATGGCAGTAGCGATTTCGGTGATATAGCCCTGCGCTTTTTTCACTTTGTCAAGTTTTGCTCTTTCGCCCTGCGTATCGGCTTCCAGTCCGGAAATACCCTCCATATATACGCTGACGATTTGTTGTGCATTCTCGCGAATGTTCATAATGTTTTCTCCTTCTTCATAGGAAATCATAGTAAATTGATTTTCAAATTGATTGAGTTGCTCGTTCAAGGCAGATACATCTCGGTTTTGCAGACGGTCCATATTGTGTTTCGCAAAGGACACGAACGCATCCACCGCGCTACTTACAATTTTCATTTCGGCTTCACGGTAACCTCTTGCACGTGCATTGTGCTCCAGCGTTTTGATACGCTCGAAGGCACGCTCCAGTTGCACGCCGAAGGCAGCGGCTCTTGCCTTTTCAGGCAAGATAGCCGTAAGAGCCTTCTGTTGTTTTGGTGAGATGACGCCTATCGAGGCGAGAGAATCGGCAAATTCTTTGATCTGGGAATTGCTTATCATCAGATATCCTCCTCAATGAGCTTGACAACGTCTGCTGCCACTCTCTGTTGCTTGTGATAATAGAAAATATCGTCGTCAAAGAAGATGCAGGGATGTCCCTTTGCGCTGTCGATCAGTTCGGTGATTGCCTGATACTCGTTCGCTTCAATCCATTTACGGATCTTTGCACGCTCGCCTGCGCTACCATAGATGCCGTGCTTGCCGGCATTGTTGAAGAAGTAAATCGCCACATTGCCGTCGGGAAGGGCATCACCCTCCACTCTGGCGCGAATGCTGTCTTCGGTGATGACGGGACGGAAGTCACTCGCCATATTCATATCGACATAAGCGAAGTTGTCAGAAACGGGAGCAAAAGCAAATTCCAGTTTCTTGGTTTTTACCACGACATCTGCGTGGAGAATGGTTTCCAAATTTGCGTGTAGTTCTTCCTTTGTGGTGAAGATAACACCGAATGTGGGCGCGCGCTTTTTCGATACCGCAGAGGAAAGAAGATCCTCCAGACGGCGACGAAGGGAGGTCGCGCGACTCTTACCTGTGGAGAAGAGTTCTTCTACCTCCTCCGAACTGATCAGACCCATTGAGCGAATGCTCTCGACGGTTTTTATAAAGGAGGAGCGTTCACGGGGGGCAAGACCTGCGACCATTTTGATCAGGTCACGAGCTGCACGTATACGCAGTTCCTTAAAATCACCCATCCAGCCAGCCACCTCGCTCTCCGTATGGAGGGCGATGGTGCTGTAATATTTGGCTGCGACACGGCAACGTTCAAGTTCCGTACGGTCGGTTTCGATAAAGTCCTTGTCGTAGTAGAAGCCCATATTCCACATTGCTTCGGGGTGACCCGTGAGGGCTGCTTCCAGACAGAGCGTGGTTGCTCTCTCGAAGCATTCCTCATAGTCGGGGGTGCCGGCTGCTACGCTTTCCTTACCAATCTCACGGGCAATGCCACGAAAGAAATAGGAACGGGAAAGACGGTAAAGTTCGTCCGCATTCGATCCTGCCTTCATTTGAGGCGCTTCGGGAATGGGACTTGCCTCTTTCATACAAGAGGGGCAAATACGCTTGCCATTGAACAGGTTAAGTGTTCTTGTGAGTTGTTTTTTACAGTGAATACAAATCATTTTTTTGCCTCCTCTTTCATTATGCTATGACGAAGTTCGAAATGGTGGGGTTTTGAAGCTCGTAGTTGTTCTGATCTGCCGAATTTGTCAAGGTAACAGTGACGGTGTAAACACCCTTTTGCTTCGCAGAAGAAACGGTCTGACCACTATACTTGAAGGTATAGGTGAAAGCGAGCGCTTTGCCGTTGACGCCTTGCGCTACGGCTGTGGGGGATTTTGCAGTGCCGTCATATGTGGCAGAGGTACCATTCCACGTAATGGTGATTGTTGCCTTTTTGATGGTATATTCCTTTTGGTGGCTCGATACGGCATAGTTGGTGTTCGAGGTGCTTGCCGTTGCGACATATGTGCCTGCGTTTGTAGGATTGGTTACCGACTGACCGGCTTTGGTTTTGTAGGTAATCTGAAGGGGAGCGCTATCGCCGTCAAGAGGGGTTGCGCTTGCGGTCAGTTTCTGTACATTACCTGTATAGGTGTAATCCGGATTCGACCATTCCACAACAAGTTCTCGTGGATTGATCGTGAATTTGATGGTGGGGTTTTCCAGCTGGTAGTTCTTATCAAGACAAACTGCAGTAGCGGTATAGGGGTTATTCGGTCTTGCATCACGCTCGCCACCAGTTACGGTAGAGATGAGTTCTTCACCGAATATACCTGTTGCTGTTGCCGTAGGTACCTGTACCTGACCGTCGTAGGTAAATACCGTTTCACCCCAAGTCACTCTGACGCTCTTAGGCTTGATGGTGTAAGCTCTGGATGCGTAAGTGGAGTTGATCTCATAGTTGGGGTTATCGAGTTCAATATGCATTGTGTAAGTACCTGCATCTACCTGAGGCAGGTCTATGTAAACGATATTAACGTCATCGTTTCCACAAATCGCATCGGCAGGAAGTTTTGCCACAGGCTTGTGCTCGGAACCGTCAAAGGTAACGGTCGCGTAATCCTGCCAGCTGACAGAGATGGTCTTTTTCCTGATGGAGAATACCTTGCTTTCGGTACCAGTTTTAATGGTATAGTTCGCAGAGTTAATGGTAGCGTATGCTGTGTAGTTCTCGCCAGCGTCGACCTGTCCACCTGTTACGGTGAGGAATACCGTTTCTTTATCGGCTGGGCGAATGCCTGAAGCATTTGCCGAAGGATGCTGTGCCGTACCGGTATAGGTCAGGGGCGCCGTATTCCAGGAGACGGAAATTTCAAGAGGCGTGATGGTGAAGGAGGTAGAGCCATTTACAATTTCAACGTTCGGATCGTTGGTGTAAATCTCAAAGTAAATACCCTCCTGCGCATCACGAGCGCCTTCAATGTTTGATTCCACCTTGTAGGTGTAATTTGCCACCTGCTTGAGCGTGAAGCCAGGCTTCTGGATTTCAGCGTTATAAACAAACGTCAGCTTTGTCCAGGTCGGAGTTACCTGAAGCTTATTGATTACCAGAGGATGTTCGGGGTTTTCTATGACGTAGTTGCCATTAGCGATCGTGTAGGAAACGGTATAATCACCTGCATTTACCTGTGTTTCCTTTGTAGGAACAAGAGTGCTTTCGCTATGTCCCTGTGCCAGACCAATCAAGGAGTAAGCAGGGAATTTTGGAGTGTTGTCGAAGGTGAATGTGTTATTGCCCCAGTTGATGGTAATAGATTTCTTTGTAATTTCGTAATCGTACAAGAGGCTATTTTCGTCATCAATCTTGTAGTTGGGGTTGCCGATTGTCAGTCTGATTGTGTATTGACCGACATTTGTACCCATTCCTGATTTGGATTCCAAAGCCGTATCACCGTCCATCAGACCATAGAAGGAGTATGAGGGGAACTGCTCCTTGCCATTGTAGCTAAAGGAGTCGCCTGTGAAGGAAACGGAGATGGTCGCCTTTTCAATGGTCATTGTGTTCGTCTGAGCAGAGGTGAGGGTGTAGTTGCTGTTCTTGAGCTTGATGGTGAAGTCATAAGAGCCTGCGTTTGTCTGCTTCGCAATATTAAACTCATAATTTACTACGTCATTACCGAAGATGCCGGTAAAGGTAACGGTGGGCTGGTGCGAGGTCTTATCGTAAATGAAGGAGAGATCGGACCAGTTGGGAGTCAGGACGGCTGGCTTGATGGTAAAGCTCTTCTCGGTGGAGGAGAGCACATAGCAATCCGTCATTGTGGAGAGGGTAATCTTTGCTGTGTGTGTACCAGCGTTTACCTTAGGAGCAGAGAGGGTGAATTCCACCTTTGCCGTGTCGGCATCCATAATGCCTTCCAGAGAAACGGTGGGATTCTTTTCGGTGCTGTCATAATCAAATACAAGATTGTCAGACCATACAGGAGTCAGGGTCTGCTTTTGGATGGAGAAGAAGCATTTTTCCTGTCCTGCGACAATGACGTAGTTGTCATTGGAAAGCGTTGCGACAGCCTCAAAGCCAGAGCCGGGAATGGTCTGGGCTCCACTTGCACTGACGGTAACGCTGTCGTTGGTAATAGCGCCACTTGCGATAGAAACCGTAGGAATTTGCGCATTAGCGTTATAAGTGAAGGACTTGTTGCCCCAAGTGAGCGTAACTTCCTTCTTGGTAATGGTCAGCGTCGACGTGAGAGAAAGCGCCTGAATCTCATAGTTATCGGAGGTGTAGGTCATTGTGATCGGAGCGTTGTCACAAACGTTCAACTGTCCACCTGAAACGGATACGACAATGCTGTGACCTACGCTCTCGCCCCAAGTGTCGGAGCCGAGCAAGCCAACAATGTTATACGAGGGAAGAAGATACTCGTGCGCATAGGTCTGTGTGTTATTCGCCCACGCAACGTAAACCGACGCCTTGATGATATCGTAGGTGTGAGTATTGTTTGCGCTGTTCAGTACGTAGTTCTTGTTCTGGCTTGTCGCAATGACGGTGTAAGTACCGACATTGACAGCGCCAAGTCCACCCTCAATTTCATAAGCGAGGTCTACACTGTCGCCCTCACAAATGCCGAGAAGGGAGTTGTCGGGATGCTGTTTTTTTGCAGTGTAGACAAGGGAAGATGTCTTCCAGTCCACATTCAAAGGTTTCGGTGTGATGGTGTATTCCTTTGTCGAGCCTTCGGTCACGATACGGTAGTTATCACTGTTGATGGTGACGTCTACGGTATAGGTGCCTGCGTTTGTACCAGCGTTGATACGTGTGAGTTGGATACCAGCGCTGATGTCTTTTGCTTCAATGCCATTTGTCGAAGGTTTGGGACCCTGCTCGGTCTTGTTGTAGACGAAGGAATCCTCTGCCGACCAAGTAATGGTAATGTCCTTACGGAGAATGGTAAATTGCTTGATGTCGCTTTCGGCAATTTTGTAGTTGTCGTTGTCGAGTACGGCAGTCGCATCATAGGTACCGACTACGGTTTTTTCGCTTGCCTGTGTAACGTTGATGCCGACGACATCGCCGTCGCAAACACCTGCTGTGATAGCAACGGTGGGCTTCTGCGCTTCAGCGTTATAGGTCAGGGTAAGGTTTGCCCATTCCACAGAAACAGGCTTCTTGGTAATCTCATAGGACTGCTTAACGTCATTTTGACGAAGGACATATTTCGTATCTGCGTCGCCCGTCAGGGTAACGGTGATATCGTATTTTCCTGCGCCCTTCAGCGCCGACTGCGAGAACTCAAAGGTAAAGATATCGCGAGGAGCACCTGTGGGAACAACGAGGTCATTTTCGTTGTAGGAAATGCCGATATCGTGCGAGAAACTATCGTATTCACGTACATAGGAGAGATCCTCAATGCCGTTCCAGGTGATGTCAATTTCCTTCTTCGCTACGGTAAGCGTTGTGCTCTTGGTGATTTCAGAGGTCAAGGAGGTGACGCTCGTGCTGGAGGCGGTAACCTTTACGGTGTAGACACCGTTCTGGTTCATCAGGATGACGGGAATTTCGTAGTTTTCTGTGGTCGCAAGGTAGGTATCATCGAAGTACCAATCATAGGTCAGTGTGGTACCATTTGCGGGAGCCGTCGCATTGATGTCGAAGTCAACGCGATCGCCATACGTGAATGCGCCACTCGTGCTGTTGGTGGTAAGGGAGTTGATGGTAGGCGCCTTCATCGTCCACGTGGGTTTTACGGTGAACTTGTTTTCATCACGTCCGTCGAGGGTGGAGAGAAGCGCTTCGACAGAGGTGGTTGCTTCAGGAAGGGTAAAGCCGTTGCCGTAGCCGTAGTCCCAAGCGATGGTAAAGCCCTCTCTCTTTTCCACAGAGGGAAGCAGAGAAGCGATCGTAGAGGGAGTGACATAACGGTAGCCGATATCCTGACCTTCTACTAAAATAGAGGTGAAGCTTTCGGGCATTGTGTAGAGGGTGTCGTTATCCTCTTGAATTTCTACACGGTAAATCTTTTCAAAGTCGACCACAATGTTCTGGTGCGATTTCTGAACAGATGCGCCATTGAGAGGGGTCTTGGAATCGAGCATAATGGGGAGAAGAATGTATCCACTGCCTTGCTTTTGCGAGTTGTAAAGCTTGTGGAGGAGTTCTTCGTCAGAACTATCGGTATTGATGATGTAATCAATGCCATCTGCCAAAGAGGAAAGTTCAAAACGGTCGCCCTTATGACCAATCCAAGAGGGGAGGAAGGTCTCACCGATACAGTCAAGCGCTGTGTCGGTATAAGAGAAGGTGATGTAAATTTCATCATCTGCAAGGTCGGAAGGCGCAGTGCGAGAGGCGAGGGTAAGAAGTTCTGCGTTTTTGTCGCCATCACGATAAGCCGTGTAGAACTCACGCTGGAGGGTGGTGAGGGTCTCACGTCCTGCGGTAATGTCCTGTACGGTGATATTGCTCACCTTATCCAAATTGAGAAGGGAAACGCTCGCATCCGTTTCAATTTCAAGGCGATCAAGACGATTTGCCGAGAAGATCGTCGCATCAATTGCGCGAACGGGCTTACCGTCGAATTTTTCGGGAATGACAGCGAATTTTCCACTGCCGTCGAGCACGCCGGTTGCTGTATAAGAATCGGTTTTCTCGTCATAAACATAAACGATAGGACGGGCAGTAAGGCTTCCCTGACCAAAGTAACCTTCGGACGAGCCAAAGCCAATGTACACACCGACGGCACCGATAAAGAGAATCACAAGAAGGGCAGTCACAAGATGATGACCCTTTTGCTTGGTAACGGCGCCCTTTGCACCCAGTATGATGACAAGGAAGTTCAGGATATGAACGGCTACCCAGATAATCAGGGCGATCGCCGTCATTGCTGTTTCAGCGCCACCACGAATCACAAAGAAGTGACCGAGAACACATCCGAGAAAGACTGCGAGGTAGGTGGCGGTGTATGCGATACTGTAACGGAAGCGGAAGTTGGTAAAGAGGGCAAGCGCAAGGAACGCAAGGTCCGCAACCGCAAGAATGATGGGAAGAGCAACATAGCCCCAAAGACCAGCGATCATCAGAAGCACCACGACAAAGATGTCTGCGACACCTGCAGTGATTGCACCGAGAAGCAAAGCGAGTTTTTGGCTCTTAATATGCTCTTTGGTATATTCAAATTTAGCCATTTATTCTACCTCCTATTTAAGATTTGCTCGTCTTCTTGGGGTTTTGAATATAACCACGATCACGAAGACTGAATTTATGGAAAATGTACTTATTATCACCAAGACGGAAGAGAAGAAGCTCGTCGTCCTCAAGACAGAGCCTTTCGCCCTTGCCGGAAAACAGACGGAGGGTAACAGGAAGAATCTCACGATACTTCTTGTAGTTCTCCACAGCCTCGTCGTGATTGAATTTGGAACAGAAGGAACACATTGTCGCCTTGCCGTCTGCACGGAAGGGACGCTCACAGCTCGTACAAACCTTCGTTTCCGACGTGGGGATCATTGCGCCTTCGGTCGGTACATAGGTGAGAAGTCTGGTAAAGCGAGTGCCCGTCTTGTCGGTGTAGACGATTTCGGGGTTGGGACAGTCAGCGCAGAACAGAGCCTTGTCATCATCACCGTTGATCGCAAGTTCAATGAGGTTCTGACGGCAACGCTTCTTTGTGCAAAGACCACCACGCACCTTCTGCTTGCAGTATGCGCCGACAGAGATGTAGTGGCTGGCGATTGCGTCGCTCTCGCGAACGGCATCCAAGGTAGCGCCATCCATACCGAGATTTCCTTCTTCGGGACGAATTGTGACGTCACGGCGCTTGCCGTTTTTGTCAATGTAAACCAAAATGTTGTTGTCAATGATGGGCTCTTTGGTGTCGCATCCAAGACAGAACAGGGTGATACCACCGGAGATACTGCTATGAATACGGAAAATGCGTTCGGGACCATCGTACACGTCATACGCGTGGGGTTTCCATTTAATGTTGGAAATACCGAGAATCTGAACGCTACGGCATTGCAGATTCATATTTGCGATTGCTGTGGCATCAAGACAGGTCTTTACAGCATCGTGGTCGACCGTTTCTGTAAAGTAAAGGCTTTCGGCAAGGTGGTTATCCTCATCCTTCGTGTAATGCTCAAAGGCATCCAAAAGGGCGGAAACGAGCGCCGAGTCTACGACCTCCTCCTCTGAAAGGGCATCGTCGTCAGTCAACTCAAGCGAATGCTCAAGCGCCTCTGCCTCAAAGCCTGTCATCAGGGTAAAGTCTTTGCCATAACGCTTAATGTAGACGGTACCAAGTACGGGAATGAGCTCTCCCATACCGTTACCGATTTGCAGACACAGGGACAAGCCGTAGATATCCTCGTCATCAATGTCACGCTCGGAGACGGGCGAGAGGGTAACGGGAGTAATATCGAACAGGGTAGTCATAATGTTCTGCGCATAGCTTTGATATTCGTCAAGTTGCGCCTTTCCGTCACCGTCATTGGTTTTACGGAAGGCAGAGAGGAAATATTTTTTGTGATACGCATCTGCAAGGGCAGTGATAAACTGCTTCCATTTTTGCGTACCGTCCTCTTCGAGCTCGGTGGCTTCGCCACGTGCTCTGCGACGGAAGCCTTCAAACCACGAAGCGCCTTCGCTCGTCATTGTCATTCGGGACTGCTCTGCGGCGAATTCCTGAATCTGCTCAACAAAGACAAAGACATCATCACCGTGCTTGATGGAGCCGTCGGAGAGAACTGCGCATTCAAGCGCACCACGAACAAGACCACTCTTAATGAGTTCTTGCGCGCTGGAGAACGCTTCTTTATAATCGGCGCCGTTGATTTCAATTCTCATAATTATCTTTCACCCTCCCTCATCTTATCGTTATCAAGGATGTCACGAATGGTGGCAACCTTCTTTGCCTCTGCGCGAAGGTTATCGCAGAAGGCGTTTTCATCAAAGTGGAAGTTCCAGAGTGCCTGCACATAGCTGGAGAAGGTACGGGCAACCACAGGAACAAGTTTACCGCCACGGCGTCTGCCCTCTGCCACACAGATAGGACAGGGCGCTTCCCACTTCTCGTTGAACACGAGTTTCATTGGAGGCACAGGCTGGCAGGAGGTGTTACGACAGGTCGAGCAGGATTGGATCGCTTCGGGACCTTCGCCGTAACGACAGCGAGGAGGACACTTGTTTTCACAACGGTTGCAACGCTCACGCAGTTCAATGGGATCGGTAATGCCTTTTCTGTAAAGGGCGAGAACACCACAGTGCTCGTATTCGCCACCGGGCATAAACTGCTGACAGTGAAGCATTGCGCACGCCTTGTTACAGTAAACCATACGGTCACCACCACGTCCACTGTTGCACATAATGCCTCTGTCCATAGAAAGACACTCATAACCCTCCGTCGAGCGTACGAAGGTGTTGCCACATTCGGTACAACGGAAGTCGTATACATTGATTTCCGTCATCATTGTGCCTTCGGGGTTTTCCAGACGGCACATATCGAGCGCGCGACACATCAACTCTTCGGGATTGCGCTTTGCTACCTCATAGTTTTCACGTGAGTAGAGTTTTACGCGACCACACTTTTCACAGCGTACGGAGATCATATTGTTGTTGATCGCGCCGGCGATAATGGTAGCATCACCGGAGTTGGATTCAATCAGACCGATACGAGTGTAGTACATCAATACATAACCCTCAAGGTCGGTCATATCTGCAAGGGAGTAAATCGTTACATTGCTCTTTTGTCCAAGACGGAATACACGTCCGATTCTCTGTTCCATTGCGACAGGGTCTGGGGTAACCTCAAAGTTGATAACGATAGCGCAGCTCTGAAGGTTACGGCCTTCGGTGATACCTGCCTGCTTCGCTACGAGGATAGCGCCTTCCTTGTCACGGAATTCGTCGTCGAGTTTCTTGACGGTGTTTTCCAAAATTCGAGGCGCAAATTCGGGCATTTTGCGAAGGGCATCCTCCACACGCTCTGCGACAGACGCCTCACCACGAGGTGGCTTCTTGTCATAGTCAAAGAAAATCAGAACCCTCTCGTTCTTGTGTTGACGGAGCAAACGAACGGTGTAATCGAGTTTTGCTTTAAAGACGCTATCTGCGTCCATTTTTGTCATTGGATAGAAGTTGAGTTTAACGGTATCGCTCATCGCACGGAACTGCTCGGAGTAGAAACCGGTGAGCGCGCCACGACGGCGAAGTTTTGTATGTCCGTCGAAGGTGACGGTGAAGGCGTCATCATCCAGACCAAGAGCCTTCCATACTTCATTATAGAAAAGGAGTTGACCGTGAGTGAACTTACGGTTACCACGGTTTTCCAGATAGTCGGCAAGGTAGGTGGGTTTGCCGTCTACGGTGACAATGCCCTTTCCTTCGGGATCGGCCAGGTTGTCGATATGAAGGGTGAGTTGTTCTTTGGCAAAGATGCTCGGCAGGGTTACATTGCCTGTGGTTTTCTTCGCGGGGAAGAAGAAGATATTGTGTGGGGTCTTTGTCTTGATACGTCCCATTGCACCTGCGGTGGACTTGGGGTTACGAATCATAATGGAACGAAGGACGTCGTTGTGGTAGGCATCTGCAACGAATTGAGATGCTTTCTCATAGAGTCTGTCGTCACACTGCTCAAGATATTTCTCAATAGCGACAATCTTTTCGCCTTCTGCAAGTTCGCCGAAGCCGTCGAAGGAACGGCCGTATTCTGTTTCATAGAACTTCGAGAAGTCTGCGACATAAAGTTCGCCAAGGAAGAAACGAAGGAGCATTCTGTTAATGAAGTCACGCACAGAGGTCGCGCCACGACAGATGGTTTCTGTGTAGTACTTATGCTCCTCGTGATAAGAGGCGCGGCGCTTTGGCTCTTTGGCGAATTCTTCGGGGCTACCACCTTGGCAACGGATGAAGTACCAAAGACGGAACATTTTATCCAGGTCACCCGAGTGAGGAGTCGCAGTGAGAAGCAGGCAGTAGGGTTTATCTGCCTTCTTCTTAATTGCAGTGAGTTTGGAAAGTTGGTAAAGTGTGGGAGAGTAGCCGTTTTCGTCCTCTTCGCACATGTGGTGAGCCTCGTCCATTACGATAACGTCATAAAGACACTCATTCATTGCCGCCTGCCAGAGCAGGAAGTCCTCTGTGGCAACAATGATAGGACGCTTGGGACGAGCAAAGCCGTCCGGGCAACGCTCAACAAGTTCTTCAAAGTTCGGCTGTTTTACGTCGTGCAGGGGGTTGCCGTCCTTGTCAAAGAAGTGGGGGTACTGGTAGAGGATATCCTTACCAAGACCGAAACGGATTTCAAGCACGCGCACCCATTCATCATAGACGTGACGAGGTACAATCAGGAGCATTGTGGAAATAACGCCACGAGCAGCAAGTTCCGAGAGAACGGTACAAGCCTCGTAGGTTTTACCACTACCGACGACGTCAGCCAAAAGACCGAAGCCACGAAGTTTCTGGAGGAAGGTGTGCGCTGCGCTGTGCTGGTGGTTGAGGACTACGTCTTCATCTCCGTGTACAGCGTGGTCATAGTGAATACCGTAGGTGATAGGACCTTCCGTGTTTTCACGATAAAGACGAGGGGGAATTTTCATCGTCGCAAAGTCATCATAGCGGTCGAGCGCCTTAACCGTCTTGTTCATAGAACGAATCTGCGCTGTATAGGCACGCCAGGTGTCGGGGAGAGCGGCGATATTCTGACGGGCAAATGCATCACTCTCGAAGTTCAGTCTGTACTGACCGATAATGTCGAGAAGCCCTTTATCTGCTGGTTTATATGCTGGCATTTTTACTTTTCTCCTTTATAATATTAGGCGGATGTTATCAACCGCTGGATGAGTCAAAGTCGCGAATATTGGATTGTACGGTGACTGCGCTGACAGGCGCTTGCGCCGTCGAGCCGTTTTCAAAACGGACGGTAAGGGAGTTCGCTTGTCTGCCGTTGGCAACTGCGCCGGTAACCTCGTAGAAGGGATGGACACGTCCTTCCTTCGTCGCACGGATACCCTGACGGATACGGAAGTAGTTTTCGCTCTGGTCTCCGACGACCTGAACTTCCTTGCCCTGATACATCAGCATCAACTTACCGTTTTCACCACCGGCAACCGTTTGCAGGTGGATAAGCTTTTCGACATTCAATCTCTCTTTGGAGCCGGGTCTGCCGATAATCAGCTTCTTTGTACCACCGTGCATATAAGTGGAGCCGTTCCTCTCAAGTCTACCGGAGTCGATATCCTCTTGGGAGATGATACAGGAGAAGATCGCCTCGCCCTCAATCGTGCTTGCCATAATGAAGTCGGTGGAGAACTCACTGCCACTATCGGTCAGTGCAGCGCCACGCTCGGCAAGGAGTGTTAAGTGGACGATATTCTTTCTGCTGTTCGCACCACCGACAGGACAACCCCAAGTTGCATACGAGAGCGAGAGGGCAGTCTTGACATCATAGTCCTCCATTGCAACGATAGCGCCACCAATCGCAGGGGCGTAAGCGGAATCCTCGTGAGAGAGGACGGTGAAGATGTCACCCTGTTCCATATCGTCATCAAAGGTGAGAATGTCGAGGTGAGGATGCGATTTCTGAAGATGATATTTTAAGTATTCAATCAAAGCGTGTGTCTCTACCAGACCACCGGAGAGAATAACGAAGCCTCGACGCTCCAGCGTACCTTCCGCAGGGGAACGGCTCGTCATATTTTCGTTGGTTGGGCGAGAAAGCTCTTCTTGGATATAGGCGAGAATCCTATGAGCGATTGAGTTTTCCTCGTCAATCGGCACAGGCACATACTCGGGCGCGATTTCAATTTCGCCCTCGCTGACCGAGCCGACTACCTCCATTGTTTCGGGGTCGATATCGAGTTCGGGAGTGGCTACGGCGAGTTTGGAACGACGGAAGCCCTTGAAACGGGTTTCTTCCTGTGGTGGCTCTTCGGGAGCGCTACCACTGCTACGCAGACCACCAAATCGTCTGCCACTACCACCGGTGCTTTCGCTTGGGGGAGGCGTTTCTTCGGGAGCGCTTCCACCACCACGCAGACCGCCAAGACGTCTGCCACTGCCACCGGTTGGAGCGCTTTCTGAGGAGGCGGGCGTTTCTGTCGGGGCGCTACCACTGCTACGGAAGCCACCAAAGGTTCTCGTGACTTCACCTGTCGGCGAGATGTCCACAGGTCCACTGGTTTCGGCTGGTGTCTCGGAACTACTGCTACGCAGACCACCAAAGCGTCTGCCACTGCCACCGGCGCTTTCGCTCGGCGCTGGGGTTTCCTCCACAGGGGGCGTGGGCTCCTCTTGTGGCTCGGAGCTTCCTCCACCACCACGCAGACCACCAAACTTCTTGTTTTTCTTTTTGCCACCACCTTGCTGTTGCTGTTGTGGTGTGGGCGTTTCTTCGGGAGTGGGGGTGACCTCCTCCTGCGTATGCGAGGGGACGGCGGCGCCCTTTCTCACCTTCTTTGCGAGCGCTTCGGCTACGATACGCTCGCTGATACCAAGACAGGTATCGAATTCGGTTCTGGTAAGGAAACGCTGTATGTAAAGTTCGCAGTGCAGACCGATCGGTACGCCCTCGTGGAAGGTGCTGTCCTCATAGTCAGGACGGGAGAGAACGACCTTCGCCTTTTTGATATTCTTCATAAAGAGGTACTGCTTACCCACGATAGGACGCTCCGGAGGCTTTTCCTCCTCGCCTTCAGGGGTGAACTGACCGAGCGTGACACGGTGAGAAATGCTCGTTTCAACATAACTTGCAATCGCGTCGTCAACGTCGACACCACCGATCGCCAGAGGATCGTTATGTCCTTCGGCACCCTCGATAAGCACCTGTTTACCATTCATAAATGCTTTGGCAACAGAGATGTTTTCCTCGCCCATATCGAAGATGAGCGCCTCCTCGCCCTCGCCAATCATATGACGACGGAAGGCGTAAAGCGCAAGCGCTTTTACAGAACTGAGCGCCTTATAGGGCTGTTGTCCAAAGGCGTGCTTTACCAGTCGGCACAGCTCGTTGACATACACGTCACCGACCATTGGAGGATGGACCACAGTGGTACGGATGTCGTTCATAGAAACATCTACGTTATGTAGCTCGGCAAGTTTTTTGACATTCGTCTTGACCACATTCAAAACAAATGTTTTGAAGAATTCTTCCAGCACCTTTTTGGGTGTGTAATTCGTTACCTCAAAGGTACGCCCCTCGTCGATGGCGTCCTGGAATTTCTCGTCCATTCCTCTTCTCGTGGGGAAGAAGAACTTTGGAAAATGATGTCCCTTCTCATAAAGTTCTTTGTTGGATGTGGTAACGGCATCCTCTGACTTGGGGATTAAGAGAGATAGCAAGCTTTTCAGCTTCACGACCTTGACGAATGAGGACGCGCTCTTCTTTTCCACGTCATCACCGAAAATCCACACGCCCTTTTGGTCGTCATAGTAAGCGAGGGCGGGCATTGCTACTCGGATATTATCGCTTTCGCTCTCAAACTTACCATACTGGAAGGATGAATTTTTGTGGTGAAATCTTCCGCCGGAATATGCAAAAGCAATTTTCAGCGAGTCACTACCAAGGTCGATACCAATATTCAGTCGCACGGCATTCTCCAATCTACCTGTATTTTGCAGGGTTATTTTGCTTAAGTCAGGCTCACGCATATGCGATACGCCCATATATAATAATATACAAAAAACATTTTACCACTTTTAAAAATAAAAATCAAGAGCGAATTCACACAAAATGCAAAAGAAGTCCCTAAAATAATAATTTTCTACTTTTTGCACAAGACAAAAACGCTTTTTTGCTCCAAATTGACAAAATTCTACAACTAAACTTAAAAAACGCGCAGGGAAGATTCCTTGTTGACTTTTCTTTTCGCTTGTGTTAGACTATTAGCGAAAGTCAAAAACCTTGATGAAAACAAGAGGGGGAGAGGTTTTTCTCCCATTTGTAGGGGATCGAGGGAAAGGAGAACGTATGAAACGAAGTGGAAAATTGCCTGAACTTCTCGCTCCCGCAGGCTCATTTGAGGCTCTGCTCGGCGCAGTTGAGGGTGGCGCAGACGCCGTATATATCGGTGGTAAATCCTATGGCGCAAGGGCATTCGCCAAGAACTTTGATCTTGAGGAAATTGAGCGTGCTGTACGCTATGCTCACCTGCACAGTGTGAAGGTGTATGTGACGGTAAACGTCTTGCTCTATGACCGTGAACTTGACGATTGTATGGCATATGTGCGTTCTCTTTATGAAATTGGTGTGGATGCGGTGATCGTGGCAGATCTCGGATTGGTCCGTCGCATTCGCAGAGAACTTCCCGAAATGGAAATTCACGGATCGACGCAAATGTCTGTTCACAACACTGCCGGCGCCGAAGAGGTGTATCGAATGGGCGTATCTCGTGTGGTTGTCGCCCGTGAACTTTCGCTGGAGAATATTGTGAGCGTGACGGAAAATGCGTCGGCAGAAATTGAAATTTTTGCGCACGGCGCGCTGTGTGTCTGTCATTCCGGGCAATGCCTGTTTTCCTCTTTGGTTGGTGGGCGCAGTGGAAATCGTGGCGAATGCGCCCAGCCCTGTCGGCTTTCCTACAACGGAAAACCCCTCCTTTCCCTTTGCGACCTCTCGCTTGCCGAGCACATTCGTGAGGTGGTGGCAAGTGGTGTATCCTCGCTCAAAATTGAGGGACGAATGAAGGCGCCCTCCTACGTGTATGGCGTGACGAAAATCTATCGTGAACTTTTGGACGGTTGTCGGAATGCGACGAGGAGGGAGAGTATGGCGCTCGCCGACCTTTTCTCACGTGGTGGACGCTTCACCGACGGCTATTTTACCGGTCGGATAAACGAGAGGATGACAGGTGTGCGTACAGAGGCAGACAAGGAGGCTTCCCGCAGTGAGGAGCGTTCCTTCTCTCCTATTCCCAAAAGAGTATTCGCTCGGGCAAAATTTCATCTTGGGAAACCCTCCGAAATGACGATTTTTGACGAAAATAGAGAAGTCACCGTTTATGGAGATATTCCTTCTCCTGCACAAAATTCACCCTTGAAACTGGCTGATTTGCAAACAAGACTTTGCAAAATGGGAGCAACGTTCCTCTCTCTTGACAAAAATGACCTTGAAATCGACCTGGAAGAAGGAATCAATCTTTCTCCCTCTGCGATTAACGCATTGCGACGCGCAGCAGCAGAAAAATTTGAGAATACAAGGCGTTCTCTTCCCGAAAAAACACCCGAAAAAGAACGGCTTTCACGATCTTCTCTCGCTACCACTCTGGAGAATAAACGTGTTGGTATATTCTATCAGGCAAGCGCGCTTGATGGCATCTCGGAGCGTTCTCTTTCTCAATTAGATATACGTCTGCTTCCCCTCTTTTCCTATCGGGAAAATAGCCCTGCAAACGGTGTGCTTCTGCCCCCGATTGTCTTGGACAACGAGTGGGAGAGGGTCAGGGAGATGCTAACAAAAATTCAAGACAAGATTACCTATATTATGATAGATAATATCTCTCATCTTGCGCTGGTACGTGGATGGGAGCACAAAATTCTTGGAGGCTTCCGACTCAATATCACAAACAGCTACACAAGGGCATTTTATGCCGACAGTGGAATTGCTGATGTTACCCTTTCCCCTGAACTCACCGAGCCTCGCATTGCCGATATCGGTGGAGGTGTCATCACCTATGGCAGAATTCCTTTGATGATAACCGAGCGTTGTTTTGTTCGGGAAAACGGTGGTTGCGACAGGTGTGGCTCCTTCCGACTTGTCGACCGTATGGGAAAGGCGTTCCCGATTCTCCGAGAGTTTGAGCATCGAAATCTTATTTTTAATGCCATCCCCACCTATATGGGAGATAGACTTGCGAAAATTCGCTCTATGACCTATGAGGTGCTGATCTTTTCTGTCGAGAGCGCAAAAGAGTGCGAGAAGGTCCTCGCCTCCTACACGCAGGGCGCGCCCCTTATGGGTGATGTCCGTAGAATTAAATAAAGGGAAGCGAATGAGATGTAACCATCCCGATGGATTCTCCGATGGACGAAGTGCGAGCGCAAATGTAAAGCGCAGGGGATGCTCCTCTATGGGGTGTTACGCATCAGCGTGACCAATCGGATGTTTTCCCTTCCTTTTTCAAAAAGGGAGAAATAAACCAAAAGAAAGAAACGAATATGAAACTGATTTTAGCATCCAAATCGCCGAGAAGAAAAGAAATTTTAGGAGCGATGGGTTACCAATTTGATATTTTGACTGCCGACTGTGACGAGGATTACGAACAGAGCCTTTCCCCGAAGGAGGCAGTGGAACTTCTCGCTTGTCGTAAGGGAGAGGCAGTCGCACGCTCTCACGATTTTTTGCTGGATGAGGAGGTTGTGATTTTGTCCTCCGACACGCTTGTCGACCTTGACGGAGAGGCGCTTGGAAAGCCTGCCAACGCACAGGAGGCAATGGCAATGCTTCGCGCCCTGTCTGGCAAAACCCATTATGTGCATACGGGTGTCGCTGTCAGATGTGGAGAGCGTGTCGTAAGTGGCGTCGCCTCCACTGCCGTAATCTTCCGTACGTTAAGTGAAGAAGAAATGCAGGAATATGTCGATTCTGGAGAGCCGATGGACAAGGCGGGCGCCTATGGCATACAGGGTGTGGCAGGTAAATTTGTGGAGCGTATTGACGGTGATTTTGATACCGTCGTCGGACTTTCTGCCACCCTCTCAAAGCAACTTTTGGGCCACTTTTTTGAGGTGTGAAATGCGTACAAAAAAAGAAAAATGCGAGCATCTTTTACGTGTTGACGCGCTTCTCCGAGAGCGTTATCCAGAGGCAGAATGCGCTTTGGAATACGGTGGAGATGCGTGGAAACTTCTGGTTATGGGAAGGCTCTCTGCACAGTGTACAGATGCCAAAGTGAATATAGTTTGTAAAGAATTGTTTGCAAAATACCCTACTTTTGTTGAAATGGCAGAGGCAAATGTAGAAGAAGTTGAACAAATTATCAAGCCGTGTGGTCTTTATAAAATGAAGGCGAAAAACCTTGTAGATTCCTCAAGAATGCTAAAGGAGGAATACGCTGGCATCCTTCCGTCCACAATGGAGGAGCTTCTTCGTTTTCCTGGTGTCGGTCGCAAGATAGCAAACCTCTTGCTCGGTGACATTTTCCATACGGGTGGTGTGGTGGCAGATACACATTGCATTCGTATTTGTGGCAGGCTCGGCTTTTATTCCGAAAAGGAGAAGGACCCCTATCGTGTCGAGATGACAATGGGAGAGTTGTTCGATAAAACGGGACTCTCTGCAAGCGATTTTTGCCACCGTATTGTTTGGTTTGGCAGAGAGGTATGTATCTCACGTTCGCCCCGTTGCGACGTGTGTGAAATGCGTGAGATTTGTAAGGGACGTCGCAATGGATAAACTAAAAATTGACATTCCCATCCTTGTGGAGGGGAAATATGACAAAATCACGCTCGACAGCATCCTTTGCGCGAGAATATTTACCACAGATGGTTTTTCTGTTTTTAATAACAAGGAAAAGCAGGCGCTTCTTCGTCGGATTGCAGAGGAAAAGGGACTCATTGTCCTGACGGACTCCGACGGTGGAGGAAAGCAGATTCGCTCCTTCCTCAGTGGCATTTTGCCAAAGGAAAAAATAAAAATGCTCTACATCCCAAAGATTGAGGGAAAGGAAAAACGAAAGCCACGCAAGAGCAAGGGTGGCCTTCTTGGTGTTGAGGGAATGACGTCCGATTTTCTGCATTCCCTTTTCCAATCGTTCGCCGTAGGCGAGGGCCGTGTGGATGGCGAGAAAAAGCAAATTACGAAAACGGATTTTTACCTTGACGGACTGTCTGGCGGCGAGGGGTCAAAGGCGCTTCGCGCCTCTTTGGCAAAACGGTTTTCTCTCCCTGAGGATATGACGGCAAACGCCCTGCTTGAAGCGCTCAATCTTCTTTCCTCTTATGAAGAATACAAGAGGGTGGTAGAGAGTGTAAAGAATGAGGGATCGTGCGACGGAGAGATGGTTGCTTTCTAAAGAGTAACGAAAAATGTTTATAAAGAAGGAAAATGGTGGAATACCGAGCGTTTGGTGTTCTGCCATTTTTTGTTTGTAGAAAATTCCATATTTAAATACAGAAAATGTTTCGTTTGTTCACATTTTATTTAAAATTATATGATATAATGGTGCAGTATGAAAATTTATGCCTATGCGTTTTGTCGATTGTACGTGGCAAAAGGTAGGAAAGGAACGAAAAATGATTAAAATTGAGCATCTTGTGAAGCGTTATGGTACCAACTATGCCCTGAATGATGTTTCTCTGGAGATTGGCGAGGGAGAAATTGTTGGCTTGCTCGGCCCGAACGGCGCAGGAAAAAGTACTATGATGAATATACTTACGGGATATCTTGCTGCGACCTCTGGTACGGTAGAAATCGCCGGTTATGACATTGAGGAGGAGCCAATGCGCGCGAAGGCGCTGATTGGATTTTTGCCAGAACAGCCCCCTGTGTATCCCGATATGACGGTAATGGAATATCTTGAGTTTGTCTACGAACTCAAGGGTTGCTCGCAGGAAAAGGACAAGCATCTGTCCGAGATTTTAGATACCGTAAAACTTCGTGACGTCAAGGGACGCTTGATCAAAAACCTATCGAAGGGATATCGACAGAGAGTCGGTATTGCGCAGGCGTTGATTGGTGACCCGAAACTCATCATTTTTGACGAGCCTACGGTCGGCCTTGACCCCAAGCAAATTCTTGAAGTCCGTAATCTGATTCGTACGCTCGGCAAAAAGCATACGGTCATTCTCTCGACCCACATTCTTGCTGAGGTGCAATCGGTCTGCGAGCGTGTCATTATCATCAATCGTGGCAAAATCATTGCTGACGACCGTACGGAAAATATCGCTACCACTCTGGAAAACGGTATGACCGTTGAGGTGAGCGTGGTAGGTCCTCGTCGTGACATCGCGCGTGAACTTGACGGTGTTGTCGGTGCGAAGAAGGTACACGATACGGGCGATCGTGATGCAGATGCCTACATATTCCGTTTGGAAAGCAAGCCTATGGTAGATATCCGAAAGAACATTTTTTACCTTTGCGCGAAGAAGGGGTGGCCGATTCTTTCAATGAAGACGGTCGGCTCCGATCTTGAGACGGTATTTATCCGTCTTGTCGAAAATGCCGACGCCCAAGCGCGTTAATCAGAAAGTGAAAGGAAACGATTATGCTTGCCATTTTTAAAAGAGAGATGCGTTCTTACTTCACCACAGTGATTGGTTATGCATTTCTTGTCATTTATCTTGCCGTCGGAGCAGCGCTTTTTGCGTTTACCACCCTCTTTTCTATGAGTGCCGACGTTACTACTTATTACCTTTATATGATGATTTTCTCCGCAGTGGTGCTTCCTCTGCTTACAATGAAGTCCTTTAGCGAAGAGCGAAAGATCAAAACAGAACAGCTTACGCTGACGGCTCCTGTATCTCTCATCTCCATTGTGCTTGGTAAATTCTTTGCTTCAATGACGGTCTTTTTCGGGTCGCTCACGGTGAGCTCGCTCGCCTTCTTGTTCCTCTATCCGTATGCGAGCGTGAGTACGGCTGTCTGGATTGGCAACTACGTTGCCCTCCTGCTTGTCGGTATGACATTTATCTCGATCGGACTGTTCGTGTCCTCCCTGACGGAAAACCAACTTTCCGCAGCCGTCGGCACGATTGCCATTATCCTCGCCTTCTTGGCGATTGGCGTGGTAAATATCCTTCTTCCGTCCTCTTATTTTCTTCGTTATGTCTTTGATTTTCTGTCCATTTTCACCCGTTTTCAGGCATTTACCAATGGATATTTTGACCTGTCCTCTGTGGTCTATTACCTCTCCATTGCCTTTTTGTTCCTGTATCTGACCGTTCGTGTCTACGACCGTCGCCGTCATTCGTAAGGAGCGTAAAATGGGTAGAATTTTTGAAAAAGTAAAAAGGTACACAGGGCGAACGAACTTTACGCGCAGTCTTGTGACGGTGGGCGTCATTCTGGTCGCTATCGTCTTTAACGCCGTGCTGTTCTCGCTGACCAATATTTTTGGTCTGTACCTCTATAAGCCAGTCGAACTGGATTTCTCTCTTTCGGCGTCGACAGATAAAATTATGTCCTCTATTGAGGAAAACGGTGGAGCAGAGGTTTTCTTCTGTATGCCAAGAGAAGAACTCAAGACGCACGCCACAGGCTCCTATCTTCTCAAAACGGTAGAGCAGATGGAGGAGAAATACCCGAATGCTGTCACCTTCCGTTTCATTAACATTATTACCAAAATGGATGAGGAGGGCAAGTATTTTGACATCTCTCCCTACACCAAAGACGAAAACGGCGATAATGTTACGGTCCTGAAAACGTCGGTGATTTTCCAATCGGGAAGCAATCACCGTGTCCTGACGAGCAACGCCTTTGACGATTTTTATTTCCTTGACGAAAACAGCGAGCCTCTCGCTTATTGCGGTGAGGAGGTCTTTCTCTCCCTGATGCTTTGGGTGCAGAAGGATACCCACCCCACAGCGTATTTTACAGCGGCTCACAGCGAAAATCCGGACGGCTCTTTGGCGAGAGTGCTTGCGGCTGCCGGCTATAAAATCAATTCGATCAATCTTCGTCGCGAGGACATTCCCGACGATTGCGACCTCCTTGTAATCAATACGCCGAAGTCTGACTTTGAGCGCTCTTATGAGGGCAGTGGTGTTATCTCCGAAATGGATCGTCTGGTGGAATATGCCAACAAGGGTGGCGCGCTTTACGTTTCCCTCGACCCCTTCTTAAAGACTCCGCTTCCCGTCTTGGAGTCCTTCCTTCTTGAATATGGCGTTGCCCTCTCCCGTACGGAAATCGGCGAGGAGAAATATGCGAATATCGTCACCGATAACGCGCAGGGCATTACTGCCGACGGATACACTCTGGTTGGCCGTTTCGACACCGAAGGTGTCGGTGCTGACCTGCACAACACCATTCTTCCTTACACTGACGGCAACGTGCTTTTGTATCGTTGTGGCGCTTTGGAACTCTCGGAGGGAGCAAGCCCCTTGCTTTATTCCTCGTCAAGCGCAGAGATTTATGCGTCGGGTGAGCGTGTCGGAAAAGACGGAAACTACGTTCTGTGCGCTAAGGGTACTCGCGAGCACGAGGGAACAACCTCCTCGCTGTTTTTGGTGCCGAGCGTTTATATCGCAGCGTCGGACGCTGTGCTTTCCAACACGTATTCCAACAGAGAATTTCTACTTGGTATTTTTGAGGAAATCTTCAAAAACGAGGGGGGAATGCCCTACGGCGTTCGCTCCGTAAAGACCGAGACCAATCTCATTGAGGACCTCTCGCTTCGTGAAGCAAGATTTTATACGGCGATTTGTTTTCTTCCCGCCGTCGCGCTCATTGTTGTGGGCGCTGTCGTTCTTGTCCGTCGCAAACACAAGTGATTTAACAAACCTAAAGGATAATTTATGAACATTAAGAAACTCTTTTCTCCACGTGTGAGAAATCGTACATTTGCAGGAATTACTGTACTGTTGATTGTCGTGTTGTTTCTTCTGAATTTTCTACTCACATCCCTTCCACAGAAGGGCGCATTTATCGTGGATTTAACCCCTGAAGGGCTACATACCACCACCAAGCGTATGATGGACGAATGCGCCATCCTTTTGGATGAAGAGAAAATGGCAGGAGAAAAAATAACGATAACCTTCTGCGCCGACCCCGATCAGTTGATTTCCTCTGCTGTCATTCGTCCGACCTACTTTATGGCGTGTGCGCTTGAGCGAAAATATAAAAATTTCGAGGTCAAAACGGTAAACATTACGCAAAACCCCACAGCGGTTGCCAAATATAAAACGACCTCTCTCTCAAAAATTGAGCCGACAGATGTCATTGTATCGCACGGAAATGTTTATCGTGTGATCTCCTCCGACGCTTTTTGGATTACGGCGAATAATGCCTACTGGTCATACAACGGTGAATATCGTCTTGCTTCGCTTCTTCTCTCCCTGCTTGGCACACAGAGCAAGGCGTACTTTATCACTGGTCACGGTGAGACGGTATATCAGCCGGACGCTCCCGAAAGCGAGGATAGCCTTCGTCTTGCCCACTTCGCAAGTCTTCTGCGTGAGTGTGGAATGACTGTGGATGTGCTGGATTTGACGACGGTAGAAAAGGTCCCTGAGGACTGCGCGCTTCTCATCATCAACAATCCCCAGAGCGACTATACAAATGATGTAGATCTCGATAGCTTCTATCAGGTGTCGGAAATTGAAAAAATAGACCGTTTTCTGGTCGACCGTCAGGGCGCCCTCGCTGTCGCAAAGGATTATCGCATCACCCTGCCTACGCTTGAATACTACCTCAAAGAATGGGGCATTGGTTTTGGAAAGGCGCAGGTGCGTGATGAAAAGGAATATCTTAAGGATGCCGATAATTCCTACACCTCTCTGATCGGTCAGTACGATACCGATACCGGAGGATATGGCTATGCCATTTATGGCGATTTTGTTTCCACCACGACCTCGCCTGAGGTTGTGATTAAGGACAGTGGCTACGTAGAATGCTCCTTTGAGGAAAGCCTGACCGTAGGAGAGGACGGTACCTTCCGTACCACTCGCAATTACGCTCCCTTCCTCTCCACATCAAGCGAGGCAAGAGCGTTCATTCGTGACGAACTTGGCGATATGCTCGTCAAGGATTATGGTAAGCTTGACACCAGCGCTGTCAGTGTTCGTGTGACGACAGATGGTACCAGTTCCGAGAAGGCGTACTCCTATGTGTTTGCCTCTGCGTGCTCTACCTTCTTCGACGGTGACACCCTTTCCAATTCCTCTTACGCAAACTATGATGTCATCTCTGCGCTTGTGCGCAATATCTCCCGTGTGGATGAGCACGCTTCCATCGGACTCGGTGGTACTTCGCTTAACTCCGACCGATACGGTGGTAAGCAGTTACGTGATACTTCTATTGTTACGAAATACACAGAAGTGTATGATGGAGATAAGAATATCATTGAGGTAAATCGACCAATTTCGCCTGTAATGACAATCTTTATTTACATTTTTGTATGCATTTTGCCTTTGACGGCGCTGTGTGTCTGTGTCGTTGTGACCATTCGTCGCAGATATTTATAAAGGAGGTTGGAAAATATGATAGTAAAAAAGAAAAAATCCTTCCTCTCAAGACTTCTGCTTCCCCTTGTGTTGCTCGTGGTGTTTGCCGCGTTGCTTGTCGGGGCGATATTGCTTACCGATTATGAAAAAGAGACGGAAGAAGAGGTAGGCGAAGTCAATACCATTGAAAAAATCGAGGGTGAGGGGGATAACCAAAGACTTTTCCCACCTCTCGTAATGTCGCAAATCAACTGTATCAGCATTGACAACCTCGATAAAAGAGGAAAGTACTCCTTTATGCGTTATGGCGAGAAGGGAGAATATTACCTCTTTTATGATGATGGCTCCGGAGAAGAAAAGCCTTATCTGCCTAACATCTCGCTGGTAGATTCCTTTTTCTCATACAGCAGTCTGCTCGCTATGGAAGCCTTCGGAGAGATGAACGCCTCTCAGATTTATAACCTTACGACGGCTGTCGGTAACATTCGTTTCTCTGAACGTATGCCCTTGCTTGAGGACGAAGCCGAGCGAGAGGAACAATTAAAGACCTATGGTCTTGCCGAAGGTCAATATTCGACTGCCACAGTATGGTTCCAGCGTGATAAGGAGGGCGAGGACGAAAAACTGACCGTCCGTATCGGCTCCCCTGTCGTTACAGGAACTGGTTGCTATATCATTCTGGAGGGACGCGACTATATCTATGCGGCGGCGACTGGCGCGCTGGATATCTGTATGGAGCCTTATACCTTCTTTATCGCTCCTCGCCTGACGGCGGCAGGTATCTCGTCCGACCCCGTTTATATGCCTTATCTCACCCCCGCCTTCAAGCATTGGAAGAACACTTGGGTACGCGAGGAAGGAAAGGCAGTTACGGCAGGCTCTCGCGTGATCGTACATTCCACCGTGATAACACCTGTCGGATTACAGGTAAAGGATCCTACAAAGGTACCGGACGGATACATTTACAGCGACTCGGCAGACCGTTCCTTCAACCTTGAAAACCTGACGGGTGAAGAATACAAAAGACTTCAGAATATACTTGTCGGCCGTCCGATCGGCGATTATTCCGACCAACCTCTGCTCATCACACTTCTCGGTGACGGACGTGTTATTTCTCTGACGGACAAGGTGACCTCCGTCACGTATGAATACCGTATATCGAAGGTGGAAAGCGTCCTTACACAAACACAAGAGCGTGAGAGTGGTACGGTGGGCGAGGAAAATCTGCTTAAGGTGAGATATGATTTGTATGCCGACGGCGAGAAGAAAAACACCGTCAGCCTTCATTCCGTGATTGATATTTCGGAAAATGACGAAAATCTGATTGAAAAATCGGTACGTGATGCCCTGCGTGGGGTAACGATTGGCGAGACGCTCGCAAGTCCGATTTCCTTTACCATTACCTATACGAAGGATAACACGCGCACCAGCGCAACCGAACTCTACCTTGAACAAATCCTTGCGATTCATAACCAAAAAGGCAAGGAAGAGGAGCAGATTACAGAGAATTCCATTGTGACCTACCGTTATTACTATGTGATTGACGGTGTGAAGCAACCGAGCAAAACCGAATCCTTCAATATGAAATTGGAGGCTGAGGGAGAAAGTAAAGAGGCTCGCGATAAATTTCTCGGCCTCAAAAAGGGGAAATTAGACAAACCCATCCTTCTTTCCACAAAGGTGGAATACGAGGAGATCTTCCGCGATTTTGTTGCGTATGAAATCAGCGCTGTTCGCTATTTTATTGAACGTGAGTGTATCGTATCGTTCTCCTTCCTGAACGCCTCCGAGCGTGATCCCTTTTATGGCGATTCCCTTTATCAGAACTTTACTCCTGGCAAAAACAGCCTGTATTCATTGAATTCTGGTACCTGCGATACCATTGCCGCCATTTTTGGAGGTATGGGAAATAACTCAAGCGCGACCACAGGTCTTGTCGGTACGAAAACCCTTGCCGTAGGGCTTACCCCTGAGGTGATGGAGGAGTTCGGCTTGTATGCGCACACGGTGTACTATGAATTGCCACGTGGATTGATTTCGCTGGACAGTGACGACCTGAACAACGAGGACTTCGACTGGTACGAGGTGCTCGGCTTTACGCTCTACATCAGTGACGAAAAGGACGGCGTGCGTTATGTCGGATGCGACCTGTATGATACGGTGGTCGAGATTTCGGCAGACAATTTCGTTTTTGTCGAGTATGATTTCGTTACCTTCTGGGCAAGACGACAGCTTGTTCTTGTGGATGTCAATGAGATTTCCAAGTTTGAACTTGATTTCAATATGAGTGACCTCAAGGGAAAAATCTCCTTTGATATCAGCACGCTGGAGCACGAATTGCCACAAGGAGGTGGCACCTACACCGAACTGAAGGTGAATATGACGCCCTCCAAAGGCTTTACCAATGCCCAATTAGAGGAGTTCCTCTCCCGTACGGGAGGCACCTATATCCCCCTGAATGCCTACTATGACTACATTCTTGGAGGTGGAAAGGAAACTACCTATGGTAGTGACTATGCGGGCGCAGGCTATTTCAAGGAGGCGATACAGACGCTCTTCTTCACCACCTATCTTGGTATGCTTGAGGACGGTGACCGAGAGACGATTGCAAACGACACGCCGATTATGACGATGCGTGTGAAATTGCGAGAGGATGTCCTGCCTTATGTCTTTGAGTTCTATCGTATCGACGATAGACGTGTCGGCGTTCGTCTGTATTCCGAATGGGAAGAGGGCGAGGTCGCAGGAGAGCTTGAGGTTTGCGATTTCTACATCTCCACTTATGCAATGAAAAAAATTGCAAATGCTTTCCTTGCTGTTACAAGAGCCGAAGAATTTGACATAGATTCCTTCGGATATGGCAATTAAATTTTGTTATTAAGAAAAAATTTACATATATTTTTAAAAAAGGTTTGCATTTTCCAAATATATGTGTTATAATATCTCTTGTTCAACTTTATGAATAAAATATTTTAGCAAAAGGATACAGTAAAATGAAGAACAGAATTATCAGTTTGCTTTTGGTAGTTGTTTCTTGTGTGCTCCTTCTCACAGGTTGCGCGTATAACTATCAGAAGAAAGACCTCGCAGAGTATGCAGAATTTAATCTGGATGCATTTAAAGAGCTTCTCAAGAATGTAGAAGTAGAAGATGGCGAATTTGCTTTTGGTAATGAGGACGTTCGCGCTTCTATGGTTGCAGACGAGATTTATCAGCGTCTTGTGGATTTCGCAGATGCAGAAGATAAGGTAACCACAGGCACGATCGCAGAAAAGGACATTTTCTATTACTGCTACTTTATCACTGCGGTATTTGAAGAAAAGAAGGAAAATTCCGAAGAGAAGGAAGATAAGACATACACCTTCTATGCGACCAATATGACTGCGTCCAAGTTCCAGACCCTCGCTCTCTATGACCTGGAAAAGGAAATTGATAAGAAGATTATGGAAGCCGTTGTCGGCCTTGTGCTTGGCGAAGAAGGCAAGAGCGTTTATACCACCAAGCTTGACCAGACGGCAGAAGGTGGCAAGGTTGTTTATGTTACCTATAAGGAAACCAAGCCCGATGGTACTACCGTTGAGTACACCAACAAGAAGGTAGAGCTTGCTACCCTTCCTACAATGCCCGAAGGTGAGACCTTTGTGCCCACTACTCTTGAGGAGTACCTTGTTGGTAAGGAAATTGCTAAAACTCTCCCTGAATTTGAAATCGGCGAAGAGGGAAGCAAGACCAAGTATAGTGGCATCAAGATCAACTGGCAGGTAGAAACCGGTGACGAAATTGAGGTTACCTTTGACAAGAACCCCATCACCACAACCACCAGCCAGAAGTCTGATAATGGTGTAACCAAAAACCTTAAGGATGCTAAGAGCGTTGTATATCACATTTATCCCGTAGGCCGTCAGGAAGTAGAAGAACTCACAAAGGAAAATGGTAAACTCGTATTTACCACCCTTCTTGGTGACGGTATTTCCACCACCTCTCTTGATTGCCTTTCTAATACAGAAGATAAGTACACAGAGGATGGTAAAGAGGTAACCATCAAATCTCTTGTAGAAGAACTTGCAGGCAAGTATAAGAAACTCTCGGATGCAAAGACTGCATACGATAAGACCCCTGCCAATACCACACTCAAAGAAAACTACGAGAAGGCAAAGGCAGAGGTTGCTGACGAAAAACTTGACGAATACTGGGAGAAGATGCAGCAGTGCGCTGGCGAGGATAACCTCAGCGAGATTATGTACACCCAGTACACCGAAGATGTTTATGACGAACTCCAGGAGGACTACAACAGCGAAATCAAGGATAAGGTAACCGTTGAACTTTGGAAACTGATCCAAGATTCCGTTAAGAATGTAAAGGCTCCTAAGCAGGCAGTAAAGGATGCATACAAGCAGAACATTGAGGCGTTCAAGTATAAGTATTACACCGGTAAGGTAAACGATTCTACTGCTACCGACGCTAAGACCAACTTGGAAACCTACGCGACCTTCAAGGAGTACCTTGTGGAAGCAGCGAAGAAGGTTGCTACCGAAGAACTTGAAAAGAAGGACGTTACCTGCAATACCTATGACCAGGCAGTTGCTATTCTGAACGAGTATGCAGAAAAGCAGGTCAAGGAACACGTAGTTGTATGGACCGTTGCTAAGGCATTCGACAAGGATGTTGCAGATACTGAAATCGAAAACTTTGCGCTTCTTCAGTCCCACTATATGCAGATGTATGGTTACAGCATTACCTCTGACCAAATCCTTGAACAGTATGGTAAGGAAAACATCCGTACCTACCTTGTATTTGATGAACTCATCTCTTACTTCCTTGAAGTAGAAGAAGATAAAGAAGATACTGACGAAGATGAAAGCAAGCAGGGTACTGCTTACAAATACATTACCGTAAAGCGCAATCCTCCCGAAGTAGAAGAAGAGGATAATACCAACGGTGATGACAACACCAGTGGTGGTGACAATACCAACGGTGGCGACGATACCAACGAATAATTCTTCGAATTCCAATTCGAAAATCAACGCGGGGGATGGACGAAGTTCATCCCCTGAATTTTTCAGACGGTGACTTATGAAAGAAGTTAGTATTTATACCGACGGCGCCTGTCGTGGCAATCCTGGACGTGGAGGATGGGGAGCCATTCTCGTCTATGGAAAGTTTGAAAAAGAACTTTCTGGTGGAGAAAGGGAAACGACGAACAATCGTATGGAACTGATCGGTGCGATTGAGGGGCTTCGTGCCTTAAAGGAGCCTTGCCGAGTGACGCTGTATTCGGACTCCAAATACCTTGTAGATGCGTTCAATCTTGGATGGACGGAAACTTGGAGAAAAGAGAATTTCCGTGAAGGAAAAAGAAATGAAATCAAAAACCCCGATCTTTGGCTGACGCTTCTTGACCTCGTTAAAATACACGAAGTGACCTTCGTCTGGGTGCGTGGACATAACGGACACGCCTACAATGAGCGTTGCGACGCTCTTGCGACTGCCTTTGCTGATTCGTTTTTACAAGAGGAGTAAAGGGAAAATGAAATCCACAGAAGGTGGATAAAATCCTGCATAGCAGGGGATGCCTGACCGACGGGCAGGTATGGAAAGGAGACCACAACAGTGGCAAATAACAAAAAGAAAAAAGGAGCAAGCAGTGCGCCGAAGAAGGGAAGCAAACTTTCCCGACGCGCGAAAATCACCATTTTATCGGTGTCACTTTCGGTGTTGCTTGTAGCAGCAGTTGTGCTTGGCACAGTGCTTTACTTAACCAATCGTCCTTTTAATTATTATAAGGAAGACATTTCCAAATATATCACCCTTGATTTTGATGCGTATAAAAATTATACCGTCGATATGAAAATTGATGCCGTAACCGAGCAGGCGATAGACGAAAGAATAAATCAGATTTTAAATGCGAATAAGCCTGATACTGCCTTGAATAATGGAAAAGCCGATAGAAATACCGAAATCAAGGTAGGAGATACGGTTACCATTTTCTATCGTGGTTACTACTTTGATGAAAATAATCAGAGAGTAGAATTTGACGGTGGCTGTAACGTGCAATATGCTTCAGGAAAGGTGTTGCCCGACACACTCACCATTGGTTCTGGCGCCTTCTTCTCCGGCTTTGAAACCTCTCTGATCGGAAAGATTCCCGATCAGTATGCAAACCTTACTCCTGTTACCGAAGGCGTGATTGCAGAGGGAGATGTGGTCTATGTGCAGATGAGCGCCATTCTTCCTGGCAACCGTTCCTTCCAGAATAAGACCGTTCGTATTGACCTCTCCGACCCCGACCTCGAAAAGGAGTGGGGCGTCGGTTTTAAGGAATTCCTTGTGAATCGCGAACTTCGTCAGGTGGTGAAAAGCGCAGAGTTTGAACTTCCCGAAGCCGTCGACGGACAGAATTTGGTTTACTATACGAACATCAAGCCAATGTTCCGATCGGCAGATGAAAACGATATGGAGCCGATTGTTGTCGAAGCGTACTGCCCCATCGATTACACGAATGCTCCTGAACTTGCAGGTAAGACCGTTTATTTTGATGTCTATGTACGTGGTACGGTGCATTATGACACCCCTACCCTGACGGAGGACTTTATTCGTAACACCCTGAAGCTTGATGACAAGGCGCTTGAAAAATTTGAGGGCGAGGACATTTTCGCAAAGTTCCGTTCTTACGTTCGCGAGGAACTGATGGAAGGCTACAACAATGGTTCCAGCGTCATTATGGGTTATCGTGATTTGTACGAATCCTTGCTCGACGATCTTATCTGGGAAAAGCTCAATAAGATTACAAAGATTATCAAGATTCCGAAACGCGCCATTCAGCCGGTGTATCAAGAAAACCTCGATTCCTTAATTGCAGATTATGAGTATTATAAGGACACCTATGGATATAGCAGTGTCGAAGATTATATCATAGAGGCAATGGGCGCTAAAACGCTGGAGGAAGCAGACGAGATGCTCTGGTATCTCTCGGCAAATACCGTTAAGGAAAAAATGGTTATTTTCCTGATTGCAAAGCAGGAAGGCCTTATGGCAGAGGAAGCAACTCTTAAGGCGGAGGCAGAGGAAATCTTCGCAGAGGTAGTTCAATATTATATTGATTCCTATTATGCTGATAAATTTGCAAAGTACGAAACCGAAGAGGAATACAACAAGGCGTACAACGAATTGGCAACCACTCTTCGCGAGCAATTTTCTGAAGATATGCTGATCGAAAACGCCATTTATGACAGAGTGTTTGAGTTCCTTCGCTCGAAGCCTACCGTAAATCTGATAGGAAAAGGACAGTAACATTTTGCCACAGGAAAAATGTGGTGAAATCCATCTATGAGGGATGAAATTCTGCTTTTCAGGACTCCTTCTGTTTCGTGGGGCGAGGGGTTGCTCTTGCCGTTACGCTTCGTAAACAAGATATGCAAAAAAGAGAGAACGCGAGTTCTCTCTTTTTTATTCGCTTTTCATCCCATATTCATCAGGACATTCCGGACACGGCTCGCATTCGCAGGACTTGGGCTTAAACATTTTGTGCATAGAGTGAAACATTTTACACATCTTGTTTTTAACGGTGGAAACAATCGCATACGCGCCGACGGTTGCGAGCGTACAGACAACGAGTGTACCTCCGTGTTTCTTTTTAGGTTTTTCTTTTTCTGCTTTGGAAAATAACATACCTTGCCTCCGTTTTTGTCTATTTTCCCCCGTTTTTGTACCATTATACATATAAAGGGAAGATTACTGAAAGATAAGACGAAACGGGCATATTTTGTTTTTTATGCGAAAAATTACCATTTTGTACCAATTTTGTGGCAACAGGTCTTGACAATAAAGCAAAAATCGTGTAAAATGGAAGGAGCAAAAAAGGAGGTGTCCTTTTATGATTGTTTGTAAAAAATGTGGACACGAAGGACCATACGAGGGACAGCTTTGTCCTCAGTGTCAGACAAGATATACCTTGACCCAAAACGAGGTGCGTATCCTTTTGGAACAGACACACGAGGCGAGAGCGCGCCGCGAGGTGGAAACGGTGACAGAGAACTATCGTATGCTCGCCGATTTTGGCGTAACGGAAGCAGAACGTGAGTACGGACGTCATCTGGAGGAAGAGGGAAACTGGGAAAAGGCGGCTGTTTTGTATCGTCGCGCTGCTGTCGCAGGAGATGCGATTGGCGCCTATCGTTTCGCTCTTTGTAACCCTGAACTGGATGAGAGAGCCCGTCGTTTTTGGCTTTGCTATGCTTCGGTGCTTGGCGCAAAGGAGAGTTATTTCCCTACGGCAGAAACGCTCTCACACGCTGGGGATGAGAAAATGGCTACCTATTTTTATAGACTTGCTGCCGACCTTGACGATACGGGCGCAATGGTGATGCTGGCGCATAGATATGCCGACGGAAAAGGATGCGAGAAAAACGAGAGTTATGCGAAGTGGTATCTTGATAAATTCACCATTCCTCCCATTCACGCTCTGCGTCTTGCCTATCGTCTGCGTGGGATCTCGTCGTCAGAGCCTCCAATGCCCGATTACGAATGCTACGGTGAGTTTTTGCAGAGCCTTCGCCGCGATGCCTTTCGTTATGGCTTTTTTGGCGCAGAAAAATATCTCGCTGAACTTTTGATGGGAAAAGGCGATATTGAAGCGACGATGCGTGTCGTAGAAATCTATCAAAAGGAAGCAGAAACCGAAGATATCATCAAGAAACAAAAGGCAGAAAAAAATGTCATCTCTGCCCTTCAGCTTGCATCTGCTGGTGGCAATGCAGAGGCATATTTAATGCTGGGCGACATCTACCGTTACGGCAGATATGGCGTAGTAAAAAACGAAAAAGAAGCAATGAACCTCTATGCGAAGGCGGCAGAACTTTCCTCTGGGGACGCCTACCTGATTCTCGCTGAAATGCATCTTTCGGACGAGTACGGAAAAAAGAACATTCCCCTTGCCATTCGCCTTTTGGAAGAAGGCGCAAAGTGTGGAAGTGATGAAGCGTACCGTCGGGCTACAATGCTGAAGGACGAAAGAGAGGAAGCGTACCGACGTGGTGTCGCAAGATTTGCGAGCGATCCGGAGGGCGCAATGCGTGATTTTGCCCTCGCTGTGAGTATGGGTTACCTTCCTGCGCAAATTAAACTTGCCGATTGCTATCTCAAGGGCGTGGTGACACGTGGAAAGCCCGACAAGAAAACGGCGTTCCGTTGGTACAAAAGCGCATACGAGCTTGGCGTGGACGAGGCAATTACCCCTCTTGCCTACTGTTACAGCAGAGGCGTTGGTGTCGCCTTTCACAATCGTCGGGCAATCGAGCTTCTCAAAAAGGGAATTGCTCTCGGAGATGCGCGTTGCAAAAAGGAACTGGATAGACTATGCAAAAATCGTCTGAAAAAGTCCATTCGCTCTCTGCATTCGCAGGCATCCCGTCTACTTTACCAGCACAAGTTTGACGAGGCATTCCGTATTCTCTCTGCCCTCGCCAAAATGAACGAGGCAGAAGCCGTTTATTTTCTCGGCGCCTGCTATGAGTTTGGCATTGGCACGCCAATGAATCGCCCCCTCGCCTACGAAACCTATCGTCGGGCAAGTGAACTCGGCTTTGCTGATGAACGCTCTGGTCGTAAAGCGATTTTCTTGAAACTTGTAAGGTAAAGTTTACAAAAATAAAGTAAAAGATGGAGAAACATTTTGTTTCTCCATCTTTTTTATCAAAAAATATTTGTTTGTCAGGCAGAGTTATGCTTGTGCCTTTGCAATGCCATCGAGGATGGTCTTACGGAAGTAGTCACCTACTTCAAACATCAAGCGAGCAGTAGCGGGGAGCAGTTCATTGGGGAATCGGGCGAAGAAGGTGCCTGCCTCAAATGTGATATCTCCCTTGTATCTGACATCAATCAGCGCCTTGATAATCTCGTCGAAATTCATTTTTTCAAGGAAGGGAAGTTGGTGGGTGTCACGATAAAAATCGTTGTCGTGCAGATGGATGCCATAAAGGCGCTCGCCTCCTACCTCACGAATCATATCGTCGGCATTCAGACCGACAAGGCCTGTGTGACCGACATCGACAAGCACGCCGACATTGTCGGGCGCGTTGAATTCGCGAACAAACACATCACTGTAATGGGCGAGTTCGGTGCCGTTTGAGCAGACATTTTCGACAATTCTGCCCTTGAGGTCACGATGGTGTCCCCACATATTCTCAACGAGAATACGCACACCGCATTCCTTCGCCACGTGAACGAAAGGACGATAGTATTCAATGTTGCGAGCAAGGTTTTCTTCCTTACCGGCTCCAATAAAAGCAATGGGGTGAACTACGATTTGTGGTATGCCAACGACTTCGCACATACGGATGTTTTCCTCGATGAGTTTGGGGGTGGTTTGGTTGTATTCTTCGTCCTCAAGTGCGCCCGTCTGACGAATGGTGGGGAAGAGGGCGTGCGACTGATTCCACACGGCACCACGATCCTCGACCACCTTGCGACATTCGCGAAGTAGTCCGAGATTCAGATGCCCTTCTTGGTAGAGTTCACTGCCTTTTTGATGAAATGGCATATCCAAGGCATCAAAGCCTGCATCAAGCAGAAGTTTTGTCGCGCCGATAATGCCGAAACGGTTTTCTACAAGGGAAAGAGGGGTAGATACTCTCATAAATTATCTCCTTTCTTACCTTTTTGAAAAAAGGTAAGCCAAAAACTTTTATAGATTTAGTATATAGTAGTTAAAACGGCAGGTGATTGCCAATGTACCGACGGCGGATTTCACTGTGACAGTGCGTCTAAATTTATCAACATAGCGGGAACGACACCTTCACGGTTTCTTGCGAATACCGAAGCGCCTACTTTACCACCGAGAACACGAAGAGCATCACAGTCGTTTCTGTCCCAAGGTGTGCGTAGCCACCAAGTGCCGTCACCAAGCAAGGCCTCTTCGGTATTCATCCAGCCACCCAAGGCTCTCACATAGTCGCTGACCTTTAGTCGGCGCGCTTTGTCGTCCCTTTCAGGGTTGAGAGCGAAGCCGTATGCTCCCTTTTTTACTTCCTTCAGAGAAAGAAGAAAAATCTTATCCTCAACCGTAGTGTTTTGGTCGAGCTTTAGCACAGAGGGAAGGATGACATCCTTTGATGCATCAGAGAAGGCTTTGTCCAAAAAACTTCCATTGAGCCACGCGCGGATTGTGCTTGACTCATAGTCGTTTGATACATGATATTTGTCTGCATTGTCATCAAACATCTGGTGGTCAATGATGCTATCGCAAAGGAGCAGCGCGGTGCCGTCCTTTTTCTTGAGAACACGAAAGCGGATAGGCTCTACCTTAAAGTAATAGGTCTCACCGTAGGTGATTGCCGTGCCGTTTGTGAAGGTGTAGTCGTTGTTGACTGGCTTTGCGACCAACTTGGCGTAATATGCGCCATCGCTTCCAAGGAAATAGCCACGAGAATCGACGATGCTTTCATCAACGGTAACGCCCTCTTCTTTTACACTTTGAGGGTACTCGCCCATATAGATATATTCGTGTTTTCCACGGCAAGCTTCAGGAAAAAGGATGAGAAGGAGAAGCGCAATTACGGCAACGGAAATGATTCCTATTAAGCCGAGTCGCTTTTTGTCCGCCTTTTTTTCTTTTACAGGCGTTAAGTCATCAAATTCACCAAAATAGGTCCTTGTAAAGAAGTAGGTCGAGCGGTCCTCTTTATTAAGACGAAGTCTTAATGCAGGCGCAATGCCTTCTATGGCATCGACATAAAGAGTACATAACGAGCCACTGCTATGGATTGCGCAAGTGGCGTGTTTTGCTGTGGCATCGGGTGTTCTGAGTCGCCAGGTGCCATTTCCACAATGTGCAGGCGTTGTGCTGGTAGAAACGCCCAACGCCCTGGCATAGTCGCTTGTTTTCAGCTGTCGGGTCAGGTCTCCTGCCTCTTCGGGGCGAAAGTTGTAGACATCGTTTGAAATTTCTTCTCGGGAAAGCAGGAATATGTGGTCATCGGTATCCTCGCAGATGTACGGATTGCTTTCGCTTTTTGTGCTTTGCGCACCGTTACTGGTCGAGGACAAAAGGATTTGCTCTCTTTCTGTCTCATAGAAGGCGGAGGAATAGAATTCTCCGTTGAGAAAGGCGCGGACATCACTGGTTTTGTAACAGTTATCGCTCGCATCAAACCTTCGACCCGTCAGAATAAGGTCGCAAAGCAGAAGCAACTCGCCATCCCTTTGGGACAGAATTTTCCAGCGGATTGGCTCGACCTTAAAGTAATATTCCTCTCCTCGGATGATTGGTTCTCCTGATGCAAAGGTGGCACCGACATCGCGAGGATTTGCCGTTACCTTCGCGTACAGGTGATTATCGCTTCCTCGAAAATAACCGTTTTCATCCGAAGAGTTCTCCTGGATGGTAACATCCACTTTTTTTACGGATTGTGGATATTCTCCGAAATAAATATATTGTCCCTCGTGACGGTAGACAGCGTAGGTGCTTGTTTTTGAATTTTCTATTGTCATTTTTTATCAACCTCTTTGCGCTTCGTTATTTTCTTACTACCGGAGGCGCGAGAATTGAGATAGAGTTCAATGGTGCTTTCAATGGTTTTCGCAAGGGCAAGACGTTCAGGCTTTGAGAGGGCGCGCGCCTTACGATAGAGGTGAACGAGGTGCATCTCTTCTTCGGAAAGCTCACTTGAATTTTTGGTGATCGGCATATCGCACAGGTCGGAGAGTGACACGCGAAACGCCTCGCAAAGTGGGGCAAGCATCTTCATATAAGAGGAGGATCTGCCACGTCGCCAGTTGTTGACCGTCTTGTCGGGAAGTCCCATTGCGCGCTCAAAGGCGGCGTCGGAGTCGAATTCGCTTTCGATCAGGGAAAGTACACGCTCTCGCGTACGTAGCGCCGTTTCGTTTTTTGGCGATTCTTTCATTTCTTATCCCCTTTCCTGTGAGGCTTTTTTGTCTTTGCGCTCACCTTTGCGGGCTTCTTCTTTGGGGTCGGCTTTTTGTGGGATGCGACCTTTCCCTTGACGCCTCCCTTTTCCTGCTTTGTGGCAGAGTAACCGAATTTGCCGATTTTTTTGCCGAGAGCAAAATATTCGCCGTGCATATAAGCAATGAGTTTTGCCCATTCAAGATGGATTTTTCCATTCTCGTCGAACAAACTTTCGTCGACGCTCACACCGAGAATGTCAGCAAAAAAGACGTCGTGCGACCCCATATTTTGTATCTCACGTACGCGACATTCGATTGCCACAGGGCATTCCTGTACGGTGGGGCATTTGACGTAGGTGCTGGGGATTTTGGTAAGGTTGCATTTTTCAAACTTGTCGACCTTTTCTCCTGTGTACATACCACAATAATCGACGGCAGGAGCAAGGTCCTCGCTCGCCAGATGAATAACAAATTCTCCATTCTCCATCAAGAGGTGATGAGAAAATCGTTCGGAGCGAACGGAAATATAGGTAGAGGGGGGAATGGTTGCCGTAATGCCTGTCCAGCCGATGGTAATCAGGTTAGCGTTTTCCTCCGTGCCGACGGATACCAGCGCTGGGGGCAGGGGGGCAAGCATTGCGCCGCCTTTGAGTATTCTTCTTGCCATTTAATTCTCCTGTTCTGGTGGATTTTTTGTAAGCATACCGAGCCACGTCCTTGAGAGGAGAGAGTCGGGGATCAGTTTAAAGAGTAGATGCTGGAGTTTGGTATACCAGTTTGTGACGTACATTGCTCTGCCCTTAAGACTTGCCTTGACACAGCCACGTACCACCTTTTCGGTCTTGAGAAGGGGTTTCATCTCTTTGGGTACAGTAGCGCCGGGCACCGATTTTGAGAGAGGAAGGAAGTCGGTATCTACCCAGCCTGGACAGAAGCAGGTCGCGCGAATGCCGTATTTCTTCAGTTCAAAATTAAGAGCCTTTGTGTAATGAAGGACAAACGCTTTGGATGCGGCATACACGTTGAAATAGGGCAGGGGAGTGAAGCAGGAGCCACTGCCAAGTTCAATGATACGTCCTCCCTTTTTCATATAGGGAATGACCATATGGGTGATGAGAACGAGCGCCTTGTCGTTGAGGTCAATCATTTTAGCGACGGTACCCTCGTCGATTTCGTCAAAGCCACCGAATTTGCCAAAGCCAGCCGCATTGACAAGAAATGCGACTTCTGGCTTCTTTTCGTTCAGTTCGTGACGTACTGCCTCAATGCCCTCGCTTTCGGTGAGGTCGGCAGAAATAATGTTGGCGCTGACACCGAGCGCCTCTGCAATCTTTTCCATACGATCGCGACGCCGAGCGATAAACCAGAATTCTGTGATACCTGCGAGTTCTTTGAGTTGCTTTGCGAATTCTTCGCCGATACCACTGGATGCGCCTGTGATAATTGCAATAGCCATAATATGTTCCTTTCTTTGGATAAAAAATGCAAATTTCTTTGCTGAAGCGAATCGTGGGGTTCTGTGGATAAAAAACGCAGATTTTTTGCTGAAGCAAAAAGTAAGTTCCACCGTTGGGCAAAGTAATATGAATCGTAGGGCGGGAGTAAACCCTCTGCGCCCAAACCCTGCGTAGCAGGATTTCATCCGTCTGTGACGGATTTCATCACGGAGTGATTTCGTCCACCTTTGGTGGATTTCATTTTTGCCCTCGGGCGAACCCCTCCGCCCGATACCGTCACTGCGATAAGTGGTGGACAAAGGCGAGGATGGGACGGGTGTCGTCTTCAAGGGAGTGTGGATGGTGCTTACCATCTGGTTTGATAAAGAATTGTAAAGGAAAGTTTGCTT
>JAZKYZ010000064.1:0-66419 GCA_045612385.1 Eubacteriales bacterium | reverse complement strand
CTTACCCTGCCACAAAATCAAAATAGATCTGTCCGAAGGGTATTCCACCGTACATTTTTCAAATACGGTAGGGAAAAGGGTGGGAAGCAAAGCCTTGAATTTATCAAATTCACCCTCGTCCTCATTTTCTTTATTTTTATCAGAAATGGTGCGACAACGAATCATTTGCGCAAGGTCACCCACTGCCTTTTCGCCATCTACAATAACGGGCTCGGGGGTGACGGTTTCTTCTTTTTTAGGCTTGAACATTGCAGCGCGAATCAGAAGGATTGCAACAAACAAAACCAGCAAAGCACCAAGAACACCAAGTGTAATATAGAGCTCTATCATATTATAACCAGCCTTTTTTGTAAAGTATTCTTGACATTATAATGGTAAATACCACGCCAACGGGTACCATAATGCCCACCATACCTGCATCAAGGGCAGGTACAAAGATAAAGAGAATAAGCATAAGGGCGACGGGAGCAATCGCAATTTTCCAGTTCTTGGATACAAAGACAACACCGAGCGCGCCGAACAGCGCAGGAAGAAGCTGATCGAAGGCAGGGCGAAGGGTATCGCTCTCCAAAACCGGTTTCAAAGGAACGATAAGCAACACGCCAAGAATAATGATAATCGTGGTAACGATAGAGGAGACTGCAATCGAAATGGTGGAGATGCATTCCCCTTCCTCGCTCTGCGCTTTATAACCCGAAGAATCGAGAGCGTTTAAAGCGCAAGGAAGTTTGAGATTTGAGATGTTTCCAGTAACAAATCCAAGATATGAGCCACCAGCACCAAGCATCGGAATAAAGGTGATGGTTTCAACAATACCAACTGCCCAATACATTGGGGCTGTGGCAATCAAGCCCTTTCCAACGGCTGCCCAATCGGGAACGGCCTGGAAAATGATACCGACAACTATGGGAAAAGCAATAAGGATGCACATAACTGTGAGGTTCCATACAAGTCCATCACGATGAATGCTATCCATATAGGAGAGTTTTTTCTTTTCGTTTTTCATTTTCTTAACCTCCCAGCGCATTTGAAATCGGAATGGCGAGTGCCATAGCAACCACCATACAAATAGGAAGAGCGTAATCGTTAATCCACTTCCACTTGGTGACCTTCATCAGGAGTCCACAAAGGAGCATCAATACGGCAGAAACTGCCATAACGCAAACAGGGACAAGTCCAGAGGTCGCAGAATAATAAACCTCTTTTTTTACACCGTTGACCATTTCTTCAACAAATGCGCCACCCGTCCAAAGGCGAGAAACGTCGCAGAACACAAAGCCAACAAAGGCAGAAATCATACCAATAAAGAGGGAGTTTTGGAGAATATCGCTCCACTTTTTGTCTTTTGCTTCAAAACTATTCATTCCCTTTTGCATTCTTTTTGCCAGAACAGGGGCAAGCCAGATACCGACAAGAATGGAAACGGTCATAACAATAGCGATTGTCACATAATCCGAGCCCGTCATATTGCCAATAAAATCGGAAAGTTCTTTTCCCATACCCGATGCGGCATTGGTCGCAGCAACAGTTTCATAAGAAAGAGAACCGATAACGGAAAGACGAAGCCAAGGAAGCGCAATACCAAGCGAGGGCGCCAGCGTGATAATGGAAATCACTATGGCAACAGCAGGCGCTATCGTAAAGAGAGCAGATGATATTATGGTCTTTTTAAGTACACTTTTGTCTACGCCGAGTTCAATCGCGCGACGGTAAGCTTTGATAAGAAAATAAATAGACTGCGCCACTACGACAGCAATGATTATGCCGACGAGGACAAACAGTATTGGATGGTTAACAGAAAATTCCATATAATACCTCCCTATGTGTGGAATAATTTTTTTGTTTGATAAACCGGCTCACAGGTCAGATGCAGACCAAGTTTACGGAAGGTCGCAATGTCCACCTGCGAGAGAATTACGGTAGAATGCACCTCTGCTCCAGCGAGTTCAGGAAGGCACGCCATCGCGCGCTGTGCTTTTTTGCTATCAGCAGCAGAGACGGCAAGGGCAATCAGAACTTCATCGGTGTGGAGTCGAGGATTATGGTTGCCAAGATTCTGTGTTTTCAGATTTTGAATAGGCTCAAGGACACGTCTGGAAATTACATCCACCTCCTTGCCAATATCGGCAAGCATTTTTAAGGCATTGAGAAGCGCCGCGCTGGACGCGCCCAAAAGAGGTGAGGTTTTTCCTGTCGCAATTCTTCCGTCAGGAAGCTGAATCGCAACAGCAGGAGCGCCTGTCTCCTCCGATCTTTCCAGCGAGGCGAGGACGCAGGGGCGAAGGTCATCCACCGTAATAGAAAGCTGACGCATCAAAAGTTCAATCTTATGAATGGCATTGTCACAGGCATTTCCCTTTCTACGCTCAACGAGCGAATGGAAATAACGGCGAATAATCTCCTTTTTAGAGGCAACAGAAACAACCTCATCATCCGTGATACAATACCCAACCATATTGACGCCCATATCGGTAGGCGATTTATAGGGGCTTTCGCCAAGAATATTTTTCAAAATGGTAGAAAGAACGGGGAAAACTTCTACATCACGATTATAGTTAACAGAGGGGACACCGTATGCCTCCAGATGGAAGGGGTCAATCATATTGACGTCAGCAAGATCGGCTGTGGCTGCCTCGTAAGCGAGATTGACCGGGTGGGAGAGGGGGAGGTTCCATACAGGGAAGGTTTCAAACTTCGCATACCCTGCTTTGACACCGTGACGATTTTCGTGATAAATCTGGGAAAGGCAGGTCGCCATCTTACCAGAGCCTGGTCCAGGAGCAGTAACGATAATAAGAGAACGTGAGGTTTCAGCAAATTCATTTTTGCCAAATCCTTCTTCCGAAAGAATCAAGGGAACATTATACGGATAACCAGAGATTGCGTAGTGCTTATATACACGAATGCCCAGTCCTTCCAACTTCGCCTTAAAGGCGTTCGCTTGCGAACTCTCCTTATACTGTGTCATAACGACAGAGCCGACATAGAGTCCGACGGAACGGAAGGCGTCAATCAAGCGCAAGACATCCAGGTCATATGTGATACCAAGATCTCCTCGAACCTTGTTCTTTTCAATGTCACCCGTATTGATAGAAATAATGATTTCTGCATCATCCTTCAGCTCGGTGAGCATACGTATTTTACTATCGGGAGCAAAACCCGGCAGAACACGCGAGGCGTGAAAATCATCAAAAAGTTTTCCTCCAAGTTCAAGGTAAAGTTTTCCTCCAAAGCTGGCAATTCTCTCTTTGATTTTCTCAGATTGCAAACGGCGATATTTTTCGTTATCAAAGCCAAGTGGAATCATAGCGTCCAAACTCCCATTTAAAAATAATATATATATTTTACCATACAGGAAGTTTTTTTTCAAGGTCTTTTATTATTTTTTAAAAGAATATATTTCACAAAAAGGCCCTTCGTTTTTTGTGCTATTTCACAAAAATGGACACCCAATCGAAAAAAGACTTGTATTTTCCTTTATAATATGATAAAATAATTAGACAACGCTTATCGGAGGCAACCAATGAATCATACTCCTTGGAACATTTATCCACGTCCTCAATTTTGTCGAAGCTCCTTTTTCTGTCTTAATGGCGAATGGGAATTCGGCATTGGAAAAAATGTAAAAGCACCTATTTATGACAAAAAAATACTTGTTCCCTTCGCTCCACAAAGCCGAGCAAGCGGTCTTGAAATATCGGTCGACGTTGGAGATATCCTCTTTTATCGAACCACATTTTCGCTTCCTGAAAATTTTTCACGTGGTGGGGAGATTCTCTTGCATTTTGGAGCTGTCGACCAGATTGCGAATGTCACGCTGAACGGCGTGGAACTTGGCAAGCACGAAGGGGGATATCTTCCCTTCTCCTTTAACATTGCTCCTTATCTCAAGGAGGAAAACACGCTTTCTCTCGTGGTACGGGACGATCTCGACCACACCTATCCTTGGGGAAAGCAAAAACGTGAGCGCGGGGGTATGTGGTACACGCCTGTCAGTGGTATCTGGCAGACGGTGTGGATTGAGGCTATGCCATCCTCCTATATTCGTTCTGTAAAAATGACCCCTTCTTTGACTGGGGTTGAACTTATATTTGACGCTCCAAATGAGGTAGAAGTTCTCTTAGATAGTGGCGAGGTTTACACCACCGTAGAGGGTCGGGTGTTTATTTCGCCAAAGGAGATTCACCTATGGTCACCTGAAAATCCCTATTTGTATGAATTTGTGGCAAAAATGGGCGAGGACGAGATAAAAAGTTATTTTGCGCTCAGAGAAATCAAAAGCGAAAACGTCGGTGGAATGCCACGTTTGACCTTAAACGGCGAGCCATATTTCTTCCACGCGCTTCTCGATCAAGGGTATTTTGACGACGGCATTTTCCTCCCTGAAAATTATGAGAGAATGGAAGAGGATATTCGCCTCGTCAAGTCGCTCGGCTTCAATACCCTGCGCAAGCATATCAAAATTGAGCCCTTGAATTTCTATCATTTGTGCGACAAATACGGCATTGTGGTATTTCAGGATGCTGTGAACAATTCTGACTATTCATTTTTCTTTGATACGGCACTTCCCACGATTGGACAGCTATCCAAAAATGACACAAGGCTTCATAAAAATGAAAAATCGCGCGAGGTGTTCCGTGCGCACACGCTTGGAATGATTGAACATCTCTATAATGTACCGTCCCTTCTTTATTACACGATTTTCAACGAAGGTTGGGGACAATTCTGCGCCGACAAGATGTACCGTATCTGCAAGGAGGCAGATGGCACGCGAATTTATGATGCGACCTCCGGATGGTTTTTGCGCCACGAAAGTGATGTGGATTCCAGACACATCTACTTCAAGAAACTCTCGCACAAGCCATACAAGGGATACAAAGAGCCCCTCCCCTTTGTCATAAGTGAATTCGGTGGCTATTCGCTCCGTATGGATGGTCATACCTTTGGCAAAGACAACTATGGATACAAGATTTTCTCGGATGTCAAAGCGTTGACAAATGCGCTTCTTGCACTTTATCGGGACGAGGTAGTCCCCCTCATTGAAGATGGCCTTTGCGCCACAGTACTCACGCAGTTTTCTGACGTAGAGGACGAAACCAACGGTATGGTAACCTACGATCGCGAGCTTATCAAGGTAGATGTGGATGTGATGCGTGAGATCGCAACACTTCTCTACTCTAAAATAAAATCATAGAAAAGGAAAGTGGTTTTGACTTTTTTGTCGATACCACTTTTTTCTTTGTCATAATTTTCAATCAGCCTGCATACCATCAAATGAAAGGGCGAGGGTTGATTTCGCTCTTGCCAACACAAAGGAAGGGGAACGGTATGACAAGCGACATTTTAACAGAACAAACGGAAGATGTGCTTGCGCCTATGGTGCAAGAGGACGTTCTCGGGAACGAGAGCGAAATGGAAGAATGTGACGAACAAGTGGTCATTGGAGCACAGTGGGAAAACTCAATTTATTCGCAAATTGCCAAAAGAAGCGGAGGCAACCTGTATATTGGCGTGGTCGGTCCTGTTCGCAGTGGAAAATCGACCTTTATCCGTCAATTTATGCAAAAGGCCGTCGTGCCTGTACTTGAAGACGAAAACGAAAGAGCAAGGGTGATTGATCAGATTCCACAGAGTTCCTCCGGCAGAACGATTATGACAACGGAACCTAAATTCGTTCCTGAAGAGGCGGCAATGGTGAGCGTGGGCGAGAATACAACGCTTGCGATGCGCCTGATTGACTGCGTTGGTTTCCCGGTAGAAGGAGCGCTTGGAACGGAGGAGGACGGAGAGGACCGTCTGGTGAAAACCCCCTGGTTTGAAGAAGAAATCCCTTTTTCGCAGGCTGCGAGAATTGGTACGGAAAAGGTGATTCGTGAACACGCAACGGTCGGCATTTTAATGACGAGCGACGGCTCATTTACAGGCATTCCTCGTGAAAGCTATGAAAAGGGCGAGCGTGAGGCGATAGCAAAGCTCAAGGAAGCCAAGCTCCCCTTTGCCATTGTGCTTAATGTTAAGGAGCCCGAAAAGGAAGAAGCGAGAACGCTTGCATACAAAATGGAAAAGGATTACGGGGTGAGCGTCGCGCTGGTAAGCTGTATGATGCTGGAAAACGAGGATATTGAAGCCATTTTGGATTTGATTTTGCGTGAATTTCCTTTGAAGAAAATCGCCATCCAAGTCCCACCCTTCTTAAAACTTCTGCCTACCACACACCATATTGCAAAACGAGTGATGGAAAAAATTTTCTCTGTGGCAGAGTCTTTGTCAAAATTCTCGGATATTTCAAGCGTGACAAGTGAGAATATTTCTCACATTTCCTCCAGTCCCACCACAGGTGAAGCAAGATTTTCTTTAACGCTTCCAAAGCAAACCTACTATGAATGCTTAAGCGAATTATCGGGAATGTCGATTCAGAGCGAGGAAGATGTGGTTCGGGCAATGAGTGATTACGCGCGAATCAAAACACAATTCGATCGGCTGGAATTCGCTTGGGGACGTGTCAACGACACGGGCTATGGCATTGTAATGCCCTCGCCACAGGCAATGGAGCTGGAGGAACCTACTCTTGCTAAAACAGCAAGTGGTTATGGCGTTCGTATCGGCGCAAAAGCAGATTGCATTCATATGATTCGAACCTCAATCGCTACGGAGTTTGCCCCCGTAGTCGGAACGAAGGAGCAAGCAGAAGAGGTGATTCGTTACTTAGAGGGAGAATATATGGAAGGCGATGGCCGAGTATTCCAGTGCAATATGTTTGGCAAATCTCTTTATGATTTGTGCAAGGACGCTCTGTCCGGAAAACTTGAGCATTTGCCAGATGATGCAAGGGAAAGAATTGCTGAAACGCTTGGAAAGATTATCAACGAGGGTGCAAACGGTCTCATTTGCATTTTACTATAAGCAAGGGGCGCTCCGAAAAATTTTCGGAGCGTTTTTTTATGCATTTTTAAATAATAAATTGTATGAATTTTCCTATTGTTTTGGGCAAAAAGTTAGAAGTTAGAAAAGAAACAGAAAAGATTGGATTTTTTTCTTGACCTTACGAGGATTTTGTGATAAGATAAAATAGGTGGGGTAGGAGTATTTTCTTATCCTATGACATCTAGCAAACAACAAAAGGAGTTCAAATATGACACCAATTCAAATTGTTGAGGCTCTGCTCACGCTCGTTGCCGGTATCGGTATTTTCCTCGTGGCGTGCACTATGATGAGCACAAACCTTGAATCCATCAGTTCCGGAAGTTTAAAAGCCCTGTTCGCAAAAACCTCGAAGTCGAAACTACTCGGCGTCGGTATCGGTACGGTAGCAACGGCTGCCATTCAAAGTTCGGGCGCAACATCCGTTATGGTTATCGGTTTTGTAAACGCGGGCATTATGACGCTCGGACAAGCTGCGACAATCATCTATGGCGCAAATATTGGTACCACCATTACGGGTCAGATTGTAGCGCTTGGTTTTGCTGGTGGAAACAGCGTTAGTTCGACAGTCATCTTCTCTGCTATGGCTGGCCTTGGCGCCTTTATGATGATGGTGAAGAAGGACAAAGTCAAGGTAATCGGTGGTATTCTCACCGGCTTTGGTATGTTGTTTGTCGGTCTGGAGCTGATGAGTTCCTCGATGGAAAGTTTTGCAGAGGTAGAGTCGATTCGTCAATTCCTCGCAATGATTTCCAATCCCATTCTTCTTGTTATCCTGGGCGCTGTCATTACAGCCATCATTCAATCCTCGTCCGTTATGACCTCAGTTGCCATTGCAATGGTTGTTTCCGGACTGATCTCCCTCGATCAAGGCATTTTCCTTACAATGGGCTCCAATATCGGTTCGTGTGTTGTTGCCGTTATCGCAGGTCTTACCAGTGGTAAAAACGCAAAGCGTACGGCCCTTATCCACTTGATTTTCAACATTTCCGGTGTAGTTTTGTTTATGTGCGCTGGTGGCATTCTTTCTCTTGCAACAAGAGGAAACATTACCTATGGAACGATTTTCAACAACCTCTTCCCCAATGCGCCTCAAACGCAACTCGCAATGTTCCACACCGTATTTAACTGTATAACAGTTATCCTTATGCTTCCCTTAACCAACCTGCTCTTAAAGTTGGTTTGCAAAATCATTCCCACCAAAGAAGGCGATAACCAAGACGAGGATACGCCTCATCTCTTCTTCATTGACGAGCATATGCTCAAGACCCCTCCGATTGCTGTTCTTCAAACGAAAAATGAAATTATCAATATGGCTGAGGTCGCTTTAGAAAACCTCCATCGCGCATTCGATATCGTATGCACAATGAACTATGATGAAATTGAAGTTTTCCGTAGAAATGAAAAACTCTTAAACTACTTAAACTGCGAACTCGTACGCTTTATTGTAAAGCTTTCCAAGGAACCGATGGCAGATAAAGACCATACCTACCTCTCTACGGCATTCCATACAATAACAGACCTTGAGCGTGTCGGTGACTATGCTGAGAATATTATCGAATATGCCAACCGTATGATGGAGCACGGAGAAGGCTTTTCTCAGGAGGCGATTGAAGAAATCAACGCCTTGCGCGCACGCATTGACGAACTTTATGACAAGGTCATTCGCGCATATATCGAGGAATCTCTTGAGATTTTGGCGGAAGCTGATGAAATCGAAGAAAGCATTGACGATATGACAAACGAGATGGCAGACAACCATATCGAACGTCTGGGACGTGGCGTATGTACGGCGGACGTCGGCGCGCAATATCTTTCTCTTTGCGCGAACTCCGAACGTGTTGCTGACCACTTTATCAATATGGCAAAGACCATTAGAGAATTGAAAGTTTAATCTTTTCGTAAACAATAGTTTGTAAAAAAGCAAAAAAGCGTGTTTCTCATACGGAAACACGCTTTTTTGCTTTATATAGTTTTGGATGAATAATTATCTTTCCTCGCGAAAATAAGGTAAGCCGAGCGCTGCTGGAGGCTGATTTTCACGTTTTTTCTGAACACTGGTAATGACAAGAACGATCACCGTAACCACGTAAGGAAGCATTTTCAGAAGTGGGGTAGCGCTCATAGGAAGTTTGATACCGAGAAGTGTTGGAATTCTCGTTCCTGCAAGGTAGAGGAATCCAAAAAGAATGGAACCAACAATCGAAATATGGGGCTTCCAAAGAGTGAAAATAACAAGTGCAACAGCGAGCCAGCCGAGTGCTTCAATGGTTTTATATGCCTCAAAGGAGCCAGCATAATCCATAATGTAATAGATTCCACCAAGCGCTGCAATTCCACTGCCTATCATTGTGGCAAAATACTTGTATTTTGTGACATTGATACCGACGGCATCTGCCGTTGCAGGGTTTTCGCCAACAGCACGCAAGTGCAATCCAACCTTCGTGCGAGAAAGAACGAACGCCGAAAGAAGCGCAATGATGATGCCCACATACAAAAGCACACCACAATATTTAAAAGCTGTCGTGCTTTCTGCAAAGGGGAAACGAAAATAGTCAAGTGCGTAAAGATATTCATATGCAACGTCTGCCATATTCGCCATAACATATTTCGTAAGACCTACGCCGAATATTGTCATGGCAAGACCCGTTACATTCTGATTTGCTTTGAGTGTAACGGTGAGGAAGCAATACAAAACGCCCATCAATGCGCCACCCACAAAGGCAGCAATCGTCGCAAATACAACAACAAAGAAACCTGGCATTGAGGTGTTATACATCAGTTTTATCATTGAGCAACCAGCAGCGCCACCAATGCACATAATTCCAGGAATACCAAGATTCAAGTGGCCTGCTTTTTCCGTGAGAATCTCACCGGTACAGCCAAACAGGAAGGTCATACCGAGAGCGATGGCTGTTACAATATAGTCCAAAAACATTTAAGCGCCCTCCTTGTTTGTTTTTTCCTTACGCTTTAATGCGTAATTGATGAAAAATTCACATCCGATAATAAAGAAAAGTACGATACCGACCACCATATCGGGGAAAGCAGAGGCGATATTGAAGGTGGTGGTAATTTGCTGTGCGCCCTGATTGAGGAACACGATAAACAGCGAGGAGCCGATCATAACAAGAGGATTAAATTTCGCAAGCCAGGATGCCATAATCGCCGTAAATCCAAGACCACCTACCGTCGTTTCTGAAACCGAGTGGTCGAGGGCGCTGACGATAAGGAAACCAGCAATTCCACAGATGGCGCCAGAAATCAGCATAGTACGTACGATAACTTTTCCGACATTGATACCAACATATTTTGCCGTATTTTCACTTTCGCCCACAACGGAGATTTCATATCCGTGTTTTGCATAACGCAAATAGACGAAAAGAAGAACGGTCAAAATCAATACAGCCACAATCAATGGGAAATAATCATTGATGATAGAGGGCATATGACCGTGAGGGAGTTCACCAAGAACGCTCGAACCACTTGGCGTCCAAAGCAGGAGAAAATAGGCAACGATTCCCGACGCAATGTAATTCATCATCAAGGTAAAGAGTGTTTCATTGGTGTTCCATTTTGCCTTAAAGATGGCGGGAATGCCACCCCAAACTGCCCCGACAACAACAGCGGCAACAAACATCAGAAGCAGAAGCACGCCATTCGGCATTTTTCCACCAAGATAATGCGCAACGGCTGCCGAAGCAAGTGCGCCCACAAGTGTCTGTCCTTCTGCGCCAATGTTCCAAAAGCGCATACGGAAAGCAGGTGTGACGGCGATTGAGATACAAAGAAGCACTGCGGTGTCCTTTGCAAGTTTCCATATTCTTCTCTTGGAGCCAAAAGCACCATCAAAGAGAGTAGTTAAAAATTTAATTGGATTTGCACCAATCAACACGGTAGAAAGAATGGAACAAAGAAGAAGAGCCGAAACGATAGCGATAACACGAATCAGCATTGCCTTTTTCATAGATATCTGAGCGCGTTTTACCACGTGAAAGGGTGGTTCCTTAAGGAAGGATTTTGTCGCTCTGGCGGCTTTGATAGCGCCGTTTTTTACAAACGACCAAGCCTTTTTGAAAAACGTTTTGATTTTTTCCATCAGCACTCCCCTCCTTTTTCTTCCTCTATATCGGTTTTCGTCATAAGAAGACCGACTTCTTCTTTTGTCGCTGTTCTGCCATCCAAAATACCAGAAACACGACCAGCGCAAATGACAAGAATTCTGTCGCAAAGTTCAAGCAATACGTCAAGGTCTTCACCGACAAAAATGACTGCAACACCACGTTTTTTCTGTTCGGTGAGCAATCTATATATCGTATACGAGGAATTGATATCCAAACCTCGTACGGGATAAGCAGCCATAAGAACGGTGGGTGCCGCTGCGATTTCACGGCCGACAAGTACTTTCTGTACATTACCACCAGAAAGACGACGAACGGGGGTATGTGTGCTCGGCGTCATAACCTCAAGGTCAGATACAATTCGATCTGCAAGAACTGACGGTGCTTTTCTGTCTACAAACATAGAGTGGCCACGTCGATAGCTTCTTAACATCATATTATCAATGATGTCCATATTTCCTACAAGTCCCATACCAAGACGGTCCTCAGGAACAAAGGAAAGTCGTACACCAAGTTCGCGTATCTGAAGAGGTGTTTTGTCACAGAGGTTCATCACCTCGTCTTCATTAAACAATACTTTTTCTGCGTTTACCAGCGCGCGAATTTGCGAGGAACGCATTCCCGTAAAGTCAACGGGTGTTCCATCTTCGTAATGGAACTTCCCTTCTGCCGCAAGTTCTACCACCTGTGCGAATGTCTTATGATAGAAGGAAACCGGAAGGTTTTTCTTTGGGCGATTAAAAATAATTTCACCCGAGTCGAGATGTTTTAATCCTGCAATGGCTTCGAGAAGTTCACGCTGACCTGATCCTGCAATGCCAGCGATACCAAGAATCTCTCCACCATTCGCTACGAAGGATATATTCTCCAGAATTTTGATACCATCCGGGCTTGTCAGATTCAAAGATCTTACGATTAGTCTTTCCGAGATATTTTCGGGATCAGGACGATCAATATTCAGGGCAACCTTTTTGCCTACCATCATTTCGGTAAGCTCTTCAGGCGTGGTTTTTTGGGTTTCTACAGTTGCGATATGCTCGCCACGACGAAGAACGGCGACTCTATCAGAGATTGCCATTACCTCGTGAAGCTTGTGAGTGATAATCAAAATGGATTTTCCATCCTCCCTCATACGACGCAATACATCAAAAAGCTTTTGCGTTTCCTGAGGTGTGAGAACGGCAGTCGGTTCATCTAAAATCAAGATATCTGCGCCACGATACAGAACCTTCAAAATTTCTACCGTCTGCTTTTCCGAAACGGACATATCGTAAATCTTTTTTGACGGGTCGACAACAAAGCCATATTTGTCAGCAATTTCCTGCACTTGTGTCGAGACCTTTTTAATATCGTAACGCTCTTTCTCGTCAATTCCAAGCGTAATGTTCTCTGCGGCGCTGAACAGATCCACGAGTTTGAAATGCTGGTGAATCATACCGATACCGTGAGCAAACGCATCCTTAGGCGAACGGATATCCACTGTCTCGCCACCAATACGGATGGTACCGGCATCCGGACAATATATACCCGCAATCATATTCATAAGGGTAGTTTTTCCACAGCCATTCTCTCCAAGAATGGCAAGAATTTCTCCACGATAAACGGTAAGATCTACATTGTTGTTTGCAACAACACTGCCGAAGGTTTTCGTTATGCCCTTCATTTCGAATGCGATCGGTTTTTCCATATTTTCTCCTTTTGTGGCGAAATAGATATGCATCCCAAATTTTCCTATATAAAACGGGGATAGGTAATGGGGTGCTGAAAATTGAATATAAGGGTGCCACATATCAGGCGTGGCACCCTCATTTAGACTAATTTTTAAAAAAATTACTCACCGAAGTTTGTGTTAACAAGTTCAATGCCATCAATCCAAAGATCGAAGTAGGGAGCGCTACGATACTTGGATTCTTCAAATACGCCATTTTCAACAACTTCAGTATCGGCAGTGAAGGCAGCGTCGGTATCTACGTCTGCTTTGTGATCATCAGCAATTTTGTTTCCAGCAACAGTGAAGGTATCCACGTCGAATACTTTAATTTCGCCGGAGATGAGCTTTGCCTTTACAGTTTCAAGGTAAGCAGCAGTGCCTTCAGCTGCAGCAGCGGTGTTTACATCAGAAAGAGCAACGGAACCGGTGGAAAGAGTACCAGTCCAGTCAACAGCGATTTCCTCACCAGCCTGAACCTGCTCGCAAATATATACGAAGTAAGGAGTCCAGTCGATTTTGGAAGATACGATAAACGTTTCTGGGCAAGAGGTGATGGTGGAACCATTGTAGGAAACATTAGGAACACCCTTATCTTCACAAACGGAAGGAGCGCCCATAGAGTCAGCGTGCTGAGAAATCAATACACAGTTCTCGTTTTCGATCAAAGCGGTAGCAGCATCTCTTTCAAGGTTTTCATCATACCAAGAACCAGTAAACTGAACTGCCATCGTTACAGAGGGGCAAACGGATTTTGCACCAAGATAGAAGGAGGTGTAACCAGAAATAACCTCTGCATAGGTGAATGCGCCAACATAACCCATCTTAGCCTCATCAGCTGTGATGGTGCCATCTTCGATCATCTCATTGAGTTTAAGACCTGCAGCAACACCTGCAAGGAATCTACCTTCATAGATAGATGCAAATGCATTGTGGAAGTTAGGAAGGTTTTCGGTGTGAGCCTTCGTACCAGTTGCGTGGCAGAATTCTACTTCGGGGAATTCTTTTGCAGCCTTGATCATATAGTCCTCATGACCAAAGGAGTCTGCAAAGATGATGTCACAGCCCTGGTCAACAAGGTCTGCAGCAGCCTCGTAGCACTCATTGCCTTCGGGGATGTTCTTCTTATAAAGAACCTGGCTATCGGTAAGACCGAGTTGCACCTTTGCTCTTTCCACTGCCTCAAGGAAATTCTTGTCGTAAGTGGAAGCTTCGTCGTGAAGAAGAATAACGCCAAGTTTGAATTCATCTTCCTTGTTACAAGATGCGAGGGAAAGACATACTGCAAGAGCGAGTGCCATTACAAGCACAAGGGAAAGGATTTTCTTGAACATAGATGTTCCTCCTAAAAAAATATTTTTTACACGAGACGCTGCTCGAAGTAAACTTAGGAATGGCGAAAGGTGAGAGAGTCATCCGACATTGACTCCACAATAGCGAGAGATTCCACGCGCACACCTTCGGCACGAAGGGCATCTCCTCCACCTTGAAAGGCCTTTTCGATAGCGATAGCGCAACCAGCAAGGGTCGCTCCAGCCTGCGCAATGATATCGCGCAAACCGATAATCGCATTTCCGACAGCAAGGAAATCATCCACAATCAAAATGTGATCGTCAGCGTGGATATACTCTTTTGCAACAACTGCCGTATATGTATTATTATGAGTAAAGGAAGTGATTTCTGTCGTGTAGAGCGCCTTCGACAAGTTTGCTGATGCGTGTTTTTTCACAATCACGCAAGGGACGCCGAGCCAAAATGCCGTCAGCGTTGCCAAAGCGATACCAGACGCTTCAATCGTCATAACCTTAGTCACACCAGCATCCTTAAAAAGACGAGCGAACTCACGCGTCGCCTCGGCAAGAAAGGCAGTATCAAGCTGTTGATTCAAAAAAGAACCGACCTTCAGAATGTTCCCAGGAAGGACGGTACCTTCCCGAAGGATTTTTTCTTCCATCAGTTTCATAAAAACCTCCAAAAAAGCAAAAAGCAGACCTATGGTCTGCGAATAAAAATAGTTTCCCCGTGATTCCCAATAGTCGCATCTTGGTGTGCGGTAGAAACATTCAAACCATAATCATGAATTTATATTGGTAGATAGAGTTATTCTTAACATTTTTGATTATATCATACTCAGACATCAAAGTCAACAGGTTTCGACAAATTTTCTCGTTCAATCTAAAACAAAAAAACGGCGAAAAAATCGCCGTTTTTTAGAAAATTAAACAAAGCGAAATGTGAAAGTCATTCTTTCGCTACATTGTTTTGGGCAAAAGTCTGTGAAAAAGACGTTAATAGAGCCATCCGTACAATAGGAACTTGACTCTCCACCAAAGGTCAATGTAAGGGCATCCTTGTCGTAAAGAAGGATGGTTTCACCAATCTGCACCCTGCCCTCTTCAATCAGAGAAGGAGGTGTGGTAGACACAAAACGCTCTGTTATGGACTTTGGTGCTTCACTGAATTCATAGGTATCCGTAAGAACAAGTGCATCCCTCTCGCAGAGGAAATGTCGGGTGAGTGTGCGAAGGGTCTCGTCTTCATAGTTCTGCTCCATCGAAAAAGCATACTCGTTTTCACGCTCCACATAGACATTGGCTGTCCGAAGTTCGGGATGGTTGTCTGCGTTTTGTAGAATACCATTGACAATGGGGACGGAGTGACCACGCGAAGAGGCCTCAAGGAAGGTATATCTCTCGTCAGAGAAATACTGTTTACAATACTTTGCTCCTCCAAGGTCGGTCAGGGTAATCTCACCATTTTTGGAGATGACGAAGGTCCCAACATCGTTGTGGTTATGGAATTCACCATTGTTTCCCGCCTTGCATGCCATATTATACTTCGGGCTTTTGAAAATAAACCATTGGTTTTCGTGGAAGATATGACTCTTCTGCACAAGTTTTTCACCCTCGATATCTGCGTCCATCCACATAATAAAACGAGGATTGTAATAAGAGCAATGAAGAGGCGCTTCGGGAACGATACAATCAGGGAATTCTTTTTTGAGAAAATGAGAAAGATAGATCGCAGGAGAGAATTTGCTACCACAATCGGAGAATGGAATGACGTGCTTTTCATCCAGAGTAGCGTTGTCCTGGAAGTGGGCAATGGCACGGACCTTCGGCAGTCGGAAGAGGTCTTCTTTTCCATCGGTATAGGCACGAAGAAGCTCCACAAATATGCAAAAGTGTTCAAAGCCATATACCCAATAGGCAAAGCCTTCCTTGCAACAACCCTCATCATCAAATCCAAGCAGGTAATTGTCAATCAAACGGCGCATTACAGGAAGTTGCTCTTCGATTTCTTCTTCGGTCGCTTCATAAAGATAAACGCCAAATACACCCGATGCAATCACGGCTGCCCAGTTATTCTGCGTATTGAAATACCAATGGTACTGGCGTTTTTTGAACGCCTCAACGATACGGGCGCGCAACTCGTGATGAACTCTCTTCGTCAAGCGCTCAGGAAGTTTATCTTCAAGAAGATAAAGAATCTCTGCGATAATCAATCCTTGCATCGCGGCGCCGAGATCAATATGCTCACGGCGAGCTACGGTATCTTCGAAATTACAATGCGCCTGAAGAGACCACGTTTCAAAGTCACAAAAACTCCATAGAATATCGGCAAGGTGAGGGAGAAATACTTGGTCCTCAGTGAGAAGATATGCCATCGCGTACAGTCCGATGCGATGCTGGTATTCAGCAAATACATTCTCGAAGGTCTTTCTGTCACCATTTACGCGAAAAAGGTCGAGTTCTGAAAAGCGAACATAAGGGGGAGGGGTGGCCACCTTTTCTCTTGCTTCCTTCAAAAGATTTTCACGGAAGGATTTGAAATAAGGGTCCGTTTTAAAACGTTCAAAGCGTTCTTCTGTCATTGAAGGCAAATACTTATTCTCGCGAATCATTGTACTTCCTCCATCATCTTGTGAAGCAAAGCGACAAATTCAATTTCTGCCTCTTCCAGTGTTTTTTCATTTATGTAATAGTAATCATAGGTAAAGTTTTCGACCTCGTCATCCGAGGCGTTTCCGAGAGCGCCACCACGCATTCTCTCGCCACCACGAATTAAAAGAGCAACGGCTCTTCCTCCCGTGCGATCGATGAATTTCTGAATTTCGACACCCTCTCGGATATGGACAAAGAATACTTCCTTGTCGCTCTCAAGAAATTCAAGATATTCACGATATGCCCAATCGGTGGGAAAATCGTTAAATTCAATCGTGAGTTTCTTCAAATCGGAGAGGAATTTACGGCTCTTCGGATCCTTTCGTCCATCCCAGCCACACATAGTGGCAATTTCTTTGATGGGAGTAACGGAGGAGATATTTTTTACACGAAAATGTCGCGCAGCAAGGTCACAGAGGGTGTCTTTACCGACGCCACCACGACCATTGATTACGATGGCTATTTTTTTCATAGGATAGACTGCCTTTCGTCTTATTGGTTTCATTGTAGCACAACAGGTGTAGTTTGTCAAGTTTTTTGTCTTGAGTTTTCTCTTATTTATATTGACTTTTTTGGTTTTGACGTGTATAATTGAGTTGATAAAATTTGCGAGGTAACTCTGATGAAAAAAGATATTTTTGGCTATCTTCCTTCTGGAGAAGCAGTGGAATTATATCATCTGAAAACAGATGTGGCAAGTGTGGAAATCATAACCTTTGGTGGCGCGATACGTTCTTTTGTCGCCTACGGTATTTCTATCGTGGGAGGGTTTGACACACTGGATGCATATTTGAAGGACGATTCTCACCAAGGCGCACTGATTGGCCGTGTTGCCAATCGCATTGCCGATGGCACTTTTACAATGGATGGCGTAAAATACACGCTGGAGCAGAATTCCGATACGAACTGTCTGCACGGTGGCTCCTGTGGCTTTGACAGACGTATATGGACCGTTGAGGAATACTCGGAGAACTCAATTTTGCTCTCCTATCACTCCAAAGACGGCGAGGAGGGCTTTCCGAATGCGCTGACGGTGAAGGTACGATATACGTTAGAGGAAGCCACCTTAAAACTCGAATATGAAGCAGTGCCTGAAGGAAAAACACCGATTGCGCTGACAAACCACTCCTACTTCAATCTGGATGGCTTTGGTGGCACCATCAAAGAGCATATCGCACTCATTTATGCTGACAAATATTCCGAAATCAACGAGAATATGATACCTTATGCCAATCTGCCCGTCAAGGGTACGGTGTTTGATTTTACCGAGCCTCACACGATTGGCGAAAGAATTGGTGGAGATTTTATCGGTTATGACCACAACTATGTGCTTTCTCCTACCGTCTCGGAGGATGTGATGGGAACAATCCTTCCTCTTGTCGCAGAGGTTACGGGTAAAACGCTCAAAATGCGTGTATATACGGATACACCCGGCATTCAGTTCTATATCGGCAACTTCCTTGGAAATGGCGAAGCCTTTTCGGGAAACATCCCTCCCGTACAGCACGGCGCTTTCTGTCTGGAAGCGCAAACGGAACCAAACATCATCAATCACGGTCAAGGCTTCTATCAGGCAGGTGAAGTTTATCGTCAGGTTACGGCATATCGGGTAAGTCAAAAATGATTTTACGATTTCTTGGTTCAGGCACTGAAGGATGCAGAATTAAAAAGAAAAACACGAAGGAATATCGCCGTCGCACCACGCTTTTTGTGGACGAGAAAATTCTTATCAATCCGACAATGGATATTTTCGATTTTGAGGCAACCTTCAATCTTACGGGAATGTTCCGTCGCATTACGGCTATTTTAGTGACGGACACGCTCTCTCTTGACATAGAAGCGATTGCGAAGCTGACAGAACGCAACGCCATTCCCGTGTTAGCAAGCGCTTTTGTTTTAAATCAACTTTCGGAATGTTCGGGCGTACGCGCAGCTTATCTCACACCCTTCAATCTCACGCAGATTGGGGAATACAAAATATTGCCACTCCCACTTGGTCACAAAACAAAAAATACAAGAGAATGTCCTATCGGTTTTTATATCAACCGAGATAAAAATATGTTTTATGCGACGCCCGGTGGAATGATTCGCTACGATACGTGGCAGTTGCTTGGAAAATTAAGTTCAGACGAGAGTATGAAGCTTGATGTCGTGGTCCTTGATGGCAGTCGTGGAGATTTACCTTTTGGAGCAGATGATTTTGAGGCGCTCTCTCTTGAGGGCGCAACACTAACCAAAAGAATTCTCCAAAGTGGAGGGGTAACGTCAGAACACTGTCGATTTATTGTTGCCAATCTGCCGACGGATAAAAAGAAAAAAAATCACGAAGATTGGCTTCCATATGCGGAGGAGAATGCTCTTACCCTTTGCTATGACGGTTATTTCGTGGGATTGTGAGGATATATGGGAAAATTTGATGGTTATCTGATTTGTTCGGATCTGGATAACACATTAACAAGCGAAGGACATTTGGTACAAGCAAACTTAGAGGCAATACGATATTTTCAAAGTAATGGTGGATATTTCACCATTTGCTCAGGAAGAAACCCCGAATATCTCCGTCAATTTCAAGAACAAATTGAGCCGAACACATATGTAGTCGGCCTTGGTGGAGCAAAGGCTGTCGACCTTCGTACAGGGGATGTGCTATTCTATACCGAATACACAGAAAAACTAAAGAAACTCTACCAAGAGATTGTAGATTTGTGTGAAAATGCGCGCGATGTGTTTTTTCACTTTGCCAATGAAAAGTCCTTTATGACCTTCTCCATAGAAGAATACAGAGAGCAAAGAGCACAAATAATGGGGCGCTCCATTTCTAAAGCTGGCCTTCACCTTATTCCAAGCATTGATGAGGAAGAATTCACTCGAATGCTGAGAGAAAAATACAGAGATGAGCCCGTCGAGATTGTGAGAAGCTATGTTTCCTGTCTTGAAGTGATACCAAAATACGGCTCCAAACGTTCAGCCTCTCATCAGCTCAAAAAGGCGCTCGGGGCGCATACACTGATTTGTGTCGGTGATTTTGAGAATGATATTTCTATGGTAGAAGGAGCAGACATTGGTTACGCCGTCGGCAATGCTTGTGAAGCTCTCAAGGCAGTAGCAGACCGTATCACTGTTCCCTCCTCTCACGGAGCAATTCGCGCTATTATTGAGGACATAGAAAAGAGTTTATAAAAAAGAAAAAAGCCACTTGACAAAAACGTATCTATTTGTTATAATAGAGAAAAGCGAAGATAAGAAATAGTAACAAGATGAGTTCTTTCACAGAAAGTTGCCGGGTGATGAGAGGCGCAAAGGATCTCTTGCGAATACCTCTTTGAGTGCGTACCGAAGCCGATTTTGGTGTGTAGGCTACGACGGGAGCTTCCCGTTACAGGAGACGACTATGTTGGTAGTCAATGAGGCCTTTTTTGTAAAAAAAAGGTGAATCAAGGTGGTAACACGATTATTCGTCCTTGAGCGTAATGCTCAAGGACTTTTTGTTTTTGCTAATAATTATTTACATAAAGGAGTAATTCTATGAAAATTTATGAGGAACTCGTCGCTCGTGGCTTGATTGCGCAGGTTACGAACGAAGAAGAAATCAGAACAATGATTAACGAAGGCAAGGCTACCTTCTACATTGGTTTTGACTGTACGGCAGATAGCCTTACGGCAGGTCACTTTATGGCATTGACCCTGATGAAGAGATTGCAAATGGCAGGCAACAAGCCCATTGCGCTCATTGGTGGTGGTACGACAATGATTGGTGACCCCTCTGGCAGAAGCGATATGAGAAAGATGCTCACCAAAGAGGACATTGAGCATAACGCGCTTTGCTTCAAAAAGCAGATGGAGAAATTTATTGAATTTGGCGAAGGCAAGGCTATGATGTTAAACAACGCCGACTGGCTTCTTTCGCTCAACTATGTCGACCTTCTCCGTGAGGTTGGCGCTTGCTTCTCCGTTAACAGAATGCTTACAGCAGAGTGCTATAAGCAAAGAATGGAAAAGGGACTTTCCTTCTTAGAGTTCAACTATATGATTATGCAGTCCTACGACTTCTATCATCTGTTCCGTGAATACGGATGCAATATGCAATTTGGTGGTGACGACCAGTGGTCGAATATGCTCGGTGGTACTGAACTGATCCGTCGTAAACTCGGCAAGGATGCGCACGCTATGACGATTACTCTGCTGACCGACTCGCAGGGCAAGAAGATGGGCAAAACTGCTGGAAATGCTGTATGGCTTGACCCGAACAAGACCTCTCCCTATGAGTTCTACCAGTACTGGAGAAATGTTGCAGATGCAGATGTTCTCAAGTGTATTCGTATGCTTACCTTCCTGCCGATTGAAGAAATCAATGCAATGGATTCTTGGGAAGGAGCGAAACTCAACGAGGCGAAGGAAATTCTCGCTTATGAGCTTACTAAACTTGTTCACGGCGAAGAGGAAGCAACAAAAGCACGTGACGCTTCTCGCGCGCTCTTTGCACAAGGATCAAGCGAGCTTACTCCTGCCGTTGAAGTACCGAAGGAAATGCTTGTCGATGGTAAAGTCGATATCAATTCCCTGCTCGTTCTTGCCAAGATGGTTCCCTCCAAATCGGAAGGCAGAAGAGCCATTCAGCAGGGGGCTGTCAGCGTAGATGGCGAAAAGATTTCCGACGTTTACGCTTGCGTTACGGAGGATGCGCTTCAGGGTGGTGTTCTTGTCAAGAGAGGCAAAAAGAGCTTCGCAAAATTTATACTCGAATAATATAAATGCAAAAGAGAGTTTGCCATTTAGCGCAAGCTCTCTTTTCTACTTTAGCGAGGAGAAACTTTTTAATCCATTTTTATTCCCTTTTTCACGAAAGCTATTTTTTAAAAAAACTTTCCCTTTTTTGCAAAAAAAGCCTTGACAAAGCAAAACTTTTATGTTATTATATTTAAGCGTGATTGATTTGCCCCTGTAGCTCAGCTGGTAGAGCACTTGACTTTTAATCAAGGTGTCCGGAGTTCGATTCTCCGCAGGAGCACCAAAAAAAGAAGGACAACCCTCGTGGTTGTCCTTCTTTTTTTGTGCTCCTGTATCGAACGAACTTCGTCGCCGTAGGCGAGGAGTTCGCATACCTCGCATAGCGAGGTATATAGCGTAGCCGTAGGCGAAGCGTCTTCTCCAAAAAATACGTACCGTTATATGCGAAACATTTGTTTCGCAGGATGACCGAACGGTCATCCTTCTTTTTTTTGTGCTCCTGTATCGAACGAACTTCGTCGCCGTAGGCGAGGAGTTCGCATACCTCGCATAGCGAGGTATATAGCGTAGCCGTAGGCGAAGCGTCTACTCCGCAGGAGCGGACAACCCTCGTGGTTGTCCTTCTTTTTTTTGTGCTCCTGTATCGAACGAACTTCGTCGCCGTAGGCGAGGAGTTCGCATACCTCAAACATCAAAAATATCGAGCAGGATATCGGTATTTTCTTGGCTGTATTCGATTTCGGATGATAGAATACGGATGGCTTCTACCTTATCTATATTCATTTCCAAGATGAGAACGTCAACAAGAGAGACAAAGAACAAGGAAAAAGCAAAAGCGCTTTCCATAGAATAAAAGCTCTCAGTATTTGCGTGACGGAAAAAAGTCATAACCAACAGCCTTTTCTTTTCGCTATCGGCTAAAAGCAATTTTTCTCCTTGCTTTTTTAATTCCTCTGTGTTTGATGCTCGCTGAAAAAGGGTAGAAAAATCAGTGTTCAAGGTTTCAAGGGTGGAGAGAGCCAGTTGCGCACGATAACTATTCTCGCAGTAATTATGGATAGCGAGCGTGTCAAGAGCGTTTTTTGCCAGTTCATCAAACGAGAGGTTGGAGCGCAAAAAGGAACGAATAATCTGATATTTCTTTTGAAGAAAAAGGATATCGTATTCGTTTGGCGTATCAAATTTTTCATCAAATTCAACAAAAGACAAACTGTCGAGGTCAGTGAGCGCATCCATATCGTTTGCCGACATAAGAAAATCAAGATTTTCTTCTTTTAGAAGAAGGGTGACTGCGATTTCACAGGAAAGTCCCACAGATAACTCAACAAGGTTTCCTCCGTAGAAGTTGCGAAAGCGAGGATGCTCCCGACAAATTTCAGGAAGTGTTCCCTGCCCTTCTGCCAAAATAATGGAACAAAGACCATCTCCTTGTAAGAAAGGACATCTCTCTCCTTCGCACAAGGAAAAATGAGGCGTTGGCGTATTTACGATATGCGCCAAGATATGCTTCGCCAAGTCATCTGTTCGCGCGTGATAGCGAACAAGGCTCTCCTCGTCAATGTCAATTTCCCATTCGATACAACAGGAATGATGACACGCAGAGGGGTCGCAACGAAATGCCGGATAAAACGAGGGGATAAGCGTAGCCATATCATTTTTTTCCTGCCTTCTCGGCATACTGCATTGGTGTCATTCCCGTACTCTTTTTGAAGATTTTGGAAAAATAAGCATCATCAAAAAAGCCGAGTATCATACATATTTCCTTGATTGGATAATAACCAGAGCGAAGCATTTGCTTTGCTTTATTGAGTTTACGATCCAGAATGTACTGTTTCGGGCTAACACCTGCATAACGATGGAATTCCCGACGGAAGGTGCTTTCGCTCATACCACAAGTAAGCGCAAGATCGGCAATGCGAAGTTCGTCGTGAATACTATTGCGTATAATATCAATCGCAGGTTGAATTCCTGCGGGAGCTTTTTTGGTTGTGTATGTAACAATCGCAGTGGAAAAAAGCGAGAACACCTCACCTTTGAGGGCAATACGGTTGGTGGACGTCCGATACATATTGACGCAACGGACAAATTGCTCCACAATCAGACTATCCTGCGTATTGTCGGCAAGAAGCGTAGGAACATCAAAGGGGATAATTTCCTCGCCGTTTTCATCCAAAAGAATAAAGTTCACACCATATTGCGTGGTGGTTTCGTTATAATAAAGCGAATAACTTGCCCCGTGTGGGAAAAAGAGAAGATCGCCCGTAGAATAGGTGACTTTTTTGTTAGCAAACTGCACAGTTAAGACACCGTCTACATAAACAAGCGCCGAGCGCTGGCGAGGCTTGTCTATCGTAGCAGAGCCAAGCGAGCCTTTTTCCGATTTTAAACAAAAAGCAGAAATGTGACGAAGGTCGATATTCGACTGAATCAGGGTCGAAAGGGATTGAATTGGCATAGCATATACTCCTATAGCTTTCTTTTTTTCCATTTTAACACAAATGATTGAAAAATACAACAAAAATATAATGCTTTTGTAGACTTGCACAACAAATTTCGGCAAATTGTAAAAAAGGCTTTCCCCTGAGTGGAAAGCCTTTTTTCTTTATAGAATGCGCTCAAGAGCATCCATTTGCTCATCCGTTGTTGCCCAGCTTGTGCAAAAACGAACAACAGTATGTGTATCGTCATACTTTTCCCAATAAGAAAAAATCACTTCTTTTGAAAGTCGCTCCATCGTCGCATTTTCCAGAATAACAAACTGCTGGTTGGTGTCCGTTTTCAGGAAAAAGGGATAACCCTTCTTCTCAAAAATCGAAACAAGTCTGTGCGCTTGACGAATGGCATTTTTAGAAATTTCAAAATAGAGATTGTCCGTAAAGAGAGTATCAAACTGCACTCCAAGAAGTCTACCCTTAGCAAGAAGGGCGCCGTTTTGCTTGATGGTCGAATAAAAATGCTTCGGGGTATTCCCTTTCGTAAAGACAACAGCTTCTCCACAAAGGGCGCCAACCTTCGTTCCTCCGATATAGAAAACGTCTACAAGCTCGGAAATTTCACGAAGGGAAAGATCGCTCGCAGGGCTGACAAGACCATAACCAAGTCGCGCGCCATCTAAAAATAGAGGGAGGTCGTAGGACTTACACACTTCGGAGAGCGCCTTGAGCTCTGCTTTGGTATAGAGAGTGCCAAGTTCTGTCGGATGAGAGATGTACACCATTCCAGGAAAAACAGAGGCTTCGTGGTTTTGATCCTGATAGAAGGTTTCGAGATAATCCCTCAAGGTGTCTGCATAAAGTTTTCCATCCTGCTGAGGGAGGGTAATTACTTTATGTCCTGAGTGCTCAATCGCGCCACATTCGTGGGTATTGATATGACCAGTATCGGGAGCGACAACGCCTTCATAAATTGCAAGAGCAGAATTGATAACAATACGATTGGTCTGTGTGCCACCAACCAAAAACCAGACATCCACATCCTGCCGACCGATCGCCCTTTTTATTTTTTCCTTTGCGCTTTGGCAAAAGACATCATCCCCATATCCAGGGCAACTCACAAAATTGCTTTTTATCAAGGCGTTCAGTATTTCTGGGTGCGCGCCTTCAAGATAATCACTCGCAAAATTCAACATAATATCACCTTTTTGTTAATAATAGTTTACAAATTATTTATTTTTTACCAGTGGAGCCAAATCCACCTTCGCCACGAACAGTTTGCTCAAGTTCATCTACAACAATAAAATCACAGGCGAGGTACGGAACAACGACCAGTTGTGCAATTCTCTCGCCACCCTCGACGGTGCGTTCCTCGTCGGTATGGTTATGTAGAGCAACCATACATTCTCCACGATAGTCACTGTCGATGACTCCGACCTTATTCGCTGGAGCAAGCCCACGCTTTGATGCAAGTCCACTGCGCGCAAAAATCAATCCCATATACCCCTCAGGAATTTCCATTGCAAGACCTGTATGACAAAGAACGGTTTGATGAGGGGGAATCGTCACACTCTCACCAGGCAATAAAGAGAGGTCGGCGCCAGCAGAATAAGGTGTACCGTATTTAGGAAGAATGGCGTTTTCGTTCAGTTTTTTGATATTGATATTCATTTTTACTCCTCCGGACGGGAATAGATGCGATCTTCTTTGCATCCATCCCAAATAACAATTTGTCCGTTACTTCTGGTTTTGTTCATATCTATGATGCGTTGATTGGTTGAGCCACGAAAACGGATACCTATGCTCTTCTTCTCCTCCTCGAATCTTCCGTCCACAAGGATATCCACAAGGCTGAGAATCTCTTTGGTGATGGGGAGGCATTTTGGATGCTCTCCCATCTCGCCCGTTAACTCTTCGTAAAGATTTCCTGTAAAAAGCCATATGGTTTTCTCAGGAAAACGCTCTTTAAAGCGCCGAAGAAATGGCAAAAGCGCTTCTTGATTTTCGGGCTCCATTGGCTCGCCACCGAGTATCGTTAGTCCTGCGACTACCGGATTTTTGAACGTGGAGAAAATATATTCCTCCACCTCCTCCGTAAAGGGCTCACCGTAATTAAAGTTCCAGGTTTCGGGGTTAAAGCAATTCTTGCAATAATTCCGACAACCACTGACAAAGAGGGTGGTGCGAATGCCCTCGCCATTGGCGATATCACTACGTTTGATATTGCCGTAATACATACTACTCTCCTTTCAGTTTCTTACGAAGATATTGACCTGTGTAGGATCCTTCAACTTCAGCGACTTCTTCAGGGGTTCCCTGTGCAATGACAAGTCCACCACCGTCTCCACCTTCGGGGCCGAGATCAATGATATGGTCTGCCGTCTTGATGAAGTCAAGGTTATGCTCAATGACGATCACGGTATTTCCCTGATCGGCAAGGCGTTGCAAAATCAAAATCAGTTTAGAAACGTCCTCTGTGTGTAGACCCGTTGTCGGCTCATCCAAAATATACACGGTGCGACCTGTCGAACGCTTGGAAAGTTCGGTTGCCAGTTTCACACGTTGCGCCTCACCACCCGAAAGTGTGGTCGAAGATTGACCGATTTTAATATAACCCAGACCAACGTCATAGAGAGTTTGAAGTTTTTTAGTGATTTGTGGAAGTCCTTGAAAATGCGCAAGTCCTTCTTCCACTGACATTTCAAGAACATCATAGATGTTCTTTCCCTTATATTTGACCTCTAAGGTATCACGATTATATCTCATACCTCGACAGACCTCACACTTGACATAAACGTCAGGAAGGAAGTTCATCTCAATGCACATTACGCCATCTCCCTGACAAGCTTCACAACGTCCACCACGAACATTGAAGGAGAAGCGTCCCGCATCATAACCACGCGCTTTGGCATCCGGAGTCTGAGCATAAAGCGTACGGATATCGGTAAACAGACCTGTATAGGTCGCAGGATTGGAGCGAGGCGTGCGCCCGATAGGACTTTGGTCGATAGCGATAACCTTATCCAGATGTTCCAGACCAAACACCTCACGAACACGTCCAGGATAGGTGATAGCGCGATTAAGGTCGCGTGCCAAACGATTATAGAGAATGGAGTTGATCAGCGAGGATTTTCCACTGCCGGAAACGCCAGTGACGCAAACAAACTTTCCAAGTGGGATATCGACATCAATGTTTTTCAGGTTATTTTCCTGTGCGCCACGAATGGAAAGAAAATGACCATTGCCCTCACGTCTTGTTTTGGGAACAGGGATACATCTTCTGCCTGACAAATAATCACCTGTGATAGAGGTTTTACATTTTGCGACCTCTGCGGGAGTGCCAACAGCAACCACCTCGCCACCGTGAATTCCTGCGCCGGGACCGATATCGACAATGAAATCGGCCTCCTGCATTGTTTCTTCGTCGTGCTCTACAACAATAACGCTATTGCCAAGATCACGCAAGCGAAGAAGGGTGCGTATCAATTTTCCATTGTCCCTTTGGTGAAGTCCTATGCTCGGCTCGTCGAGTATATAAAGCACGCCTGTTAAGGCAGAGCCTATCTGTGTTGCCAGCCGAATTCTCTGCGCTTCGCCACCAGAGAGTGTGCCTGCCGTACGAGCAAGATTGAGGTAATCAAGACCGACGCTGACAAGGAAATTCAATCTTTCCCGAATTTCCTTCAAGACGTCCTTTGCAATTTTGAACTGCGCCTCCGAGAAGGTGAGACCGTCGATAAAGTTAAGCATTTTATCAATCGACAGGCGACAGATTTCATCAATGTTCAGCCCTCCGACAGTGACGGAGAGAACGAGGTCAGAAAGCCTCCTGCCACGACAAGCCTTACAAGGAATTTCATCAATAAATTCCTGGTAATAGTCCCCTCCCTGCATTTTCATACGCTTTTCTATAATATGCACAATGCCGTCAAAGGTTGTCGTCTGTTCTTTTCCGGTGCCACCAAAATAGCGTACAACACTATATTTTTTTGTGCCTGTGCCGTACATCACGGCATCCAGCGCTTCAGGGGTAAAATCACGAATGGGGGTATCCAGAGTAAAGCCATAGTCCTCGCCCACTCGAGCAAGCAGGGGACCTGTCCACGAATCCTCTGTCATTGTTTTAAAGCCGTTGACAGCAATCGCGCCAGTGCGAAGGGATAACTCTTTATGAGGAAGAAGTTTCTCTATGGAAACCTCTTGCGAGTTTCCGATACCCGAACACGCCGGACACGCGCCAATGGGGTTATTGAAAGAAAACATTCTCGGCTCAAGTTCAGGAAAACCAACTCCGTGTTCTTCACAGGCGTATTTTTGAGAGAAAACAAATTCCTGTTCCTCTTCTCCATCACGAGGAACGGTGACGATCAGCACCTTTCCATCTGCCTCGCGAAGCGCGCTCTCCACAGAATCGGAAAGACGGGAACGGATATCCCCACGCATCACCAAACGGTCAAGCACGATATCTATGGTGTGCTTGATATTTTTATCCAGTTGGATTTTTTCGGAGAGATCATACATATTGCCATCCACACGTACTCTGGCATAACCACTCTTACGCGCTGCTTCAAACACCTTTTCGTGCATACCCTTTTGGGCATATACAACAGGTGCGAGGATGAGGAAGCGAGTTCCCTCTTCCAGCGTTAAGATTTTATCAACGATCTGATCGAGGGTTTGCTGCTTGATTTCCTTGCCACAAATGGGACAATGGGGAATACCCACACGCGCATACAGCAGACGGAGATAGTCATAAATTTCCGTTACGGTGCCTACGGTAGAGCGTGGGTTTTTGGATGTGGTTTTCTGGTCAATCGAAATAGCCGGAGAAAGCCCCTCAATAGATTCGACGTCTGGCTTGTCCATCTGACCGAGAAACATTCTCGCATAGGAGGAGAGGGACTCAACAAAACGACGATGCCCTTCTGCATAGAGGGTATCGAATGCCAAAGAGGATTTTCCACTACCGGAAAGACCGGTGAGTACAACAAGTTTATCACGTGGGATGACGAGATCAATATTTTTCAGGTTGTTGACTCTCGCTCCCTTGATTGTAATATATTTAGCCATAAGCGTCCTTTTTTCTTATTTTGTAGTGCGTAAGTCACGGATGCGATCACGAAGATATGCCGCTTTCTCAAATTCAAGCATACGGGAGGCTTCCTTCATCTCTTCGGTCAGGCGCTCGATAAGCTTCGCACGCTCGACAGGAGAAAGTTTTTCACGCTTGCCCTCTCCCTTCGTCTTTTTGCCGATTTCAATGATATCGGCTACCTTCTTTTCAACAGAGCGAGGGATGATACCGTGTTCCTCGTTGAAAGCCATTTGAATGGCGCGACGACGATTGGTTTCATTGATTGCGCCACGCATAGAGCGTGTGATCGTGTCGGCATACATAATGACGTGGCCGTTCACGTTACGGGCGCATCTGCCGACGGTCTGAATGAGTGAGGTTTCGCTACGAAGGAAGCCTTCCTTATCTGCATCCAAGATGGCGACAAGGGAAACTTCGGGAATGTCAAGACCCTCACGAAGCAGGTTGATACCAACAAGGACATCAAATTCACCGAGTCGCATATCTCGGATAATTTGCATTCTCTCAATCGTTTCCACCTGATGGTGAATGTATTTGACTTTAATTTCGTGTGTTTTCAGGTATTCTGTAAGATCCTCTGCCATTTTTTTAGTCAGAGTGGTAACGAGAACCTTTTCTCCACGAGCCGTCGTCTCACGGATTTCGGAAATCAGGTCATCCACCTGCCCCTCTACGGGGCGCACATCAATACGTGGGTCGACAAGTCCTGTGGGACGAATGAGCTGCTCCACATAGGAGGAGCTTTGTTGTTTTTCATATTCGGCAGGTGTGGCGCTCACAAAAATCATCTGTCCGATTTTTTCTTCAAATTCCTCAAAAAAGAGGGGACGATTATCAAAAGCAGAGGGGAGGCGAAAACCATATTCTACAAGATTTTTCTTGCGTGCAAAATCTCCTCCACTCATACCACGTACCTGTGGAAGCGTAACGTGGGATTCATCAATAAACAAAATAAAATCCTTCGGCATATAGTCAAGAAGGGTAAAGGGGGTGGAGCCAGGCTCCCTTCTCGCAAGCACACGGGAGTAATTTTCGACACCTGAGCAAAAACCGACCTCACGCAACATTTCAATATCGTAACGGGTGCGTTCCTCAATACGTTGCGCTTCGATCAGTTTATTCTGACTCTTGAAAAACTCGACACGCTCCAGCATTTCTTCCTCGATTTCCGAGAGCGCTGCCTCACGTTTCTCATCCGATACGGCATAGTGAGTCGCAGGGAAAATCGCAACGTAGGAAAGACGTTCGACAATTTCTCCAGTCACGGTATTGATGCGAGATAACCTGTCAATTTCATCTCCGAAAAACTCAACACGAATCGCACGCTCTGCCGTAGAGGAGGCAGGGTAAATCTCGACAACATCTCCACGTACACGAAACTTGTCGCGAACAAAATTCATATCATTTCTTTCGTAACTGATGCTGACCAGTCGACGAATCAACTCCTCACGCGACATTTCCATCCCTGGACGTAGGGAGATGAGGAGCGATTCGTATTCGCTGGGGTCACCGAGCGAATAAATACAGGAAACGGAAGCAACAATAATGACATCCCGACGTTCAAAAAGCGCCGACGTCGCACTGTGGCGAAGCATATCAATCTCATCATTGACCATTGCATCCTTTTCAATATACATATCCTTGCCGGGAATATAGGCTTCCGGTTGGTAATAGTCATAATAGGAAACAAAGTATTCTACCGCATTTTCAGGAAAAAAAGAACGAAATTCCGTACAAAGCTGGGCAGCAAGGGTTTTGTTATGCGCAAGCACCAATGTAGGTCGATTCATTCTCGCAATGACATTCGCCATTGTAAAGGTTTTACCAGAGCCCGTCACGCCAAGAAGCGTTTGCGCTCGCTCGCCTGCTTCCAGCCCTCGCACAAGTCCGTCAATCGCAGCCGGCTGATCGCCCATAGGTTCAAATTCACTATGAAGTTTAAATGTGCCTTTACGTTCCACGAAGGTCACCTCCCTTTCTGTCGATAGTATACCCCTTTATTATACAATAATAAATTTTAAAAGTAAAGAGTTTTTGTAAAATTAAAAAGAAATAGGACAGAAGCCTTGTCAGACTACTGTCCTATAAAGATTATCTTCCTCCACGTCGACCACCGCGACTGCCTCCACCACCACCGGAGCGTGAAGAACTACCGGAAGAACGAGGAACGTGACGACGTGTTACAGTACTACCTGTAAAATGATCATCGGAATAGGTAAGATCCATATTCGTAAATTCCTTTAAGGGGTAGCATTCGGAGCGCACCTTACGCTTATATGGTATAAATACGCAAAGAAAGGCAATCAAGCCTCCGAGCAATGCAAGAAGAATAGGGATCCAAATACGAGTAATGATAGGAATACCATTTCCCTCTAATGAACGGTCGATAAAATCAAGGTAGCGTATGAGCCCCTCCTCCATATTATCTGAAAGCGCATCATCCATAATGCCACCGTCTTTCATCAAATACTCAACCTCACTGTCGGAAATCTTATCAAAGCCTGTGCCATACGTGGTAAGAAAGCAATGCCATTCCTCCGAATATGCATATTTTTCCAAGACAAGGACAACCACATCATCATAGGTAGAAAGTCCAAATTTCCTTAGAATTTCCGCGTCCGACACGTATGAACCCGTATATGTGTAGGCATAAATCAGAACGTGAACATTGTGCTTTTCAGAGATGCTCTGAAGGGTGCTCTCAAAACTATTTTCTCCCGTCAATTCATAGGTTTCATCAATGAAATATTCATCCACAGCAAAGGAGGAAAATGAGAATATAAGCGAGATAAATAGGCAAAAAACCATCAAAATGCAAACTTTAGTTTTCATTTTATAGAATTCCTCCTAACATTAACAAGAATATAACGAGGAAAATTCCAATAAATACACCACCACAAAGCAGAAGAAGTTTCGGCCAAGAAATAGGAAGTTCGCCATAGATTTTTCCTGTGTAACCATTCATTGCGTACAGGTAGGTTTTCCCTTTTTTATCCTTATACGTCAAGGTCCATACAGGCATCAGGGTGTACGACCAATCGCTTTTCTGTATCACAAGGTCGCAATCGCCCAACGAAACACTGCTATACCCAGATATTGTGGAGCGAAACAGGGTAGTCGATCCGTCTGTCATTTTTTCACGGACGCTTGAAAAGAATGCTTCCTTTTCTGCATTACGGCGTTTTGCAAAGTAGCCAAGAAGATATGCCATATCAAAGTCAATATGCGCTCCCTGAGGATACGGCATAATACCCTCAAGCATTGCGCTATCCTCTGTGGTAAGAGCAGAGGATACGACATCCTCAAAGTGGATGTTTCCTGCGCGAGAAATATCAAAGTGCGAAACTTCGGTGTATATGTAATCTCCCTGTCGCCAAGAGCGTGAACGCTTCGCTGTCGTCCGATAGTTGGCGCTTACATCTGCATCCGTTACCCAAAAGGGGAAATAAACACCCGTAATTTTCTCCAGTTGTTTTTCGTCACGATAATCGTCGGGAACGAATTTGTGCTTTTTCGCAAACGCAAAAAAACGCTCTATTGCACCATTTCGATCGAATTTAAAAGGAATGATCTTTTTAGGGAGAAGTTCTCCACTCACCTCACCTACCAAAACCACAGGATTGTGGCAATAGTAGCAGAAGGTAGCAGAGGTATGCTCCTCGCATATAACCTCAGCGCCACAGTTCTGGCAATGATAGCCGTGAAGATGCGAGGAATATTCGTCATTTTTTTGCCCTTCTTCCTCTGCTTTTTTTGCAGAGGAAGTTTCGTCCAGTTCTTCTTTGGTGAATTCGCTAAGGCAGAATTCACAGCCAAAGTTACCTTTTTCGGCATTAAAGAGCAGACCAGCATCACAGTTAGGGCAATGAAAGGTTACTGTACCTGACATAGGCGAACCTCTTTCGTTAGAATATTTGAGTCATCAAGAAAAATTATGCGTTTTTCGGTGTTCCACACTCCGAGCAGAATTTTGAATTTGCGCCATTTTCGCGACCACATTCGGTGCAGAACCAAGAGGTAGCCGGACGAGGAGAGCCACATTCCGGACAGAACTTTCCTGTGCATACTGTACCACAGGAGCAAGTCCAACCACCCTGCTCTTCTGGCTTTTTCTTGCCACATTCCGAGCAGAATTTACCTGTGTTCTTTGCGCCACACGCACACGTCCAACCCATTGGCTGCTCTTGCGCCTGCTGTGCGCGAAGCTCTGCCTCACGAGCCATCTGCTCACGATTGGTCTGGGAGGCGCTCGCCATAAATCCTCCACCAGCGCCCATTCCTACGCCCATTCCTACAAAAGCGCCAGCAGCGCCCTGTGGGTTGGAGCCGGCAGCTTCCATACCACGCGCAATCGAGCCTTGCACATATCCTTCACGAATGGAAGGATCGGAAAGCATTGCGCCCTTGTTACGCATATTGATAAGCTCTTTCGATTCCTCATCATAAGAAATCGAAGCAATGCCAACAGACTGAATTTCAAAACCACGTGTTTCTTTCCAAGCCTCGTCAAGAGCATTTGCCATATAACGAGAAAGTTCAGGGGACTTGGACGCGACATAGGAGATACGAATGCCGTCAGCGCTCATTTGGTTCATAGACGCCTGAAGGCCCTCCATAAATTCTGAAAGATACTGCGCATTGATAGTATCAATCTCTACTCGATCCGAATTCTTTGGAACAACCTCCGTGTAGAATTTTACAGGATCTGTAATGCGAATAGAGTATGTGCCGTGCGCGCGAAGGAAAAGTTCTGCGTTATAGAAGCAGTCAAAATAACTTACAGGAGTTCTCGTACCGAACTTAATGCCTTTAATCTCCTGGAGATTGATGAAATAGGCTTTCTGCTTATACGAAGGAACGCCACCGTATTTTACTCTACGGAACGCATCAACAAACGCCTTGCCAAACTCGCCGGCAAAAAGCGAGGGCGCAGAACTATCGTCCACTTTATAATAACCAGGCTCCGCAGTAAAGTCCACAATTTTACCACCATCCACAAGCATCATAAACTGACCGGGATATACGTGAATGACAGAGCCATTGGATATGGTATCCTCTGTTCCCTTCTTATTGGAGTTACGTCTATCGTTAGGTCTAACCTTTACACCACTGCAAAAAACAGTATTGTCAGACATATTGTCTGCCTCAATCACTTCTGCCCACTGATCGGCAAGCGAACCACCGAGAGCATCAAATGTAGCCTTAATAATTCCCATAATATATATCCTCCTTTGGGGTTTTCTTTATTTTAACATATTTTAAATGTTATTGTCAATAATTTTTCATCAGACAAAAAGCAAGTTTTTTAAATGTCACTTTTTTACATTTCCTAACATTTTCGGTAGAAATCAAATATTTTGCCCCATAATAGTACAAAATATTGATAAAACTTGTGTTTTGTCAAAAAAGCAGTTGCAACCATGGATTAAACCCAAGGCAATAGACACGAAACAAAAAAGCATTTCGTAGAATATCTTTGATTTGCTCTTAAAAGCTCGTTATTTCTTGAAACTGACATCGTTTTTCATACGGTGTCAGTTTTGTTTTTAGTTGGATACGTTCGTAATTGTAGTTCCCATACAAAAAACCTCCTGTAGTAGATGTTTCTATTCTACTACAAGAGGCTTTTTATTTCAATGTCCATTTTTATGGGTTCAGTTCAATGCATTTCCTGCCTTTTTTTCTATTACCAATACATTACCCAATCGGCATCCAGCATTCTGTGAAGCGCCTCCATATAGAAGTAGTCGCCCCAGATGTTCATCTCGTCCACACCAGTATTGCTGTTGCGATTGTAGGTAGCGTGGATCAGAAGGCCGTTTGCGTCGGGGAGGTCCTTTGTTGTATAGTTGTCAATCAAGGAATTTAACATTCTCTTTGCGCCACTCATAAATTTCTCGCGCAGAGGATCGTCCTCATCCAAGTGCTTCAATCCCTCTAAAATGCCACAGATAGCGATTGCTGCCGCAGAAGAATCTCTGGGCTGATAGGCGCCGTCACCATACGTGAAATCCCAATAGGGAACATAGTCGGAGGGAAGGTGATCGAGAAAATAATTTGTCGCAGCTCGGAAGGCATCATACGCCATATCATTCTTTAGATAGGAATAGGTTAGCATTGTGCCGTAAATTGCCCAAGCCTGACCACGCGCCCAAGTGGACTCGTCATTGACGCCCTGATGCGTTGCGCCACGCACAGGCGCGCCTGTCACAGGATCAAAGAAATAGGTATGATATGTGCCACCGTCCTCGCGTAAGCAGTTCGTAATTGTGGTTTCAAAATGGCGCTTTGCCACATCAGCATATTTCTCATCCTTTGTCGTATTGCTTGCCCAGTAGAGCAGAGGAATGTTCATCAAGCAGTCAACAATCAAGCGATAGTTGCTCGTGGATCCAATATTGCCCCACGCCTGGATAAATTCGCCCTTTTCGTGAAAACGTGAGAGGAGATTGTCTGCCGCTTTCAGCGCTGTTGTTCGGCTCTCAAAATCGCCGGTCAGCTTGAATGCTGCGACACAGGAGAGGGAATACAGGAAGCCCATATCGTGTGTGCTGGTGCCGAGTTTTTCGTCGATACGCTTGGTGTAGGAGGGAATTTGTCCCATCGCAATATCACGATAACCTGCCGTTCCCGTCAACTCATAAGCGTGCCACAGGATTCCTGTCCAAAAGCCCTGATTCCATCCACTGGTGTTTTCCGTCGGCGCATAAACATTGTTTGTGCTGTTGTGCGCGGGAAATGTCGTGGTGAAGGAGGGAATCATCTTTTTGTTAATTCGATCCAGCGCTTCGTCAAGCGCGCCCTGAATTTTCTCACGAGGTAAATCAAACGGGGCGTACTTATCGGGATTCTGGATGGTTTCGCCGTTTCCATTATTGTTTTCGTTGTTATCATCTTCGTTTCCCTGACTACCGTTGTTTTCCGTATCAGGGGCAGGGGTGTTACACGCTACGAGCGAAATGCTGGGTAAGAGCATCGCAACAAGCAATAAGAGCGCTATCCATTTTTTCATATTTTTTCTCCTTTATAGGTAGGTTTACATTGTTCATCGGGGGATGAATAGGGAGTCAATCTGTCCTCGCAAGTTCGAGGGAAAAAGATACGGAAATATGCACGCTGTCACCGCACACCGAATAGGAGTAACTACAAGAGCCTTTCGCTGCCTCCTCGCCACTCGTAAGAGTATAGACGTGGTAGTCTATCTTCACCTGTGCTACGGCGATCCCGTTCTCTTCCTTGAGGGAGAGAATCTCAATTTGCTTTCTCCTCTCAAGATTAGGAACATCATAGGTGGCGCCTTCTTCAAGAGCAAATTCGCTCTTGCCTTCCTCGTCGTCATCCCAAACGCCTTCCTTGTCATACGAATAGAGCCAATGCATCAGCAGTTTCCAGTTTGCCATAGATTACCTCTCTTCTGCCCTTGCGCACGTCGGGCACGTTATCACCTCAAGTATAGCATATCCTATTATAAATTGCAAGAAAAACTTTTTCACCACACGCCACTTTCCTTTGGTTGACAAAACGGGGGTGATATGCTATAATTTTTAAGAAGAATATTTTAAGGAGAACGCTTTATGGAAATGCTCTTACCTCTTGCCTTGAAGGTGCTTGGATGCGCCGTTGCTATTTATATCATTGCAGGATTTTTGGTATCTCTCACACGTCTGTTGCCCATTTTTGCTATTCTTTCTTCTGTGGGAACGATCTTTTCCGTTTTCTATATTCGAGGTGTTGAAAATGGGCAAACTCTGCTTTGGCTCCCCATTGCCCTCTCGCTCTTAACGCAACTTTTCTATCGTGGACCGGAATATATGAACCCGAAAATCCACGAGAATGTCTATACCTTCGTCACTGCAGAACGTAAGTGGAATTCGCTTTTTGAAGATTTTGATGATTACGAATTGCACTTCACCCCTTTGGAAACGGGTGGCTTTATCGAAAATACCTTGATTTTCGGCATCATCTTCGGACTTTACTTTAATGCCCTCACCTTCTCCAATATGGAGAGTTGGGTGGTTCTCATCCTCCCGATTTATTTCCTGCTGATGTCCGTTGTCGACCTTCTTATGTCGATTGGCATTCTTCGTATCTCTGCGATTTTCTATGGTTTGTTACGTATCTTTATTATTATTGTTTCGATCGCTGTCGGCTTTCTCGGTCCCTTCGGCTCCTTTGGTTCCTTCGGTGGAAGTGGAGGAAAGGGCGCAACAGCCAACGCCGAACGTCTGTATCAGCAGGGTAAGGATATCTCGGACATAGACTTTGAGAACACCTCTTATATCGCCTATTATGAATGGGTGTATCACACGGGATATGATAGTCATATCCAAGAGGATTACGCCTACATCTATGACGCAGATTACGATACCGGAGCAGAATTTCGTAATCTGTCAGCGGGTAGAGTGTTTGATATCCTTTACACCACCTTGAAGGGAAGCGACACGGTAAGTAAACTCAACAATATCGGTGGCTTCGACTATGAGTGGATGTATCTTCATCCTGCCACAAGAGAGAGTGGCCCCTTCCACTATTCGTCCATTGAGCTTCCTGAGTTTTCGTCCTATTACACGTGGAGCAAAGACAAGGTAAAAGAGGCGCATAAGTTCCAGAAAAACAAGAGCGAGCGTACATACGTCATTCAGTATGACAGCGATTACGATAGTTCCTACGATAAAAATGCGCCACATTATCGTTTGAGTTATACCTACAATACCGATAAGGATATGAACCTCGTTTCCCTTGCGAGCGTCAGGTGTGACCTCTTTGTTGATGAGAAGAACCAGCATACCTTGATTTATACTCCCTGTTATGAGGGCACAGGTATCGAAGCGCTTTTCGATAATAACGATATGCTGAAGGGCTACACCCACAGTGAAAATGTCCTATACGGTATTGACTTCGATCAGTTGATGAACAACTATAACGGAGTGAATCAATCCCTTCACGACCACGATTTCAAGATGACGGAAACCTTCAATGGAACATCCTCCTTGTATGTCTATGACAGTTCGGAGAACATTGTCGCCGTCTATAATGAAAATTATGACAATGGCTTAAAAGCCACAGAAAATGATGATTTTGAAACCTACAAACCCGATTTCTACGTTTCAAATACGACGAAAAACCTCTACGATAAGGACCTGAACCTCATTGACGAGGGGGATCGTTCGTTTAAATGGTGGACCTTCGATAACAGCGAAGCGACACACTTTTTGCATTACATTTTCGATAGCCACTTCGTGGGGGATATCGATGTGGAAGAGGATATCTACCGTTCTTGGATTGTTGTCCACCTCACAAGACCACACGACGAATTTGATGGCGATATCTCCTATGACATCCATCTCTCTCGCACCACAAACGGCACGTACGTCCTTCAATACATCATCGCAAGGGCTACCTATGAAGGCAGAGAGTATCACATTGTTGTTCGCACTTCCTCCTATCACATTGAAGTGACATTGCCTGATGCAATATGAACTTCACTCTCTATACGAGTTCCGTTTCGACTTGATATTGGCGAAGCAATAAGAAAACAGACCATCTCCCCTCTCGGGTATGATGGTCTGTTTTTGCATTATAAAACTCAAATATAATCAAAAATATATTCAAGCGTTGGTACAAGGTCGCCACTGTCATATAAGGCTTGGATTTCTTCCTTCGTCATATATCGGCACTCTGCGACCTCGTCGGTGCTTGCCCTTTGAAGGTCAAATTCTTCGCCTTCCATTAGGTCGAAGCGCCAGACATCCATAATGTCACGAAAGGGAACTCCGTTAATGATATCACGCGTTTTCGTAAACAAAACTTCGCCTTTTCTGCCACAAAGGTCAATTCCGACCTCCTCAAGCACTTCGCGCACGGCTCCTTCATAGGAGTTTTCTCCTGCCACAACCGAGCCACCGACACACTCCCACATCAAGGGATAGGTCGGGCGTGAAGCAGCCCTCTTAGACAAGAGATAGCGACCGTCGGGACACCTGAGCCACACGTGTACCACAAGGTGATAATATCCCGCAGGAATGATCTCTCCTCGTATGTGTGTTTTCCCTGCAAGCTCTCGTTTTTCATTATACAAATCGAAAATTTCCATAAAAGCCCCCTGTTTTTGTCGATATCACTTGACTTGGTTCTGACATACCGGATGCCTTCATTTTAACATACTACGAAGAAAAAAGCAAGGGCTATTTTATGTTTTTTCCAGCTCTCCCAGCCGTCTTTCTATTTCCAACATAATATCGCTCATCCGTATTTCCAGCGCGCAACTAATGCGATAGAGCGTTTCCAGTGTCGGTTTTCTCTCTCCTCGCTCAATCGCACTCAGATGCATGCGACCAATATCGGCAAGCCCACTCAAGACCTCTTGTGAAATCTTCTGTTTCCTTTCTTAAAAAAGACTACCCTGTCTTGGCAGCCTCTTTTGTTAAAAATGGCCCCAATTCCCTAAATTTTTAAAAACCCAGAAAAAAGACTTGACAAACCAATTTTGTTATGCTAAAATATATAGGTCAATGTGGACGTGGCAAATGAGCCGTAGGCGAAGCAAGACAAAATTTAATATGCGGACGTGGCGGACGAGCCGTAGGCGAAGCAAGAATGAGAAGCATTCTTGTGTACTACTCGCTCGCGAGTACGTACTGCAGACAGCGCTGGAAGCGTGGCTTCCAATTCGAGGGTCTTGACGAATCAAAATTAAACAAGACATAATTTAATATGCGGACGTGGCGGAATTGGCAGACGCGCTGGTTTCAGGTTCCAGTGAAGCAATTCATGTGGGTTCAAGTCCCGTCGTCCGCACCACTATGAGCGTAAGTTGAACCGAAAGGTTTTGACTTGCGCTTTTTTTGCGCGTAATAAATCGCCTGAAAATATTTACTTTTTTGTAAAAGTGTGCTATAATTAGAGTGCGACGTAATTTAATATTCTTAACTCAAGGGTGTACTATGCCATTTTAGTACTCCCACCTTTTCATATACTTGAGTTAAGATATTATGAAAATTGCGTCGCGGCAAGGTGAGGTACATAATGGGGTGCGCTCGCTTTGCGGGCGCACTTTTTGTATTTTTAGGAGGTATTGCTTATGAAAAAGCTACTGTCTGCTCTTTTTTGCTTGACACTCGTCCTTGGCATAACGCTCGGACTTGCATCTTGCGGAAAAGTCGAATTCAAGGTTGACTTTGTTGTTGACGGTGAAATTTACGCAACCGTTAACACAAGCGGAAAGGAAACCATCAAGATACCGAATGATCCTATTAAAGAAGGGCACGTCTTCGACGGTTGGTATTGGGATAAGGACGTTTGGAACAAGCCCTTCACCGCCAATTCTCTCCTTGATGCTCCGCTCTCCGAAAATATGTCCGTTTATGCTAAATGGACGAGTTCGGAATCGGTTCAAGGCGTTGAGGCTGAGTTTGATGGATTTACTAAGATATCCGACACCGAGTATTCCATAACGGTTTCTAACTCAACCGAGGCATTTTCGCTCGGTACAAAGGTAACTATAAACTCTAAAAGCTCTTGGACTTTAACGAGCGATATTTACGGAAACACTACTATTTCCAGCAAGGTTGCTCCTTTGGAAATCGGTGACAACGTTTACTACGCTCTCGTTACGGCTGAGAACGGTCAATCCGAGATGTATAAGTTGAATATCCGTCGTAGACCTATGTACACTGTAATGTTTGACACAGACGGTGGCACTACTGCAGAAGCCGTGATTATTGAAGAAGGCTCTCTTGTGTCAGCTCCAGATACCTATAAAAAGGGATATACTCTTTCGGGCTGGAGTTATGATTTTACTGCGCCTATCACTAAAAACGAAACAATTTCTGCCATTTGGCTCGCAAACGAGTACGTAATTACCTACGATGTAAACGGCGGTACTGTTGCACACGAGGAAACAGGCGTTGTCTATGATATTAACTATACGCTTGAAATACCTACTCGCACGGGATATAGTTTTGACGGCTGGTACCTTGGCAACGACCTTTTTGGAAACGGTATCTGGAAGGGCGATTCCGACGTTACCCTTGTAGCAAAATGGTCGCTTATTAACTATGAAATCGAATACGACCTTGACGGTGGCACACTCTCTACCGCCAATCCCACAACATACAATTTTGTAAGCGAAAACATTACGCTTTCAACTCCCGAAAAGACCGGTTACACCTTCCTCGGTTGGACGGGAACATACGTTAACAAACCTACGCTTGCTCTTGAGATCGCAAGTGGAAGCATTGGCAACAGAAGCTACGTTGCAAATTGGGTGGCTAACACCTATACCGTAACCTTTAACACCAACGGTGGCAACGAAAGCTATGAAAATGAAACTGCTACCTATGATGCAAATATTACGCTCCCTACCCCCACAAAGACGGGATATAGCTTTGCAGGTTGGTATGAGGATACAACTCCTTACGTAAGCGGTGCTTGGAAAACAAGCAAGAACGTAAATCTTGTTGCAAAATGGGATGCTGTAAGCTATGATATCGGCTATACGCTTAACGGTGGTATTGTAGATGGAACAAATCCAACGACTTACACCATCGAGAGTGAATTTATGCTTATCAATCCTACAAGAACGGGTTATACCTTCCTCGGCTGGACTTATGATGGAGTTACCGAGCCCACTCTTAACGTCAGCATTAACGACTCTATAGGTGCGCTTTCCTTTACCGCAAATTGGAAAGCTGATTCCTTCAAGATTTATCTTGATGCTATTGGCGGAACTGTGGACAAAACCGAAATCCCGATTGATTATGATGCAGAAATAATTCTTCCCACGCCCGAATACGCAGGACACGCCTTTACGGGCTGGTCTGACGGAACAAACTTTGTAACAGGCGGTAAATATAATCTTACCACCGATATGAACTTAGTTGCCGTTTGGGATCTCGTTCTTTACGATATCGAGTATAATCTTAACGGCGGTACAGTTGACGGTAAGAACCCCACAACCTATACCATCGAAAGCGAATTTACGCTTATCAATCCTACAAAGATAGGATACACCTTCCTTGGTTGGACTTACGAGGGAGTTACAGAGCCTACCCTTAACGTAAAGATTTTGGGTAGAACCGAGAACCTTAGCTTCGTTGCTAACTTCAAGGCAAACACAAATACTCCCTACAAGGTAGAATATTACTTCGAAAATTCCAACAAAAACGGCTATGATATACTTAACTTGGAAACCGAAAATCTTGCAGGCACAACCGATACAACCGCATCGGTAAGTCCCAAGACCTTTGAACACTTTAAGTTCAATTCGTCAAAGAGTACTACAAGCGGAAATATTGATGGCGAAGGAACTCTCGTTCTCAAGGTTTACTATGACAGAAACAGCTACACCGTAACAACCTCTGCGGAAAACACAAAGGGCGGTTCTGTTACGTCGGGAGCTACCAAAGTTTATGGTAACGAAATCACTGTAACCGCAACCGTTAAAGCCGGATATACTTGGCTCGGATGGTATGAAGGAAACGCTCTCGTCAGCGGAGACCTTGCATATACGTTTATGCCTACGAGAAACATTTCTCTTGTTGCAAAGTGGTCGGCAAACGAGGATACCTTCTATACCGTAGAGTACTATCATCAGAATATCGATAACAACGATTACTACCTTATCCACAGCGATATTCTTATGGGAACAACAGATGCTCTCGCAACCGCAACGATAAACAGCTATCCCCATTTCACCTATTATGCCGCAATCAGTAATGCAAGCGGAAATATCGACGGTGAAGGCGATGCAGTCCTTAAAATTTACTATACGAGAAGTAGTTATACCGTTACCACTCGTGCGATGAATGCAAAGGCTGGTAGTGTAACAAGCGGAAGCGCTTATCGTTACGGCAAAACAATCACCGTAACTGCTACCACAAACCCCGGCTACACCTTCCTCGGTTGGTATGCAGGAAACTCTCTTGTTTGCGAAACTGAAAGCTACAAGTTTACCGTTGAAAATGCGGTTACTCTTACGGCAAAATGGTCTGCCAACGATGACACGAAGTTCACTGTTGAGTATTATCTTGAAAATAAGAATAAAACAGGATATGACAAGGTGGATACTGTCGTTCTCGAAGGAATAACTGATACCACCGCAAATGCTGTTATCTCTGAGTATGCACACTTTACATTCACAAATACAAATAGCGTAATTAGTGGCAATATAGTAGGTAATGGCAAACTTGTTCTCAAAGTCTACTACACGAGAGACGTTTATACAATTAACTCTTCCGTAGAAAACAAAAAGGCTGGTACTGTAACCTCGGGCGGCAAATATGCTTACGAAAATTCTGTAAGCCTTGTTGCTTCTTCAAATCCCGGTTACACCTTCATTGGTTGGTATGAGGGTGATACTAAAGTATGTGACACGCTGACCTTCACTTTCAATGCAGAAAAAAACGTTACTTATACTGCTAAGTGGAGCGCGGATGAAGATACTCCGTATACTGTCAATTTCTATAAAGATAATATGACTAAGGCGGGATATAATTCGGTATTGTTTAACTCAATAACTTTACTTGGAACAACCGATACTTTAGCTACATTTGTTGCTGATGAATTAGACGGATATCTCTTCAACGCTGAAAAGAGTGTATTGACCGGCAATATTAATGGTGATGGCACTTTGGTACTCAACGTTTATTATACCTTGGATCTATACTATCGCGAAGGACAATATATATACTTCGGAGAATATCCTCAGTCATTAAAGGCGGATTATGTCACAATAACGACAACTGTAGATAATCGTGGATATTATCTTGGGTCGGACGGATATTATTATGCGAAAATTGTGGCAGGTCCTCGCTATGACAAATATTATCAATTTTCTTCCGGGGAATATATTGTAGAAGGCAATATCTACTATTTCAAGGCCGAACCGATTAGATGGAGAATTCTTTCCGAAAAAGATGGCAATGCCTTTATTCTGTGCGATAGTGTAATAGATAGTCGAAGATTCGATGATAGTAAGTATAATAACAACTACGAAACAAGCGAGATACGCAGTTGGTTAACACAAGAATTTTTCAATACGACATTTACATCTTTACAACAACAGATCGTTCAAATTGTAAATCAGAATAAAGTGTCTTTGATTTCAGCTTCGGATCTGCGCAAATATTTCCCAAATAATTCCGATAGAGATAATTGGATGGCTACTGATTTTTCGAAAGCTATTGGACTTGAACTTTCGTCGGGAACCAACTATGCCTACGCATCATGGACTAGTTCTCCCGGAGCATCGGGCGCAAGCTGCGAACTTGTCCTAATGCTATACAGCAATGGAAACATTTATGATGGATCGGGCAAACCAACCACCGAGTGTATAGGTGTCATTCCTTCTATGTGGATAGCTGTTAATACTTGCTCGATATCAACCGCCACGGAAAATCCCAAAGCAGGATTTGTTAGCGATGGGGGCAATTATGAAATCGGAAGTGAAGTAAAACTTGTTGCTTCTTCAAATCCCGGATATACCTTCATTGGTTGGTATGAAGGCGATACTAAAGTTTGCGATACGCTGACCTTCACTTTCAATGCAGAAAAGAATGTCACTTACACTGCTAAGTGGAGTGCAGATGAAGATACTCCTTATATTGTTAAGCACTACAAGCAAACCAATGATAGAACAGGATATGAGCTTGTAGATACGCAGTATCTTTTTGGAGCAACTGACGCAACGGCACAAGTAATATCAAAAACATTTGACGGATTAAATGTTAACAATGGCATTAGTAAATTAAGCGGTAAAATCAGCGGTGACGGAAGTTTGGTTTTAGAGGTGTATTATTGGCGTGGCTATTATAGAGTTGGAGAATACATATATTTCGGGGAATATCCTCAAACCATTAAATCCGACGGTGTTCAAATAACAAACACCAAAGATGAACGAGGATATTATATGGGAAGTGATGGTTTTTACTATGCTAAAATAGTTTCTACTCAGTATAACTTGGGCTATAAATTCTCTAATGATGAAGCGGTAACAGCAGGCGAAACGTATTATTTCAAGGTAGAGCCAATTCGTTGGAGAGTTCTATCGGAAAATGGAGAATCAGCATTTATACTTTGCGACAGTATTATAGACGACCATTCTTACGATGAAGATAAAAACAACAATTATAAAGATAGTGATGTTAGGCAGTGGCTTAATAACGAATTTTATAACAAAGCTTTTGGAGAAATTCAAAAAGAATTGATACAAGTCACCACTGTCGACAATAGTGCCGCTAGTACAGAAAGTTCCAATAATTCATATGCTTGTGAAAATACCGAGGACAAGGTATTTCTACTATCTTATCGAGAAGCAATAAAGAGCGATTACGACTTAGCAAGTAATACAAACCGAAAAATGCAGACTACCGATTACGCTCGTGCAATTGGTACTTGGATTTCTACGGCTGAATCAAGTTATGGATACGGAGATTGGTGGCTTCGCTCACCTGATAAAAATTATATAAACTCTGTAATGGTAGTTTATAACACAGGTACTGTTGATGATAATGGATATTCGTCCATAAGTGATGGCGAGGGTGTTGTTCCAGCTATGTGGATTAAACTTTAAACAACAAAACAGAGCCGCCCTCGTGGCGGCTCCATCATGGTATATTAATTATGAAAAAAGAAACGAAAAACAAGTTTAGCATCGTACCGAAAATTAAAAAATGGATTATTGGAAATTATAGAACATTATTCACAATTTTTTGTGTGGTTGTAATTTTATCAATGCCTTTCATATTTTGTCTTTTGGCTGAAAAATCCGAATTGTTTCAAAAAACGCTTGAAATCGACACTCTTTCATACTATGGAGTTGCGTTAGGAATATTTTCATCTTTCTTATTGTATTTCTGGCAACAAAAAAATGAAGAAGAGCGTAGAAAGTATGAAATAAGACCTAAAGTTGTTTTGAGTATAGAAGTTTTGGATTATGAGGAACAAGCCTATATAATCAAGATAACTAATGTTGGAAATCGAGATTTAACAGATATTCATTTTTGCGGTGATGCCGTATGTGCACTGTTGACTTCGAAACAACAGGTCAAAATTAATTTGGATTGCAAATATAGCGATAATTACTATAACTTTGAAAATGAACTGCAATGTTTTTATATGAGCGGAGATAAGGGAACTTCCCCAAGGCATCTTTCTATACAATGTACTGATGAAGATGGATGTATTTGGTCTATCGACTATAATAGATATGGGTATAATAAAAACATCGAATATCAGCAAGAAGATATATATATAATATAAAGCAGAAAATGCCGAGCCAAGCCCTTTTAGGGAAGGTGTAACGACTGGACACGGAGCATCCCATGCGGATGAAGGCACAGTCTGAACTTGCGGGTGACCGCAAGAGCTACGCAGAAATGACGTAGCCTCCGCGCAAGCGGTGTAACAAAGTTGAGAAGGTATGAATAATACAATCCTCCCTCGGTCCTTATAGGCTGCGGCGACCTAGTTATACGGCGAGCTAATAAAACAGTTAGTTGGTGCATTGTTTAGTTTCAAACCTAACAAGGCGAAAAAAAGAAAAATTGATCGTTCAAAAAAATCAACCACAAGACGAGTATTAAAAATTGTGGCCATTTTCCTCAGCGCATTTATAACAATATGGGCTCTTGCTATAATTGCCTATACACCCCAAGTCGACAGCCACACACCTGCAACTGTCGAATATTCACAGAATGGTGATTATGCCCAGGAGGTGAACTTTTGCCTCCCTGTGCAGCAATGTACAGAAAACAACTCCGTAAATTCGGCAAACATCTGTTTTTAGCGGCGAGCTTAGGCTCGTCGCTATTGCTTTTATGCTCTAATTCATCGGTATGATATGAATCAAATCCGTCCACAAAAATAAGTCTACGATTTAAGCGTGAGCGCAGGGCGTGTGCTTGTCTTGATACAAGTGGCGTCGCTTCGCGCCGCCAGACAAGCACACGCCCTCGCGCAAAACAAACGGACAAGAAAAGAAATCCACCAAAGCCGAACGGAAGCGGAGCTGTGCGCTAAGCCGCTTGCACAGACCTCCGCTTTATCCGTCGGCGGCTAAATTGGTGGATTAAACTTTTTGCGTTTGCTCCGTCACGGTTTTATGTTTTTTGCTCCTCGAAAGAGGGGCTTTTTTATTTGCTTGTCAAATAAGTTGTTGTTATCCGAAACGTCATAATCAGTATATAAAAATTCAGTATAATTTTCAATGGTTTTGGCTCTAATGGTTAAAACTGTCCACCGCTGTAAGTTCAATAATCACCCTCGTAAAATGACGAATAAAAACTGTGCCGTAGCATCGCAAAAGCAGAAAGCTTGAGAGGTGGATTTGATGGGATTTATATGTTAACCTCTTTATACCAAGCAAAAAGGAGGTTAGCGAGTGAGAAACGAAACGCCCGAAATTACTATATGCGATGAGATGGATATTAAGCAGTTTAGCGAAGCCGAGCAGAACGCTTTTTATAACGCATTACTTACTCGCATTATAGATCTCTTTCACGATGATAACAAAGAAGATACGCCGTAATAACTGTAGACATAAAAACAATTTATCTTTCGCCGGTTGTGGAGCTTAAACGAAAACGCCGCCGAGGTAAAGGGGTGAAAATATTGCTGATGATTTTTATATAGCCGCCTAAAATACAATATTTTCGCCTATTTCCTTGACCTCGCCTTCATTTCCGTTTTGGTCGCTCCTGCCGAAAGACAAATTTCTAAAGAAAAAAGGAGATTCCAAAATGAAAACAGCAGTAATCTATGCACGTTATTCAAGTGACAGCCAAACTGAACAATCTATCGAAGGTCAGCTTCGAGTATGCGAGGAATTTGCAAGAGCTAAAGATATTCTTATTCTTGCAAAGTACATCGACAGAGCTATGACGGGAACGAATGATATGCGCCCAGATTTTCAGCGTATGATAAGAGATAGCGCAAGAAAAGAATGGACATACGTTCTTGTGTATAAGCTCGACAGATTTTCAAGAAACAAATACGAAGCTACCATACATAAGAATACGCTAAAGAAAAATGGCGTAAAGGTATTGTCCGCTATGGAAAATATCCCCGATACGCCCGAAGGAATTATACTTGAAAGTTTACTTGAAGGTATGAATCAATATTACTCCGCCGACTTATCTCAAAAAGTAAAAAGAGGTATGCGAGAGAATAGAGCTAAAGGACATTACCAAGGCGGTGGATTGCCATACGGATATAAGGTTGTCGATAAGAAAATACTTATAGACGAAGAAAAAGCCGAAACAGTAAGGTTCATATTTGAACAATACTCTATCGGCGTATTTGTAAAGGATATTATAAAGGCATTAACGGCAAAGGGCGTACTTTACAAGGGAAAGCCATTCGCTAAAAATACCATATACAGCATACTTAAAAACAAGAAATACTCCGGTGTTTACTACCACGGTGACGAGAGAGTAGATAATATGTATCCTCAAATCGTGCCTACACATACATTTGAAGCTGTACGAGCAAAGTCTAAAGAAAACGAGGGCGGTAAACGTAGCATAAAGACTGTATATCTATTTCGCCATAAAATGAGATGCGGATATTGCGGACATCCTATCAGCTCCGACACGGGAACGGCAAGAAACGGAGAGATAAAGCGTTATTATAAATGCCTCGGAAGAAAGGTATATCACAACGGCTGTGAGCAAGCAATTCACTCAAAAGAAGCCTTGGAAGAAGCAATCGTAACGGCTATTACACGAGAATTTTCTAAACCGCAAACGCTTAATGGAATCGTGAAAAATCTGCTCAAATTGCAAGATAAATACTGTACCGATAATCCCAAAGTGAAAACAATTGCAAGAGAAAAATCCAAGATAGATACTGCTTTAGATAACCTTATGGCTGCTATTGAACAAGGCATAGTTTCAAAGACCACTAAAAAACGCTTACACGAGCTTGAAGAACAGCAAGAGGCGTTAGAGCGTGAATTGCTTATAGAAAAGAGTAAAACAGCTGTAAAAGTACCCGAAAGCATTATCCGTGAATACTACGAAGAAGCATTAATGCTTGAAGCTACTATGATAGTTAGTCTTTTCATCAAAGAATTAGTGCTTTATAATGACAGAATTGAAATTTACATCAATAGCCCCATTAAGAACGGCTCTGACGAAAGTCAGGGCTTTTCTTTTTATAAAGGCTTTATTAGCATATACACCGCACAAACAATGGAGCTTGAAATGTATGTGGGGTAACTCACATACATTAAGCTAACGGCTATTTATTCCACGGTACTCTTGACACGAGCCTCTCGGGAGTGTGGGTGCAAGGCAAAGAAGCCAACCACCCAGCCCCGAGGGGCTGTTTGTTTGCCTATGGCATGAAGCCTACCACACCCCCTTACTCGTGTCAAGAGTCTTTCGCGGCATAAACCGCCGTCAGCACCGACGTCGAAAAAGCCATAAGAAAAGCAAAAAGCCCAAACTGAACACTTGGTTCAATTTAGGCTTAAAGTGGTGCACCACGCGAAACACCCTCCGATTTTCGGAGGGTGTTTTTGTGTGGTTTGGATGAGGGGACTTGAAGGGGAGCGGTAGTGAATGACAGTCCGGTGGACTGTCAGAGCCGCGACTGACCGACGAGCGCAGTTCGCGAGGAGAATCAAGTCCCGTCGTCCGCACCAAGCACTAAAGAGCACCCTTGTGGTGCTCTTTTTGCTTGGGCTCCGACGGGACAGACCTCATACATAGTCTTCGGTCTTCGCACTAAAAACAGTTATCAACTGTTTTCTTAACGAGCGACATCGTCCGCACTAAAAAACACCCTTGTGGTGCTCTTTTTGCTTGGGCTCCGACGGGACAGACCTCGAACATAGTTCTCGGTCTTCGCTCTAAAAACAGTTATCAACTGTTTTCTTAACGAGCGACATGGTCCGCACGAAAAAAGTCGTATCCTATAGGGAGATACTCTAAAGGACAGTTTTAAAATCTAATCGTTACAAATGCTGCCGTTGGCGTGCGCCTTGTTAATCATCGCCTGACCGAAGTACCCTTTTACAAGTTGCACTTTTTTACTGGTATATCATCAGCCCTTTCGGTGTGGACGCACTAGAAAATTTCGACTGTGTAAAATGCACTATGGAGCACATTGATAAGTAAAGGGTTCGTTTTGTTAACATAATGACTTACCAGTTTCTTATGTTTGAAAACCTGAAAAACAAGAAAACCAAGCCGAGAGACTTGGTTTTCTTGTTTCTTAATTAAGGCAGGTCGAATCCACCGTTCGGTGGCTTACAACTGTGCCAGCGTTTCAGACCTTTTGTAAATCCTTTGATGACTCCGTATTTTTTGATCGACAGAATCGTGTATTGTGAGCAGGAGGGCTCATATCGGCAACGATTCCGTACCTTATCGGGAGCAAATCGCTGATATGCCAAAATCAGCCATATCAGGATGCGCTTTAAAAATACAAGCAACAAAAGGATGAGAACAGCGACACCGACCAAAATTGCATTAAGCGCACTTTCCCATAGCAGATAAGTGAGCGTTGCAAGCAAGACTGCGACAGCGACGCTTGCCAAAACGAAAAGACACGTCCTTATGATATGTAACGAGGGACGAACGAGGATTCGTTCATATTCCGTCGAGGTCGGGTCTGCTTTTTTGGTTCGTGTGTAAGATGCGAGCAATTCTTCCTGTGTAGGAAGGTGATCAAAACTGGATTCCGTTGTAGATTCTTCCTTCAAAATTACTCTTCCTTGCAGAAAATAAGCATATAAATGTTGTGTTCAACTACACTAACCTGCTGGTTGAATGCGCAACCGGTTTTGATGGTTTCGGTAGTGGTAATCGTTTCCAGAGAATAGAATTTCCAGCCATCCACAGCATTTGTGTTGACGAGGTTAGCAAAGGCATCGGTTGCCATACTAAGGTTGTCGTTTTCGATTTGGATTTTCTTAGGACCAGGTATTGCTTTGTAAATCATGGTTTTTCTCCTTCAAATTACTTTATTGATAAATATAGCGCTCAGGAAGGATATTTTCTGCTTTTTTCTGTATTTTTCAGAAGATTTGCCCCCTCTCCCCCTCATAAAGAAAGATAACTCTTGATTTTTCATAAGAGAGGTGTTATAATGTTACAAAGGGCGAAAAACGATTGGTTTCGCTCTTGCGAAAGATATTTCGTTTGTCATCCGTTAGAATTTTGAGTTTTTTAAAAGGAGAAAAAATATGCAGTCCTACGCTATCATTTATCGCGCCGGCAATGCGCTTCAACGTGTGCTTGTAGAAAAAGTAATCAAGTCTTTCCCTTGCTGGGCGCACATCCTTGATGAACAATGGTTTATCAAAACCGACCTTAGCGCCAACCAGATTTATGACAAAATCAATCCTCTTGTTGGGCTCAATGGCAGAGTAATCGTTGTGGCTCTTCGCAGAAACGCTGCGTGGAACAACTTAAACCACAGCGATTATCTCTTTAACAATCTTTGATTTTAGGAGGGAAGAGCAATGCGTTTTAGAAAAAGATATCTTGTTCTTGTCGAAGCAAGTGGCTCCGTGATGGAGAGATTTTATGATTACCTGCAATATCAAGTCAATTTCTGTATGATTGACGGCACTGCTTTTATGATTGACTCCTATCTTGACCCAGACGAGTTGACCCAGCATTTTCGCTCGAATATTTCAAGCAGCGCAAGATGCTTTGTCTGTGAAATCACAGGCGAGATGACGTGGCGCAACACCAAGTGTGGCACTCGTGCTCTCAATGGATTTTTGAACAAACCCTTGAATCAATAAGCCCCTTTGTCTTTTCTTGCCTTTGGAGAGGGTATCTGTTTTTTGTCGTCTGGCATACCCCCTGACGGAACCTTCTATCAAATCATTCAAAGAACCTTACGAAAGCAAAAAAAGAGAACAAATCGGTAAAGACCGAGATGTTCTCTTTTCTTTTCTAAACGAATTAAAATTCTACCACAAGTCCGTCATAGGATACACCGTATCCCACCTTCGCTTCGTATCAAAGTTTTTCATCAGAATAAAAATTACGCCGTCACCGTGTTCTGGTGATGTACGGTTTTGCGTGTAACGATGAGGGAGATGATACCGTTGCAAAGCACCGTTGCGCCCCAAGAGATCGGGAAGATAATCAATAGGCCTTGTGGCGTACCATACATTGGAAACACAAAAATACACCAAAGCACGCGCAGACCACAGGCGAAAATAAACGAGGTAAGCATTGGCAAAATCGACATACCGAGCGCACGCAAATAGCCCGTCAAAACGTCCATTGGTCCTGTTAAGAAATAACATACCAAGAGAATTTCCATTCGGACAATCGCTGCCTTTATGATTTCATTTGCCACAGGACTGGACGTATCTACAAAGGCGCGAACAATCTGCTCTGCGAAAAGCAGTTCTACCCCTGAAACAATCGCAATCGTCAGTGCAGATTGTAGCATACAGTACAAAAGTGTCTTTTTCACACGGTCAAATTTGCCTGCGCCATAGTTCTGTCCGACAAAGGTCAGTACCGATTGGTAGAAGCAGTTGCCCGACATATAAGCGTAGCCCTCTAAGGTGCTGGCAATGGTGCTACCGGAGACCTCAGGAGTGGTAAAGGTATTGATGGAACTTTGAATTAAGATGTTGGAAATGGAGAAAAGAGAACTTTGAATGCCAGAAGGTATGCCAATCAAAAGCACCTGACGGAACATTTGCTTATCAATTCGCAACTTGCGAGGCGACATACGGAAGTCCTCCTTCGTGCGAATAAGAAGCATCACAGCCCATACAGCAGAAAGATACTGCGCGATAATGGTTGCGAGCGCAACGCCAGCAACGCCCATATGGAAGAGAATAACAAAAATCAGGTTGAATATAATGTTGACAATACCTGTGGAAGCGAGTATGACAAAGGGCGTTTTAGAATCCCCTGTTGAGCGAATGATCGCGGCAGCAAAGTTAAATACGCTTGATGCCGGAACACCACAGAGAACAATGCTCATATAAAGCACGGCGGACTCAAAGACGTCCGGCTTGGTTCCCATCAGGGTAAGTCCGAAGCGACAGACCAAAAGGCCAAGCGTCATTACCACGACACCACCAATTACAGAGAAAAGCATTGAGGTATGTACGGCGCGCGAGAGGGCTTCCTTGTCCTTCGCTCCATAACTTCTGGCGACGATAACGCCGGTGCCTGCCGTCATACCAAACAGCAGATTGACAATCAGGTTGGTGAGTGTGCCGGTGCTACCGACGGCGGCGAGGGCATTGGGGTCGGAAGAAAATTGCCCTACGACGATCTGGTCGGCAGTGTTATATAAGAGTGTGAGAAGGTTTGTCGCAATAATGGGAAGGGTGTAGAGTAATATTTTGAAGAACAATCCACCTTCGGTAAAGGTAGTGTTTGTTTTTAATCTATGCATAAAAACCTCCTGAGGGGTAGGATTGCTTTCATTTTAGCACAAATCAAAGAAAAGTCAACCCCTTTGGAAAAAATAAAAAAGATTTTTAAAAAACCTTGCAAAACATCACCCGATATGCTACAATAGGAGCATCTTTTTTTGGAGGAAATCCAATGAAACAGGAAAACACAAGTCGTCTTTTATATATTTTTTCAATGCTGATTTTTTCGACCGTCGGCATTTTGCGTCACTATGTGCTTTTGCCCTCTGGATTGATTGCATCAATACGTGGCATTTTGGGCGCCCTTACCCTTGCGCTGATCGTACTCATCTGGAAAAAGAAAATTGCTACGGAAAATCTGAAAAAGAACCTTGCTTTTCTGATTGTGACAGGCGCCTTTATCGGCATCAACTGGATTTTGTTATTTGAAAGTTATCACTACACCAGTGTTGCCGTAGCAACCTTATGCTATTACCTTGCTCCGAGCTTTGTGATCCTTGCCTCTCCTATCGCGCTTCGGGAAAGATTGAACGGCCCCAAAATTGTTTCTCTCGTCCTTTCTCTTGTTGGTATGGTCTTTGTCAGTGGCGTGCTTGAAAGTAGTTTTTCCTTTTCGGGAAAAAACATTATCGGCGTTCTCCTTGCGACAGGCGCCGCCCTCTTTTACGCCACCGTCATTCTTTGTAATAAAAAAATCAATGGGACAGATAGAAATACCCTTACCATTGTCGAACTTGCCAGCGCAGGTATTGTGGTCCTGCCGTATGCCATTTTTGCAGAAACCTTCACCCTCTCGGATTTTACCCCTCTCGCGCTTCTTCTTCTTTTGACGATGGGTATTGTGCATACAGGCATTGCCTACGCCCTTTATTTTGGCTCGCTCCCCTCTCTTTCTGCCACCACCGTTGCCATACTCGGTTATGTCGATCCCATACTCGCGATTGTACTCTCTGCGTTGCTCTTAAAGGAGCCAATGACCCCCTTGACTATCGTGGGCGCCGTTCTTATTTTAGGCGCTTCGTTTCTTGCAGATATCAAGACAAAACAACCCAGAAAAAAATAAACCTGATAGCGACATATCAAAAAGGCAAGAATCTAAGGAATGGAGTGAACCCAAGGCAATGGACACGAAATAAAAAGACATTTCGTAGAATAGCTTTGATTTGCTCTTAAAAGTTCTTAATTTCTTGAAACTGACATCGTTTTTCATACGGTGTCAGTTTTGTTTTTAGTTGGATACGTTCGTAATTGTAGTTCCCATACAAAAAACCTCCTGCAGTAGATATTTCTATTCTACTACAAGAGGCTTTTTATTCAATGTCCGTTTTTATGGGTTCAGTTCAACCACGCATCTGCCTTTTTAAATGTTATATTATTGCTCGTCCCAGTTGGTATAAACAGCGTTAACATCGTCGTCCTCTTCGAGTTTTTCAAGCATTCTACGAAGATTGTCAATGTCCTCTTGATTTTCAAGAGTAACATAGGTGGAAGGAATTTTTGCCGTGTCGCAGAAGTCGATTTTGTAGCCGAGAGCCAAAATCGCATCACGAACGCTGTCGAGTTCTTCGGGAGTGGTATAAATGGTGTATTCGCCTTCATCAAGTTTGATGTCCTCTGCGCCACACTCCAGCGCATCCTCCATCATCTTATCTTCATCAATTTCCTCATCCTCGTCAAGAATGCGAATCACACCTTTTTCCTCAAAGAGGAAGGACACACAGCCCGTCTGGCCCATATTGCCACCATACTTGTTAAATGCTGCGCGAACATTACCTGCTGTACGATTACGATTGTCGGTCGAGGTTTCCACAATGATTGCGACACCGGAGGGGCCGTAACCTTCATATACAATTTCAATGAAGTCTGCTGTGCTTTCTTCAGAGAATTTCTTGATGGTACGCTGGATGTTTTCGTTAGGTACGTTATTTGCTCTTGCTTTCGCAATCAAATCACGAAGGCGCGCATTGGTGGAAGGGTCGGGACCTCCTGCCTTAATGGCAACTGCCATTTCCTTACCGATTTTGGTAAAAATCTTTGCTTTTGCCGCGTCGGATTTTTCTTTCTTATGTTTGATGTTGTTCCACTTGGAATGTCCAGACATAAATTGCTCCTTTATATAAACTTAAATTTTTTCAGGGGTGGAAAGGCAGATGAGCTGCATAGCCTTTTTCAATACGGCGCTTGCCGTTTTTGTCAGAGCGAGGCGCGCACGCTTTGCCTTTTCATCATCACAGGTGATGATTTTGCAATCGTGATAAAGTACATTGTATGCCTTGCAGAGTTCAAGAATGTATCTTGTGATAATGGAAGGCTCATAGGCATTGAGAGCCTCACGCACACGCTCGGGGAAAAGGGAGATAACCTTCGCCAGTTTTGTTTCGCAAGGAAGCATCTCATAATCCTCTGCGATTTCTCCGACCTCGTCGGCTTTGGCAAGGACAGAGCAAGTTCTCGCATAGGTGTACTGTACGTAAGGACCTGTGTTTCCATCAAAGGAAAGCGCATCCTCCATATTAAAGTTGATGTCATTTCTACGGTTACCAGAGAGGTAGTAAAATACAATCGCGCCAACGCCAACCTGCTCTGCAATTCTCTGGCAGGAGTCGGGATCGGGATTCTTCTCGCTCGCAATTTCATATACGCGCGCAATCGCTTCTGCAAAGAGATCCTTCAAGAGAATGACATTACCTGTTCTGGTCGCAAGTTTTGCGCCATTGATGGATACCATACCATAAGGAACGTGAACAAGCTTATCGTACCAATCATATCCCATCAATTCCACTACCTTAAACCACTGTGCAAAGTGAAGGGACTGCTGTGCAGCAGTGACGTAGATGGCTTTATCAAAATGATAGCTCTGCTGACGATAGACGGCAGCGGCGATATCACGGGTGGGATACAGAGTCGAACCATCACGCTTGAGAATCAGGCAGACAGGCATATTCCATTGCTCCAGATTGACAATCGAGGCGCCATCGTCGATTTCCAAAAGTCCCATATCACGAAGTTTCTGCACCTGCGCGGGCATTTTATCGGTGTAGAAGGATTCACCCTTGTAGCTATCAAAGGTGATACCAAGAAGTTTGTAGGTTTTTTCATATTCGGCGAGAGAAACGCTGACAAACCACTTCCAGAGGTCAAGGTTTTCTTTATCTCCCTGCTCAAGCTTCGTAAATTCTGCGCGAGAAGCGTCACCAAGAGGGCTATTTTTCTTCGCTTTGGTGCGTTCTTCTTCAGGAAGATGCGCAACAGATTCATCCTCTTCGCGCTTGATTTCGTTATTGATGCGAACATAGAGCGCAACGAGCTCGTCCACGCCACCCTCTTCGACCTTTTGCTGATTTCCCCAGAGTTTGTATGCGACAATGAGCTTACCAAACTGGGTACCCCAGTCGCCAAGATAGTTGATACCAACGCACTTGTATCCTGCAAATTCATGCATCAGTTTAAGCGAGTGACCAATGACGGTCGTGCCAAGATGTCCGATATGGAAGGGTTTTGCAACGTTGGGAGAGGAATAGTCGAGAACAACAGTTTTTCCTTCACCAATACGGGGAGAGCCATAAAGTTCGCCTTCCTTTTGCGCGTCTGCAAGGACACGACGTGCAAAGGCTGTAGGGGCAATACGAAAATTGAGGTATCCCTTCTCTGCTTCTACGGACGAAAATTCTTCACTGGCAATCGCTGCTGCAAGCTTTGTCGCAATCTCAATAGGCGAACGACGCAAGGATTTCGCAAGAGCGAAGCAAGGAAGGGCGAGATCGCCCATATTTTCGTCTGGGGGATAGGCAAGAAGGGCGCATATATCATCACAAGTCAGTGTGGCATCGGGATAATTTTCGACGATAGCGTCACTGATAAGCTTTGCTGTTTTTTGTTTCAGAGTAAGCATATTTGACCTTTCTTATAGTGAGTTTGAAATTTTTATATATTTCTGCTGCGGCTTAGGAGCATCGACCAGCATGCAGGGAACAAATGTAGCAAAGGAGAAGGCATAAGCAAGGGCGCTTGCAGCGCCAGAAATAACATAAAAATTGCCGTCCTCCTCGACAACCTGTACCGGAGGAATTTCCTCTCCACGCTCAAGTGCTGTGGCGTATGTAGAAATCAGCATTTCATCTTCGGCATCATCCGGAAAATAAAGACGATCGGGACAAAGGAGTACTAAACGATAGGACTTGTCCTCCTGCCAACGGCGAAAGGCAAGAACTATTTGCTCGGCAACCTCTTCTGGGGTCGCAAAGGTGGTATCCAAGATAAAATCGTAGTTAAAAAGGTTTTTGATGTCTACGCCATACTGTTCAAGATAACGCTTTTTCTCGCTCGCGCGTCTTGCTCTGGTATCAGCAATGGTTTCCTCCAAAGTAGAGCAATGCTCTCCCTTTCGATTGTTCAGCATAATGCGTGTGGCAGCCGTTTCAATATCGGTCGAAAGATAAACCTTAAAGGTACCCTTCGTGAAATGCCACGCCATACGTGAGTCGATAATCAAAAGACGTTCATCGTCGGACAGGCGTATGATACCATCGTCAATTTCGTAGTCAATCTCGGGATGCGTTTCCATATAGGTGTTAAGCTCCACAACGGTCATCCCTCGTTTTTCGGCAATTTCACGTACAATGGCTCCTGTCGAATAGTACGTCGCTGACAACTCCTCGATCAGGATTTTACTCACGGTACTTTTGCCACTTCCGAGATCACCAGCAAGAGAAATTTTATCCTGCATTCCTTGTCCCTCCAAAATGCACATAGTTATAGATTTTATAATTATACACCAAATTCAAAGACTTGTCAATATTTTCAGGCGTTTTTCTCCCTGTCGGTGCTTGATTTTTTATTGCTTCTGTGGTAAAATGAGTAAAAAAGGAGGCGCCATATGAATTTGAATACATTTTTTTCGTCTTTGGGAATTGAATACTTTGCTGTGGCTGACTTTCAAAATGTCAAGGTGACCAAAGGAGAACTTCTCTCACGAGAGGACTTTGTGCCAAGAAGCGTCATTTTATTTCTCGTGCCATACTACACCCTCACACCAAAAAATATTTCACGTTATGCTGCATCATATGATTATCACTTGATTATACGTAAAATCGGTGAAGGACTTGAAGAAGCGCTGAAAAAAAACTTTCCACAGGCAAAAATGAAAATCTATGGCGACCATTCGCCAATCGACGAAAGACACGCTGCCCTGACTCACGGTCTTGGCATTCTCGGAGATAACGGACTTTTGATTAACAAAGCATACGGTTCCTATATTTTCATTGGGGACCTCATCTGTGATATTCCACCAGAATTGCTCGGGGCAAAAGAACCGACCGATATCCACTTTTGCACACATTGTGGCGCTTGCAAGAGGGCGTGTCCGACGGGCATTTTACGTGGCGAGGGGGAGGCTTGTCTATCTGCCATCACCCAAAGAAAAGGCGAGCTTGAAGAGTGGGAAAAGGCGTATATGCGCGCTCACCATACAGCGTGGGGTTGTGACCTCTGTCAAAGTGCTTGTCCCTATAATAAGGAGCCCAAAAAAACACCCATCCCTATGTTTTATGAGAGTGTTATCGAGGAATTAACGCAAGAACTTATTGACTCTATGAGCAAGGAAGATTTCCAAAAAAGAGCGTTCTCCTGGCGAGGCAGAAAAGTACTTGAACGAAACCTTGAAATATTAAAATAACGATAGTTTGCAAATAATTATTTACATATTTCTCTTTATATCTCATTTTTTAGCAGAAAGAAATATTTTTTCAATCATAATTGCGCCAACAAATGCAGATAGAATTCCAAAAACAGATTTCACTATATCGGATGTGATGAAGATTCCCAAGAGAATGATAGTAGCATCGACAAAGAAGATGACCTTTGACGCGCGCAGGCTTGGAAAAAGTTTACAGATAAGAAAAGCAATGACATCTACCCCTCCGGTAGATCCCCCTCCAAGAAAGGTGATTGCGCATCCGACACCAATGAACACACCACCCAATATGGAGGCAATCAAAAGCGTCAAGATCATATCCTTTTCCTCTCTGATAACAAAAAAAGAAGCAAGCGCGTCCCATTCTTTTAACGGAGAAAATAGCGCAATACCCACAGGATAAATAATAGTAGAAAGAAGTGTTTTGACAGCAAAATCACTTTTTAGTAAAAACAGACCAAGAAGAAACAGCCCAACGGTCAACATTGAAATCCAGCGTTCTACGGAAATGGATTTGAAAATATGCTCAAGGAGAATAGCCAAACCTGAAATTCCACCAGCAATCAGATGGTTTGGCAACAAGAATAGCGCCGTTCCAAGAGACAATACAAGCGTGCCGAAAATTGTGAGTAGAATATTTTTTAACCAAAGCCTTGTCTTTTTCAACGAATGCCCTTCCTTTTTCATAATGGTTTCTACCTTTATTATATCCACATATACAAAAAAAGTCAAAATTCCTTATCTCTTTCACCTTGACAAACAAGGAAAATAATGTTAGAATATTATAGCATTCCATCTACCCGTGGCACAGCTGGATAGCGCGTCAGACTCCGACTCTGAAGGCCGAAGGTTCGAATCCTTTCGGGTAGGCCAAAAAAGAGAGGCACCAAATAGGTGCCTCTCTTTTTTGGTCTACCCTCCAGATTCGACCTTGCATACGTTTTACGTATGCGAAGGTTCGCATACCCCACCCGAAGTTCGACAAGCTCGCTTGTCAGACGCAGGGTGTGGGTATATTCGCCTCAGGCGAAAACCCTTTCGGTCAAGCACCAAAACGGTGCTTCTCTTTTTTTGTCTACCCTCCAGATTCGACCTTGCATACGTTTTACGTATGCGAAGGTTCGCATACCCCACCCGAAGTTCGACAAGCTTGCTTGTTAGACGCAGGGTGTAGGTATATTCGCCTTACTTTGGAATATACTTCCTAAAGTATTGACATATCCCTGTAAATGTGATAAAATTCAAAATATAACAACTATAAAACAAAAAAAGGAGATTGTACTATGAACAAACGAATCAAAGCTATCATTTTAACTTTCACTCTTTGTCTTTTATTCTCGTTTATGACAGGATGTGGATTGTTTGAAAATGACAACGAAGTAGGTGAAGGTTTTACGCAATCCACACTCACACTTTATGACGGAGAAACCTCTACACAATATGTAGCGCAGTATGGCAAGAAAGCAACAATCACCGTTTCGCCAAAAAAAGGATACTATCTTGAAGGATATTTCGACGCACAGGAAGGTGGAACAAAATATATTAACGGAGAAGGAGTATCTCTTCTGAATTGGGAAAAATCATTCCCCACCACATTATATGCTCGTTGGAGCGATGTATCTACCTTAAAGCAGGAAATTTCTGTTTTTGGTAACGAGCCAGAAAACGGAGGAAGCAGTGGGCAAAGAACTGCCACTGTCAAATTGAACGACGAACTCAAATTAGCCCTCAAATCTAACTTCGACGGTAAGATGAAAATAGAATACACCATTGACTTAAAAACAGGCAATGGATGGACAGCTTCTCCAATCGGTATGTATTTTAAGGGCTACGACAATTCCGGAGCAGAACATCACGAAGTCTTTACTCACACACCCACTGTCGGCGACTTTACGACGTTTACAGGAAGTGTTGAGATTGATGCCACTGATTTTGTTGACGGAAACATATATCTCGTCGTATGGAATACTGAAGCCCAAAATGGTTCTTTGGCTTACCCCGTTTTTTATTCTCGCAATCTCACATTGAATATTAGTATCGTAACGGAATAATTTTATTGTATCTTAAATTACACGAGGTATCCTATGTTATTTTTTTCTATCGTGAGTTTAAGTTTCGAAGAATGCTTTGAAGAATGTTGTAACGATATAGCTACTCAAGTAAAAAACGGTATTGCTACAATGCCACTTTTTTGCGCAACACTTGTTCCGGAAGGAACGCCTACTATTGATAAGCCTGGTATGTGTTGCTCAAAATATAGAAAATACAAATAACGCCTGGACGAGATGAAAATTCCTTCCGGAGTTCTTATCCAAGCGTCTATTGGGCACGGTGGAAAACTAAATTATCCCTCTCCTTTTCAAAAATATGTAGGACTTGCTGACGGAAAAGTTCTTCAGGTATGTTGTCCACTCGACAAAGGATTTCAAGCTTACATTTGCGACGCTGGTTTTAAAATCGCATCAGAACACCCCGACCATATTATGCGCGACGACGATTTCCGTATGATCGCGCATCGTGGCGAACATCGTGGCTGTACGTGCCCATTACATTTGGCGAAATTTGCCGAGCTTTCAGGAAAAGTAGTTACTCGTGAAGAACTGAACGAAATAATGAATCAGAATACTGACGAAGGCAGACAATATCGCGAATGGTTCATAAAGACACATTTGGATTCATTGATCGAATGTGTGAAAGAATTGCGTCGTGGCATTGATTCGGTAGATCCTTCCATCCCCGGCTCTTATTGCCTTTGTGGCAAGAGCTCCGAAGCTGCCTGTGAAATTGCTTCGGTTATGGCAGGCGAAGGAAACCCTGTGGTTCTTCGACTAAATAACGCAAACTACTGCGCCCCCGATCCCCGTAGCATCCTCACCAGCTTTTATAAAGCAGCAGTAGAGAACGCGACTCTTACCGGAAAACCCGATTTCCTTCTTGCAGAAACTGACACCTGTCCGCACAACCGTTACTCGACCTCAGCAGCGAAGATGCACTCTTTATTCACTTTTTCTATTTTACAAGGAATGTGTGGCGCTAAGCATTGGATTACAAGACTTCCCTCGTATGAGCCAAAAAGTGGTCTTGCATACCGTAAAACATTGGAGACATATGCGCGCTATTACGAAGAGTTGTCTGAAATTGCACCAACCCTTACCCCTCTTGGATGTAATGCTATCGTCCCCGACAATCCCATCTACGAAATCACGGAAAACGACGTAGAAATTGCAAAAAACAATTCTTGGTATTCCTTGATTTTCGGTCGTTTTGGCTTCCCGTTGTTTTTCTCGCCAGAAGCAAGTGGGGTTTGTTTCTTCAGTGGAAAAAATGACGCTTGGTACTCTGACGAAAAAATCCTCCAATTCCTGTCGGGAAAGGTATTCTTGGATGCACCAGCAGCAATGCGTCTTATCGAAAGAGGATTTGGCAAATATCTTGGTGTGGATGTCAAAAAGAGAGAGCCTGGCTCTAAAATTGCGAGTGGTGAAATTATCTATCCGTCCGACAGAACAAAACCACTCTTTGATATACACGAAATCATCCACTCACCGACAAAGTGAAGCATTGCTCTGACGTATATCATCTTGTCGACGAGGAGAAAGAGGAAATCCTCTTCCCCGGTATCTCTTCGTATCAAAATGAACTTGGTGGTACGGTCGTCGTATGCTCAGGCAACAGTGATGTGCCATACAACTTTAGTGCATTCGCGTTTTTGAACGAAACAAGAAAAGCGCAGTTTGCAGGCATTCTTCGCGAGCTTGGTGCGCTTCCCGTCTACTTCCTGATGATGCAGAAGTTTATCTGAGCGCTGCGAGAAACGCAGATGGCAAGCTCTTCTGCGCCGTTCTCAATTTGGGACTGGACATCTCAGATGATTTCGCACTCGTATGCGAGGAGAAGGTAAACAGTATTCGCATGCTCTGTGCAGACGGTACATACGAATACGTTTCCTTTATACAAAACGGTGAACGTGTCGAGTTCGCCCTCACTGTCAACCCATATGAACCTCTCATTCTTTAGTTAGAATGACAAGTAGCCTTCCATATAAACATAACCAAATAAAACCGAAGGGTATTGTGTTTTCACAGTACCCTTTTAATTTTATCATTCTCTGCGACTACAGATGGAAGATCATCCATTTCTTCCTATTTTTACATATCGCAGTTTACACTCGTATGATTATCACTTTTTTGAGCATTTTAGCCTAAATCCTCGTCTATGCAAGGTGTCTTATGAAAAAAATCAAAAAATTCAAAAAACCTCTTGACATTTAAATTTGTATGGAGTATAATAGTAACACTTTAGTATGATAAAGTGCTAAATCAGTGAAGTAACAGAAAGCGAGAAACAAAAATGAAAAAACTTCTTACCCTTCTTCTTATCGTAATCACCGTACTTTCCTTTATGGTATCCTGTATGCCACAAAGCAGTGATGTTACTGCGATACAAAACGCAAACAAACTTGTAGTCGGCATTACAGTTTATCCCCCTATGGATTATCTTGATGAAAATGATCAGTGGACCGGTTTTGATGCAGAACTGGCTATGATGTTTGCTGAATCTCTTGGTGTAAACTGTCAGTTGGTCATCATTGATTGGGATAACAAGACGGCCGAGCTTAAAACAAATCAAATCGACCTCATTTGGAATGGTATGACTGCGACGGAGAAACTCGCTCAGAGTATAGATTTCTCTGTGTCCTATGCGAAGAATGCTCAGGTGGCTGTTGTAAATAAAGCATCTACCCTTACTGCAAATGACGTGAAGAATGCGAAAATTGCTGTCGAAGGTGGTTCTGCTGGCGCAACGGTTGCCGAAGAGACCATTGGAGCCAAAAACATTGCCAAAGTGGGTACAATGATTGATGCCCTGACTGAAGTATCTGCGGGTACAAGTGACGTAGCAATTGTTGATATTACTTTGGCGCAAAACTCTGTCGGCAAAGGGATATATCAAGACCTTGAGATTTTGGAAGGTGCAAGTTATGGGGATGAAATCTTTGCTGTTGGACTTCGTCAAAATAGCGACATCAAGCCTCTTCTTGACAAGTTTTTGAAAGATAAATATGCCGATGGCACGCTCACTGCGCTTGCTGAAAAATACAATGTTGGTTTGAATATTGATGCTCTGAAATAATATATTATGGATGTATTTTTTGACGTTTTATTAAGGCTTAGCAATGGTTTTTTTACTTCGTTTATCCTTTTCGCCCTAACGCTTATATTCGCATTGCCACTCGGTCTTTTAATGTCCTTTTGCACAATGTCAAAGCAAGGGGTAGTGCGCATTCCAATGAAAGTTCTTGTCTGGATTTTACGTGGTACACCCTTAATGTTACAAATTTTTGCTATCTTTTATTTACCTGGATTGCTCCGTTTGTTCGTTTGGCCACAGATGAATACGGGTTGGGAGTGGTTTGATACCACCTTTTCCACGAGGTTTATTGCTGCACTTGTTGCCTTTAGCATCAACTATGCGGCATACTTTTCCGAGATTTTCCGTGGAGGAATTGAATCTATCCCAAAAGGACAATATGAAGCAGGACAGGTGCTTGGGCTTAGTAAAAAAGAAATCTTTTTCAAGATCGTTCTTCTGCAAGTAATTAAGCGAATTATACCACCAATGTCAAATGAGGTAATTACCTTAATCAAGGATACTGCGCTCGCAAACACCATTGCCGTTTATGAACTTATCTTTGAAGCAAAAGAGTTTTTAACGGTGGACGAACTCATTTGGCCCCTCTTCCTTGCTGGTGGTTTTTATCTTCTATTTGTCGGTGTTCTCACTCTCCTGCTCGGCAAGGTGGAAAAACGATTGGACTATTTTAAGGCATAGGTGATGATATGGAGGTTATGCTTGAAGTAAAAAATCTTTGCAAGCGCTTTGGTGATGTTGATGTCTTGCGTGGTATCAATATGACGGTAAATAAAGGCGAAGTGGTTGCCATTTTAGGCTCTTCCGGTGGTGGAAAGACCACCCTGCTCCGTTCTCTGAACTTTTTAGAGATGCCAGACTCAGGAGAAATTATTGTTGGTGGCAAAGTAGTTTTTTCAAAAGAAAGTAACGAAAAGGCATATATTTCGCCCAGTGGACAGTTGTCCTTCGGTTTGGTTTTTCAACAGTTCAATCTTTTCCCGCAGTATAGCGTGCTGAAAAACCTAACGCTTGCGCCAAAGCTAAAAGCCAAACGTGACGGTGGCGAAGGACTTGCGCAAATACTCAAAGAAATCGAAGAGAAAGCGTTTGATTTGCTTGAAACAGTTGGTCTGTCTGAAAAAGCAAATGCATATCCCTGCCAGCTTTCCGGTGGTCAGCAACAACGTGTTGCGATTGCGAGAGCCTTGATGCTTTCGCCTGACATTCTTTGCTTTGACGAGCCGACATCAGCGCTGGACCCAGAACTGACCGGAGAGGTCTTACGTGTTATCCGTTCCCTGAAAGACAGAGATCGTACAATGATTATTGTAACTCACGAAGTAGAGTTTGCGCGACAGGTCGCTGATAAAATTATCTTTATAGCGAATGGACTTGTTGAAGAGGAAGGAAGTCCTGAAGAGGTATTCGGCAGTGCAAGGAGTGAAAAACTTAAATTGTTCTTGCGCGATCGAGAGTTTTAAAAATAAAGTGAAAGCACTTGCTTTGCCACACGGCTTGCAAGTGCTTATCTTTTGTATTTATTTTTGTAATAGGCAACCGTTTGTTCTAATCCCTCATCAAAGGAAATTTCACAGAAAAATCCAAGTTCACGCTCGATTTTCAAGGTGTTCAGGGCGTATTTTCGATCGTGCCCTTTACGGTCTGGAACGAAGGAAATACGGGATATTGAGCAATCCAGCATAGCGAGAATGCGACAAACGAGATCAATGTTCGCTATGTCGGTCGGCGAGGCAACATTGTAAATGGAGCCAACGCTTCCCTTCTCTAAAATGAGATCCAAAGCGCGACAATGGTCAAGAACAAAAATCCAGTTGCGACGATTTTTGCCATCACCATAAACGGAGATATTCTCCCCTAAAAGCGCACGAGAGATGGTCGCCGGAATAAGTTTTTCTCGGTGCTGATGGCTACCGTAGTTATTGGAAGAACGGCTGACGGTAACAGGAAGTCCGTAAGTCTTAAAATAGGAGAGCGCGAGCAGGTCTGCCGAAGCTTTGCTTGCGCTATATGGTGAGTTTGGAGAGAGGGGAGATTCCTCATCAAAGCAGCCTACGCTATCAAGTGGTAGGTCACCATAGACCTCGTCGGTCGAAACCTGATGAAAACGGCGAACACCATAGGTAAGAGAGAGATCAAGGAGGACACCTGTGCCAAGAACATTCGTACGAACGAAGATATCAGGGTCATCAATAGATCGGTCAACGTGACTCTCGGCAGCGAGATTGACGACAAACTCTGGTGAGTGCAAAGCGAAGATGCG
>JAZKYZ010000063.1:0-6966 GCA_045612385.1 Eubacteriales bacterium | reverse complement strand
GCATATTTATTGAAAATATGTTGAGTGCGGCGAACGGAGAGGTACTTATGTGCTGGAGGGCGTGCTGAAGGTTCTCACAAAAGGATGCCTTGACAAGGCTCTTATTGCATATATTTATGATAAAATGTAAACAGGAATTAGAAAAAGGCAATCTTTCGATTGCCTTTTTCTTGTTTCGTAGGTTATTCCATTTTTCGCTGGCGAAATTCTTTCGGCGTCATACCGACATTCTTTTTGAAAAAACGAATGAAGTAGCTGGCGTCCTCAAAGCCACAGCGCGTGGCGATTTCGCCAATCGAATAGTAGCCACCGTGAAGGTACTCCTTCGCCAAAGCAAAGCGTCGCCTGTCCCTTGTTCTTAAACTCAGCAAATTCAGCAAAGAGAGTCATCAATCCTTCGTTGATTTCTGCCCATTTCTCTTTTGTGTAGTTCTTTATTTTCTGCTCGTACTCACGATAGGCATTGGTTTTACCCCAACGAGAGCGAGCTTCGGTTCCATATTTTTTCATTTATACCTATCGTTTATTGAACTTATTTAGAATTCGCGCTTGATATCAACTCTTTAATGATGTCCAAACTAATTCCACTCTTTTTTTCTTTATTAAAACCCGCAATGATATCTGTCATCGTTTCGGGACTCCAATATATTTTCAACTTTTGCTTAGTGCGTGTAATGGCCGTATAGAAAACTCCATGTGTGATTCTTTCTGAGTTGCTTTGTGGAATTACTATTTTTACCGAATTATATTCCAAACCTTATGCTTTGTGTATCGATACTGCATATGCAAGTTGAAAAGGAATTATGGATTTCATCCTTGCTATTTCATAATCGTCATCCGTTTGATTATCATTATTTTCGTATACCGAGAAAGATATTCGGGTTGAATTTTCGCCATGAGAAACAATCTCTAAATCAGTTCCTCTGACTTTAACAGCTGTCAAAATGATTGGAATGTCTATAATAAATTTTATACTATTAAGACCATTTTGTATATATCACTTTTTTCGGCAAATTGCAAGCATTTATGTTGAATAAATTACAAGTTTGTTTAATTTCTTAAAGACACGCGTGCCTTTAATCCATATCCATAGCACTTTATGTTCTGAATTTTATAGTTCATAAAAATTATCAAACTTTTTGTCTCAAAAATCCTGTCTCTTGTTGATTTTTGTGTTAGCTACACAAATGTTAAAAACGAAAAGACGACACAAAAAAGGAAGCCCGAATGTGCCATAGGCCTTGCGAGCTTCCCTCTCGTTTATGAGTACGATTTATTTTTTCAGGATATATGCGGCACCAGCGCCAATGGTGAAGCCTACGCCAGACTTAGTCTTTCGTGGTGCTATACGAAACTTGCAGGCGATGCCAATCCGAACGTATTGGATTCAGGTCAGTGCCGGGTAAGGTTACATTTTTTTATTCTTTGCGAAATTGCAGAAGCCTATCAGGTCGTCACCGTAGGAAAAATGCTTACATTCGACGCAAAAGCCGTCGAGGTGCTTGCCACTCGCGTTCTTGCAGGCATCCTGCATCTGTGTGACGAAAGGGCGGCCGTCGCACGCATAGCACGGCTCCTTTATGAAATCGGGATATATCGGTATGGGGTCTCCCACATTGCGCTCGTAGTCCTCGTAGTAGCCGTATTTTATCTCAAACGTTTTGCCTCCGAGCACAATTATCTTGAAGAGTTCGCCTTCTTTGGGTTTCATCAGAGTCGTACCTCCTTTGCAAATATTTTCTTACACATACAGTATAAAACATTGCAAAGGAAAAAAACATCACCCAAAAGCTGAAATTAGGTATATACTTTTTTGGGCGAAAAAGCACCTTCAAAGTATAGTGGAGAACTCGGTTCTGTCCTTGACTCCAGACTTTTGTACTACTCTGAGAACTGTTTGCTTAACGGTAGATTCGGAAATAAAGAGCATCGAGGAGATATCCCTGGTCGTATATCCGAATGCCACGAGTTTCGCTACCTCGCGCTCTCTGACAGTAAGATTTGCCGCAATAGCACGCTTACGTACGGTGCCACTGAGCTTAGACCAGCCCACGCTGTAGGTTTTATAAAGTTCCTTTACCCTTTCGCTCGCATTTTTATCCACCAAGGCTATTCTCTCCTCAAGCAGACCGTCGAAGTGTCGTATATATTCCGTCAGCACACCGTACAGACCGTCGGGCAACGTGAGGGCTAAGGCTCTGTCTATGTGATCTATCGCCTTATCCCTTTCGCCGGCGTTGTGATAGGCTACGGCGCAGGACAGACGAAGATACGCCTCAGGCAAAAGGGTTTTATCCACTATCGCCTGAGATATCATAGGCTCAATAACGTATGGAATGATTTTCATAAACGCCAGTCCACTCATATCGTCTATCTGCATCTGATTGGAAGCAAGAGCGAAAGCAGTCATATATAGATACTTAATGTAAAAAACCTTCGCCGCAGGGTGTGAATCGCTGGGGAGAGTTTCAAAGGAGCCACGTCTGAACCACTCAGGGAAATCCTTGTTATCGTATATCGTGCTGTCGACGACGGCGAGGGTCAAGGAGATGATCTCTCGGTCGCTATCGGTCCTTGAGGGTGCCTCGCATATATGCTTTTTCGCATCGTTGAACAGGAAGATATCGCCTCTCCATATAGCGCATAGGGCGAGGAGAATGCCCGCTCCGAGTATCGCGTAGAAGCCCGAGTGAGCCTTGAGAAAATATCTGGTCTTTTCATAAACCTTGTCGATCTCGCCACGTCTGTAATCTATGAACGCTTCAAGCAGAGAGTGCGCCTCATAGTTATTCTCCAACATAGCTATGCTGTCCTCGACCTCACCTGCTGTACTGTATAAATCGGTCATATCAAGGAAGGGCGTACGTCTGGGCATGGGGATGTGTGGATCTATTTCGTTAGATGAACTTGGCAGAACTGCGTGCTGTGGAATCATCCACGTGCGCTCCCAACGCTCCACTCCCTTTATTTTACCTTCCTTGCAGAGCCCCTGAACTCGTCTTGGGGTAACTCCCCACTTTTTAGCGGCCTCTTTTACGGTCATCATTTTCATATCTGATCCCCTTGACATTTCGTTTAAACGAAATTTTATAAACACCGAGCATTTCGCTCGAGCGAAATCTACAAATTTATTTTACACTATTTTCCTTTGGGCGTCAAGCCCCAAAATATAAAAAAAACACCTCTTTTATATAATATTGCAGTATAATAAGCGAAAAAAACGGAGTTTTGGAATTTTTTTAGGCACCCCCCAAATGGCAACGTTTGGTATCGAAAAAATGATACGTATTTTTTTGAAAATGGTGGTAACAATTTTTTCTTTCAACAAGTATAATGATTACGGTAGAAAAAACGAGCCGGCGACGGCTCCCCAAAACGGTTATTAAAAAGTGATATAAAGGAGCAAACAAAATGAAAAAACTATTGATGCTAATTCTCGTGCTTTCGATGGTGTTCAGCCTCGTAGCTTGTAAGAGTGAGTGTGAGAAGAAGGGACACCTGGACGAGGATAAAAATGGTGTGTGCGACAGGTGTGAGGAAAATTATGACGGGCCTCACAACATACATGCCGACGAAAACACTGACGGTCGTTGCGACGGCTGTGAGTCGATAATGATCGATTACAGCAAGCCCAACATAGTTGGTACTATCCTCAGAAAGAGTTTAGAAAAGCAGTTTCACACCACTCAATCCTTTCAATTTGAGTTTGAATTTGAAGTCGTACATAGCGACAGTGCATGGGAGAGCGAAGATGACGTATTCACCCAAATCGAAACCGAAAATATCGACAAGCGAAAGGTTGAATTGTGGGTAAATAGAAACGGCGATTCCTTTGACTTAAAGATCATCACCGATTACTACACATTCCATAGTGAAATCAGTTCTGACGGTGATTATTACGATTACGAGAACGATTACGGTTCTCTTGTTTATGTAATTGATGGCTACATTTACACCGAATTGGTCGACGACACATTCAAAAAAGAAAAGTTCACCACGAACAAACTTGACGAAATACTTTTAGAACTTTCCTCTGCTGAAATCCTTTCAAAGGATAAGAAAGACGCGCTTCTCAACGCGCTCGGCGCAGAGGTGGCAACCGTTCTCAACCTCAAAGATAACAAGGGCTCAATGAGTATCAATCTCAAGGATGGTGTAGACGAACTTCTCGCTTATATTGCGGCTCTTGATTTTGAGACAGATACCGTAGGCAAGGTGCTTAACGATGCGCTCACTACAATTTCAAAGGATCTCACCGTAGAGGACATCATCACCGAACTTGAACGCGTTAGCAATCTTACAATCAACGAGGCTCTTTCTGAACTTGACGCTTGGCTCACCGAGAATCACAGCACCACCGTTCAGGGTGTGATTGACTCCCTCGTTGGAAGTCCCGAACTTCTCAAGACGCTCGAAGAGATCCTTTTGATGGTCAACAACGCAGATCCCTCTGACACAGAACTTCAGGAAACAATCGCAGGAATGATAGAGCAATTCAAGAACTTCAACCTTGCGAATTTCATTGCAGAAAACGAGCTTGGCGAGCTTACTGTTTACGAACTTGTCGCTTCGATGGTCGATGGCACTATGCCTGCGAGAGACGCGTTCTTTACCAGCATAAAGGCTATGATGGATATGACCCTCGCTGAATTTGACGAGAACATAGCTAACGGCGCTGTTTCTAATTTGCAGAAGATGGCTTCTATGATAAGCGTAGACTCGCTTAACGCTATGATTGATGTTAAACTTGAAAACGTGCTTGAACTCTCCGAACTCAGTGGCTCGTTCAACATCGGATTCACGATCACTACTCCGAGCGAGTACGAGGGCAAAACCAACACAAACTCCACCTTCGCCTCAGGTAGCCTTAAACTTTACGAAATCAGCAACAATCCCATTGTCATCGCACTTTCAGAGGACGCAGAAATAATCAGTAGCGACCTGATAGACGGCGAATTCGTATCCGGTGACAGTTATCTTCATTTTGACAGCTACGCCTCTGACGATGGCATTTACATCGACGTAGAGGGCGAATATTTCGATCCCGAGATTGGTAATGTAATTACCTTTAATAGATGGTCCGTTCCCCTTCGCAGAATTGTGGATGACGTAATCATTCTCGACGACGTAAGACTTATGTTTAATGGCACCGAACTCGAAATAGACGGTCCTGATGTGATGAAGCTTACCGTTGATCCCGAAAACCACACGTTTACCATTGTAAGTATGCCCAATTACATCACCCCCTCCAAAGCCTACATTGCATTTTTGGAGCTCGCATACAACAACTTCTACGGCGAACCTACCAACGGCTACAGTATGGTGGATGGTGCTGTTCCCAACGGTTTCGATCCGTCCGATATCTGCATTGATTTTACTGATTATCCCTTATCCTTCATTTATTTCTCAGTTGCAGAGGGGGATGACGAGAACACCTTGATATGTACGCTTACCGGCTTTGGCAATAAATCTTCTCACCCTATTTATCATCCCACGAATGGCACCACCGGGTACGGTGGATACTACTATGATTCCAATCCTGAGGCATTTAACCTGTTCTTCGGTGGCGATCTTACCTTTGAGATTGTTTTTGATCCAGAAACAGGTGTGTTTAGCTTCGTTGAATATCCTATGATTGAGGAGATGTACCAGAAAGAGTGGCCACAGTAAAACACAACCAATCAAAAAATAAATAAAAAGTAAAAGGTGGCGGCTTAGTATCATCTCGGTACTAAGTCGCCACTGATTTTATCATTAATTAAGACATCCGTATGGGAAAACAATTCGTGTTACGCAATGAATAGAGTTTTGTTACGCAGGATGCTATCATAAAGTGAGGAAATTATCAAAGGGTCTGTGTTAATTTGCAGGCTCTTTGGTGTATGGTTATTTCATTTGATCTAAATGTTCTAAAAATTCACCGTAATATTCTTGTTCAGCGGCTTTTCGTGCTTTGACTGCATCTTCAAAATTTGCATATGAGCCAAAATCCATAATTTTACCTTTGAATTTCAGTCTTGCCCGATATTTTCCTGATCGCTTATCAAAATATACTCCGCGACAACCGCTTGTGTTAGTGGCGATAAGTTTATCGCTCGTAATACGGCTGATCTGTGTGCCGTCAACAAAACCTGCCTTCTCGCGCATTTTTGACGTGGCATACTTGCCTGCACAATCGTTGCACATACTTACTTCGGGATTGGTGAGCGTATCGGTGGCTTTATAACAGATAGCACCACACTCGCAACGGCATTCCCACAGAGGAACAGTTCTTGCTCCACGTGAGCCACGCTTGTCCGAGCGACCAATCACTTCTAATTTACCGAAACGGCGACCTATTAAGTTTTCTTTCGTTGGTAAAGCTCTGCTCATTCTCGCACTCCAAATTTTTTGTATTAAAAAAGGCGACAAGCTACGTTATGTAGCCTGCCGCCGAGTCTTTGTTTTCAAAGTCTGTGCGTACATAGTCGTCGCAGGCTTTTTGATTTGTTTCTCTATCCGATGGTTAAGGTTTCGCCGTTCTCTACGTGGCACTCGCCGGAATATATACCCCAACGAGCCGTAAAGGTAACGGATTTTGCCGCCAATACGTTCAGCGTGAAGGTCAGCGCCCCGTCATTTTCGTTGTTTCCTTGCAGATAGTCCGAATAATATTTCTGACCGTCCACAGTCAAAACGAGATATCCCGATGCGCTTTCCTTTGGGAGCGTGAGCGTTACGGCATACGTTCCTTCACATTCAAGCGTTACGGGATTTTCCGTATTCACGGTTGCGAGAGCTTCTTCCGTGCCGTCCTTGTAAACCGACACGGAAAGCAGACACGTATTCGTCGCTTTAATGTTGTTTCCATCTACTTGCACATTACCCGTAAACCACGCATAAGAGGTCGAGCAAAGGCAGATGATGCAAACCAAAATACCGAGGATAGTGGTTAGGGTAAGTCGGGCAAACGCTTTGTCCGACAGC
>JAZKYZ010000062.1:0-19803 GCA_045612385.1 Eubacteriales bacterium | reverse complement strand
AATTTCTTTCTCGCAACATACGAGGTGTGAAGAATGTGGTGAGCCTTGTGGCAACCATAACCACCCTTGAAGAAGTTTTCATAAACCTCAGCAATGATGGGGTTCTGGTGAGACTTACGGAGAGTCATTCTTTCGTCCTGTGCGTAAAGCGCACTTGCACGGACTGCCTTAAGGTCAACAGTATCACGAACGCTCTGAGGCTGGATGGGCTGACCACCACCGTTTACGCAACCACCGGGGCATCCCATAATTTCGATAAAGTGATAATCTGCTTCGCCATTCTTGATTCTGTCCATAATAATCTTCGCGTTAGCAGTGCCGGAGCAAACAGCAACCTTGACGTCCATACCAGCGATATGGTAGGTAGCTTCCTTGATGCCTTCGGTACCACGTACTTCGGAGAATACAAGTTCGGTATTGTCCTTGCCAGTAAGAACGTCATTGGCAGTACGAAGCGCTGCTTCCATAACACCACCGGTAGCGCCGAAGATAACAGCCGCGCCGGTATCAACACCGAGAGGACAGTCAAATTCTTCGTCAGCAAGGGAAGTGAACTTAATACCTGCGCGAGAAATCATGCGAGCGAGCTCACGAGTGGTAAGAGCAACATCAACGTCAGCAATGCCTTCGCCTGCTGCGAACATATCATCTCTTCCTACCTCAAATTTCTTAGCGGTACAAGGCATAATAGATACTACGAAGATATCCGCAGGATCGTAACCCATCTTTTCTGCCCAGTAGGTCTTGATGAGTGCGCCACCCATCTGTTGAGGAGACTTGCAGGAAGAAAGGTGAGAGATCATTTCAGGATAGTAGAATTCACAGAACTTGATCCATTCGGGAGAGCAGGAGGTGATCATAGGAAGTACGCCACCGTTCTTAACTCTTTCAAGAAGTTCAGTAGCCTCTTCTACAATGGTAAAGTCTGCTGCAGTGTTGGTGTCAAATACCTTTTCAAAGCCAAGTCTGCGAAGAGCCGCAACCATTTTGCCCTCTACATTGGTACCGATTTCCATACCGAAGCACTCACCGAGAGTTGCACGGATGGAAGGAGCCGTCTGAACAACAACGTGCTTGGTAGGATCAGCAAGCGCTTCCCAAACCTTGTCGGTGTCGTCATGCTCTACAAGAGCACCTGTGGGACATACAGCAGTACACTGTCCGCAGGAGATACAAGGAGTTTCACCAAGAGTGATATCGAAGGGTTGTCCAATGCAGGTATCAATACCACGGTTGTTTGCACCGATAACCGATACATACTGCTCTTGGCAAACAGCTACGCAACGACGGCAAAGGATACATTTGTTGTTGTCACGTACAAGGTGAGGGGTAGAGAGGTCAAGCGTATATTCAGGCTTGTAGCCTTCAAATGCGTGAGAATCTACGCCATACTCAAGACAGAGCTTCTGAAGTTCGCAGTTCGTAGAACGAACGCAGGAAAGACAGTTCATATCGTGAGTGGAGAGAATCAGTTCGAGAGTGGTTTTACGAGCTGCACGAACTTTAGGGGTGTTGGTCTGAATTTCCATTCCTTCGGTAACAGGATATACGCAAGCGGTGACAAGACCACGCGCACCAGTTGCCTCAACAACACAGATACGGCAAGCGCCGATTTCGTTCTTTTCTTTCATAAAGCAGAGGGTAGGAATTTCTACGCCTGCTGCACGAGCAGCCTCAAGAATGGTTGCTCCCTTCGGTACGCTGACAGCGATACCGTTTACTTTAACATTAAGCATTTCCATAGTTTGCTACTCCTTTCATTACTTCTTCGAGATCGCGCCGAACTTACAGCCACTCATACAAGCGCCACACTTAATGCACTTTGAAGGATCAATCGCATAAGATGCGAGTTTGTGACCGGGAGCGACGTATTCGGTCTTATAAATCGTGTCGACAGGGCAGTTCTTAGCGCACTTACCACAGCCAATACATTTATCTTGGTCAATAGTAAAGGTAAGAAGGTTCTTACATACGCCAGCAGGACACTTCTTATCTACTACGTGAGCGATATATTCTTCACGGAAGAAGTTAAGAGTTGCAAGTACAGGGTTAGGAGCCGTCTGTCCAAGACCACAAAGCGAGTTCTGCTTGATGTAGTTGCAGAGATTTTCAAGTCTGTCAATGTCCTCAAGCGTTCCCTTACCATCTGTAATCTTCTCAAGGAGTTCGAGAAGTCGTCTGGTACCGACACGGCAAGGAGTACATTTACCACAGGACTCATCAACGGTGAATTCAAGGAAGAATTTTGCCATATCTACCATACAGGTGTCCTCGTCCATAACGATAAGACCACCCGAACCCATCATACAGCCAATCGCTGTGAGGTTATCGTAGTCAACTTCTGTCTGGATAAGGCTTGCAGGGATACAACCACCGGAAGGACCACCGGTCTGCGCTGCCTTGAACTTCTTGCCACCAGGGATACCACCACCGATTTCGTAGATGATCTTCTCAAGGGTAGTACCCATAGGAATTTCAACAAGACCGGTATGCTTGATTTTACCACCAAGCGCAAATACCTTAGTACCTTTGGATTTTTCTGTACCCATAGAGGCAAACCATTTTGCACCCTTAAGGATAATCTGAGGAATGTTAGCAAAGGTTTCTACGTTGTTTTCAACAGTAGGACAACCGTAAAGACCCTTAACAGCAGGATAGGGAGGACGAGGACGAGGCTCACCACGATTACCTTCAATAGAGGTCATAAGAGCCGTTTCCTCACCACAAACGAATGCGCCTGCGCCAAGACGGATTTCAAGGTCGAAATCAAAGCCACTGCCAAAAATGTTCTTGCCAAGAAGACCATATTCACGAGCAGCGTCGATAGCGCGCTGGAGTCTCTCAACAGCGATAGGATACTCTGCACGAACGTATACATAACCCTGAGTAGCGCCAACAGCATAACCACAAATGGTCATAGCCTCAATCAGACAGTGAGGGTCACCTTCCAAAATGGAACGGTCCATAAACGCACCGGGGTCACCCTCGTCTGCGTTACATACAACATACTTCTGAGGACCGGGATTGGGAGCAGTGAGCGCCCATTTACGGCCAGTGGGGAAGCCACCGCCACCACGTCCACGAAGACCGGAATCAAGTACTTCCTGAATAACCTCTTGAGGAGTCATTTCAGTAAGAACCTTACCAAGTGCTGCATAACCGTCCATAGCGATATATTCGTCGATTTCGTCAGGGTTGATAACACCACAGTTACGAAGGACGATACGATTCTGCGCCTTGTAGAATACGGTATCGTTCAGGGAAACCTGAACCTTTTCTTCAGGGGTGATTTCCTTACCGACATCTGCATAAACAAGTCTTTCTACAACTCTACCCTTAAGGAGGTGCTCTTCTACGATTTCCTTTACATCTTCGGGAGTAACACGGCTATAGAAGGTGCCTTCGGGATAGATAATAACGACAGGACCAAGCTCGCAAAGACCAAAGCAACCGGTCTGAACGAGTTTTACTTCTTCCTGAAGTCCACAAGCATTGATATTTTCCTCGAACGCTGCCTGTACTGCTTTCGAGCCTGAGGAAGTACAACCGGTACCACCACAGACGAGAACGTGAGAACGAAACATTACTTGTTACCTCCAATCTCCGAGTTCGCAACGGTAAATTCCGCTACGGGTGTGCCACCCTTGAGGTGCTTTTCAATAACGGTAGCCACTTTTTCAGGGGTCATCTTAACATAAGTAACCTTTTCTTTTCCTGCCTCGAATACTTCTACAACAGGCTCAAACTGGCAGATGCCAATGCATCCGGTCTGCGTTACAGTTACCTTTTCGGTGAGGCCCTGTGCATTTACCTGCTCAACAAAAGCGTTGAGAACAGGACGAGCGCCCGCTGCAATACCGCAGGTTGCCATACCGACAACGACACGGATTTCATTCGAGCCCTCACGAAGGACGACTTTATCTCTCATCCTTGCTTTGATTTCTTGCAATTGTGCCAAAGATTTCATTTTGTTTTTCCTTTCGCAAACTTATAATAAATAAAATTTATTTTTTACTTTCTTCATACTGCTCACGGAGCATATCACCAACCCACACAATCACCTCAAAGGTGTCAAGAGGAACATCCTCTCCGAGAATCTCTCGCATTGCTCTTGTATCAAGCACAGCAAGCTCTCTACCATCCTTTTCGTGTACAAACAAGAAGTCTGTATCGGGGTGTCCTTGTAGCAGGGTGACAAGGGTAGCGACAATATCGCCAAGTGGCGCAAAATCGACGTGATCGGTATAGAATGTCGCAACAACACAGGTGCCGTGCGCGCTTCCATCCTTCTTGTCGACGGTGGAGGTAATTCTGACCTCGCCGCCTGTTTGCTCAGCGGCAAGCTTGTAAAGGGGAATGCCGAGTCCCACCTTTCTTGTCGTTCGTGTGGTGTAGAAGGGATTGGTCACTGAGAGAAGGGTACTCTCGTCCATACCACATCCATCATCACGAATGGTAACCGTCAGTAAATTGTCCTTTTCGCATAGCAGTATTTCGGTGAGCGTCGCTTTCGCTTTCACCGAGTTTTCGACGATATCGAGAATATTGAGTGAAAGTTCTTTCATAGCATCACCGTAGTATCTGAAAGAGAGCCTCACGCACTGACTGCGCGTCGGGAAGCCCATCTTCCAGTAAAATGTAGTATTCGCCATCTCGGATGTCCTCTAATGTGTGAGCATCTGAGGAGCAAATCATTGTTTTGTTTTTAAGACCGTATCTTGCTCGGAAGTCGTCCTCTTTTTCGCCGTCGTGTAACTCAAAGGCAGGGAAGGGGAGGTGCAGGGGAAATGCACCGAGAACTGCCGTAACGCTGTAAGAATCCCGGTCAATATGCGCGGGGAAGCAGATGCCGTGATGTCTTAAAGTGTAGTCCAAGACATCTTCAATGGAAATATCTGTTGCTACCGAGAGTAGAAATTCATCCTCTCCGATAACCTCATCCTCCTCATTGACGATAAACTGCTCGCCGAATATCTCTTTTTTATTTTTGATTTTTGTTCTATGTCCATCTATTTCCTTGCCAAACGCCATAGTATCGTCAAGCGTGGGAAACAAGCAAACCACGTGAATGTCCTCGCTCGTGGTCAGTTCCATTCCACCGACGGCAACCATACCATATTCTTCGCACGCTCGGAAGAACGCAGGACAATTTGCTGTCGTATTGTGATCGGTCAGCGCCACGATATCCAGTCCCGAAAGTTTCGCCATACCGACGATATTGTAGGGAGTAGAATCGTTGTCTGCGCAGGCGCTAAGACAGGAATGTAGATGTAAATCGTAATAATACCTTCTCATAGGAGAAATTCCGATAGCGCCAGAGCGCTTTCATAAGCGGGAAGAGAAGAAACAAAGAGATTGACGCCCTTTGCCTTAGCAATCTCAATAAATTCGCCATCAGGCATAACGCCCTCTGCCAAAATAACAGCGCTTGTGTCTGCCAGTGTTGCGACGGCAAGCACGTTTACATTTGACATTATGGTGATCCAAGCCGAGTCTGCCTTCGCTCGTCCCATCACCCAACTGAGCAGATCGCCAATGTAGCAGGAGGTAACCTCTCGCTCACCGTCAGCGATATGAATGGGTGTCAGTGCAGAGATGGATAAAAGAGCATTAACCTTCATTTTTCTCACCTCGCGATTTGAGTATCGGACATTCTTCTATTGTTGCCCTTTCACGTACAATGTCCTCTGCGAACGCTCTGCAAGTCGGAGCGCCACAAGCACCACAATCAATGCCGGGAAGACACGCGCGCAATTTTTGAATATCTGCCATCATACGCATTGACTTAATCACGCTGTCAGACAGACGCGCAATCGGCTCGTATTCGGGCATATCTTCAAATAAATAAAGGTCGGGAATATAATCGCTTTCCTCCTTTGAGAGAATGTTTCTCGATACGGGAAGATAACGACGTAATGTTTGAATTCTTGCTTTCGCAATAAAGGGGTTCTGAATGGTCAGCACGCCACCGACACAGCCACCCGTACAAGCATTCAACTCGATAAAATCAATCGGGGGAATGTTGCCGTTTTCAATCTGGTCGAGCACGTGAATGACGTGGTCGATTCCGTCTGCCGCGAGGTAGTCCTCGTTAAAGAGAGCCGTCGCTTCGCCACCTGCTCTTGCCCATCCAATACCGACCTTGCCGGATTCTGATAACGCTGGTACCGTTTCCTCTTTCTTCATCTTGCCAATCAATGCAAAATATACATCCTGAATGGAAACCACCACATCAACGGCGCTCTTGTAATCGCCAAAGCCGTTTTTTACATAGCTTGCTTTTGCTGGGCAGGGCGAGATAAAGCATATGCCAATATCCTCCTGCGAAAGTTCAGGATGCTCCTCCATTGCTTTCTTGCGAGCAAGCTTTGCCGCTACCTCCATTGGAGGCAACATATGAATTAAGTGGTCGGAAAGAGAAGGGAAACGCAGGCTGATTAAGCGTACAACCACAGGACAAGCCGTACTGATTGCAGGCTTTTTCACACCCTCTGTTTTGAGATACTGACGCGTGTAAGCAGAAACCAACTCAGCGGCCTTCGCGACCTCATATACCATATCAAAACCGATTTTTAATAGACCATCCAATACATAGTCAATCTCTTCAAGGTTGTCAAATTGACCGTAAAGTGTTGGGGCAGGAAGTGCAATTTTGAAGCGAAAACGCTCCATATCGTGAAGCTTTCCTACGACTGCCTTTTTTGCCTTGTGTGGACACACACGAATGCATTCGCCACAGTCAATGCACCTTGCACTGTTTATCACCGCGCGTCCGTCACGAATACGTATCGCTTCGGTCGGACAGCGACGAAGACAGGTGGTGCAACCCGTACACTTTTCCTTGTCGAGCAGGACGGAGTGTTCGTATGTATGAAGCATATCTCACCTCAAGCGTAATTTACTCGCATTGTTACAGTAGTACCTACACCTACCTCTGATTCAATAACCATTGAATCGGTATAGCGTTTCATATTGGGCAGACCCATACCTGCGCCGAAACCAAGCGAGCGAACATTATCGGGCGCTGTGGAATATCCCTCCATCATAGCCATTTTAATGTCCTTGATACCAGGACCTTTGTCCTCGAGTTTAATTTCAATATAGCCTTCCTCAATTGTGACCGTAGCCTTGCCACCGCCAGCGTGAATGACCATATTGATTTCGCCTTCGTACATTGCAATAGAAACTCTGCGTATCACCTCAGGGGACATACCGAGTTGCCGTAAATTCTTTTTGATTTGTACCGAAGCCTGACCGGCAGAGGTAAAATCCTCGCCGTCTACTTCAAAGTGGAAAACCAAAGCATCGTTCATTGCTCAGTTTTACCGCCAAGACCGTTTGAATAAAGGAGACCACACGCCTCATAAAGACGCTTGTCCGTTGAGAGGAGGGCAATGCCACTCTCACGCGCGAGCTCGAGCATCTCCTCTGTGGGTTTTTTAGAACGAACGAAAACGATACAAATCATATCCATCATTACAGCAGTACGAATGACCTGTGGGTTAATCAATCCTGTGAGAAGAACGGCCTGATCCTTTACATATGCCAGGACATCACTCATCAAGTCACAGCCACAAGCCGAATGCACCTCGCGTTCGAGAGATTCCTCGCCCACAAGGAGTTTTGCAGATAACAATTCTTGCATTCTGCTAATTTTCATTTTTGAATACCCCCAAAATAAGAGTGGAGTAAATCTTAAGCGTTATATTTTGCTACGATTCCGTCAACATCAGCGACTGTAAGTCTGCCGTAAACTTCATCATTTACCGTAAGAACGGGTGCAAGACCGCAAGCGCCGATACAGCGACAAGCAGTAAGAGAGAATTTTCTGTTAGGTGTGCATTCGTCAGTACCAATGCCGAGAATTTCCTGAAGCTTATCATAGATAAGACCGGAACCCTTAACGTAGCAAGCCGTACCGAGACATACCGAGATGTGATTTTCGCCCTTGGGAGAAAGAGAGAACTGTGCGTAGAAGGTAGCAACACCATATACTTTTTCAAGTGGCACATCCATACCTTCAGCGATCATTTGCTGTACTTCCATAGGCAAGTAACCATAGATGTCCTGTGCCTTCTGCATAACAGCCATTACCAGGCTCTTGTCATGCTTGTGCTCGGCAATGACTGCCATAAGTTTTGCTTCCTGCTCCTTTGTACCTTGAAAAGGAATGCTGGAAAGTTTCTTCTGCATATTTTTTTCCTCCTTGAAATTTGCAGTATAGTTTTTAATCCTATATATAAATATAAGCGATTGTCATTATACCACACTTTTATACAAATTTCAACCCCTGAATGCACTTTTTGTTAAAAAAATATCAAGTAAATTATAACATTTTTTCAAAAAAGTCGCTATTTACCAAAGAATGGAGCGCCAATGCCTGCTTTTTCGGAGGAGGAAGCGCGATACCATCGAGCATATTCGCCATTGCGACCCGTCGTGTCGTCGAGGTAATGAAAACGCCGTCTGCAAGAAAGATATCCTCCTTGGTGTAGTACCTCTCCTCAACTGTAATCCCCAATTTCCTCGCTCCCTCTATCAGCGCCCCTCGCATAATTCCGGGCAAAATATGACAGTCGAGAGGGTGGGTGATAAGCGCGCCATTTTGAAGTATGGAGATGTTGGAGTGCGAGCATTCGCGCACTATGCCATCCTTGATAAAAACGGCTTCATCTGCTCCCATTTGTTCGGCATACGTGGAGGCAAGAACATTTGGCAAAAGGTTTACGGTTTTGATATGGCACAGCGCATATCTGTTGTCCTCTACACAAACGAGTGAGAGCCCTTTGTTTTCGTCAGGCAATTCAAAACTCTTTGCATAAGCAAAGAAGTGCGCATTTTGAAAGCCATAGGCAGAGTGCCGTCGCTCCTCTCTATCCCTGCTCGCCTGGATATACAAAAAACGGTCACCCTCTCCTGTTTTCGCTAACAGCGTATTGAGAATTTCTATTATCTCATCTTCGCCGTAGGGGAGAGTTAAGGATAAAAGGGAGAGGTTTTTCTGAAAGCGCTCCAGGTGCTCTTTCAGCATATAAATTCCCTTTTGATTTCCGATCATAGCGTCATATACACCATCACCAAAGAAAACAGAACGATCACGAAATCCGAACTTTACCTCACACAGAGGAAGAATGTTTCCGTCATAAAAAGCAAAATCCATAATATAACCTCCTTCTAACAAGATATGAAAAGAGAGGGAAGTGGACACATTCCCCTTGACAAAGGGGTGTCTTGTGTGTAAAATAAGGAAGGAGGTACGATTATGTTTGATGTAAGCGTTGTCGGCTGTGCCGATTATCAATATGAAAATGTGCGCGTCGCTTTGGAAGAAGCACTGCGCGAAATAGATGGTCTTTCCTTTGTGAAGGAAGGTATGACGATTGGATTGAAAGCGAATCTCGTCAGTTTTGCATCCCCAGAAAAAGCAGTTACCACGCACCCCGTTGTATTAAAGGTCCTTTGCGATCTCTTGCGCGAGAGGGGAGCAAAGGTTATCATTGGTGACTCGCCCGGAGGACTTTATAATGCTACGTTTGTTACAAAGGTATATCGGGCGTGTGGTCTGTATGAGTTGGAGGGAGATGGGGTAGAGCTTAATATGGACTTTTCCCAAAAAGAAGCCACCTTTCTGGAGGGCAAGGTTGCCCATCATTTTTCTTATACTGCCTACCTCGATCGTTGTGACGCGATCATTGATGTATGTAAGTTGAAAACACACGGTATGATGAGTATGTCCTGCGCGGCGAAAAATCTCTTCGGTGTCGTTCCCGGTACAATGAAACCGGAATACCATTTCCGATATCCTACCTACGAGCAGTTTGCAGATATGATCGTCGATTTGAATGACTATTTTAAACCGACCCTTTCCATTTGTGACGCCATTGTAGGTATGGAAGGAAACGGCCCTACGGCAGGCGTTCCTCGCCCGATTGGTTGTTTGCTCGCCTCTGCTTCTCCCCATAAGCTGGATTTAGTGGCCGCCTCTATCATAGGTCTTTCAATGGATGAGGTTCCAACCCTGCAATCGGCGTATGCGAGAGGGTATGTTCCTGCTACGGTGGAGGAACTTTCCGTTTATGGTGATATGAAATCCTTTTTCGTTCCCGATTATGATAACATCTCTACAAGACATAGTCTTGGCTTCAGTGGTACGTCCGATTCGGTGCTAAAAAATATGTTCGGGAAAATAGCGAAATCTGCGCTCAATTCTCGTCCCAAACTGAAAAAGAAAGAGTGCGTGGGGTGTAATCTTTGCGGGCAAATCTGTCCGGCAAAAGCCATTACCATTGTCAAAGGAAAGGCAGTGATTGATACCGGGAAATGTATTCGTTGCTTCTGTTGTCAGGAGTTCTGTCCGAAGGGAGCAATGAAGGTGCATCGCACCCTGATTGCAAGAATTTTAACCAAATAAGATAAAAAAACAGGCGCTTTTGTAGCGCCTGTTTTTTTGTAAAATTACATCATTGATAGGTAAAAATCGTGTTTCCTTGAAGGTCAATACAGGTGAAAACACCATTTTCATACACCATATAGCTTCTTGGATTGCCACCCTTTGGCAGTGCAACGGAGCCGGGATTTAAATAGACATTTCCGTCCCCGAATTTCTCGCACGCAAGAAGGTGCGTATGACCGTGAAGAAGAATATCTCCTTTTTGCAGAGGGGGAAGTGTGTCGAGATTGTATTTATGTCCGTGTGTTGCATAGATAGTCTTTCCGTCGAAAGAAAGGACTGCATAATCGGCAAGAACGGGGAATTCGAGAACCATTTGGTCCACCTCCGTATCGCAGTTTCCACGTACAGAAAGAATGACGTTTCGATATTCATTCAGAAGCGAAATCACTTCTTTTGGAGCATAGGTCGGTGGCAGATCGTTCCTTGGGCCGTGATAAAGAATATCGCCAAGACAAAGGATTTTATCAGCGCCAATTTTTTCGTAGATTTCAATTACAGCTTTTGCGCTATCGAGATCTCCGTGAATGTCGGAGCAAATCAAGAGTTTCATAAAAATCTCCTTTTCGTATTCTGCATTTATTTTAGCAAAATGACGAACCTCCTGTCAATAGGTGAGGATAAAAAAGTTCGTTTTTGTGTACTTTTATTTGAAAAATAGCCACCATCTCGCCTTGACAAGTGGGAAAAAATGTGTTAAGATAATATTTGAATGTAAAATTAGGAGGACACTATGGCGAAACAGAAAAAGACAGAATATGGTGAGCAAAGCATTAAATCGCTTAAAGGTGCGGAGCGTGTCAGACTTCGTCCCGCCGTCATTTTCGGTTCGGACGATATCATTGGTGCGCAACACTCTTTTGTCGAAATACTTGCGAACTCCGTTGACGAGGCTCGTGAGGGATATGGCGATAAAATTATTGTAACCAAATATCTGGATCTTTCTATTGAGGTTGAAGACTTTGGTCGTGGTGTTCCGCTTGGTTTTAATGAAAAAGAAGGAAGATATAACTGGGAACTGGTATTCTGCGAACTTTACGCAGGTGGTAAGTACGACAATAATGAGGGCGAAGGCGCTTATGAATTCTCGCTCGGTCTGAATGGACTTGGCGCGACGGCTACCCAGTATTCCTCTGCTTTTATGACCGTTAAATCATACAATGGTTCGACGGTTTCGGAAATGGATTTTAAGCGTGGTGAGCCTGTGGGCGAACTTCGTGTTTCCCCCATTGAAGCAGGAATGAAAAAACGAGGCACTGTGATTCACTGGCTTCCTGACCTTGATGTTTTCAAGGAAAATGATATTCCTGAGGAATTCTTTGATGCGACAATGCGTAGACAAGCTTTTGTCAATGCGGGCATCCACTTCATTTTTCAAAAAGAAGTGGCGAAAGGTAAGTTTGAAAAGAGCGAATATTACTACGAACGTGGTATTGCCGATTATATAGAGGAAATTACGGAAGGAATCGCAATGACTTCGCCGGTCCTTTGGAAATTTGAAACAAAGGGACGCGATCGCGAGGATATGCCGGAATACAAGGTGCGCGCTGAAATCTCCTTCTGCTTTGCTAAAAGTGGTTCCAGTGAGTATTATCATAACTCCTCCTTCCTTGAGTACGGTGGCGCGCCGGACAAGGCTGTAAAAAATGCATTTACCTACGCGATTGATAAGTTTATCAAGGGCGCCGGAAAATACAACAAAAATGAGAGTAAAATTTCCTTTGCCGATATCGCCGATAACCTGACGGTTATTATCAACTCGGCCTCCACCCAGACCTCCTATGAAAACCAGACGAAGAAGGCGATTACCAACTTATTTATCCAAAAAGCAATCACAGATTTTTTGAAAGAAAACCTGGAAATCTACCTCACGGAAAATCAAAGCGCGGCCAACACCATTATCTCTCAGGTGCTTGTCAATAAGCGAGCAAGAGAGAGCGCAGAGCGCACGAAACTTGACATTAAGAAAAAACTTTCTGGAACAATGGATGTCACGGGCAGAGTAGAGAAGTTCGTCCCCTGCCACTCTAAGGATCCTTCGATTCGTGAAGTCTATATCGTAGAGGGCGACTCGGCTATGGGTAGCTGTAAGACGGCGAGAAATGCAGAGTTTCAGGCGATTATTCCCATTCGTGGTAAAACGCTTAACTGTATGAAGAGCTCTTATGAAAAAATCTTCCAGAGCGATATTATTGTTGATCTTTTGCGTGTTATCGGATGTGGAGTAGAAGTTAAAAGCAAACGTCCAGGCGATCTCGCTACCTTTGATTACAACCAACTGAAATGGTCCAAAATTATTATATGTACAGATGCCGACGAGGACGGCTTTCAGATTCGTACCCTGCTTTTGACAATGTTCTATCGTTTACTTCCCACCTTGATTGAAAAAGGTAAGATTTTTATAGCAGAATCACCCCTGTTTGAGATCACTTGTGGAAGCGATACTTACTTTGCATATAATGAAGCAGAAAAGATAGAAATCGTCAAGAAGCTTGGTAACAAAAAATACACGCTTCAGCGTTCAAAGGGTCTTGGCGAAAACGAGCCCGAAATGATGTCACGCACGACAATGTGTCCACAAACAAGACGTTTGATTGCTGTCACACCGGCTGATGCAGAAGAAACGGCAAGAATGTTTGAGGTCCTTCTTGGTGATGCGCTCGCAGACAGAAAGAGATTTATCACAGAGCGTGGACACCTCTATATTAACGACGCAGATATTTAATTTACTAAACATATGAAAGGCAAAAATAATGGCTAAACTTACGAAAAGTACAACTTTTGAGGGCGTACAAGGGCCCCTTCTCACCATCGTTATGGATGGTGTAGGTATTGCACCCGACAATGGCGCGAACGCAGTTAAGGCAGCGCATACTCCTACGCTGGATCGTTTGATGTCGCAGTATCCCTGTGTAGCAATCAAGGCGCACGGTACAGCAGTCGGTCTCCCTTCGGATGATGATATGGGTAACTCTGAGGTCGGACACAATGCGCTTGGCTCTGGTCAGGTGTTTGCTCAGGGCGCAAAACTGGTTTCTCAATCCATTGAAAGCGGAAAGATCTTCCAGTCCTCTGCTTGGTGCGAACTGATTGATGGCGTTAAGGCATCTTCGGGTACGCTTCACTTTATTGGTCTGTTCTCTGACGGTAACGTGCATTCGCATATTGATCACCTTAAGGCGCTTATTGAAGGCGCGAAAAAGGCGGGTGTAAAAACCGTACGTATCCATACCCTGATTGATGGTCGTGATGTTGGTGAAACCTCTGCGCTTGACTATATTCTTCCTTTTGAAGAGTATCTTCTCTCCTTGAATGACGATACCTTCAATGCGAAAATCGCCTCTGGTGGTGGAAGAATGAAAATTACAATGGACCGTTACGAAGCTGACTGGTCTATGGTAGAACGTGGCTGGAAGTGCCATGTGCTTGGCGAGGGCAGACAGTTTGCTTCTGCGCAGGAAGCCGTTGAAACATATAGAAATGAACTCAAGGTCATAGACCAGGATCTTCCTGCATTTGTTATTGCAGAAAATGGTACGCCTGTCGGTACGATTGAAGATGGTGACTCGGTTGTTTTCTACAACTTCCGTGGTGACCGTTCCATTGAGATTTCCAAAGCCTTTGAAGGTGGCGCAGATTTCGATAAGTTTGATAGAGTGCGTGTTCCTGAGGTGCTTTATGCAGGTATGCTTGAATATGACGGTGACCTCCATATTCCTTCTCGTTACCTTGTCAATCCCCCTGAAATTACGGGAACAATGAGCGAATACCTCGTTGACACTGGTGTCGCACAACTTGCGATCTCTGAAACCCAGAAATACGGTCACGTTACCTACTTCTGGAATGGTAACAAATCTGGTAAGTTCTCGGAAGAACTTGAAACATATATCGAGATTCCTTCGGACGTTGTACCTTTTGAACAGAGACCTTGGATGAAGTGCGCAGAAATCACGGATGCGCTTATTGAGTGCCTGCGCAGTGGAAAGTATAAATACCTTCGTGTCAATTTCCCCAATGGCGATATGGTAGGTCATACTGGCTCCTTCCTTGCGACAGAATGCTCAATGGAAGCGCTTGACCTTCAATTGGCGCGCATTCTTGCTGTGGTTGATGAGCTTAAGGGCGTTGCTATTATCACTGCAGATCACGGTAACGCTGACGAAATGTATGAGCTTGATAAGAAAACAGGTATGCCTAAGCTTTCTAAAGAAGGTATGCCTAAGGCGAAAACCTCTCATACACTGAATCCTGTTCCTTTTATCATTTATGATAACTTCTATTCCAATGGCTATACCGTTAAAGCTGGTAGAGACGATTTTGGTCTGTCGAGCGTTGCAGCGACTACCGTAAACCTTCTTGGCTACGAAGCGCCTACTATTTGGGATGAATCTATCGTAGAGCTTGCTTGATTTATCGTTTGTAAAACCGCTTGTTTTTAAGTAAACAAGCGGTTTTCTTCTTATTTCATCACACTTTTTTATATTTTGCATAAATAGGGAGCAAAGGATAGAAAATAAATTTTGTGAAAAAATACAAAAAAAGTGTGAAATGTTCACACTTTAGAAACATTTATCTGCTACAATATCTAACGCTCTATGTGTTTTTCGCAAATTTTTGGCAATTTGGAGGATGTTATGGTTTTAGATAATCTTGCAGTTCGTCATAAAAAATTCGGTGTCGGCGTGGTAATGAAGGTAGACGGAAAATATATCACAGTTCAGTTTGAAGGCGCAGATAAGGTCTTTGTCTATCCGGATGCATTTGAAAAATTCCTGACCCTTGCCGACGGTACGATTTGCCCGGAAATTCTCTCTGATATTCAAATGGAAAAAAACAGGAAGATGCAGATAGAAAATGCTAAGGCACAGGAAAATCTTCGCTCTATGCAGTTGGGTATCGTTATTCCTGGTAAGGAGATCGTTCCCGACGAAAAAGGAGAAGACGGTTATCAAGCAGAGACTGAAGAGGTCTAATGAGAAAAAGGTGTTGAAAAAACACCTTTTTTTTTTTTTAAATAATGAATGGAAAATACAACAAATATTTTATAAAAAGTCTATTGACACATAAATTTATTGTGGTATAATTATGATAAAGAAAAGAAAGGAGACGAAAATGATATTTGCTGGTTATCTCTTTGCATTTTTATATGCTTTGGTTGTCCTTGCCGTCGGCGCATTCGCGTTTCGCTTCGGTCTGGATCGGAAGTATTCGAGAAAAATCATACATATCCTGATTGGATTTGAATGGTTTATTCTTTCAGCAACGCAAGGCGCTTCGGTGCATTTTGTGTTCGTTTGCCTTTTGTTTCTGCTTTTTTTAGTCGTTGTCTATCACAAAAACTGGCTTCCTATGATGTCCTCTGGGGAGGATAATGCTAAAGGGACAGTGTTTTTTGCTGTATCTATGACGATAATGGCTATAATCTCTGTTTTTAAGAGTTCGTTTCTTCCTTTTTTCGGCATTGGTGTTCTTGCGACCTCGCTTGGGGACGGTTCAGGAGGTATTGTTGGACAAGCAGTAAAACAGAAAATTCGATTATATCAGAATAAAACGCCTCTGGGAACGCTTTTCGTTTTTCTTGCCACATTTTTCTCCGTTTTTCTGTTCTCTCGGGCATATGCCTTATCCCTGTCCCTGTGGGAAGTGTTGTCTATTTCAATTCTTTGTGCTGGCGTAGAGCTCTTGTCCACTCGTGGTCTGGATAATATTTTTGTTCCTCTTTCCACGAGTCTTTTTTCATATTTATTATATGAGAATATAGTGGATAGAATGATGTTTACTGTGGCCCTTATCCCTTTTTTCGTAGCTCTCACGCTCAGCAGGAAAAAACTAACGCTTGGTGGCGCAATGTGTGCCATCCTCCTTGCTCTGATCGTCGCTTTCGCCTTTAATGATCGTGGTTTCTTTCTCCTTGTTTGTTTCTTTTTGCTTGCGCTTTGCAGTGACGAGGTAAAAAAACTGGTGGATCCACAGAGGAAAAGGGGAGAGTGTCGTACTGCGTGGCAGGTGCTTGTTATCTCTATTTTCGCTATGCTTTCTTCGCTATCATATCTGATTTTTCCACATAAGACTTTTCTGCTAATCTATGTGCTGACGCTTGCCGAAGCGCTTGGAGATACGGTATGTTCAGGCTTTGGCGCGCTTGCTCAAAGAACATATGACCCTTTTCGCAGGCGAGAGGTGGAAAAAGGTGAAAGTGGAGGAATTTCCTTAATAGGTACTTTGGCGGGATTATTCTTTTCTTTGACGTTTATTTTTCTTTCAGGACTTCTGTTTTCTATCGACCTCTCTTTAATCTTATTGTTATTTATTTGTAGCGTTACTGGCATTTTTGTAGATAGTGCGCTCGGCTCACTTGTGCAACTTCGTTATCGCTGTCCCAAATGTAACAAAGTGGTAGAAACGCAAAAGCATTGTGGCGTAATCTCCGAATATCATAGTGGTGTGCGCCCGTTTGACAATTCGTTTGTCAATCTTATCAGTACCGTGATAAGTATATTGTTATTTGTGCTGATCTTTTATATTAAAAGCATATAAAAAGGGATATGAAAAACTGTTCATATCCCTTTTTGATTTATTCGTTATTCAAATTCATCTAAACTAACGACACGGCCTTCCAGTCGCGATCTTTCGGCAGCAAAGGCAATCATATGGTTTTTTACCGAGATTTCGATATTGCTCAGTTCAGGATCGACCTCTCCATTCAGCAGATTGTAGAATGCATACATAATGCCCGTGTCACCACCACCGTGACCACCACTGATGTTATCCGAACGCACTTGCTCATCAATCTGGATTTGCTCGCTCGTTTGGGTGATGAGATTGTTGTATGTAACATAAGGCTTTTTTGCATCACCAATAATCTCACCCTTTGTACCCATAATGCGAATTTGTCTGCCACCAGGGTTGAAAGCGCTCATATTGAAGGAGCAAATGATTCCATCTTCAAATTCCAGATTGACAATTTGATGGTCCACCACGTCATTGTCGCATTTGAATACACATCTTCCATAGTTGGTCGTACGAATTGCTTTTTCAATATCGGCATCCGTATAGTCAAATTTTTTCGTAAGAGCAAATCGGAACCAGTCAATGTCAGTTTCCACATAAACTTTTCTTGCATTGTAGGGGCAGGTCGCTGAAGCAGGACAACCCTCTTCACAAAATTCAGGAGAACCTTCTGGTGCATTTTTTCTTGTAAAATAGGAAAGAGAGCCGAAAGAATGTACTCGTTTACATTTTTTGTCGAGAAGCCACTGGAGAATATCCATATCGTGGCAGGATTTTTGGAGTAACATAAAGGAACTTCGCTCACTGTTGCCCCAGTTTCCTCTGACAAAACTGTGACTTTGGTGTAAGTTGCCGACACCTTCGGTGTGTTCAATGTGGATTACGTCCCCGACATAACCTTCCTTGATCATTTTTTTAAGCGCGCCAAAAAATGGGGTATAACGAAGTACGTGACAAATCAAAACAGCCGTTCCTTTTTGTTTTGCCAGAGCTTCAATCGCGCGACATTCTTCAGGAAGAGGTGACACAGGCTTTTCAAGAAGCAAGTCATATCCTGCTTCAATACAAGCGATTGCAGGCGCAAAATGATCTCTATCCATTGTGCAAATGATGGCGGCATCTGCGATTTTGCCAAGCGCCACCAAAGGCTCCCAACTCTCAAATTGCATATCCGGTGACACACTGTGGCGCTTTGCGACAAAATCACGTCTTGCTTGTATAGGTTCAGCAATAGCTACGACATCAAAAAGCCCGATTTCCTGACCGATACGCGTATATGTGTTACCACGTCCACCGGCGCCAATCAAAATAACCTTTTTCTTTTGAAGATTTTGTTCCATTGTTTTGCGTCCTTTCACGACGGAGATTACAAACTAAAGTCATTATAAACTACAAACCACGAAAAGTCAAGTCAAAAGCGTTTTTTATAAAATAAAAAAGGCTACGAGAAAATCTCCTCGTAGCCTCCTTTTTGTAGGCACAGAAAACAAAAAGGAAAAGAATATAACACACTAATTCAGACCCACAGGGAAGAATTAGCAGTTGGTTTTGCGATTGTATCACCTTGACACAATCGCTTTTGCCTGACGTTCAGGCTTGAAAAAAATTAGCCGTTGGTTTTGAGGTTGTTCTCGTAAGATTCAACCATCTTTTTTACCATCTGACCACCAATGCTACCTGCCTGGCGGGAGGTAAGGTCACCGTTGTAACCGTTCTTAAGGTTTACACCAACTTCGCTAGCTGCCTGCATCTTGAACTGTTCAAGAGCCTTTTTAGCATTCTTGTTTGCCATAGTAATTCTCCTTGCGCCCATATTTGGGCTTTTTTGCTTTCGCAATCTATAATGATCGAGCCAAAGCATTCGCGCGCTCGGCTCGTCTGCTTGACTCTGTTACTATTTTTGCAATAATTCGTGCAAATATGAGTGGCAATTATAGGGAAAACAAAAAAATAAAAAAAGGCGAAAGTGCATAACAAATTCGCCTTTTTTTGTAAATGATTATTCACCAAACCTCTCCCTCAAAAGGGATGCTTCTACCCGAAGTGGTGCCGATTAAATCAATGTCGGAATGCTTGTCCTTGAATGTGAAGAATGGTTTGAATATTTTGAGGACACATATAAAAACTACCTATATATATAATATAGGCTATTACGATTAAAGACGCAGTTTGCTATTGCAAAAAAAAGAAACGTGTTTTAAACGCACGAGCCTCCATTTTATTGTTGCAGAATTTTTTATTGCTTTTCATAAAAAGGGAAGGTGCAAATACTTTCGACTTATCTCTTGTTAGTGCGACAAAAAAGATTGTTTTTGAAAAATTTAATAACGAAAATTTTACACTCAGTACCATTCACGAAGAATTATATGTAAGTGACACATTTGATATATCAGGATTTTCTTGGAAGCAGACTATAAAATCCCGAAAAGAATGTTGAAGAAATCGGCTGGATTTGCTAAAATTCTCACTTTTTTTCAAAATCGAAAAAAATCGAAAAAATTTTTGAAAAAGGTATTGACATTTTGGCGATAGTTTGTTATAATAGACAGGCTATGCGAAAGCAGATAGCAAAAAACTTGCTCATTGAAAATTGAACAACATGAAATTTCGAGCACTGAAAAGTGCGAAATCTCGTTAAAGAAACACTTTGAAAAAAGAAACTCAAAAAGTAAAAAAGTCAAGAAAAGAATTTTTCTGAAAAACGATTATTAGATCCTTCGGGATTTTATAATACCATTTTTTAGAGAGTTTGATCCTGGCTCAGGATTAACGCTGGCGGCGTGCATAACACATTCAAGTCGAACGGAGTGTAGCAATACACTTAGTGGCGGACGGGTGAGTAA
>JAZKYZ010000061.1:0-11920 GCA_045612385.1 Eubacteriales bacterium | reverse complement strand
TGCAAAAGCCTTACGAGCATCACCTTTCCGGATAGCGTGACAAGCATCGGCGAGTCTGCGTTCGAAAATTGCGACAGCCTTACGAGCATCATCATTCCAGATAGCGTGACAAGCATCGGCGATTGGGCGTTCTCCAGTTGCAAAAGCCTTACGAGCACACATATCACGGATATAGCGAAATGGTGTGAAATATCGTTTGGTGGAAACTGTGCCAATCCGCTACGTTATGCACATAATCTCTATCTTAGCGGTGAACTTGTAACGGATCTTGTCATTCCTGATAGCGTGACAAGCATCGGCTCTTATGCGTTCTCCGGTTGCAAAAGCCTTACGAGCATCACCTTTCCGGATAGCGTGACAAGCATCGGCGAGTCTGCGTTCGAAAATTGCGACAGCCTTACGAGCATCATCATTCCAGATAGCGTGACAAGCATCGGATCCTCTGCGTTCGAAAATTGCGACAGCCTTACGAGCATCATCATTCCAGATAGCGTGACAAGCATCGGCGATTGGGCGTTCTCCGGTTGCAAAAGCCTTACGAGCATCACGATTCCAGATAGCGTGACAAGCATCGGATCCGCTGCGTTCTATAATTGCACCGGTTTGCAGTATAACAGCTATGACAATGCGTCTTATCTCGGAAATGAAACAAATCCTTATGTTGTTTTGGTAAAGGCAACATCGGAATCTATCACAAGTTGTGATATTCATAAAAATACAAAAATCATATGCTATGGTGCGTTTCGTAAATGCACCAGCCTTGCAAGCATCACCATTCCAGATAATGTAACAAGCATCGGCGAGTCTGCGTTCTCGGATTGCACAAGGCTTACGAGCATCACGATTCCCAATAGCGTGACAAGCATCGGCGATTGGGCGTTCTCTGGTTGGCCCGGTCTTACAACCATCACCATTCCACATAGTGTAACAAGCATCGGCAAGCGGGCGTTCATTCTTTGCACCAACCTTACGACCATCACTTTTGCCGATACAAGCACTTGGTATCGGACAACTTTTATCTCGGATTGGAAGAACAAAACGTGGGGGACGCAAACCGACGTTAGTGATCCTGCAACCAATGCCAAGAATCTCACAAAGGAGACTTATTACGATTTTTATTGGTACAAACTTTAAGATGGCGTTACCGTATAACAAACAGAGCAAAAAAGGGCTTGCCAAAAGCAAGCCCTTTTTCATTGCCACAAGGCGCAGCTGGAAGTTGCACCGTGATAACTTCACTTGTAGAGGAAACTTCACTTGCTCCTCTGGGACAAACTTAGTTGCATTGCGCACCTTTAGACAATGCCTTATTTTCCCTCTTTCAGTGCCGCGCGGCGTTGTGCGGCAACACGCTTACGCTGAGGTGTGTCGAGAATGACCTTACGCAGACGGATGGACTTGGGGGTAACCTCAATCAGTTCATCATCTGTGATAAATTCGATTGCCTCCTCCAGAGAAAGCTGAACAGGAGTAATCAGGGTGAGTTTTTCATCTGCGCCAGAAGAACGAATGGCGGTGAGGTGCTTTTCGCGACAAACGTTGACCTCAATGTCGTCGGGCTTGGGGTTCTCGCCGACAATCATACCCTCATAGACAGGGGTAGCAGGACCGATAAAAAGAGGTCCGCGATCCTGAGATTGGTACAGACCGTAGGTAGTTGCGACACCAGTTTCGGATGCAACAAGAGAGGAGGTGAAGCGTGTCTTAATCTCTCCACGGAATGGCTCATATCCTGCGAAAAGCGAGGAGATCAATCCCTCGCCACGTGTATCGGTCAGAAGCTCGCTTCGATAACCGAAAAGGCAACGTGTGGGAATGGAGTAGAACAGCTTTTGGCGTGAGCCGTGAAGTTGCATATCCACGAGCGTTCCCTTTCTTGAGCCGAGTTTTTCCATAACCGAGCCGACATACATTTCCGGCACGTCAATAATAACGTCCTCAATCGGCTCGCATTTCACGCCGTCAATTTCCTTATAAAGCACACGGGGGTTGGAACAGCAAAGCTCGTAGCCCTCACGGCGCATATTTTCAATGAGAATGGAAAGGTGCATTTCACCTCTTCCTGCCACACGGAAGGAGTCGGTTGTTTCACCGTCGGTGATACGGATAGATACATCACGAAGAAGCTCTTTGTAAAGGCGCGCGCGCAGGTGACGAGAAGTGACGTATTTGCCTTCCTTGCCAGCAAAGGGAGAGTCGTTGACCGAGAAGGTCATTTCCATTGTCGGCTCGCCTACCTTGACAAATTCCAAAGGCTCAATGCACATTGGGGAACAAACGGTATCGCCAATCGAGAGGTCCTCGCAACCCGAGAAACAAACGATATCTCCGACCTTCGCCTCCGTAACAGGCACACGCTTCAAACCGTCGAATTGATAAATCGAAACGATTTTTGCAGGACGTGTCTTGGCATCCGGACTATGATAATTGCAAATCGAAACGCCCTGTCCCTGCTTAATCACACCACGCTCGATACGGCCGATACCGATACGACCGACAAACTCATTGTAGTCGATTGCAGAAACGAGAAGCTGAAGGGGATCCTCCTCCTCGCCTTCAGGCGCAGGCATATATTCAAGAATAGTGTCCAGAAGGGGGGCAAGGTCGGTACCTGGCGTGTGAGGATCGAAGGATGCCGTACCTGCTCTGCCCGAACAGAAAAGCATTGGGGAGTCGAGTTGCTCGTTGGTCGCGTCCAGTTCAAGAAGAAGCTCCAGCACCTCGTCGCCAATCTCGTCAAGACGAGCGTCAGGACGGTCAATTTTATTGACAACAACAATTACACGATGGTTCATCGCCAGCGCCTTTTCAAGCACAAAACGTGTCTGAGGCATTGGTCCTTCTGCCGCATCGACGAGCAGAATAACACCGTTTACCATCTTCAGAATACGCTCTACCTCGCCTCCGAAGTCAGCGTGTCCAGGCGTATCAACAACGTTGATTTTTACACCCTTATAATAGATTGCTGTGTTTTTTGCCAAAATAGTAATGCCACGCTCTCTTTCAAGATCGTTGGAGTCCATTACACGGTCTGCCATTTCCTGATTTTCACGATAGATACCACCCTGACGCAACATCTCGTCAACAAGAGTGGTCTTTCCGTGGTCAACGTGGGCAATAATAGCAATGTTTCTTAAATCCGTACGCTTCATATTTTTTCCCTTTTAACTATAATTTCTTTTCAACTTTTCAATTATAGCATATCTTACAGAAAAAATCAATTTTTTTCGTGAATTTTTTATAAAAAAATTGAGAGTGCAGTTTTTGCACTCTCAAAATCCTTTGATATTATAGGTCGCTTGCGCTATATTCCACTTCCTCGATAATAGGCGCTTCGTCCATATTAAGCTTTGGATTTGCCATCCGAAAGCGTTTCATAAAGGTGACGAGCATTTCCACGCCCTCATAGGGCATTGCATTGTAAAGGGATGCGCAAAGGCCGCCTTTGGCGCAAAGACCGGCAAGATTGAGAAGGCCTGCGCGTTCTGCCTCTTCGGCAAACTTGCTATCAAGCGCTCCCTCGCCCGTCGTGAAAAAAATGTTCATCAGCGAACGGCTACGCACCTCTACGGGCGTGTTGTAAAAGGGTTGGTCATCCAGATAATCGTAAAGCAGGCTGGCTTTCTTTTCGTTCAGGCGCTTGACCTCCTCCAGACCACCGAGCGCCTTCATCCATTCCAGCATACGCTTTGCCATATGAATGGCAAAGATAGGTGGCGTGGTGAGCATCTCATCTGCCATGGCGAGTTTGCGATAGGAAAGTTTGGTCGGCAATTCTTCTTTGTCGCGACGAAGCATATCCTCACGAATAATCAACAGCGTCATACCACTGATGCCGAGATTTTGCTCGCACGAAGCAAAAATCATTGCAAATTTTGAGACATCCACAGGCTCGGAAAAGAGAAAGGATGACATATCTGCCACAAGAGGAATGGTAATTCCTGTGGGAATGTCCGAATATTTGGTGCCCCAAACGGAATCATTCATACAGAGGTAGGCATAGTCTGCGTCGGGACGAAAGGTATCGGAGCTGATCGTCGGCAGAGCCAAAAACTCAGCGCCGGCAGAAGAACGAACCATAGTGATATCACCATAGCGCTTGGCTTCACGATACGCGATATTGGAATAATGCCCCGATACAATATAATCGGCGCATTTATGCTCCGAAAGGAAATTCAAGGGAATGGCGCTATAATGCATCCCCACAGGTCCCTCACAGAAAATAACTCTATAATTGAGTGGCACACCGAGAAGCTCACGTACAAGGTGTTCTGCTTCCTCCATTATCTCACGCGCAAGGGATGACGAGGGGGCAAGCTCCATCACGCTCATACCACTGCCACAGTAGTCACGAATATCCTCACGGATTTGCTCCAGAACTACCTCAGGCAACACCGACGGTGACGGTGAAAAATTAAATACTCTCATTGGTATTCCTCATTTTCATTCTTTTTCTTTATCATACCACCATTTTACCCTTTTGTCAATCTTTTTATTTTTATATAACGGCTCCCCCCTGATAAAACATAACAATAGCCAATACCGAGCGAATTTAAAGTCATTTCGAGAAAACCCATTTCCCCAAGACACATCCATAACAATCTGGCGACGCATCCCCGAGAACACAAGTTTTCTCTGCCGCAAATATCGGTAATTCCTCAGCGAACGGCTACCGTTTCCCTGACGAAATACAGCCATTTTGGCTACTGTTGCATTTGCTTTGAAAATTTGCGTCAAAAAATATTTTTCAAAATCTTTCAAAAACCTCTTGACAAACCCACTTCTTTATGCTATAATGTTTGAGCGAAGAAATGAGAAACATTTTTTCGAGCGATATGGCGGATTAGCTCAGCTGGCTAGAGCGCCCGGTTCATACCCGGTAGGTCGTTGGTTCAAATCCGACATCCGCTACCATATTTGGCTCGTTGGTCAAGCGGTTAAGACACGGCCCTTTCACGGCTGTAACATGGGTTCGATTCCCGTACGAGTCACCATAGAAAGAACGGATACCATCTCGGTATCCGTTTTTTTCTATTCTATGGTGTCTCGTACGAGGAATCTCACCCAGCGACGTAAGTCGCTGGGTTCGAAAAATAGCCTCGCCGTCTCCCACGGAGACCTTGCAAGGCGAGGCGTCTTCCCGTACGAGTCCCTCGCAAGTGCTCTGCTTTTTTGTGTCTCGTACGAGGAATCTCACCCGGCGACGGAGTCGCTGGGTTCGAAAAATAGCCTCGCCGTCTCCCACGGAGACCTCGCAAGGCGAGGCGTCTTCCCGTACGCGTCACTCGCAAGTGCTCTGCTTTTTTTGTGTCTCGTACGAGGAATCTCACCCGGCGCATTGCGCCATAGGCGCTTTGCGCTGGGTTCGCATACGCCACGCAGAGCGCGTCGAGCTCGCTCGTAAGCGTCAAGTGAGCGTATACTCGCCTTTGGCGAGATTCCTGTCTTACCATACAAAAAACAGGAGGGTTCGATGCCCTCCTGTTTTTCTCGCCATCTCGGTATCCGTTGTTGCTTTTTGTTGACTCTTTCAAGGATAAGCACACGCACGGTGCAAAAAAAGAATTTTATTGAAATTTTATATGAACTTGTGTTATAATTAAAAGGTCGAGTAAGGGAATTTGGAATGTCCGTCGTTTTTTACAAAACAACGGTTTTTCAAAAACATGTTGTTCCGTTTTTTCTTGGAGGTTGGTATAATGAAGTCACAACGAAATAAACCGAAAGAGAGAAAACAAAATGAACACAGACAGAATTTACGCCGAATCCATCGCCAATGAGTATGCCCCAAAGGTCAACTCTAAAATCATTCAACTTCGCAAACTTGACAGGAAAGCAAAGTTACCAGCAACCATCTTCACTTACACATGGGGCATTATATTCTCACTTGTATTTGGTACAGGTATGAGCCTTGGAATGCAGGTTATTGGCAGCAGTATAACTCATATGGTTCTTGGCATTATGATTGGCATTATTGGTATGCTGGGCTGCGGTGTGAACTACCCTATCTATAAGAGAATACTTGAAAATGGAAAAAAGAAGTACGCTTATGAAATCGTGGAACTCGCAAGAGAGATTAGCGAGGAGGAGTGAACTATCAAGGAGGGCGATCTAATGAATAAAAACGAAAGCAAATATTTTAATACAGCGATTAGAATGGACGAAGCCCTTATTTTCTTGCTTGAAAAAAAAGAATTTGAGTATATCACAATTACGGAGATATGCGAGGTTGCCTCGGTAAATCGCTCAACATTTTATCTTCATTATGAAAACACTTCAGATTTGCTTGCAGAAACCACAAAATATATCCTTGATAAGCATTTAACTTATTATTCAGTAGATACAAAGAAAATTACGGAACGCTTTGCAAATTGCGACCTTGGGGATTTGCTTTTTGCAACATCCGAGTATCTTGCTCCATATTTAACATTTGTCAAAGAAAACAGGCGAATTTTTAAGGTCAGCATCAAACACTTCAACTCAATGAATATGCATGAGGTATATGGAAAAATGTTCACATATATCTTCAATCCTATCCTTGAACGCTTCCATGTGCCCGAAAAGAAGCGCAATTATTTGATGAAATTCTATTTAACCGGCATATTTGCTATCGTAACGGAATGGCTTGATAAGGACTGTTCCGATGATATGGATACCATAATTAAAATCATCACCGATTGTGTGATGGGCGAGAGGAATATCGATGGATAGAGTTATTAAAACTGCTATCATTAATTTGACATTAAACACGGCTTTTTCCGGATATTATCTTGTATTTGGCATTGTGACAAAATCGTGGTGGCTTCTAACACTTGGCTCATATTATTTGATATTAAGCATCATTCGCTTTGTTGTGATACGCGTTAAGAAACAGGAACTCTTTATCGCAAAATTTACGGGTTGGATGTTAATGATGCTATCTATTCCTCTCACCGGAACTGTTATACTATCGGTTGTGCGTGACAGAGGTCAAATGTTTCACATGATAGTGATGATAGCAATTGCAACATATGCTTTTACAAAGATTACACTTGCAACAATCAATCTTGTAAAATCTCGCCATAGCACCTCTACAACACTCATAACACTCCGAAACATATCCTTTGCCGATGCCTTTGTATCTATCTTTGCATTACAACGCTCAATGCTCGTATCATTTGATGGAATGACCGAAACAGAAGTAGTGATTATGAATGCAACTTTGGGTTCTGCTGTATGTGTAATAGTTTTTTTGCTTGGATTAAATCTTGCACGATATAGCAAAAACAATATGTTATAAAAGTTCGATTTAGCTTTATATTGGCTCACCAAAAAAACACCACCCAAATTCGGGTGGTGCTTTTTTTGTGTCTCGTACGAGGAATCTCACCCGGCGCATAGCGCATAGCGCGTTTGCGCTGGGTTCGCATACGCCACGCAGAGCGCGTCGAGCTCGCTCGTAAGCGTCAAGTGAGCGTATACTCACCTTTGGCGAGATTCCTGTCTTCCCGTACAAAAACAGGAGGGCTCGATGCCCTCCTGTTTTTCTCATTATCTTGGTGTTCGTTTTTTCATGCGAGGCGCCTTGTACTGGGACAAGCACACGCCACGGTGCCAAATCGTTGACTTTTGATGTTAATTATGCTATAATAAAGTCACAGAAAAGACAGAATTTGACGGAGGTAATCGTTATGGATGTGATCTTTCACTATGATTTGCTAATAGAAGAACAAAACGATCCCTTTCGTGATCCTCCTGTTTTACAAGAATATATGTGCAAATGGGATGGTAAGCCGTTTTTAGAAGCATTGGAGCTTGCCAAAGATAAATCGGTTTTGGAAATTGGCATAGGCACAGGAAGAATTGCTGTTAAGGTGGCTCCGTGCTGCTTGAAGATGACAGGCATTGATATTTCTCCTAAAACCATTGAACGAGCGAAAGATAACCTAAAAGAATACAACAATATTTCTTTCATATGTGGCGATTTTAACGCTTATGAATTTGGTGAAACCTTCGATGTTATATATTCATCTCTTACAATGATGCACTTCCAGAACAAGAAAACTATCATTACCAAGGTTGATAAATTGTTAAATGATGATGGAATCTTTTGCTTGTCCATTGATAAGAACCAATGCGAATATATAGATATGGGAACTCGTAAAATCAAGATCTATCCCGATACTCTTAATAATATAACATCAATTATCGGTGAAACCGCAATGTCAGTTGTAAACATAATTGAAACTGATAACGCATACATTATTGTAAGCAAAAAGCAATAAAGCAAACCCCAATTTGTCGAGCAGCTCAGGAGTTCGATTTAGCTTTATATTGGCTCACCAAAAAAACACCACCCAAATTCGGGTGGTGTTTTTTTGTGTCTCGTACGAGGAATCTCACCCGGCGCATTGCGCCATAGGCGCTTTGCGCTGGGTTCGAAAAATAGCCTCGCCGTCTCCCACGGAGACCTCGCAAGGCGAGGCGTCTTCCCGTACAAAAACAGGAGGGCTCGATGCCCTCCTGTTTTTCTCATTATCTTGGTGTTCGTTTTTTCATGCGAGGCGTCTTGTACTGGAACAAGCACGCGCAAAGGTGCCAAATCGTTGACTTTTGATGTTAATTATGCTATAATAAAGTCACAGAAAAGACAGAATTTGACGAGGTGCTTTAGATGATAGATATAACCGTATGGATGAATGACTTTTTACAGAAGTTAAATGATGCTTTTGGAAATCGCGTGTGGTTTGTCGGCTTGCAGGGGGGTTACGGTCGTGGCGAGGCTCGTGACACAAGCGATATTGACATTGTCGTAATACTTGATGAGCTGTCCACTTTAGATATTCAAAAATATAATGCAATGTTAGATTCCCTACCTCACAGAGAGTTGATCTGTGGTTTTCTTTCGGGCAAGGACGAGCTTTTCCGTTGGGAGCCTTCCGACCTTTTTCAGTTTTATTATGATACAACCCCAATAAAAGGATGTCTTGACAAATTGCTTACTGTCATTGATGACGTGGCCGTGGACAGAGCCATCAAAATCGGGGCTTGCAACATCTATCACGGCTGTGTGCATAATATGCTGCACGAAAAGAGTGACGACATTTTGCGCGAGCTATATAAATCCGCCTCTTTCGTTGTGCAGGCAATCATCTTCAAGCAGACTGGAAAATACATAAAGCATCAAAAGGAATTGCTGTCAGTTGCCACTCCTGGTGAACAGGCTATCGTGAATACCTTTTTGCATTTGAAAAACGGTGGGACGGTTGAATTCGGCGCAATGTCAAAGGTATTGCTCGTTTGGGCTAAAAAGTGGATTGTTAAAGACAATTAAATAAGAATTTGTTGAGGTTTATAATGAAAAAATCATTTATATGTAGTTTAATATGCCATAACGGAATCGTAGGCGGCGCTTTATATCTTGACGAAGTTTCACTTACTTATAAGACGAATAAACTCACAGTAGATAAGGTGTACAGGAATCTTACATTACCGCTCGATGAAATCGCAGAACTTACATGGAACTGGGTTGTTTTCCCGATTGCAACGTTCCATATGAAAAACGGAACGGAATACAAGTTTATAATCTTCAACAAAAGGCGCTTTAACAAGCATTATCATCACACCGATAAATAAGAATTTGACGAAGGAGGAAAACAAAATGAAAAAAACATTGTCGTTAGTGTTCGCATTTATACTATTAGCGTGTTTGGTTGGTTGCCGCAAAGAAGTTAACACAATAACCGATTTTTCCAAGTTCTCTGATATGACACAGAATGGTACAGACAAGATTGAGGTAACTTTCGACAATTATTCGGGCTATCCATTCTATTTCACTATTGAAGATCAAGAGGATATTGATGAAATTATGACCATCATTTTTTCATCCTCATTTAACAAAATGGAAAAAGATGTAAACGGGGGCGACCACACCTCTATGAAAATCATTCAAGGCGAAAAAGAATATCAATTACACGCATTCATGAACAAAGAGGGTCAGTACTACTATTCTTTCTCAACTACGGATTTGCAAACAAAAATACAAGAGCTTGCACGAAAAGCAGGTGCATTTGAAGATGTCGATTGATTGACAAATTCCAATTTACCGCATAGAACATATTGACAAACATCGAAGTGTGTGATATAATATATCTGTACTTATCGATGTGTTGGAAGGAGGAACTGTAAAATGGCATTCAAGCACTACGAAGGAATAAAAGTATTCAAGGCTCTCGCTGACGATAACCGTCTTGAAATTATGGAGCTTTTGATGAGCGGAGCAAAGTGCGGTTGTGAGCTTCTTGATGCTTTGAAAATCGGGCAGTCAACTCTTTCTCACCATATGCGTATACTGTGTGAGGCAGGGCTTGTCGATGCCTGCAAGGAAGGTAAATGGATGCACTATTCGATTTCCGCAGAAGGCTCGGCACAGGTCCGAGAGTTGATCGAAAGATACACCCTATCACCCGACAAGGCTTGCGGCTACAAGAAATGCGATAGTTGCAAGAAATAATATTGGCTTATAAGGTCAGTGCGTTTTGTGCTGACCTATAAACAAAACCAACACATCGATACATATAGATATATAAAAGTAATTTGAGGTACACTATGCAACAAATTTGGGATTTCATACAAAACCACGTCCTCGGTATGAAATGGCTGAATGAACTGATTGGAAAGCTTCTTTCTCTTTGCGGTTTGGATATAACGAGCCGTATTGGCGGCAGTATTCAGTTCTTCATTTACGATGTGATTAAAATATTCGTCCTTCTTGGTTTTTTGATCTTCGTCATATCGTATATTCAAAGCTATTTCCCACCCGAAAGAACGAAAAGAATACTCGGCAGATTTCACGGTATCGGTGCAAACATTATCGGTGCTTTGCTCGGTACGGTCACACCGTTCTGCTCTTGCTCATCTATTCCGCTATTCATCGGATTTACGAGTGCAGGGCTTCCGCTTGGCGTTACGTTCTCCTTCCTTATCTCCTCTCCAATGGTCGATCTCGGCAGCCTTGTGCTTTTGATGAGTATTTTCGGATGGAAGGTCGCCGTTGCTTACGTTTTGTTTGGCCTTGTGATTGCCGTCCTCGGCGGTACGCTGATTGAAAAGCTCCGCCTTGAAAATCAAGTCGAGGACTTTATAAGAAACGCAAAAGGATTTGAAGTCGAGCAAGAAAAGCTGACCTTCAAAGACCGTATCAAATACGCTTGGGAGCAGGTGCTATCCACCGCAAAAAAGGTGTTGCCATACGTTCTCGTTGGTGTAGGCATCGGTGCAGTTATTCATAATTGGATACCGGAAGAGTGGATTGTAAAAGCACTCGGCGGTAGCAACCCCTTTGGCGTTATCCTTGCCACCATTGCAGGCATTCCTATGTATGCCGACATCTTTGGAACGATACCGATTGCAGAAGCGTTGCTTGCAAAAGGAGCATTGCTCGGTGTAGTTCTGTCCTTTATGATGGGCGTTACAACGCTTTCTCTGCCGTCTATCATAATGCTTCGCAAGGCGGTAAAGCCTAAATTGCTTGGTATTTTTATCACAATATGTACGGTTGGAATTATCCTTGTGGGATATTTCTTTAATCTCATTCAACCACTTATTATTTAATTTCAGGAGGAATTTACTTACTATGGGAATTTTCGGAAAGAAAAAGGAAGAAAAAAAGACATGCTGTTGCTCTTGCGGTACAGTAACCGAGCAGCCTGCAACTGCTTACACCTGTTGTGGTCAAAAGGTGGAAGGTATATGCTGTATCAAGGTGCTTGGCGCAGGCTGCAAATCCTGTCATCAGCAGTTTGAGTATGCAAAAGAAGCGGTCAAAAACCTCGGACTTACCATCGAGGTCGAGTACGTTACCGATATGGCAAAAATTATGGAATACGGTGTTATGAGTATGCCCGCCATTGTAGTAAATGAGAAGGTTGTTTCGATGGGC
>JAZKYZ010000060.1:0-6633 GCA_045612385.1 Eubacteriales bacterium | reverse complement strand
GACATGGCTACGATCCGACTTGGCTCGAGTATAGACGAGGAATTGAGCCCCAGCCAATGATTTGACGCCTTTGTTATCTTTATTTTTTGAGGACCTACTTTTTCTAATATATAATCAGCTACTCGGGAAATAAAGATAAGTATTTCTTTTTTCAGTTCTTCGTCACGGCATACATCGAGATAATATTCACACGCAAGGATCACGTATTTACGTGACCAAATATCCCAGCCCAAAAGCTCGTTATCACGAGGATAAGAAGAAACCCGACCGTCTTCTTCCGCAACGGTAAGCATATCTCGCACCGTTTCGGTGAGCACCGAATAAAGACTCTCACTGTGCGTGTATTTATATACGAGAACCGCTCCGCGCATCATCTTTCCCCAGTATTCACCCCTCCAGCCTCTGTTAATGCCATCGGGATAAGTACGAAACACGTCAACAAACTTTTTCCATAAATCAGCATTACATAAATGCTGCGAATTCAAGAATTCAGCCGTTTGATCAGCCACCCCACAAAAGCGCATTTTGACTGACATATCGTTACCCCCTTATAAGCTTATATTTATCGTTGTCTCATCTCGTTTTTGCCCGATTTATTATAACGCAAACAAAACTTATTGTCAATACGTGGATTATTGCTGATAATTGCAATTTTCTAAAAACAAAACTGACACCGTATGGAAAATGATGTCGGTCTCAAGAAATACCGAGCTTTTAAGAGCAAACCAAAGCTATTCTACGAAATGTCTTTTTATTTCGTGTCCATTGCCTTGGGTTCACTCCGCATTGCGAATCCTGCCTTTTTATCTACATTTATAAAAAAATCCATAAAATGCAAACAATTATTTCCATTTGTGAGAATTTTTCGACTACTTTTCTGCAAAAAACAGAAAAACTTTGTATCATTTAATCGAGTTTCGACACATCAAGAGAGGAATATTTTTTACCTCGTTTGGTAACTTCAAGAAGGGGGAGAAAACGATTTTCTACGATCACACCGTATTCGTATGAGCAGTGAGGACGCGTGGTGAGAAGCACACCGCGAGCGCGATATCGGAACGCCTCTTTTGTTGCGCCAAGCGCCTTGATTGCCTTATCACGAAGTTTATGTTCCTGACGGTTAATGTCGGATGTAGCATTGCAGGGAGTGTTTGATGTTTTGTCTTTTTTATCGTCAATTTTAAGGCCGATCGAGAGAAGCGCCAACTTCAGTCGAGTGGAGCGAAGCACCTCGCCATCTGTATAGGAGCGTTTCTTTCCGGAAAGAAGTCCAAGTGAGAGGGAATAGTAGACAGAGAAGGGAAAACGGATGCCCCAAAGGCAGGTGGTCCTTACCATTCCAATGTCGGACGGACGAGAATAGAGTGTCGCGCCGAAGTAGTAAACGGTTACGCCGTCCTCGCTGACAATTACCTTATGATATTGGAAAATGAAAAGCACGATAGCGACGATGAAGGAACATACGATCAGAGCAATCGAAAAGACGGTAAGGGAACGTCTTGCGACTCCCCAGACGCCGACTGCCAGAGTGAGAGCGCAAAGCAACTCTTCCACCAGTAGGGCAGTGTTGATAAAGGAATGTTTTTGTTTCATATATACCTCAAATAATTATTGCTGACGTGGTGGTTGGAGGAAAAACTTTTTCTCTAAAGATTCTCTCAAGGGGCGAATAATGGCGACGAGAATCAGTGCCAAGCCAAGAAGGGCAAGAACCAAAGCGGGGTAGAGGGACCAGCCCACATAACTTACCGACTCAAATAAGCGAACGAGTAGCCATTCCGTCACCGCAATCAGTAGCGCCAATGCTATGATAGAGCCACCGAAAATATAAAGTTTTCCTCGTTTTACATAACGAAGGAGCGTGACTGCCGTACAAATAATGAGGGCGAGGCCAAGCGTCAAAGGCATAGCGAAGGGCAAAAACCAGTGTGGCTCGCCAGTATATAAATCAATAAAAAGGAGATAAAGGGCAATGCACGCAAAATCTACGGGAATGAAAATGACAGGGTTCGGATGTGAAAACCACATAGGAAGAACAAAAATCACATAACCGAGAATGGTGCCGAACACGACATACCACGCCCACGTCATTTTGTCCGAAACGTGAATGTTAGAGAGGGGCGCTATGATAAGGGGAAGGACGAAAAGCAACGTGATAATAAAGAGCGAGCCCCACGAGCTGACGCGGCTCGTTGGAATCCTCTCGGTCGGATAACTGCGCTCCCCACGGTTATCTCCGAGTGTCGGATGATATACCTCTGTTTGACACAGGGGGCAAACTCTCTCACCTTCGGCGAGTTTAACGCCACATTTCACACAATACATAAAAAATCCTTTCTGATAGAGAAATGTGCAATACGGATGTTTTCTTGCCTAAAAAGGCACAAAAAGCAAAGAAATGTTTACATTTATGGGTTGTTTGACTCTACTATCGCTTGTAATCCGTGTTCCATAAGAGCAAAATGGAATTCGCGTTCCAGGTCGGATTCTACTACATTGCGAATGAAATTGATGTACAAGGTATCGCCAAAGGAAAGTACACCACAGTTGGACGGCGCTTGCGATTGTGGACCAATGACAAAGTCGAAACGTTCAATGTATTTGGCTACCTCGTCAGGAAGCTTGACCTGTCCGAGATTGGATACGGTCAGGCAGGATTTGCATTCGCCGAAAAGACGGAACACAAGCTTCATTGCCATATTTTTGAGGAATAGGGGTGTCATTTGTAGAATTACGGATTTTTCGCTGTTGACATTCGTTGTTAGTTTCGTTCCCATCACCTTCGGATTGACCTCAAGTCCGAGTTTATGATGCACTGCCTTGATTAACTCAGGGAAGGAATATTCTCCAAGTTTCGGGTTTACCTCAGGGGTCGAATACAGAGCAAAGTTTCGCAGGGTAGAGGACGGGAACAATGTCCTTAAATTGACAGGAACAAGCACCTTGATCGGACGTCGTCTATGCACAAGAGGTACACGAAGCTCCTGTACGCGAATGAGCGCGCGCATCATCACTGCCGTAAGGAATTCGGTCATTGTCGCGCCATACTCGTGCGCTCGGTCGAGCACGTCACGCACAGGCAAGCTAAAGCAGGTGAGGTGTAAGTAGCCATCGGGCTCCTTTTCACCTTTTAGGTGAAAGGCTGTGCTTTCCTGTCGGGAAGCCGCTACATCACCCGCATAGCGAAGGAAACTGTCCTCCATTTCCTCTGCGCTCGGCTCCTCCAGTCTGCCCAGAATACCACATTCACGTGGTACGCGCTCTCCGTATTTTTGGGTGACGTATTCGGCAAGAAGCGTCTTTAAGAACACCATACCACCAGTGCCATCCGTCAGCGAATGGAAAAATTCCACTGCGATACGTTTTTTGTGTACGATTGTACGGAATGCGCAGGTACGAAGTTCACTATACGTCATTGGAGAGAGGGGGAAACTGTTTTCCTGACGGACATCAGGCGCCTTGGGCAACTGTTCAAGATAATACCAGAACATTCCTCGACGTAGCCTTGCCGAGATGGTCGGAAAACGGCGAACGGTCACATCCAGTGCGCTTTGCAAGATCGCCACGTCAACATCTTCCTTCAGCGTAGCTGAAAGACGGAATACATTGATCCAGGAGCGAGTCCTTGCCGCAGGGTAGATTTTTGCCGCATTATCAAGCCCCACCCAGCGAAGCTTTCGCTCGTGAGAGAGGTTTTTGTTTAAAAATTGGTTAATCGTCTTATAAACCTCGCGATTTTCTTTGAGGTCATATATCGGGTAAGCGTGCCACATATAGGGGGCAACCACAAGAACGCTCTTATCGTGCTCGGCTGTCAGCTTTTCGTGTAGCCTTTTAGAATCGTCGAGCATAATCTCGTCCCCACCTACAAAGGTGAGAGAGGGTGGCATTCCCGTCAAATCGGCAAACAAAGGGGAAACCAAAGGATTGGTTGGCGTATCTGAATAGCAGTTTGCATAAAATGCAAGCAGTTTTTTTGTCAAAGAGGGGTCGCAGGACTTGTTTGTGTCATAACTCTCACCGGAAAGCGTCAGGTCGACCCAAGGAGATGCCGAGATAATTGCCGCTGGTAACTCCTCGCCAAGTTCACGAAGCTTCAGGCATAACGCATAGCATAAGCCACCACCGGCGCTTTCGCCACACAATGCGATTTCCGAAGGCGCAAAGCCCTTTTCGAGAAGGTAGTGATATGCCTCCAGCGCATCCTCAAGCGCTGCTGGGAAGGGGAATTCTGGCGCCAAACGATAGGCAGGGCAAAAAACGCGCACGCCCATTTTTACGGCAAACTGTGAGGAAAAGCCCTTCGCGTAATCCAGCGTGCCACAGCAGTATCCACCTCCGTGAAGATAGAGTACCACGCCGTGACGTCGCTCGTCTTTAGGAGAAATCCAGCACGCCTCAAAATTGTCAAAATTGTGCTCGTGTACCACAATTTCTTCCTTGTGCGCGTCGTGCATCATCTCCCCGATTTTATCCTGACCACGACGGATGGTCTCAAGAGAAAGGTTATTTACAATGTGCTTGAAAAGAGTCAACTGCTTTCGCACGAATCTTGCTGAGAGTGCCATAGCCATCCATCCTCCGTGATAAATTTCCCTCTGTCGTCCTCCCTCGTAGGGAAAGACGTCGACAGATAGGGGCATTTTGCCCACTTTCAAGGTATTATACCATATTTTTTTGAATTTGTAAAGGGGGGAGGAAAAATGTGAACTTTTTGTAAATAATCGGAAAACAACTTGTTTATAAATATTTTATATGTTATAATAAGTCAAATTATTATGGTATAATGTGCGATAAATATATATACGCGCGACAGAAATTTAGGAGGAGAAAATGAGATACGGTTACAGACGACACTCGATTTTAGCACCCATTCTGATTGGTGTAATTGTTCTTTGCGTGGTTGCGATCGGCGTTTTGACTTGGGCGCTTTTCCGTGTTGGCGCAGGTGATGATGGCAAGATAGGCACGAATGTAACTTCAGGTAAAGTGAAAATAGATATCGAAAACACCGAAGGAAAATCCTTGATTGGCGACGTATTTAAATTTGTCACTCCAGAGGGAGAGGATAGTGTTGTTTTCGCTCCCGGTTATACATATTATACGGAGGGCTTCCGTGTAAAGAATGAGGGGAACCTCAATATTAAGTATCGTATATTCATCACAGAGGATGAATCCATTGACGTTACGGCGTTTGCCGAAGTATTTGATTTCTATCTGACGACGGACCCCACGAGTCTTGACGGGGCAGAGAAGTTGACTTCCTATACCGGCGCCCTGAATAAGGGAAAAACGAGTGAGGTATATTATCTCGTTATCACGATGAAGGAAGATGCATCCGACGAATTCCAAGATAAAACATTTTCAGGTATTGGCATCACTGTTCACGCTACCCAGAGTAACGCACCCGACGAACCCTGATTTCCCTAATAAACGGACGTCCGTAATACAGGAGGAAATAAATGAACGAAAAAACAAAGAAAATCCTGAATATCGTGTTGAAATGCCTTGTCGGTCTGTTGATCGCCTTTTCCGTTTTCATTATGATTTTCACGATAGTTACCGTTACGACGGTAGATAAAAACGAACGAAGCATTTTTGGTCACCGTTATTATATCGTATTGTCTGACTCTATGAGTCTCTCGGAAAAAAATAAGGATTTGGATGTTCACTTCAACGCTGGTGATATCGTCATCGCCAAAAATGTGAAGGATCCTACTGCGCTGAAAGAAGGAGATATCATTTCCTTTATTTCGCAGGATTTGGATAGTTATAGCCAAACCGTAACGCATATGATTGATTCCGTCGTAATGGAGGATGGTAAGGTCATTGGCTATAAAACCAAAGGTACGCATACGGGCGCCATTGATGATACGATGGTCGAGCCAGAGTTTGTTCTCGGAACTTATGCAGGAAAGCTTCCTTATCTTGGCTCGTTTTTCCAGTACACAAAGACTGTTCCTGGCTACATTCTTTGTATCCTTGTTCCCTTTGTTCTCTTAATAATTTATAATGTAGTAAACTTCGCTCGCCTCTTCAAGCAGTATAAGGATGAGCAGAAGGCTGTCCTCGCCAGAGAACGTCAGGAGGTTGAGGATCAGCGCCGTCGTAACGAGGAACTTTTGGCACAGCTTCAGGCAATGGGTGTCGAACTGCCTCCCGACTTCACGCCACCGAGTGCCGACCCACCCCCACCACAGCAGTAATTTCTTGGTCATAACGCTTTTGCGTTTGATATAAATGTAAACTATTCGTCGCATAACAAAATAAATCTTAGGAGGAAAAACAATGACGAATTTAAGACCCCTTAAAAAGGCGTTGATTAGCAGCTTGCTTTCAGTAGTACTCTGCGTATCAATGCTTCTCGGTACCACTTTCGCGTGGTTTACCGACACAGCCACCAGCACTGGAAACATTATTTCCACTGGTACGCTTGACGTCGATCTCTTCTTGCACGACGAGAACGGCAGAACAGAAATCGGAGCAGATGATGCTACCACTCCCGGCGCCCCCATCTTTAATGGCGACATTCTTTGGGAACCTAACATGACTCAGGTTCGCTACCTTTCCATTAAGAACAATGGAAGCCTTGCTCTCAAGTATAAGGTAGTTATCGATGTTAGGGTCAACAAT
>JAZKYZ010000059.1:0-17086 GCA_045612385.1 Eubacteriales bacterium | reverse complement strand
CTAATAATCAGTTTTTCAGAAAAATTCTTTTCTTGACTTTTTTTACTTTTTGAGTTTCTTTTTTCAAAGTGTTTCTTTAACGAGATTTCGCACTTTTCAGTGCTCGAAATTTCATGTTGTTCAATTTTCAATGAGCAAGTTTTGCGTGTCTTTCTCAACACAGCTTGTCTATTATATCAAATCCAATTTCAAAAGTCAAGCGTTTTTTCAAAAAAAATTTCGTTTTTTGAAAGTCTGTCAAAATTATTGATGATAAACAAAAGAATATGGCTCGTTTTGTGCAATTTTCACAAAGTTTTTTTGCAAAAAAAATGTTTTACAGTCGCGCAAGCGCGTGATATAACATATATAGGTAGAAAATGCAAAATATGTATATGGAGGTCTATTATGAAAAAACTTTTATCCGTCGCGCTATCCCTTTTGTGTCTTTTTTCGTGCATCTCCTGTTTTCCAAATGAAGAGCCAAAAAAGGACCAGAGCCCAGAGTCCTACGCCCTGACCCTTGAGAATATCGCAACGTTCCAAGCCGAGCACTTGATTGATCCTGCGCTCGCCTTCCCCTCCCCAGACGGCAAGGTATTATACTTCTTCTCCCTTTCGCCTGTCGCAGAAGATACTACTGAAGGTGGCATTTATATTCTCAGCGAAATCAATCTTTCTACCGGCGAAGAACGAGAAATTTTCAAACCGGATGCAGAGCGATTCAATGTTTTTTACACCCCCACAGGTTCCTACCCCAGCGAGGTGGAATGGAAGGGCGATGCATTTTCCTTTGTTGTCTGTGATGCTTCGAGCAAATATTCCAGATTTTCTATTGATTATAAGAGTGGCGAAGTGGTCGAGGAGGCAGATGTTGCGGCTCCCGATCGTGACACCAAATATATGTTCCTGGATGCCTCTGAGAGAGAATATGCAGATTATGAGATTGTCGAAGGTGGCAGAGTGCAGTATGCCGCTATTGTAAATGGAAAACTCTATCAGGAATATTCTTTGGACGGTAAACAATATTACCGCGAACTGGACCTTGAAACGAAAGAAGTCAATCAAGCAGATATCACCGATAAAAATCCTGTGTTCTATGGCAGTTTTCTTCTTCTGAAGGGCAAAAACGCAGGTAAGAAAGACCTCTATCAGTTCCAGGATGATGAACTGGTTTGTGTTGCAGAGGACCTGCCACAAAACAATCCGTATATCCTGATCAATCAATTCAAGGAATTTGCTCTCGTCAATTCTCGTTTTGAAAAGTGTTACTTCGCAAAGGGGGATGCACTACATCCTTTACAGGTTACTGTAAATGCGAAAAAAGAAGGCATTTCCTCGTCCATCCCTGAGGATGCCGTTGCTATTGCTGCGTATGGTTCCACCATTTACTTTTATGTATATAGCGAGAATGATACCACCCATCAGATTTACAGAGGCACAATCGCACCTCTTGCAGAGCTTGTAGAGGGCTGAATATTTACGGTGGCAAGCCAAAGTTGTGGCTTGCCACCTTTATTTGCGATTTCTTCTTAATTATTTTCTTATACCTATTGACAAAAAGGGAAAAAGTGGTTATAATGGTTTTAGCACTCTAAAGGTGTGAGTGCTAAAAATTATCATTTTTTTGAAAAACAGGTGATATTATGGCAAAAAAACAGTTTAAAACAGAATCCAAGAAACTCCTGGAGATGATGATTCACTCCATTTATACACACAAAGAAATTTTCCTTCGCGAATTGATTTCCAACGCTTCTGACGCGCTGGATAAACTCTATTTCCGTTCTCTTACCGATTCTTCGGTAACGCAGACTCGTGATGCCTACCAGATCACCCTGAATGTGGACAAGGAAGCCCGTACCATTACCATTACAGACAACGGCTGTGGTATGACGGCAGAGGAGCTGGAAAAGAATCTCGGAACGATTGCCAAGAGTGGCTCCTTCGATTTCAAGCGTGATAACGAGCAAAAAGAGGACGTCGATATTATCGGTCAATTCGGCGTTGGTTTCTACTCGGCATTTATGGTAGCAGGAAAAATCACCGTCACCTCCAAAGCGTATGGCGCAGATGTAGCAACCGTCTGGGAATCGAAGGGAATCGACGGCTACACAGTACGTGAAGGTGAGATGGACGGTCACGGTACAAGAATCGTGCTCTCTCTGCTTCCCGATACAGAGGACGAAAAATACAGCGAATTCCTCGAAGAATACAAAATTCGTTCGCTCGTTAAGAAATATTCCGACTACATTCGCTACCCCATCAAAATGGCAGTCACTACCTCCAAGAAGAAAGCAGACAGCGACGAATACGAAACCGTCATTGAGGTACAGACACTCAACAATATGGTTCCTCTGTGGAAAAGAGCGCAGAGCGAGGTTTCCGAAGAGGAATATAGAAAGTTCTACACCGACAAATTCTACGATTATGAAGCGCCCGCGCGCACCATTGTGCAAAAATCGGAAGGAACCTCTACCTTTACTGCCCTTCTTTTCATTCCTACACACGCTCCCTACAACTACTATTCTAAGGAATACGAAAAGGGCTTGGAGCTGTATTCAAGTGGCGTTATGATTATGGAAAAGTGCGCAGACCTTCTTCCTGACTACTTCAGTTTTGTCAAGGGTCTTGTGGACTCCTCCGACCTCTCACTCAATATCTCTCGCGAGATGCTCCAGCACGATCGTCAACTCAAGGTAATGGCGCGCGCGATAGAAAAGAAAATTAAGAACGAACTTCTTAAGATGCTCACAGAGGACAGAACAAAATATGAACGCTTCTTTGATGCGTTCGGTCTGAATCTCAAATATGGCGTATATAGCGACTTTGGTATGCATAAAGAAGTCCTCGCCGACCTTCTTCTTTTCAAGTCCTCAAAAGAACAAAAATACGTCACCCTGAAAGAGTATGTGGAAGCAATGCCTGAAGGACAAAAGGCAATCTACTATGCCGCTGGTGAGACGACTGCAAAAATCGGTATGCTTCCTCAGGTAGAAGCTGTAACTTCTCGTGGTTATGAGGTGCTCTATCTCACCGACGAGGTGGATGAATTCGCCCTTCGTGTGATGGAAACCTATTTGGAAAAGCCCTTTAAGAACGTCAGCACCGACCAACTGGAGTTGGAAGGAGAGGAAGAAAAGCAGGCGCTCGAAGAAGAAAACGCGCAAAACGCAGACCTTCTGGCAAAAATGAAGGGCTACCTTGCCGACGCAATTTCTGCCGTTAAACTTTCGGCAACGCTTGGAAAGCATCCCGTTTCCTTAGCAAGCGAAGGCGACTTCTCTGTTGAGATGGAAAGAGTGCTCTCTCGTACGCCCGGTGGTGAGGACGGCCCAAAAGCGCAAACCGTTCTTCAAATCAACTACACTCACCCTGTCTTTGAAAAGCTTAAGACACTGGATGATGAAAAGCTCGAAACCTACACCAAAATTCTCTATGCTGAAGCAAGACTTTTGGCAGGACTTACGATTGACAATCCCGTCGAATTCTCGCATCTTATCAGCGATATTATGGCATAACGCCTTAAATTGTAACGATTTATTTACAAAAAATGCCGAGTTCCTTGAAACTCGGCATTTTTTTATTTGGTTTTTTCTATTAACTGTGCAACGTCACAAATAGCCATACAGACCTTCCCTGTGACAGTAGTCGTAAACATAACCGCACGCTCTCCCATCGTAAACTGCGGGTGGGGGTCAATGTGATAGGTGCATTGATTTTCTCTGGTGTACAGAGCAGGGTTTTCGGTGATGATGTTCACATATTTACCTGTTTCGCTGTTATAGAAATGTACTCGGGATTTACAGCCACGAAACCACTTGGTGCCGTCAATCTCATTTTCGTCAGCAACAAAATATTTCTCGTCGGCAGTCACGTGCGCGTGCCAGGTACCTCTGGGGTCGACCACCTTGTACTCTTTGCTCGCGAGGTGATATCTGATGGTACCGTAGTCCCAGTCTACATAGAATACGCTCTCGCCGTCGGCGCTCCACCATTCGTGTCTTGCCTCAACAAAGAGGGGAGGAATGTAGACGGGCTCCTTGCCCTTTTCCATTATATACATCCTTGCAAGTTTTCCGTTCGCATCTCGATGAATCTTATGGAAGATACCTGTGTGATATTCCGACCACTCATCCTCTGCAAACAGCATCATATCCGGCTTAACAGGGTTAAATTGCACGTGATTTTTACAAGAATCAAATTCTCGCCACAACACGAACTCCCCTTTGTCAAGGTCGATTTCACCGAAGTAGAAGCGTATTCCGACAATGGCGTCGAAGCAAAGTTTCTTCCTGTCGGGAGAAAAGGTCATATGGGTAGCAACCTTACGAATCATTCCCTTCCCTTTCAGGAAGTCAGGAATGGGTGCCACTCGCTCTACCTTTTTTTCGGGGTCCGGGTGACGTTTCCAAAGTCCCGTTTCATTCACGAAATAAATCTCTCCCGTCTTTGTGTCAACGATAGGAGAGGCATCGTGAAACATTGTTTCTGGGTAATGATGAAACGTATCGAGAACGGTATCGACAACAGCAAGACTGCGTCCAAAGAGAGAACTTCCCGCTGGTGGAAATGCGCAATACATCCAGATATACCTTCCGTCATCCGTCGCAGAAGGGTTCGTAAAATAGAAGGACTGCGTGAGAGGCATTGCCTCGTGATTGAAAACACAACTGACGACACCACTCTGTGGATCGGTATATTCTACGAAAAATTTTGAGTTCTTGATCGAATTCATATTGCCCTCCAAGGTGCATTCTTTTGGTCGTCAATGTTATACCATAAGGCGAAGAAAAAAACAAGCCATTATCAAAAAAATCGTTCGGTCTATATAGAAAATTTCCTTCCATTTTTCAGCCCTCGCAAAATGACCAAAAAAGATAGTCTGATATGTCAATTTACTTTTTTCTTTTCTCCTGTTATAATAAAATATATTAGAAGAGTAAACTCTCGTAAGTAGAGTTTCTTCCTTTGGAAATTAAAGGAGATTTCAATGAAGAAAATGTTGCTCTCCCTGACACTTTGCGCTACTCTGCTACTTCCTCTCATTCCCATAGAAGCAAGGGCGAAGGAACCCCTGAAGGTATGGCAGAAAATTTGCCGATTGCAGAGCTCGCCCTCTCTCCGAACCGTACCAAAGGTATCGTTTCTATGACATTTGACGACGGAAGCGTACCGACGGCCCTTTGGCTGAATGAGAAATTTAAGCAATATGATCTCTACGGCTCTACAATGTTAATCACAAAAAAGAATATCAACACGCCACAGGATGTGAATACCTGGAAGGCGATATACGCCGACGGGCGTCTGGAACCCGAATCTCATACCTATACGCATATGGTTTTGCCGACCGAGTTATGGGCGAACGCCAACCTTGCGACACATCCAAATGCTCTGGAAAATAACACCGAAGCCAATTTCAAGCAGGAGATTTACCAATCGGGCGTGATGATACAAGAGGCGTTCGGCAAGTTCCCTTTGTGTATTGCCCCGTCCAATAACACAATGTGTGAGGAGGGAATGAAATACGTCAAAAGGTACTATTACGCAATGCGTCAAGGCTCCCGATACAGTGGAGGCGAGATTCAAAGCCTTGACCCTATCCCCGATTCTCACGAAAGAGGCGGCTGGTACAATTTATTGATGTCCGGCACGAAGAATATATCTTGATTGAAAACATCCCTGCATATGCACTTCGCTCTGATATTTCTGTATCAGTAACAAATGCTGATGGCGAGAGTCAAACCTGTCTGTTCAACCTTGCAACCTATACCAAGGCGATTGGTACAGATGCACTCTATGCTGTATATGCATATGCGCGTGAAGCATCCATCTTTAATACCAAATATCCTACTGCAAGCACGGTAAAATAAGGAGAAAAATATGAGATACGAAACCCCTACCGTAGAAGTGGTTTCACTTTCTGATAGTGACATTCTGACAGCCTCGAACGGAACACCACTGCTTCCGTACGATTTGTTTGACGAAAAAGAAATCTGAAACTGAAAAAAGCGTGGCACTTACAAAAGTGCCACGCTTTAAAAATGAAAAGGACAGAGATAAATCTCTGTCCTCTTTTTGCGTTATCACGCCTGAAATATTACTTTTCTTCCTCAGGGGTAGCAACAGGAACAAGACGAACAATTGCCATTTCTGCGCCGTCGCCTCTTCTGGTGCCAATCTTAAGTACCTGAGTGTAACCGCCGTTTTGCTCTTTATACTGGGGAGCAATTACATCAAAAGTCTTCTTTGCAACATCTTCTTTGGTGATGTATGCAAGTGCGGTACGATATGCAGCGAGGTCGCCCTTCTTACCGAGAGTGATCATTTCGTCTGCCTTTGCACTAACTTCTTGAGCACGGGTGTAGGTGGTTTCAATCTTACCGTTTTCAAGAAGGAGAGTAACCATACCACGAAGCATTGCACGGCGTTGTGCTGTGGTTCTGCCAAGTTTTCTCATTACTTTATCTCCTAATCATTAATCTTCAACTTGCTTGAGAGTCTGTCCAAGAGAAGCGAGCTTCTGGATAACCTCTTCAAGCGACTTACGACCAAGGTTACGAACCTTAATCATATCTTCTTCCGTACGGCTAATCAGGTCTTCTACCGTATCAATGCCTGCGCGCTTCAAGCAGTTGAAGCTACGAACAGACAAATCAAGTTCCTCAATGGTCATCTCAAGTACTTTTTCTTTCTGAACTTCGGCTCTTTCTACCAAAATCTCTGCTCTTGTTGCATCAGCGGACATTTCGATAAAGAGTCTGAGGTGCTCGTTGAGAACCTTGGCTGCAAGGGAAACTGCCTCTTTCGCCGTAATGGTTCCGTTGGTCAGAACCTTCATAGTAAGCTTGTCAAAGTCGGTAATATTACCTACACGGGTATTTTCAACCGTAAATTCAACCTTATAAACAGGAGTGAAGATAGAGTCAACGAAAATCAAACCGATAGGCGCACCTACCGAAGGTGCACTTTGCAGGTAGTTCTGCTTATTTACGTCAGACGAAACGTAGCCACGACCTTCATCAAAGGTAATCTCCATATAGAAGCGTGCATTTTCGCTCACAGTGCAAATGTGATGCTCAGGGTTGAGAATACGAACATCTGCATCAGGAGTGATATCGCCTGCGGTAACAGCGCAAGGACCTGTAACATCAATTACAACGGTTTTGGGGCCGTCGCATTCGAGTTTGGGAACGATACCCTTTACATTTAAAACGATTTCAGGAACATCTTCCTTGACACCGTTGCACGCGGAAATCTCATGAAGCACACCGTCAATCTTAATTGCGGTTGCTGCATAACCGGGAAGGGTGGAAAGAAGAACTCTGCGAAGAGAGTTACCAAGCGTCTGGCCGTAACCACGTACAAGAGGCTCTGCCACAAAAATCGCTTCGTTACCGTTTTCCGAACATTCGGTAGCGGTGATATTAAACTTCTCGATTGCACTAATCATTTCTAAGTATTCCTCCTCTTTCTTTTTAAAATATTAAAATAGTTCGATAGGCAAGGGAAGATGGGGGGCATATTTGCCCTCCGTCTTTCACCCATGCATCGGAGGGATTACTTCGAATAAAGCTCGACGATAAGCTGCTCGTTGATCTCGAAGTCAATGTCATCTCTCTGAGGAAGAGCAACAATGCGACAGGTAAGATTCTGAGCATCTTTTTCGATCCACTTAGGAGAAGTCTTGGTAGCAAGTGCCTCTGCAAGAGAACGAATCTTTACATTGTCCTTGCTGGTTTCCTTCACTGCGATAACGTCGCCTGCTTTAACGAGAAGCGAGGGGATGGTTACCTTCTTGCCGTTCAGGGTGAAGTGTGCATGAAGAACGAGCTGGCGAGCTTCTTTTCTGGATTCTGCCATACCCATTCTGTAGATAACGTTGTCAAGTCTTCTTTCAAGAAGGCAAAGAAGGTTTGCACCAGTGATGCCTTCCATCTTTTCAGCCATTCTGTAGTAAGATCTGAACTGTTTTTCAAGAACGCCGTAGTAGCGTCTGGTTTTCTGTTTTTCACGAAGGTGTTTGCCGTACTCGCCAACCTTCTTGCGAGCAGCGCCATGCTGACCAGGAGCTGTGCTTCTGTGGTCGAAGGGGCACTTGCCGTTGGTGCAACGCTCACCCTTGAGGTAAAGTTTGCAACCTTCACGACGGCACATTTTACAGTTAGGGCCTGTGTATCTTGCCATTTTAGTTATACCTCCTTAAGATTAAACGCGTCTGCGCTTGGGAGGACGACAACCGTTGTGAGGAATCGGTGTTACATCCTTGATCATGGTGATTTCAAGTCCTGCAGTCGCAAGTGCGCGGATTGCAGACTCACGGCCTTGTCCAGGTCCTCTTACAAGAACCTCAACAGTCTTCATACCGTGTTCAACAGCGGCTCTTGCAGCCTTCTCTGCTGCGGTCTGAGCAGCATAAGGAGTGGACTTCTTGGAACCTCTGAATCCCATTTCGCCAGAAGTACCCCAGCTGATTACATTACCCTGCATATCGGTAATGGAAACGATTGTGTTGTTGAAGGTAGAACGAATGTGAGCAACGCCCTTTTCGACGTTCTTGCGCTCACGGCGTTTCTTGTTAACAACTTTTTTAACATTTGCCATGTCGTCTTACTCCTTACTTCTTCTTGTTTGCAATGGTCTTTGCGGGACCTTTTCTTGTTCTTGCATTCGTCTTGGTACGCTGACCTCTTACAGGGAGACCCTTTCTGTGTCTGATACCACGATAGCAGTTAATTTCTACAAGTCTCTTAATGTTGAGCGCTCTCTCACGGCGAAGGTCACCTTCTACCTGATAGTTCGCTTCGATTTCGTCACGAAGTGCTGCAACTTCGCCCTCGGTAAGATCCTTTGCGCGAGTATCAGGATTGATACCTGTTTTTACAAGGATATCCTGTGCACTCTTAAGACCGATACCGTAGATGTATGTGAGCGCGATTTCAATGCGCTTGTTGTTTGGAATATCAACACCAGCTATACGAGCCATTTCGATATTTACTCCTTTTTTTAATTTGTGTCAAGCAGATTTGCGTTTTGCGATTAACCCTGACGCTGTTTGTGCTTGGGGTTCTCGCAGATGACCATTATTTTACCGTGTCTTTTAATGATCTTGCATTTTTCGCAAATCTTTTTAACGGAAGGCTTAACTTTCATTTTTATAACCTTTCCTTTCGGTAATTATTACTTCTTTCTCCAGGTGATACGACCCTTCGAGATATCATAGGGAGATACCTCTACGGTTACGGTGTCACCAACGAGAATTTTGATATAGTTCATACGCAACTTGCCCGAAATGGTAGCGGTCACGATATGACCGTTGGGCAGTTTTACTTTGAATACTGTGTTGGGAAGTGCTTCGACAACCACACAGTCTTCAAATTCGATTAAATCGGATTTTGCCATAGTATTCCCCTTTACTTTTCTCTATGAAAAATTAAATCTCTGTACGTGTCAGAATAACGGGATCCGATTCCGTGATTGCAATGCTGTTTTCGTAATGAGCAGACAGAGTTCCATCCACTGTCTTTACCGTCCAACCATTGCCCATCACCCGGACCTCATGTTTTCCAACATTCACCATAGGTTCAATAGCGAGAGTCATTCCAGGATAGAGCCTTGCGCCGTGTCCTGCGCGACCAAAATTCGGTACCTCAGGGTCCTCGTGCAAATTCGCACCTACGCCGTGCCCGATAAAGTCACGAACCACCGAGAAGCCATTTGAAATGACGAAACTTTCCACCGCATGTCCAATGTCTCCGATACGATTTCCGGCTTTTGCAACCTTCATCGCCTCATAGAAACTCGCCTCAGTGACCGAGATGAGCTTCAGTGCCAAATCGCTTACCTTGCCGACAGGAAATGTTCTTGCGCTGTCGCCATTATAGCCGCGGTAGCGAGCACCGACATCTACTTTTACGATATCCCCTTCTTTGAGAATCACTCTCGGTGAAGGAATTCCGTGTATGACCTCGTCGTTAATCGAGATGCATGCCGATCCCGGAAAACCGTTATATCCAAGGAAGGATGGAACGGCTCCGCATTTTTCAATAAATTGACGAACTTTATCGTCAATCGCTTTGGTGGAGATGCCTGGACGAATCATCTCGCGAGCCACCATAAGTGCCTCAGCTGTAATTCTTCCCGCCTCTCTCATCAAGCGAAGCTGCTCACAGTTCTTAACAATAATCATTAGAGAACTCCGAGCGCTTCCAAAGTAGCATTTGTTGTATCCTCTACCTTTTCGCATCCATAAACGAGTTTCAAAATGCCGCGAGAGGCATAAAACTCCTTCAAGGGATTTGCGCTCTGGTGATATACCTGAAGTCGGTCACGAACCACTTCGGGCGCGTCATCCGTACGTCTGGTCAATTCTGCACCGCACTTATCACAGTGAACACCATCCTTTGTGGGCTGGAACTCTACGTGATAGGTTGCAGAGCATTGAGGACACACACGTCTGCCCGACATACGCGCAGTGATGACGTCGTCATCTACTTCAATGGATACAACAGCGTCGAGGTGGATGCCCATAGCATCCAAAGCCTCAGCTTGGGGGGTAGTACGGGGGAATCCATCCAGGATGAATCCCTTTTCCGTATCCGATTCTTTGAGACGCTCCTTGATAATGCCAATAACGACATCATCAGGTACAAGCGCGCCTACTTCAATAAATTTTTTGGCTTTGAGTCCCATTTCTGTTCCGGATTTCAGTGCCTGACGGATGATTGCTCCCGTCGAGATGGTAGGAATACCAAGTCGTTGGGAAACAATTTCCGCCTGCGTTCCTTTTCCGGCACCAGGGGCGCCAAGAAAAATTATTTTCATAAAGTCACCTGTCTGTAAGGCTTAGTTCAAAAAGCCTTTGTAACTACGCATGGTGAGTTGAGCCTCAAGTTCTCTGAATGTTTCAAGAACTACGCCGACAACGATAAGAAGCGAGGTACCACCGAAGGTGAACTGGCTTGCAATCGACTGTGCATAAGAGGTGCTAACACCAAGAATCCACTCAATCAAATGAGAGAAAATGTGAGGTCCTGCGATCATAGGCAGAATTGCGACAATAGAGAGGAAAAGCGCACCAACAAGAGTAATCTTGTTGAGGATCTTTCTGATATAGTCAGCAGTAGGTCTGCCCTGACGGATACCGGGAATGGCACCGCCCTGTTTCTTCAGGTTGTTTGCTACTTCAATAGGATTGAAGGAAATCTGTGTATAGAAGTATGCAAATGCAATGATGAGGATGAACAGGCAAAGAGGATAGAACCAACCGTCAGATGCAAGGAACTTGTTAAGACCGCCCCAGAAGCCCTTGGTGCTGTTAGTAACACCACAAAGAGCAAGGATGGTGGGAACGAAGGAAACAAGAGAGCTTGCGAAGATGACAGGCATAACGCCGGTCATATTCAATTTAATAGGAAGGTTCGAGGACTGTCCACCATACATCTTACGTCCAACAACCTTCTTTGCATACTGGATAGGAATTCTTCTTTCCGAGCCAGTAACCCAGATAACGAAAATCGTGATAGCAACCATTGCCGCAACAATGAAGAGCGCAAAGAGAATTGCGCCTGTTGCGCGAAGCCATACGAGATCCTCAGAGTTGAAGGCAAGGATAACGAAGTTCACGAGTTCGATAATGGACGAAGGAAGTGTGGAGATGATGTTTGCAAAAAGGATAATGGAAATACCATTTCCAAGACCCTTGTCGTTAATGCGCTCTGCGAGCCACATAATAATGGATGCACCAGCGACATAACAAGCGATAATTACGATAGCGTAAATCCAACCAGGAATTTTTGCATTGCCACTTGCAGCGCTTGTGAGCATTCCGCCGTTCTTCAAAAGGAAGAAGTAGCCGATTGCCGTTACGATAGCAAGAGCAATAGTAACAGATCTGGTAATCATATTCATCGTCTTCTTACCAGCATCGGTCTTTCCAAGCTCGCCAAGTTTAGGAAATGCTACGGAAAGAAGCTGAATGATAATGGACGAGTTAATGTAGGGAGATACGCCAAGTGCAAAAAGCGTTGCAACCTCAAGAGAACCACCCGAAAGGATGTTCATATAATCGAGGATTGTACCACCGAATGCAGCGGAAAAGTTGTTTGTATCAACAAAGGGAACGGGGATGACAGTACCGATGCGGTAAAGCAAAAGAATGAAAAGTGTAAACAGAAGTTTACTTCTAATCTCTTTTGTTGCCCATGCGTTCTTTAAAGTCTGAAGCATTTATACCACCTCAGTCTTTCCACCTGCTGCCTCAATCTTCTCCTTTGCGGAAGCCGAGAAAACGCTTGCACGAACAGTGAGTTGTTTAGTGAGTTCACCGTCGCCAAGAATCTTAACGCCGTCAAGTTCTTTGTGGATGATACCCATTGCAAGAAGTGCGTCGATATCTACTACTGCACCGTCCTCAAAACAATTCAGAGCAGCGACATTGACTACGACATACTGCTTTGCGAATTTGTTGTTAAAACCTCTTTTAGGAAGTTTTCTGTAAAGAGGAAGCTGACCGCCCTCAAATCCGGGTCTTACGCCGCCACCACTACGAGCATTCTGACCTTTGTGGCCCTTGCCCGCTGTTTTTCCGTTGCCGGAACCTGCGCCTCTACCTTTGCGGAAGCGTTCCTGAGTGGAACCTTCTGCAGGAGAAAGTGTATGGAGCTTCATATTTTATCCTCCTTTCAATTCCGATTAAACGGTTTCAACCTTAACAAGGTGAGAAATTACTTTGATTTTTCCTGCAAGAACAGCGTCATTCTTAACTACCTTAACGTCGCCAGGTCTCTTAAGACCGAGAGACTGAGCGGTAGCAATCTGATTCTTCTTGCATCCGATGAGAGATTTTACGAGAGTAACTTTAACTTCCATTTCGTCACCCTCCTTAGTTCAACTCATCAACGGAAACGCCACGAAGAGCAGCGATTTCCTCTGCTGTACAAAGCGAACGAAGCGCTTCAAAGGTAGCCTTAACTACGTTTACAGGGTTGGTCGAACGAAGGCACTTAGCACGAATGTTGCTAACACCTGCGAGTTCGAGAATGGTACGAACTGTACCGCCTGCGATAATACCGGTACCAGGAGCAGCGGGTTTCAGAAGAACCTTACCTGCGCCATACTCACCAATTACGGTGTGAGGAATGGTGGAACCCTTAAGGGATACCTTGATGAGGTTTTTCTTTGCATCCTCAATTCCCTTGCGGATTGCATCGGGAACTTCTGCTGCCTTACCGAGGCCGAAGCCTACATGTCCATTTCCGTCGCCTACTACCATGATGGCTGCAAAGCGGGCAATACGTCCGCCCTTTACGGTCTTGGAAACACGGTTTAAAACGACAAGCTGTTCTTGAAGATCAAGTTCGCTTGCATTGATAATCTTTGCCATGTTTTTTCTCCTTAATAAGAATGTTTCTTTGTTTGAAACAGTGTATAAACCGAAATCTTAGAACTTCAGGCCGCCTTCTCTGGCGCCTTCAGCAAGTTCCGATACACGTCCGTGATAAATGTAGCCTCCACGGTCGAATACGACGGTGGTGATGCCTTTTTCGAGTGCTCTTTGTGCAAGAGTGTTGCCGACTTTTCTTGCCGCTTCCTTATTGGAACCGATGCCTTCAAAGCCTGCTTCATAGGTGTTCGCACTTGCAAGTGTTACACCGTTTACATCATCGATAATCTGAGCCGAGATGTGTGCGTTCGAACGATATACAGCGAGACGAGGTCTCTCAGGAGTACCAGAAATCTTACCGCGTACTCTCTTATGTCTTTTAAGACGCTGTGCGTTACTGTCAATTCTTTTAACCATTTTAACGCTCTCCTTTCATTATTTACCGGTTTTACCAGCCTTGCGGCGGATGTATTCACCAGCATACTTGATACCCTTACCAAGGTAGGGTTCGGGAGGTCTCTTTGCTCTGATAACTGCTGCCATCTGGCCAACAGCCTGCTTATCGATACCTTTAACAATAATAGTGGTTGAATCCGGAACTTCAAACTTGATACCGTTTGTTTCTTCGAATACAACAGGGTGAGAGTAACCAAGACCAAGGTTAAGCTTGGTGCCTTGCTTTTCTACTCTGTAACCTACACCAACGATTTCAAGCTTCTTCGAGAAACCTTTGGTAACACCTTCAACCATGTTAGCAAGAAGGGTTCTGGTAAGACCGTGAAGAGCACGGTTTTCCTTCTCGTCGTTAGGACGGGCAACTGTAAGGGTTGCGCCATCAAGGGTGATGGTAAGTTCCTTGTGGAAGGTCTGAGTGAGTTCTCCAAGAGGACCCTTAACGGTAACAACATTACCGTCAGCGATTGTTACAACTACGCCTGCAGGAACTGCGATCGGCGCTCTACCAATTCTTGACATCTCTTATACCTCCCTTAAATTACCATACGAAGGCGAGAACTTCGCCACCGACATTGGCCTGTCTTGCTTTCTTATCAGTCATGACACCTTTGGAAGTAGAAACGATTGCGATACCGAGACCGTTCATTACCTTAGGCATATCCTCGCAGTTGGAATAAATACGGAGACCGGGCTTGGAAACTCTGCGAAGGCCGTGAATAACCTTCTGTTTGCCGGGAGCATACTTGAGAGTGACTCTGATGATGCCCTGTTTGCCGTCTTCTACGATCTGGAATGCTTTGATATAGCCTTCGTCGAGAAGAATCTGAGCGATAGATTTTTTAAGGTTGGATGCGGGAACATCCACAGTTTCATGCTTCGCATCATTTGCGTTTCTGATTCTTGTGAGCATGTCTGCAATTACATCTGAAATTTGCATTATTTTATCCTCCTATATGCAAGGTTCATATTTCTTGCTGCCACATTGTGGCGGCTGACCGACGGTTAAAACGCAAGGCATTGCCTAAAATATTGACAACCTTTTTGCGTTTTCCTGTCGATAGTTTAGAGAGAATCTCTGTTTTGGTAACTAAATTACCAGGATGCCTTTCTTACGCCGGGAATCTCACCACGATAAGCGAGTTCACGGAAGCAGATACGGCAAATTCCGTACTTACGGAGGTAGGCGTGAGGTCTACCACAGATTTTGCATCTGTTGGATGCACGGGTAGAGAACTTAGGTGTTCTCTGCTGCTTGAGTACCATGGACTTCTTAGCCATTTTCTAACCTCCTGATTATTCTGCAAAAGGCGCGCCCATCAAAGTAAGAAGGGCTTTTGCTTCTGCATCAGTGTTTGCGGTGGTAACGAAAACGATATCCATACCGCGAATCTTATCTACCTTATCGTATTCGATTTCAGGGAAGATAAGCTGCTCTTTAAGACCAAGAGCGTAGTTTCCACGACCGTCGAAACCGTTGGGGTTGATACCCTTGAAGTCACGAACGCGAGGAAGAGCGAAACTGAAGAGCTTATCCATAAACTCATACATTTTCTCACCACGAAGAGTTACCTTAACGCCGATCTTCATACCCTCACGGAGTTTGAAGTTTGCGATAGACTTACGAGCGTAAGTAGGAACTGCTCTCTGGCCTGCGATAAGAGAAATTTCTTCGATAATGCTGTCGATTACCTTAGAGTTTTCTCTTGCGTCGGATGCGCCTACGTTGATAACGATTTTATCAAACTTAGGAATCTGCATTACCGAAGTATAACCAAACTTCTGCATGAGGGCAGGAGCAACTTCGGTCTTATATTTTTCAGCAAAACGAGACATTCTGTGCTACCTCCTTCATCAGATTACGCCGCCGCACTTGGTGCAGACGCGAACTTTTTTGCCCTCGCGTACTTCGATACGAACGCGAACGCCTTTGTTGAACTTTTTGCACTTGCTGTTTTGGCAAACAAGCTGAACCTTAGATGCATAGAAAGCACCCTCAGTCTTAACAATGCTCGAGGTCTCACCCTGACGGCGAGCCTTCTGGTGCTTGGAAACGATATTCGCTCCAGCAACGATAACCTTTCCTTCTTCGGGAGAGGTTGCAATAACCTTACCGATCGTACCTTTGGATTCACCAGAGATTACGATAACGAGGTCGTCTGTCTTCACATGAAGTGTTTTCATATTCGTAATTCTCCTTTAAATTAAAGTACTTCGGGTGCAAGAGACATAATCTTGGTGAAGTCGTGCTCACGAAGCTCTCTTGCTACCGGGCCAAAGATACGAGTACCCTTGGGGGTCTTATCTTCTTTGATAATAACTGCAGCGTTCTCATCAAACTTGATGTACGAACCGTCTGCACGGCGAATTTCCTTAACCGTTCTAACTACAACGGCCTTAACAACTTCGCCCTTCTTTACAACGCCACCGGGTGCTGCCTTTTTAACGGCGCAAACCACGATATCGCCAACACTGGCATAGCGGCGTCCAGAACCGCCAAGAACACGAATGCACATAAGTTCCTTTGCACCGGTGTTATCAGCGACTTTCATTAACGATTGCTGTTGAATCACTGTTTTTTCCTCCTTTTTCCGCAAGCCTTTAACCTGCGTACTGGTTTAGTGATGTTTCGATAAATTATTTAGCCTTTTCGATAATCTGAACAAGTCTCCATCTCTTTGTCTTGGACAGAGGTCTGGTTTCCATTACCGATACAGTATCGCCGATACCGCATTCATTGTTTTCATCATGTACATGAATTTTTACGGTTCTTTTGATAATCTTGCCGTACTTGGGGTGACGAACATTGTCTACGATAGCAACAACAACAGTCTTGTCCATCTTGTCGCTGACAACCTTACCCACTCTTACTTTTCTGAGTTTACGTGTCTGTTCCATGTTGGTCTACCTCCTTTAAGCATTCTTCTCGCACAATACAGTCATAATGCGAGCAATGTCACGCTTAACAGCCGTGATCTTGTGAGGATTGTCAAGCTGGTTCACAGCAAGTTGGAAACGAAGGTTAAAGAGTTCCTCTTTAAGCTCCGCAAGTTTAGCATTGAGTTCTTCTGCGCTCATTGCTCTAAGTTCTTTTGCCTTCATTGCTTAAGCCTCCTCTTTGTTTTCAAGGTCCTGCTTGGTCGCAAACTTGCACTTGATAGGAAGTTTGTGAGATGCAAGACGCATAGCTTCTCTTGCCTGCTCTTCGGTGATGCCGTCCATCTCGAACATAACGCGTCCGGGCTTAACGACTGCTACCCAGTACTCAGGCGA
>JAZKYZ010000058.1:0-7598 GCA_045612385.1 Eubacteriales bacterium | reverse complement strand
CTCAACTTCTTCCGTTATATTTTCGGGGGAAGAATGAGATGCGTTTGTGGAGAATATTACAATTAAAACGCAAATTTAGTAAACATATATTTACATAAAGAAAGAGAGAAAAGGGATTTTTGCCCAATTCTCTCTTTTTGTTTTGACTTATTTATGTTCAAGCACTACGACCTGCTTGCAGGTCAACCTTTTAATTATTTTTCGTGTAGATGCATAAGTTAAATCCCCTTGTCCTTTTTGAGAAAAGGATAGGCTCCCTGTGAGCCATTGCCCCCTGTGGCAGAATAGAAAATCCACGACAGGGGGCTTTTGTAATGAAATATCTGAAAACGCTTGCAACTTGTCGGAGAAGGTGATATAATAATCGGTGAAAGGATCTCTGCTTTTAAGAGTACAAAATGGCTACAAGCTATAAGAAATAATATAAATGACAATCGCATAAAAAGGATGTTAAAAAACGAGAGATTCAAAAATGTGAGAGGAGATGGGACCGTGTTGAAAAAACTATACGATAAAAGCAAAATATGGTTTGCTGTCGCGTGGATTATTGCCTACTGCGTGTTAATGTCCGTAGGGGATTCGCTTTCCTCGTGGATTGGGTTAGAAAAATCGATAACGGCGTTGATAGGAGTTCTTCTCTCGGCAATTCTCCTTTTGTTTTTATATAAAAACAAACTATTTACAGATTATGGGCTTTGCGCCCCAAAGACCTCCCTGCGCGCTATGCTATACTACGCGCCAATCCTTGTGATGCTCAGCGCCAATCTTTGGTATGGTATTGCCTTGAATTGCAGCATACCAGAGATGGTACTCTATATTCTGTCAATGCTTTGTGTGGGCTTCCTTGAGGAAATCATCTTTCGTGGACTTCTCTTTGAGGCAATGCGAAAAGAGAATGTAAAGGTCGCCGTAATTGTTTCAAGCGTGACCTTTGGGATCGGGCATATCATCAATCTGGTAAACGGGTCGGGCGCACAGTTGCTTCCAAATTTGCTCCAGGTGATATATGCGACTGCCGCAGGCTTTATGTTTGTGATGATATATTATAAATCCAAAAGTCTGCTCTTTTGTATCGTTGCTCACGGTGTTTTCAATGCGATCAGCGTCTTTGCTGACGAAGCAGGCGTAACACCCAAAATGCAAATATTGACTGCGCTTTTGCTTACCTTAATCACTGGGGCATACGCTCTTTATCTTGCGTTTTCTATGAAGTGGAAAAGTAATGATACGATGGAAGATATAAAATAGGGGAAAATGAAAGGGTTTATCTTATGACCGAAGTGGTAGCGGCCCTCATATGGCAGGGCGATAAATTTATGATTTGTCAACGTCCGGTACATAAGGCGAGAGGACTTCTTTGGGAGTTCGTCGGTGGCAAGGTGGAATCAGGGGAAACGAAGGCGCAGGCACTGATCAGAGAGTGCAAGGAAGAACTTGATGTTCTTCTTTCTGTCGGTGACGTGTTTATGGATGTCATTCACGAATATCCCGACTTGACGGTGCATCTAACATTATTCAATGCTACCATAGCCGAGGGCGAACCACAGAAACTGGAACACAACGACATTCAATGGATCACCCCAAGCGAAATTCCAAATTACAGCTTCTGCCCAGCAGATGAAGAAATACTTGCGAGAATATGTGAGGTATATCAATGAAGGGTTATGAAACAGAGGCTCACGAACGCTGGGGAGATACCAGCGAATATCGCGAGCACGAGCAAAAGACGAAGCACTACACAAAAGAAAAATGGGCAGAGGTTAATGAGGGCTTGATGGCTCTCTTTGCTGAATTTTGCAAGTTTAAGAACAAGGGATTTGCAACAAATTCGCTTGTAGTGCAAACTTTAGTTGTCAAATTGAGGGATTATATCACTCAAAGCTACTACACCTGCACGAATGAGATTCTCTCAGGACTTGGCGAGATGTATGTTGCCGACGAGCGTTTTAAGAAGAATATCGATCAGTATGGAGAGGGAACGGCCGAGTTCGTATCTGATGCCATTGCCGTTTATACGAAATAAAATATGAATCGGTATCTTAAGAATTTAAACAAGATTGAGTTCGTCGTGACCTACGCTTGCACAGGGCGATGCAAGCACTGTTCCGAAGGCGAGCACACCTCTTGTGGTGAACGAATTGATCCACAAATTGCTGCAGATGTGGTGCGTAAGATTGCGGCGAAGTATGATATCAAAACTGTGATGACATTCGGTGGCGAGCCTCTGTTGTATCCCGACGTGGTTTATGCGATTATGTCTGTCGCAAAAAAACTGAATATCCCCAGACGCCAAGTCATCACTAATGGTTATTTTTCAAAGAATGCCGATAAAATCCACGAGGTTGCAGTGCAGCTTGCTACGTGTGGCGTGAACGATCTGCTTTTGTCGGTGGATGCATTCCATCAGGAAACGATACCACTTGACGTGGTGAAGCAGTTTGCCACAGAAGCACAGAAATGTGGTATCCCGATTCGCCTTCAACCTGCCTGGCTTGTGAGTGTGACGGATGACAATCCGTACAACAGAAAAACGAGAGAGATTCTTGACAGCTTTGCCGATATGGAAATTCCCGTAGGAGAGGGAAATATTATTTTCCCTGAAGGAAACGCGCGAAAATATCTCGCACAGTATTTCACGGATGAGCTTTCCGAAAATCCGTACGCAGAAGATCCTCGTGACGTGCGTTGTGTTTCGTTCGAGCCGAACGGAGATGTTCTTGGCAAGAACGTGTATCGGTGCGATATTATGGAAATTATCAAGAATTACGCTCCATAAAGGAAAAAATATGACCAACCAAGAAATATTAAAAATCGCAATGGCGCAATCTGCCACAGATCTTTGCGCCACGCCTGTGGATTTTGAAAAAAGCGAGAATATTATCGTCACGTCACACGAGAGTGAGGGCGCAAGACGGTATTTGAAACTGCCGTTTTCCTGTCAACTTGTTTCGTACGGGAACAACGTGGTGGCATCGGTGTCACCCGAATTTCGCGAGATGACCGAAAATTACATAAACAAATATCCTACCCCGCATTTGTTTGAAACACCACATCTGCACGTTCTGAACGAGGCTCTGATGGCGAAAGGACAGAAGATCTGCTTTATGGCAGAGTATTTTCTCCCGGATGTAAATGTCCTTCGTCCATTGGATTGCTCCTATGAACTTCGCGTTTTAGGGCAGACGGATTTTACCGACCTCTATCTGCCCGAATGGAGCAACGCTCTTTGTAAGGACAGAAAGCATCTTGACGTGCTTGGCATTGGCGCGTATGAGGGTGACAAGCTTGTCGGTCTTGCAGGATGTAGCGCCGATTGCGACACGATGTGGCAGATCGGAATTGACGTGCTTGCTGAATATCGCAGACAGGGAATTGCCTCGGCTCTCACGAGCCGTCTTGCCATAGAGATTTTAAATCGTGGGAAGGTGCCGTTTTACTGCGCCGCCTGGTGCAATGTGAAATCCGTTCGTAATGCAATTAAAAGTGGATTCCGTCCTGCCTGGGTGGAAATGACGGCAAAATCCTGTGAAATGGTGGACGGGATGAACAAATTTTGTAGGTGAATGATATGCGAACAAGAAAGGTTGTTGTACTGCCATATGATGTGGTATGGAAATCAGCTTTTGAAAAAATAAAGGGTGAGATTAAAGAAGCGATTGGCGATTTAATCATCGGTATTGAACACGTCGGAAGCACCTCTGTCGAAGGAATGTCTGCCAAGCCTTGCATTGATATTGATGTGATTATTGACGATTACTCGGTGTTTGCTGTGGTAGTTGAGCGCTTGAAAGCCATTGGATATATCCACGAGGGGGATCTTGGCATTAAGGATAGAGAGGCATTTCAGTATTCGGGCAAAGAGCATCTACAAATTCATCACTTGTATGTATGTCCTAAATACTCGGAAGAATTGCACCGTCATATTACATTCAGAGATTTTCTCCGAAGCAATCCCGAAGCGATAAAAAAGTACAGCTTGATAAAAGAAAAAGCCGCTGAATTATTCCCAAATGATATAGACGGATACATAGAATACAAATCTTCGTGCATTGAAGAACTGTATCAAGAATGTGGTTTGAAATAATCAAATGCCAATTTGACAAGCAATGAGATAAATAAGAATTTGCAGTGGAGAATTAAGCAATGAAAATCTACGATATTTCCCAAGAAGTTTTCAGTTGTCAGGTGTACCCCGACGACCCGACACCCAAAAAAAAGATGCTGAAATCAATGGAAAAAGGTGAGGTATATAATTTGACGGAATTCCAAATGTGTGCGCACAACGGCACGCATATAGATGCGCCATTCCATTTTATTAAAGACGGAAAAACTGTGGATGAGATATGCTTAGAGGCATTTGTGGGAATGGCTTATGTGGCAGAACATCGTGGGATTGTCACTGGCGATGACGCTGTAGAAATAATTGAAAAAGCAAAAAAACAGAATCCAGAAGCAGCAAAGAGACTTTTGCTTAAAGGTGATGTAGAAGTATCATTAGAGGCGGCAAACGTATTTGCATCTTCAGATATTTTGCTTCTGGGAAATGAACCCCAGACAATCGGACCGAAAAATGAGCCAATGGCGGTGCATCTTGCACTATTGTCTGCTGATGTTATCTTGCTTGAGGGGATTCGTTTGGCAGAGGTGTCTGAGGGTGTCTATTTCTTAAATGCGGCTCCGTTGAATTTGGCGGGTACAGACGGTTCACCGTGCAGAGCGGTGTTGATAGATACGGAGAGATAAAATTGAATTGCCACTTTTTTACCTGGATGCCATTTGGCACAAGCCCGACAGAACGCATATTTCAAGAGAAGAGTATTTTAAAAGCAGAAAACAAGTGGATGCATTCTTGGAAGGAGTTAAACTATGATTTTGCAAACAAAACATCTCATTTTACGCCCGTGGAGCGAGGATGATGCGGAAGAACTATATAAATACGCGAGCGATCCCGAGATAGGTCTACCTGCTGGATGGCAACCACACACGAGCGTGGAGAATAGCCGTGAGATTATTCGCACAGTGCTGTCTACGCCCGAGACCTTTGCTGTATGTTTAAAAGAAAATGGAAAGCCCATCGGTAGCATTGGATTTCATCGCAACGACCTTGCAGAACAGGAGGATGAATACGAGCTTGGCTATTGGATCGGTAAGCCCTTTTGGGGGCGTGGACTCATTCCCGAAGCCTCGCGAGAGATGCTTCGCTACGCATTCGAGGATCTCGGAATGAAGCGTATTTGGTGTGGCTATTACGATGGCAATGAGAAATCCCGTCGCGTTCAAGAAAAACTCGGTTTTGTCTATCATCACACCACCGAAGGACTTGAAGTGAAGCAGATTAACGAGATTCGCACCGGTCACGTGATGTTGTTGACAAGAGAAACTTGGGACAAGGCGAGCGAAAATGATTAGAGAACGGATGCGCGATCCCATTTCCCTCGCAGGGAAGTCGGTTTTCCCGATTTCGACAATCGGGGTTTAGGCGCACGTTTCCATAGAACAGTTCTTCCAAGATTTATCTCATATAATTGCGAATGTGGCGATGTATCTTGGCTCGGATATGGCGAGCTTTTTATTCCGTCAAGTCACAAAGCTTTACGATAGCAAGGCATCGCGAGAACTTAGGAAAAAGCTTTACCGATGAACAGAAAGAAGTATTTGGAAAATCCCACGATTGTTGGAGCGAATATATGAGCTTGGCTGAGGCTGCAATCTTTGAGTATGCATTCAAGCTCGGAGCAGGACTCGCATACGAAGCCCTATGAGAACATAGCGAATAAAGCAAAGACAGATAGAAGCAGTTGGATGACAACTGCTTTTTTCTGCCGTATTACAGCATGCGCGTATCAAAACCTGTTTATAGTAAAATAATTATAGAAAGCCATAAACGGAGGACTATAATGGAACGACAATTAAACAAGCAACAAATACGGGAATTTGAAGCATACCTGTTCAGCGAGGAACGGAGTGCGGCAACGGTGGAAAAATACCTGCACGACCTACGTGTGTTTTACGCATTTATGGACGGCAAGGAACTAACAAAAACGGCGGTTTTGGAGTACAAAAGCAATCTATTGATAAAATATGCGGTAACAAGCGCGAACTCAATGCTTGCGGCGATCAACGCATTCTTTCGCTATCTCGGATGGTATGAGCTATGCGTAAAGCAGTACAAAATACAAAAATCCGCCTTCTGCCCCGAAGAAAAGGAGCTAACGAAAGCGGAGTATATACGGCTTATAGAAGCGGCAAGGCGTAAAGGAAACGAACGGTTGAATTTAATTATACAAACGATCTGCGGCAGTGGTATCCGAGTGAGCGAACTTGAGTATATCACGGTGGAGGCGGTAAAGCGAGGAGAGGCGTTTGTAAATTGCAAAGGTAAAAATCGCCGTATTTTTATCGTTACGGAGCTTCGCAAAAAGCTACTACAATATATAAAAACGCAGAATATAAAATCGGGCGTGGTGTTTGTTACCAAGAACGGAAAGCCCGTCAGCCGTCATAATATCTGGCGAGATATGAAAGCGCTTTGTAAAGATGCAGGCGTTTCGCCCTCAAAGGTGTTTCCACATAATCTTCGCCATCTGTTTGCCCGTACCTTCTACGGAATAGAAAAGGATATCGCCAAGCTCGCTGATATTCTCGGTCATACGAGCATTAACACAACGAGAATTTATATCGTAACCACAGCCACCGAGCATAAGCGTAAAATGGAAAATATGCGTCTTATCATATAAAGAAAAAAGACCGACTTTCGCCGACCTTGCCACATAACACCCATTATGTATTCATAATTATTAGAACTTCAAAGCGCACAAGCAATTTAGTGGTTTAATTATAGCACGAAACGCTGAAATTTGCAATACCTTTTACATAATTAAGTAAAAATCCTTAAAATTTTTTCCATTCATCCAATTTTATGCATAACAAAAACACCTTTTAGTGCATTTTTTCAAAAAAGAAACTAAAAGGTTCTTTTGCTATGCATTTTTTTGTTTTTCGCCACCCTTTGCACCCGAATGCAATCTTTTCTTTACAACATAATGGGTGTTATGTGCTTTTTCCAAACAACACACATCATCCCTGTGCAGAAAAGCAATTAGAGGTTCGTCACAAAAAATAATTTACAGGAGGTAAAACAAAATGACGAATTTAAAAACCACTAAGAGAGCATTGTTCAGCAGCGCTTTGGCACTCCTTGTATGCTTCACGATGCTTCTCGGGACGACGTTCGCTTGGTTTACGGACTCCGTAACCTCTGCGAGCAACAAGATCGTTGCCGGTACTCTTGACGTTCAGCTTCTGATGGATGCTGACGTTGATGGCACCTACGACGATATCAGCGATAGCACCTCTCCCATTTTCGGTGAAGGCTCTATTGCTCAGGACAACAATGCTGAGACTCTTTGGGAGCCCGGCAAAACTCAGGTAGCTTACCTCGCAATCAAGAATAACGGCAATCTTGACCTCAAGTACACCGTTGGTCTTAACGTACAGAACGTAAGCAAGGATCTCTACGAGGTTATGGAATATGCCATCGTTCCCGATGCAGATGCAAACAATAAGGTAACTGCTTGGAATGGCGGTAACTCCGTAGT
>JAZKYZ010000057.1:0-8019 GCA_045612385.1 Eubacteriales bacterium | reverse complement strand
GGTGTTTCCACAGCGCCTGGTCGAATAGTGATCACCTTTTGTCCGAGAAGATTAAGTTCCTGGCGAAGCGCCTGTGCATAAGCGTCCAGCGCCGTTTTTGAAACATTATAAAGGCCGTTAAACGGCAAGGGATCAAACGAGGCAACCTCACTGGTAACGATAAGTACCCTTCCCCTCTCGGCAAGGAGGGCGTGAAGGATGCGACAGGTGAGCATTGCGCCAACAAGGTTTACGTCAATTACACGCGCGAGGGTATTCGGATCACTTTCCACAAGGGATGCCATACGATGAATGCCCGCGACACAAATCAGGCTATCCAGCACGACGGCTTCTTCTGTGAGTTTTTCGCGTACGGCAAAAAGATCCTTTTCCTTCGTGATATCTGCATAGAGGGGAATCCATCTCTCGCGAGGTGTCGATTCGACAACATCGAGAGCGTAGACAGTATGTCCCTCCTCCAGCATTTTTTCAGCAAGCGCGCGACCAATGCCAGAGGCAGCGCCTGTAATGAGAATATTCATAAGTTCTCCCTTTTTGACATTTCTTTGATACGTATTTATCATACCACAGCCAAAAGAGGTTGTCAAGAAAAATAAAAAACAGGCTTGCACAACTTATGCAAGCCTGTTTTGAGGGTACGATTGCTTCTTCTCGTCACGAATGACTACAAGACTCGGGTGGATGCAGGGGATTATTTCTTACGAATAAAGTTCGGAATGTTCATTGCCACAAAGTAAACGGCGACAATCGGAATGACCATCAGCATATAGAAATAGGAATGCGGAATGATGCTCCAGAAAAGTTCAAGCATTGGGTTTCCCTGTGGGTGAAGGGAGAACATATAGTTTACAAGATAATCCGTCATTTCATTGGCGGTGAGATACTCATTGATTGCGATATTCGCAAAGTGAGATGCCGTATAAATGGCGAGCGTGCCACCAATACAGGGGAGAATCTGCTTTGGCTCAATCTTAATATGACCGAGCGATACCATAAGGAAGGGCAGGCAGGTGCCGAAGGTATGCGAGAGGAAGTAGAGCAGGAATACGAAGCTGAAAATAGAATATTCTGCCTGAATGGAGTTAAAGAGGAGAGCGAACGCTGCGCCGACGCTGAACAGGGGAAGAAGGTTTCCAAGAAACTTATTTTTCGTGAGAACAAGGAGTGGCGTGAGGAGCGCGTTGTAGGAACAGATGTGCAAAGGAAGGTACTGCAAAGGCGTAGTAGGAATCCCCCAAACCACAATGTCATAAATCAGCGCGATAGGACCAATCAAAGAGAAGATAAAAAGAACAAGGGTCTGTTTTCTACGGCTCTTGTTACGAAGAACGAAGTGCAAAATCACGGGAATTAAAATTGCGACAACAAGAGAGATGAGGTGCGTGGGGGTAAAGCTTCCCCATTTGAGTTGTGCGAGAACTTCCTCATAAAACGTTCTAATAAACTGCATAAAAATCTCATTTCTTTTTTATTTGACGCTTCATTATAACATATTGTCGAAAAAAGTCAAATGGTTTTTCAAAGATTTCATATTAGTTTATATTTAATATTGGATTCCGAATTGTAGCATCCTTTGCCATAAAAAACGCTCCCGAAGAAAATCGGGAGCGTTTTTTTGAACGTTATTATTTGCTATGGAGCGCCATTCGTTCCTCTCTCTTATGACGGATAGAGTCGGAAAGGTGATAGATGCCCTGCATCAGTCCATAGAAGCCCCAAATCAGGAGGGCAAAGACAAGCAAGATCACAATTATCAATATCGGATAGATCTTGAGCGTACCGAAGGTAAGTTCTATTGCACCCGCAAAGGTTACAAACGGAACATACTCCAATGCCACCTCAAAATTAAACATATAGAAATAGTTTACGGTATATCCACCTGAAATCAGGTTGATAATCATACCCGATACGAAGCAACCGAGAAAATAAATTAGAAAAATACCAAGAGCAGGAACAAGGTCCTCACGTCTGATTCTCGGGAATACGCCAAGCGAGAGAGCAAGGACAGGCATCAGCATAACGAAGGCGTGCTCGTACATATAGTGGAGCGTCCAGAAGGAGAGTGCGCCGACATCAAAGGCGGCAAGAGCAATCGCAACAATGGCGCCAACGATATTGGTGAGGAAGCAGAAGCCGAACAGTTTACGGTTACGTGTCACAATGGTGATAATATAGAAGAAGGCAGCAATCGAACAAAGCTGAATCGGCATACGCGAGAGGGTGAAGCCACGAAGGAAAATCGACATTGTGTGGAACAGTTGCGCAATCACGAGGAACAAAAGAAGATTGTACTTGTCCTTTTCACTACGGTGACGGAAATAGAGATAAAGAATCACACACTCTAAGGCAATCAAAATCATCCATCCAAGATGGAAGGGCGAGAAGGAACCGTAGGGAATGTCGGTGTAGCCAATCAGCGCTTGAGGAACATATACGGGCATTGCCTGCAAAAGAATGGCAGGAAGGCCAAGCGCAATATTAAAAAGTTCTTCACGGTCGTGAATATTTATGCTATGCTTTCTCTCGACTGCCATCAGTACAGGAATCGCAAGGGCAAGAACAAGCTCTGTGATATAGAAGATATAGCGAAGGGCCGGCGTTAAGAAAAATCCAAACGCTTCTCCGTCAAAGAAATGCGTCATTGTCGTATCCATAAATACGATAGCGAGGAGCGCCATTGTGCTGGAAAAATAGGTGGCAATATTACGGAACAGACGGCTCTCGGTAAAGATTGCCATAGGAATTACTACATAGCCGATATGGTAACCCCAACGAAGGAAGGTCTGCAAGGGATGCGCAAACTCAAATACTGTTTCCACAAAACCATCTGCAAGCAGGTAACGGAACAGACCGAGAACACAAAATCCCAAAGTCATATATTTCATAATACGCACAGATACGCCTTCCCATCTGCGAAAGACATACAACAAAGATACGATAAGAAGCAAAGATAGCGTTGCTGTAATGACAGGATACATAGTTTACCTCCATTCTTTTTTCGCATTGATTTTAGCACGAAAGAAGGGGGGTGTCAATAATTCCTTAAGGGATTTCATAATAGTTTAGAATTGCCGATTTTTGTAGAACGAGGAAAAAGTGTCTTTGGAGAGTTGACATTTTGGGGCGAAACGTGTATAATTTTTTTAGAATATGATAAGGAGAGTGCCAAAAATGAGCGAAAAAATATCTCTGCCCGACACAGAAAAGACAAATGACAACGAAGTGCTTGCGATAGCCAAAGAAATTATCGAAGAATATCGGGATGCCTTTATGGAGCTGGGAAAATGATGCGCTTTACAAAAGAACAGATACATAAGATGCACACGCTCCTCTGCCAGATGACCGGTGGTAGCGACGGCCTACGTGATGAGGGACTGCTCGAAAGCGCTCTCTATGGAATCGAACAGACCTTTATGGGCGAGCCACTCTATCCGACTCTGTTGGAAAAAGGGGCAAGACTTGGCTTTTCACTAATGAAAAACCACGCCTTTGTGGACGGAAACAAAAGAATCGGCGTGCTGGCAATGCTCGTCTATTTTCGCCTTCACAGACTTCACTTTACTCTGTCAGATGAGGATGTCATTCACATAGGACTTGGGGTTGCTGGTAGCGAGATGGATTACGAGGATTTGCTACATTTTTTGGCAAATCGAGAGAAAAAAGACTAAAAATGTAAAGGATAGTTATGGATATTAAGCAGATTTTGGACGAAATGACGCTGGATGAGAAAATTCTTCTCGTCAGTGGAACACAAAATATGTATACCAATCCCATTGATCGTCTGTCGATACGTGGGCTCTGCTTTGCTGACGGACCACACGGCGTAAGAAAGCAGAAATCGGGCGCCTCCAATGCGACGGAGCCCTCCGAACTTGCAACGGCATTCCCTACGGCATCTATGACAGCGTGTAGTTTCAATCGACAGAATGTATATGATATGGGAGTGGCGATTGGCGAAGAGTGTCTGCATTATGGCATTGACATTCTGCTGGGACCCGGCATTAACATTAAGAGAAATCCTCTCGCAGGACGAAACTTTGAATACTTCAGCGAGGACCCCTACCTCGCCGGCGAGATGGGGGCGCACGAGGTGATGGGCATACAGAGTGTCGGTGTCGGCACCTCCCTCAAGCATTTCGCCTTAAACAACAGCGAGAACTTCCGTTTTTGCAGCGACAGTATTGCAGATATGCGAACAATACACGAACTCTATCTTCGTCCCTTTATGCGTACCATTCAAATGGCGAATCCAGATACGGTGATGTGCGCATACAATAAGGTGCGCGGTGTATTCTGCTCGGAAAACGGCTGGCTATTAAATGAAATATTGCGCGAGAAATGGGGATATGAAGGCGCCGTTATGACCGACTGGGGCGCCATCCACGATCGCGCTAAGGGAATTATCGCCGGCGTGGATCTCGAAATGCCAGGCGACACACCGATTTGCAAGAAAATGCTTTATGATGCCTCTTGCGACGATAGCGTGATGCGTGCTTTGGACGAGAGCGTTTTACGTATTTTAAGGCTTGTAGATAAATACGGAGATCGTGGACAGCACGAGGCGCATTTTGAAGCGCACCACGACCTGGCGCGTCGGATTGCAGAGGATAGCGCAGTTCTGCTCAAAAATCTTGGCGCCCTTCCCCTTTCAAAAGAAGAACATATCACCGTCATTGGAGATCTCTTTGAAAATATGAGATATCAGGGCGCAGGTAGTTCTATGATATGTCCGACAAGGCTCGATAGCCCGAAGGATGCCTTCCAGGCGCGTGGAATCAGTTACACTTATTACAAAGGCTACACAAGAGGGGACGAGAACAGCGCCTCTGTACGTGAAGATGCCCTTTCTCACATCGGCGAGGGAGAGCGTGTCCTTCTGTTTCTTGGGCTGACTGACGAAATCGAAAGCGAGGGCGTGGATCGGGCGAATATGAATTTACCCGAAGAACAGCTTTTGCTTGTAGATGCCCTTCTTGAAAAGGGAGCAAAGATTACTGTGGTGCTCTACGGTGGCTCTGCCATTTCCCTACCGTTTATCGACAAAATTGAAGGACTCCTTTTCATGCTTTTGCCAGGACAGGCAGGTGGCGTTGCAACGGCTAACTTACTGTTCGGAGATGTTTCACCCTCTGGAAGGCTGGCAGAAACCTTCCGTAAATCTGCCGACCTTGTCCCCTTTGCCGACGCCTTTTCCAAAGGAGAACAGGAACTTTACAAGGAGGGAATCTTTGTCGGTTATCGCGAGGCGTTTTTCCGTCCCGAAACCGTCGAATTCCCCTTCGGCTTCGGTCTATCATATAGCGAATTTACCTATCACGGGATGACGCTTTTAGAAAAGACAGACGAAATCCTTGTCAGCGTCGATTTGGAAAATACAGGAGATATGACTGCCAAAGAGGTCGTTCAGATATACTTCTCTGCCCCAAGTCACGGTGTGCCTCGTCCTGTACGCGAGTTGTGCGCTTTTGAAAAGATTTCTCTTGCTCCTGGTGAGCGAACGAGCGTTACTCTTATCGTAAAAAAGGAGGACCTGAAATATTATCACGTCAAGGAAGAACGTTTCGTTCTTTGTGAGGGCGAATACCTTTTCTCCGTTTGCCGTGATGCTATGACACCAGTCCTTTGCGAGAAGCTGACGCTTTGTGGAGAGACGCTTTCCTCCCCTTATTCGGAGGAGATAGAAAGAATATATCGTGACGGACAGCTTGCGCTCGTCACAGACGAAATATTTGAGGAGCTTTGTGGCTATCCCCTGCCAGCGCCAAGAGCCCGTCTGCCCATTACGCTGGAGAGCCCATTCAGTGACCTCTCGCTTACGGTAGGTGGACGCTTGCTTTCGGGAATTGTCCTTTCCCTTCCAAAGTACGCTATGTGGAAGGCGAAGCGAATGAGGCCGTCTAAGGAACGCGACAACGCTATCAAATTCGCCCTCTTTTTCCGAAGGATGATTGAGATGAACACGCTGAACGGAATGTCAATGGGATCGGGTGGTCTTATGCCTTACCATCTTGCCTCAGGCTTTGTCGAAATCGCCAACGGACACCTTTTTTCCGGTATTGCCAAAATGCTTCGTCCTGTTAAAATAAAAAAATAAACTTAATCTTCAATTTATATTTTTGTGTTATAGTTTTCCCTGAGGTGATGTAAAATGTTTCATATTCTCGTCGTAGATGACGACAAAAACACAAGACGATATTTTGACGCGCTCCTAGAGAAGGAGGGCTACACCGTTTCTGTGGCGCAAAACGGACTTGAAGCGCTTGAAGTAATGGATAAAGTGCATATTGACCTTGTTGTTTTAGATATTATGATGCCCCAAATGGATGGGTATGAATTCACAAAAACACTTAGAAATGTAAATAACTATTTACCAATACTGATGGTTTCGGCAAAACAAATGCCCGTAGATAAACATCAAGGCTTTCTTGTAGGAACAGACGATTATATGACTAAGCCTGTGGATGCTGATGAGTTTTTATTTCGTATCAAGGCCCTGCTTCGCCGAGCAAAGATCGCCAGTGAAAAGCAGATTACCTTCGGTCGGGTGACGCTCAATTATGATGCGCTCTCGGTTAAAATCGGGGAGAGCGTGGAAACCTTGCCACAAAAGGAGTTTTTGCTCCTGTATAAACTCCTCTCCTACCCTGACAAGATTTTTACACGCATTGCGCTGATGGATGAAATCTGGGGCAATGACTGTGAGACCGGCTGGGAAACGGTAACGGTACATATCGCAAGATTGCGCAAACGCTTTGAGAATATCGACGATTTTGAAATTGTTTCGGTACGTGGACTCGGCTACAAGGCGGTGAAGAAGAAATGAAAAATACCGATAGAAAAAATAAACTCTCGCTCACCATTCTTTATTCTTGCATTATCTTCCTCACCCTTGCCGTAGCATTGATATTGGTCGCTACGACAGCGTATCTGCTTGTCGAATTTGGCGCGATTTTTGACTTCGGTGAAATGTCGCGCGATATCGGCAATCTCGTCTGGATCATTGCCGGAGCAAGCCTGATTTTGGGTGCGACAATCAGTTTTTTTACCTCACGCCTGACCCTCCGACCAGTCAACCACTGTATCGCTGAAATCAACAAACTTGCCGTTGGAAATCTGGATGCAAGGATACATTTTTCCTTTCCCTACACCTCAATGCCTGTTTTTTTAGAGGTAGAAGAAAGCTTCAATAAGATGGTTCTGGAGCTGAAAAACGTAGAACTTTTACGAAGCGATTTCATTAACAACTTCTCTCACGAATTCAAGACCCCTATCGTTTCCATTGCCGGTTTTGCCAAGATGCTTCGCCATGCAAATCTCACAGACGCCGAGCGAGAGGAATATCTCCTCGCCATTGAAGAGGAGTCTTTACGGCTGGCATCTATGGCTACCAATGTGCTGAAGTTGACGAAAATTGAAAATCAGGAAATTCTCACAGGAAAGAGTGAATTTAATCTCTCCGAGCAAATTCGTTCAGCAGTTCTTTTGCTGGAGGAAAAATGGTCGAAAAAAGAAATCGTCTTTGATATGGACTTCCCTGAATACTCGATTTATGCCAACGAGGAACTGCTCAAAGAGGTGTGGATCAATCTGATTGATAACGCAATAAAATTCTCCAAAGAGCAAGGGGAAATCATAATTTCGCTTGAGGTAGTCGGAGAAAAAATATCCGTGGAGATCTCAAACTTCGGTAGTGAAATCTCCGTAGAGGATCAGGAGCGAATTTTCAGCAAATTCTATCAAGCAGATACCTCTCACGCAACGGAAGGCAACGGCATTGGCCTCGCTATCGTAAAAAAGGTCGTTTCTTTACACGGTGGAGAAATCCGTGTAGAAAGCCAAGATATGAAAACGACATTTATCGTTACGCTGACATTGAAATAAATTCAAATTTTAAAGAGCCGTTTGATAGAAAAACGGCTCTTGTTTATTTTCGGTTTCGTTTTCTCCTGTAAAATAATGTCAGAAAATATGGTTTTGGAGAACACCGTATGCGTTACTTTTTTATAATCCAAGTGCTGG
>JAZKYZ010000056.1:0-17660 GCA_045612385.1 Eubacteriales bacterium | reverse complement strand
TATGGCTGAACGCAGCCAAGTGTGATGAGCGAAACACTTTGAATAGTTCCGTCCGCTTTTTCAGCAAAGAACGGCAGAAAAAGGAGCATTGCGATACTCAAGTCAAGTAATCCGTATATTAAATCACGAAAACGCTTTTCTTTTCGTTTGTTGTCTTCCTCGGCTATCGTCAATACCTCGTCGGTAGAGAGTAGCTCGTCAACCGTCACCGAAAAGAATTTCGCGATCGCTTTTAGTGACTCTATATTCGGATATCCTCTGCCTGACTCCCATTTTGAGATAGCAGTTCGAGATACATAAAGCTTCTCGGCAAGCTCCTCTTGCGTAAGTCCCTTTTGTTTTCTTAATTCTTGAAGTTTTTCATTAAATTCCATAATATATACTTGCCTACAAATTCAAGTTTATCGATTAGTTAGATTATACCATAAAAACGGCAAAAAGTAAATAGGTTAGCGAAAAATGAATTGCCCTGTTCCTTTCATGCCGAAGGCAATTCATGCACCGCAGGTGCAATTCGTGGCGTCAGCCAACTCACGCCCCGCGGGCAATTCATTGCACCCCAGTTCATCCAAGAGATAATAAAAAATGCCCTGCAAAAGCAGAGCATTTTTTGTATCGACCAAAGGTCGAAATTATCTCTTCGAGAACTGAGGTGCACGACGAGCGCCCTTGAGACCGTACTTCTTTCTTTCCTTCATACGAGGGTCACGAGTGAGAAGGCCAGCCTTCTTAAGAAGGGGCTTGAAGGTTTCATCAGCGGTAAGGAGTGCACGAGCAACACCGTGACGGATAGCGCCAGCCTGACCGGAGAAGCCACCACCACGAACGTTTGCAACGATATCGAACTTGCCGACAGTTTCGGTTACAGCGAAGGGCTGATTGATGATAAGCTTGAGGGTGTCAAGACCAAAATAGTCTTCAACATCTCTGCCGTTAATGGTGATTGCACCAGTACCGGGATACAGACGAACTCTTGCGACAGATTTCTTTCTTCTGCCAGTGCCGTAGAAATAAGGTTTTGCGCTTGTATACATATTCACTTATCCTCCCTTCAATTAGTCAAGCACGATAGGCTTCTGAGCCTGGTGCTTGTGAGCAGAACCTGCATATACGTGAAGACGACCAAAGGACTTTGCTCCAAGAGTGTTGTGAGGGAGCATACCCTTAACTGCGAGCTCCATAGCGAGTTCAGGACGAGTAGCCATAAGGTGCTTGTAGGACTCTTCCTTCAAACCACCGATATAGCCGGAGTGATGACGATAGAATTTGTCGTTGAGCTTGTTGCCAGTAAGGATAGCCTTATCAGCATTGATAATGATTACGAACTCACCACAGTCAACGTGAGGGGTGAATTCAGGTCTGTGCTTGCCACGAAGAATCTCAGCAGCACGAACAGCAGTTCTGCCGAGGGGCTTGCCCGCAGCATCAATGACGTACCATTTGCGTTCAATGGTTTCTTGCTTTGCCATAAAAGTAGACATTGTGTTTCCTCCAAATAATAAGTGTGTGCATATTTGCACGTGATTTTTGCAACGGTGATATTATAGCACACCCCCCTTCTCTTGTCAAGAGGTTTTTGAAAACTTTTTTTGATAAAAACAATTTAGAAAACGAAATCTCTCAAAATCTCTCGTTTTCTCTCATTATCTCTCTTTTTCTCACTTGCAAATCTCAAAAAAATTTTTCTTACGTTATGCAAATTTAATAAAAAACCACCCGAAAATCTGTCAAAGTGCCAAAAAGAAATTGGGAAAAATAGAAAATGCCTTGACATCCACAACTGCGCGTGTTAGAATGAAATCGTCGTGAGCTTCCCTTTGAGTCTTTCGTCAGTGGACCGAATGTTCGTATGATTCAGACCATTGCTCCTGGTGGTGAAGTTGCTCTTGCTATTACCGAAGCGTATGTGATTACCGATTATATGCCCGTTGAACGCTATTATAGTGGTTACGCCCTTATGAGCAATCCGACTGTGATTAAGGAAGGCAAATTGACAAAAGAGGATCTTAATAGACATTTCCGTATCTCGTTTAAGGTCTGGGATTACGATACCCGTAACATCACTGTTGCCCTGAATGGATGCACCAGTCAGGCAGAGCGCTTCAATGACTATCAGCGCGTCATTCAGAATGTGAAAACGAAAGCGGGCGAGTGGATTTCCTTCTCCTTTGAATACACTGTGTACGAGCCTGAATATGGCGAAATGGGAGAAATTGAGAAAACACTTACCCTGAATGCAATTCTGCTTGGCAACGCGCATAAACCTATCTATTTCAAGGATTTTGTTGTCGAAGAATTTGTTTAACGCAACAAAATGCAAACAATTATATACAAAAAGAGTGCAAATTCGATAATTTGCACTCTTTTCTTTTGACAAACGACACTTAAATTTGTCTTTGCACACTCTTATATTCGTCGTAGAATTTGTAGTATGGACACCCTCGGGTATTCCCCGAAAGAAAGCCTACCATCTCATCCTCATCCAGGTTGATGGCGCAGCCGTAGGTGTCGGTATATTCGTCATATTCGTAGTACTCACAACTTTCGCAATTCGTTGGGTGCTTCACACCGTATTTAGAAAAATCCATAACCTCTCCCACGATAGATGATTTTTCTTTATTTTACCATATACTCACCAAAAATGCAATACTTTTTTTATTTTACAATTTTATTGTAGAAATCGGTTGCTTTTTTTGAAAAAATGTGTTACAATAAAGAATGGCAAATTCTGCACGAAATATCGTATGGAAGGTAAATATGGTTAAAATTGCTCTTGTTGAGGAAGGCTCGCTTGCCCACCGTCACGGAATTATAAGTGGCGACCTTCTCCTTACAATCAATCACAATGAAATAAATGATGTCCTCGATTATCGCTTCTATCTCACAGAGCGAGTTATCTCATTGGTTCTTTTACGTGATGACGAGGAATATTCCGTCACGTTGCGAAAAGGTGAATATGATGACATTGGCCTTGTCTTTGAAACGCCATTGATGGATAAAAAGCATTCCTGTACCAATGCTTGCGTGTTTTGCTTCATTGACCAGAATCCTGAAGGAATGCGTGATTCGATATATTTCAAGGATGATGATTCTCGCCTTTCCTTCCTACACGGTAATTATATTACTCTCACAAATATGACCGAAAAGGACATTATGCGTATCATTAAGATGCGCTTTTCCCCCATCAATATCTCGGTCCATACGACAAATCCCTCCCTTCGTGTTAAAATGATGAAAAATCGCTTTGCAGGGGATGTTCTTCGCTACCTTGATATGCTGAAGGAAGCAGGCATTCGTATGTGTATGCAGGTGGTGCTTTGTCGCTCTTTGAATGATGGAGAGGAGCTTCTTCGCACAATGCGTGACCTCTCTTGTTATTTGCCTGCCCTGTCGAGCTGCGCTATCGTTCCCGCAGGACTTACTAAGCATCGAGAAGGTCTGTACCCTCTCTCGGATTTTTCTCCGGAGGAAGCCTCTGAGATCATTGATACCGTAAACGCTTTTGGTGAGGAAATGCTACGCACCTGTGGCTCGCGCGTTTTCTTCGTTGCGGATGAGTTTTATCTTAAGGCGAAACGCCCCCTTCCCGATAGTTCCTATTATGAGGATTATTCCCAGATTGATAATGGCGTTGGTATGCTTTCTTCCTTTGAGGAAGAGTTCGAGCTTGCTTTTGCTGACTGTGACCTTTTGGAAAAGCACCTTGTCCTGCCACGCGAGATCTCCATTGCTACCGGCTCTGCTGCCTATGGAATGATATCCCGACTTACGCGCCGTCTTGAAGAACGCTTTTCGGGCTTGAAAATTCACACCTATGAAGTGAAAAATGCCTTTTTTGGCGAGAGCGTCACCGTGAGTGGGCTTTTGACGGGAGTGGATTTATACAATGCATTGAAGGATAAGACGCTTGGCTCTGCGCTTTACCTCTCCTCCAATACCCAAAAGGCAGACGAAGATGTCTTTCTCTGTGGAATGACAAAGCAGGCGCTTTCTGCCTCACTTGCCACCCCGATTGTTACCGTACCCAATGACGGGTATGAATTCCTCTATTGCATCTTGGGACTGGATGCAGATATGTCACTTTAACCTTTGATAGAAAGGATGATGTTATGTCGAAACCAACCGTAGCCATTGTCGGCAGACCGAATGTCGGCAAAAGCACATTATTTAATAAAATTATCGGAGAGCGTCGCTCTATTGTCGAGGATACTCCTGGCGTAACCCGTGACCGAATCTATGCGGAAGCCGAGTGGAATGAAAAGCGTTTCCTGCTGATCGACACTGGTGGTATTGAGCCAAAAAGTGACGATACGATCCTGAAGCAAATGCGTACTCAGGCAACGATTGCCATTGAAACAGCAGATGTCATTGTCTTTATGTGCGATATTCGCGCAGGGCTTCTTGCAGATGACCGAGATATTGCCGTTATGCTCAAAAAAAGTGGTAAACCTGTCATTCTTGTCATCAACAAGTGCGACCGTGTCGGTGACCTTCCCTTTGAATTTTACGAGTTCTACGAACTCGGCTTCGAGCGTGAGCCGATCGCCCTGTCCTCGCTTCACGGCACAGGATCGGGTGACCTGCTGGATGCGATCGTCGAGGAATGCACCTTTGATGAGGATGAGGAGAATGACGAAGGGCTCATCAACATTGCCGTCATCGGAAAGCCTAACGCAGGAAAATCCTCTATTATCAATCGTATGTGTGGAGAAGAGCGTGTTATCGTTTCTTCTATCGCTGGTACAACACGTGATGCGGTGGATACCAGAATTGAAAACGAATACGGTATATTCAATTTTATTGATACAGCAGGTATCCGACGCCAATCGAAGGTGGAGGACAGAATCGAAAAATTCAGTGTCCTTCGCGCAAAAATGGCAGTCGAGCGCGCTGATGTTTGCCTTTTGATGATTGATGCCGCCGATGGCGTCACCGAGCAGGATGAAAAAATTGCCGGTATTGCTCACGAGGCGGGCAAGGGTGTGATTATCGTTGTCAATAAGTGGGATAGCATTGAAAAGGATAATACCACAACCAATACCTTTAATAAGGAAATTCGTACGGCTCTCGCTTATATGCCCTATGCTCCTATCATCTATGTTTCTGCTCTCACAGGACAAAGATGTATGCACCTTTACCCCTTGATTCAAAAGGTCTATACCGAGTGCTGTCGTCGTGTCACAACGGGTATGTTAAACGACGTGCTCAATGATGCAATGACTCGCGTTCAACCTCCATCCGATAAGGGCAAGCGTCTGAAAATTTACTATATGACCCAGACCTCTGTGAATCCTCCCACATTTGTTATCTTCTGTAACAGTGAGGAGCTCTTCCATTTTTCCTATCGGAGATATATTGAAAACTGTCTGCGTGATACCTTCGGTTTTGAAGGCACGCCTATCCGTCTTGTAATTCGTCAAAAGGGCGAGAGTATGCCCGAATAAGAAAGGAGTACGCCTTGTTTATTGATAACATTAAAATCTACGTAAAAGCAGGCGATGGTGGAAATGGCGCTATCTCCTTTCACCGTGAAAAATACGTAAGCGCTGGTGGCCCTGATGGTGGCGACGGTGGACGTGGTGGCAATATCATTTTCCGTATCGACGAGGGAGCGAACACCTTGCTCTCATATCGTTATAAGCGTAAATTTGTAGCCGAAAACGGCGCGAATGGTATGCCTGATAAAATGCACGGTAAGAACGGCAAGGATGTCATTCTTCTTGTCCCTCGTGGTACCATTATCCGTGATGGTAAAACTGGAAGAATTCTCTTTGATATGGCAACTGCCGACGAATTCGTTGTCTGCCGTGGAGGCAGAGGTGGATGGGGCAACCGTCATTTTGCGACCCCTACCCGTCAGATCCCTCGTTTTGCGAAAAATGGTACGAAGGGCGAAGAAAAAGAGATTCTTCTTGAACTAAAAATGCTTGCTGAAGTGGGACTTATCGGATTTCCCAATGTTGGAAAATCCTCTATTCTCTCTCGTATCAGCGCAGCAAAGCCAAAAATCGCGAACTATCATTTTACGACCCTTTCGCCCAATCTTGGCGTTGTCCCTGTGGCTGGAGGACGTGGCTTCCTTTGCGCCGATATTCCCGGATTGATTGAGGGCGCCGCAGATGGTCTTGGACTTGGACACGACTTTCTTCGTCACGTCGACCGTTGTCGACTTCTGTTGCATATTGTCGATATCGCAGGAACGGACGGACGCGATCCACTGGACGATATTGATAAAATTGATATGGAGCTTGAGAGGTATTCCGAAGAACTTTCTACCCGTCCTCAAATTCTCATAGCCAATAAAATCGACTCGGTGATGGAGGATGACCCCATTCTCGCAGATTTTCGCGCCTATGCCGAAAAGCTCGGTAGGGAAGTGCTTTTTGTTTCTACCGTGACAGGAGAAGGCCTTGACGAGCTTGTTCGCCGTACTGCGGAAGTACTGTCTACTCTTCCGGAGCTTACCGTATATGAAGCAGAGGTTTCCCCAGAGGAAGTGTTGGTGGATGCGAAAGAAACCATCATTCGCAAGGAAGGCGGCGTCTACTTTGTCGAGGGCGCTTGGCTTTATAACTTTATGGGACAAATCAATTTTGATGATTATGAATCTCTTAACTTCTTCCAGCGTGTTCTTCAAAAGAACGGAGTGATTGATAAACTTCGCGAGGCAGGTGTAGAAGAGGGAGATACCGTGAACATCTACGATTTTGAGTTCGATTTCGTATATTGATTTCAATTCTCTTGAGCAATATACACAAAATACAAAAAATAAAGTTGTATAGTGTGACGAAAAAATAAAGATTAAAAAAAAATCCTGCTTAAATGTTGAAAAATATTTTGAGTTGTGATAAAATAAAAGGTAATAATAGGCAAGGAATTGCCATTTGGAGGTTTTTTATGAAAAGAATTATCGGTCTGCTTTTATGTGTGACTCTTCTTTTTGGTATGTGTAGCATCCTTTCCGGATGTGGTGATGCCGAAGATCAGGGCGCATATATCAGCGTCAGCCTTGCAGATGTTGTGTTCGATCTTGACCCGACAGAATATTATGCGAATGACAACGCGGCTCAGCTTATGAGTCTGATCTATGAGCCCCTCTTTCAACTTAATAAAAGAGGAAAGGTAAAACTCGCTGCCGCTAAAAAATATGAGATTGACAAGAAAGAGCGTACCATTACTATCACTCTTCGCGAAAGCTACTGGTCCAATGGCGCCAGAGTAACTGCTGACGATTTTATTTACGCTTGGCGTGATCGCATTCTTTCTCCCAATCGCCCCAACGCTGCTGCCCCCCTTCTTTACGGCATTGAAAATGCATTGGAAGTCAAGCAGGGAGCTGCCGATATTAACACCTTTGGCGCAACTCGTTCGGGTGTGTACGAAATTACCATTTCCTATGTAGAGAGCGCAGACCCTCAGCAGATTCTCAAAAATCTTGCTTCTGTCGCTACCTCTCCGGTACATCAGCCCACTGTTTCTGCTGCGCCCGAAACCTGGTCGAAGGTTGGTGGTACTTGCACCACCAATGGTCCTTTCCAGCTTGCGCAGTATGACGTTAATGGCGCCTTTACCCTTACTCGTAATACAGGATATCATCAGCCTTCTGAATCGAAAAAGGTAGATAAGTTTGTCAGACCTTGGATGATCGCTACCTTCTGGGATGGCGAGCAAAAGGTAGAACTCACCTATGAGTCCATTCAGAACAAAACCATTTTCTTTGTAGGTAACCCCGATCTTGCCGACCTGAAAGAAAATAAGAAGAAGGCAAAAATTGTAGATACTCTTTCTACCTATTCCTACGTTTTCAATACCGAGAATCCTCTCTTTGCCGATGCTCACGTACGTTATGCATTGTCCCTCGCTCTTGATAGAGGCGCAATGGTAGATGCAGTTGTCTTTGGTAAAGCGGCAACAGGACTTCTTCCGGATGCAATGGATAAAAATTTCAAAGCCAACGCGCTTTCTTCGTCCGCAAATCTTTCCCAAGCACAGGAAGAACTTGCCAAAGCCAATATCGCTGGTATTAGCAAGGCGTTCACTCTGACCGTTGCACCAGATGCGGCAAGTCGCGCGATTGCTGAAATTGCTAAGGCGAATTGGGAAGCTCTCGGCTTTACGGTTACCATTGCGTACGCTGAAGCAATACATACCGAAATCACGAATGCAAAAGGCGAAGTGGAAAACGAGTATGATGACGATGGTATTCAAAAAATCATCCGTGATGCTTCCAATGGCATTCGCAACTACGATTGTGTTGCGATTGATTTGCAGATGTACTCCACCGATCCCTTTGTTGCTCTTTGCGCCTTTACCTCGAATATGAATGGTAACGGTGTGGTGTTCTCTGGCGATACAAATACGCCTGTTGCGCGCGCAAATATCGCAGCGTATGCGAATACTACCTACGATAACCTTCTCAAAGAAGCAATGACAAAGACTGGCAAGGAGCGCGAGGAGCTTCTTCGTCAGGCAGAAGCCTTGCTGATTACAGAAGCCCCCGTAATTCCTCTTCTTTTCAATCAGAACGGCGCATATATTGCAAAACAGCTTCGTAAGGTTGCCACAGACGGATTTGGTAACTTCATCTTCACTGATGCAAAGCTTCGTTCCTATAAGAAGTACCTTCCATAAAATTTAAAAGGGCTCTTCCAGGTTTGGGGAGAGCCCTTAACTCAATTATAAGGATATATTATGGCAAAGAAAAATCCCTACAAATTTCTCTCCAAAACCGACATTAAAATTTTCATTCTCTTTTTGCTCGATACCATTCGTTATCCGATCGACCGTTCCACTCTTATGAAAATAATGTACGAAAACATTGAGTCGATTTCCATTGACTTTGAAGAGTGCCTTCTCGAGCTTGTGGAGGATAAGCATATCTATTTTGATGTTCAAGATGGCGAGAGCTACTATATGATAAGCGAAAGTGGACGTTTTGTCAGCGCAGAGCTATACGATATGTTGGACCAAACCTTCCGTGAGCGTGTTACACAGAGCGTAATGCGCCATTTGACATTGCAGAACTCCGATACCACGATTTTTTCCGAAATTCGTGAACGCCCCGACAGACGTTTTGAGGTCTTTCTTTCGGCTACGGATGCGCAGGGAGAACGCTTTTCCTTAACAATGGTGACGGCATCTCGCGAGGAAGCAGAGCGCATTCGTGAAAATTATGAAACACGTCCGGATAGCGTCTATCGTGGCATCCTGTTTTCTGCGACAGGAAGAATTGGTTATTTGAACTGATTTTTGAAAAGTTCCTGTTATTTTGACGAATTTTACAAAAATATGACCAAATTTTAAATCTTTTTCGTATTTTTTCTAAAAAAACTATTGACAAATCAAAACAAAAAAGTATAATAGAAATATGGTATAGTGACTGGAGTTTACTCGATGCATAACGAAGTGTTAGAAAAAATTGAATCCTTCATTTGTGCATATCGAGAAGGAGATTCGATGGCGTTTGACGAGCTTTTTCGTATGTATACGCCTATGATTTTGTCGGCTCTTGTTAAGTATGCGAAGGGTGAGGATGACTCTGATGCTCGCTCACTTGCGAACGAGGCGTTTCACAATGCCGTTTTGCATTGGTCGAGTGAAGGTAGCGCTTCCTTTGGTACCTATGCGAAAAGATGCGTGATTAACGCCCTGAAAAAACTCCGGATTGAACGCTCGCGTGAAATCGCATTGTCTGATGTGGATGTAGATGCTCTCTGCTCCTATGTCGGTGTCGAAGCGAGCGTGATTCGTAAGGATGCCGTAGAGCGTATTCGTCACGCTGTACGTCCCATTCTTTCAGATGAAGAATATCGTGTTTTTCTTTGTTGTATTCTTGGCACATTCTCTGTTGGAGAATATGCGAAGCAGTACGATAAGACACGAAAACAGGTGGAAACGACGAAATGGCGCGCCCTGAAAAAACTTCGTGGCTCGGCAGAACTCATTTCCGTATTAACCCCATAATAATTATATGCCCAGGTTAGCTTAAGGGAGAGCGTTGTTTACAAAGGCGTCGGTTGGAATCCGTCACGGGCAATAAAATATTTTTCAAGCGAGGAAAAACCATGTACCAGGACAAGACATTGAAGTGCAAGGAATGTGGCAATGATTTCGTGTTCACCGCTGGTGAGCAGGAATTCTATGCAGAAAAGGGCTTCGAGAACGAACCCCAGAGATGCAGAGATTGCCGTAACGCACGCAAGAACGCACAAAAGGGTGCAAGAGAAATGTTTGCAGCTACTTGTGCAGAGTGTGGTGCGGAGTGCCAAGTGCCCTTCAAGCCCACCGAAGGTAAGCCTGTATACTGCAGCGCATGCTTTGCAGCAAAGAGAGCATAACCCTGTCCCCCGAAAAAGACCGTGCATTTTGTCACGGTCTTTTTTCTTTTTGCAGAATTTTATAAGTAAAAAAAGAAAAATAAATAAAAATTTTAATAAAAGTATATACAAAAGTCGTTTTTTGTGGTATGATAGAAGTGGTTTCGTATGCAATGCGAAAAACAAATAGCAAAGGACACGCTTATGGAAAAGAAACGTTTTGATAATAAAAAGAAATCCCCTCACGCGCACCCACGTCGCGAAAGTGAAACAAGAGAAGAGAGAAGTTTGCCTGAAAACTATGTTCTTGGCAGAAATGCCGTAAAAGAGCTTCTTTCCTCTGGACGAGATATTGACAAAATTTATGTGCAAAGTGGAGAGAGGGAAGGTTCTATTTTAGCGCTTCTTGGCGAGGTGAATGCGAGAAAGATTCCCGTCATTGAAGTGGATAAGCAAAAAATGGACCGTATGGCGTGCCATATGGCGCATCAGGGCATTATCGCCGTATGCGCAGAACAAAACTATGCGAGCGTAGATGATATTTTTGCTCGCGCCGAAGAAAAGGGAGAGCCTCCATTTATCATTCTTTGTGATGGTGTTGAGGACCCTCATAATCTTGGTGCAATTCTTCGTAGCGCAGAGTGCGCAGGCGCTCACGGTGTCATTATTCCGAAGCGTCGCAACGTGGGATTGACCCCCGTTGTTGCGAAATCGAGCGCTGGTGCCATTCTGCATATCCCCGTTGCTCGTGTAACCAATCTCGCGCGCACCATAGATGAACTTCGAGAGAGGGGCGTTTGGATTTATTGCGCCGATATGGATGGAAAACCGTACCATCAGACCGACCTTCGTGGCGCAGTAGGACTTGTTCTTGGCAGTGAAGGTGAGGGAATCTCTCGACTTGTCAAAGAAAAATGCGATTTTGTAATGTCGATTCCTATGTACGGACACGTAAATTCCTTGAATGTTTCCTGCGCTGGCGCAGTATTGATGTTTGAAATTTCCCACCAGAGAAATTCTTAAAAAGGAGAACGCTATGCAATCTCACAACCATAATGGAGAAACCCCTTTGCGCGAGATTCTGGATGGAATGCGCCGTGAATATCACGTAGCCCCCCACGAAGAACCCCCTGTAAGTGAAGGCGAAAGTTCTCTTGCGCTTGTTTTTGAACTGGAAGATAGCGCCCAGCCGAAAGAGGGAACAGCCACACGGAGTGGTGACTTTTCCTTTATTGAGCACCTTTCCTCCAGAGAAATATATCAAATGCCGACCGACGATACGGCATCTGTTTGGAATACCTATGTGCCGAGATTTACGGATGCAACGCCTACCCCTATTACATCTACTGAAGTGGAGGAGGCCACACCTGTGGTAGAGGCGCCCCCAGTGGAAGCGCCACGAGAAAGAGGTCCGAGAGTGATAACTCCAATCGACCACGCACAGTTGTTTTCCCGAGAGGAGAGCAGCGCTACCTTGACTACTGCTTCTCGCGCAGGTGTTGAATATACGCAGATTTTGCCCTCTACTCACGAAATATCCCCGATGCTTTCCACCTCTGCGACAGCAGAAGAAGATTTTGTCGCATTAGGTGGCGAGGTGACAGTTGTGGAAATCGGACAAGCAGGCGAGGTTGGAGAAGACGTTTTTGTCCTTCCGAAGCGAATGCAGAACAGAGAAGGGCAGAGCACGGCGCAACGTACGGAAGAGGACGAGCTTCGTGATATTATGGACACCATCTCTCCTCTCTCTACCATCACCACAACCCAAGAAGAACCTGAAACTCCCGAGATTGTCGAGGAAGAAATATTCACCCCTGTGGAAGAAGAACCAGTAACGCCACCAGAGGAAGCGTCTGCCATTGAGGAAGCGCCTGCCGTCGAAGAAGAAACGACCGTCGGGGAAGAGATGTCCCAAGACGTACAAGACGACAGCGAGGCGCAACCTTCGGAGGCGTCAGTGCGAGACACCGTAACCGATCCTGCCGATATCTATACACATATTCATCCGAACTATGATATGCCGAAGGCGTCACAAGCGCCGGAGGAAACCCCATTTTCTGCCGAGTTTACATCTTATACTCAGCAATCTGCATTCAAAGATAGTTTCCTTGATAAAATTCTTTCAGTAAAGGTGCGCTTTGCCTGCGCCGTCATTCTCACCCTTGCTCTTTTTTCTTTGGCGATTTTGCCTGTGTTTGGCATTCATCTTGTCGAAAGATTTTCTCTGTATAGTATTCCTTCCGTTCTTGCTCTTGTGGATATGCAAGGGGTAATTTGCCTTACAGCGCTCGCTTTTCCGGAATTGATTCGCGCCTATCGTGATATCTTCAAGGGAAGAGTGCGAAGCGAGTTTTTTGTTTTCGTTAATTTCATTTTTATGCTCGCATATACCATTTTTGTTGTGGTACTTAAGCCGGCAGAGTATCCTCTTTTTGGTTCACTCTTTGGACTTTTGACTTGTATTGCGATTCTTTCCAGTCATTATATGCATAAGGCGCAATTCTTAAGCTTTAAACTTCTCTCTATCCCACGTCATAAGAATGTTTCTCTTGCGACACCTACTCGCGCTCTTGTGCACGAAAACTTTGCTCTTGATGGCGTAATTGACGAATATAAGTCGAAATGTGTCAGAACATTCCGATCCTCCTTTGTAGACGGTTTCTTTGATAAGAATAAAAAAACAAGCGAAAACAGTGCTAAAATACTAACTATTGTTTGCATTTCTATTCTTTTTTCCCTGGTTTTTGCCGTAGTGGCTTTCATATTGAAGGATATGAAAGCAGCGCTATATACCTTTATGAGCGTTCTTTGCTTCTCCAGCCCCATCTTCTATATTCTCTCCCATAAACTCTCCTATTTTCAAGCAGAGCGATTTGGTCTTTCAGAAGATGCTACCGTGATAGGCGAGAGCACGTTGGAGGAATATGCTTGGGTAGATGTTGTTACGTATACAGATACCGAAATCTTTGGTGTCGAGGATGTCGCTCTTCGTCGCTTTAAGTTAATTGGCGAAGAAAAAGACTTTACCAAGCCCCTTCGTCAGATGGCTGCCCTCTTTGGCGCAGTCGGTGGGCCTCTTGCTACCCTTTTTGATAACGCCCTTGAGCGTCACGTCGAGCCGAGCGAAGATGTTGTTGTAGAAACCGACGGTATCTATGGTACGGTGGATGGTGTAGAGGTGTTTGCAGGCTCCGAAGAATTTATGCACCGTCACGGTATCGAAATTCCTGTGGATGAAACGGCATCCTCTCTGGAATCTGCTCCGACAACAAAGGTGCTTTATTCTGCGGAAGGCAAGCGCACGCACGCAAAGTTCTACATCCGTTATTCCTTCTCCGAAGAATTTACAATGCTTCTCCCCTCCCTCAGAGAGGCTGGTATTACGCCCCTCATTTACACACGTGACCCGAACATCACGGGGGATCTTTTGAAAGCCCTTACCTTGGGTGGCGCAAATGTCCGTGTTATGAAGAAGTATAATGATAAAAGCGAGGATGATCCCCTTTATACACGTTTGGATGGTGGAATCGTTACGCTTGGTGATAAAACAGCCGTACTCAATATGATACTGTTATGTAAGCGTTATCGTAAATTTACCCTTCGGATGGAGAAGCTTCTGTCCATTGCTACCGTTGTCGGCGCCGTTTTTGGTGGTTTGCTTTCTCTTCTTCTCACGCCGATTCTTCCTATTTGGGCATATGCCGTTTGGCATAGCGCGTGGCTTGCCTTCTTTGCTGTCGCTTCCCATACCACGTTTCGGCTTCCTAAAAATACGCAAAAGGAAAAATAAGTATGTCTAATCTTGAACACCTCTCCTCCGTCTACAAATCGGTGACCAAGCCTGGTCGATATATGGGGGGAGAGTTTAACAGCATTCTCAAAAAGAAAGAGAATATCTCCCTGCGCTTTGCGCTTGCATTTCCTGATACCTATGAAATTGGTATGTCCAATCTCGGTATTCGCATCCTCTATGATGCCCTGAATCGTCGAGAGGACATCTGGTGCGAGCGCGCGTTTATGCCTTGGGTGGATATGATCGAAAAGATGAAGGAATACGACATTCCTCTCACAGCGCTTGAAAGTGGAGATCCCTTGATGGCGTTTGACCTTCTCGGCATTTCCTTGCAGTATGAAATGTGCTATACTACGGCGCTCGCTATGTTACAGCTCGCTCATATTCCCCTCCTTTCCTCCGAACGTACGGAGGAGCATCCCATCATCATTGGTGGAGGTCCCTGCGTCTACAATGCCGAGCCGATTGCCCCCTTCTTTGATTTATTCAATATCGGAGAGGGAGAAGAAATGCTCGTTGAACTCTCCGATCTCTATATTTCAATGAAAAAGGATGGCACCTATACAAGAGAGGGTTATCTCCTGCGCGCCCAGAGAGAAATCTCGGGAATTTATGTTCCTTCGCTCTACGAGGTCACCTATAATGAGGACGGTACCATCTGCGCTTTTGTTCCCCGATATCCCGATCTTCCCAAAAAGATAAAAAAGCGCATTGTCGAAGATCTTGATACGGCTCCTTATCCCGAAAAATTGGTGATGCCCTATATCGAAACGGTCCACGACCGTATTGTTCTGGAAACCTATCGTGGCTGTATTCGTGGTTGCCGTTTCTGTCAGGCAGGTATGGTCTATCGACCGATACGAGAAAAATCGCCTGAAACGCTTTGCCACCTGGCGAAATGCTTATACGAAAATACCGGCTATGAGGAAATCTCTTTGATTTCTCTTTCTATCAGCGACTATTCCCAGTTGCCCGCCCTTACCGACGGACTGCTTTCTTGGACAGATGAAAAGCACGTTTCGCTTTCTTTGCCCTCTTTGCGTGTCGATAGTTTTTCCGAAGAATTGATGGCGAAAGCGTCCTCTGTTCGCACGGGTGGTCTTACCTTTGCTCCCGAAGCAGGCACCCAGCGTCTACGTGACGTTATCAACAAAAACGTTACCGAAGAGGACCTTCTTCGCGCTGTAAATATCGCCTTTCGTGGAGGAAAGAGCAGTGTCAAACTCTACTTTATGAACGGCTTGCCCACCGAAACAATGGAGGATATCGAAGGAATTGGCGCTCTTGCCTCCAAAGTGGTCGGCGCGTATTTTCAAATTCCGAAAGCAGATCGTCCGAAGGGATTGAATGTCACGGTGAGTGTCGCTTGCTTTGTCCCCAAGCCCTTTACCCCCTTCCAGTGGGAAAAGCAGGATTCCTACGAATCCCTTGTAGAGAAGCAACAGCACCTCCGTTCCGTTATTACCGATAAGCGCATCAAATACAATTATCATACAGCGACCGTTTCCCGCTTGGAAGCAGTATTCGCGCGTGGAGACCGTCGTCTTGCGCCTGCGCTGATGATGGCGGTAGAAGAAGGAAAAATGTTTGATGCGTGGGACGAATACTTCGATTATGATTCGTGGATCAGCATTTTTGAGCGTTGTGGCATTGATATTGATTATTACACCACGCGTGGCTTTGGACTTGACGAGGTGCTTCCTTGGGATATCATTGATTGTGGTGTCACCAAAGAATATTTGCTTCGCGAGCGTGAGCGCGCCTATAATGAAACCACCACCCCCTCCTGCGCAGAGCATTGCAATGGTTGTGGCGCGAATAAATTGGGAGGTAAGAACAGATGGTGCAAGTAAAAATGAGAACGCCCGAAGAATTCCGAGTTTATATTGATGAGCAGGAGAAGAAGGGGCAACATATCAACATCAATGTCCGTGTGCAGTTTTATAAAGTCGGCCCCCTCGCCTATATCTCTCACCTTGACCTCGTTCGTACAATGATGAAAATCGTAGTACGCTCCAAACTTCCTCTTTGGTACACAGAAGGCTTCAATCCGAAGCCAAAGATCGTTTTCGCCGCCCCTCTTTCGACAGGAGTGGAGAGCGAGGTGGAGTATATGGATATTCGCCTTTGTGAGATCATTCCACAAGAAGAGGTTGTCGAAAAACTCAATCAGGTGATGCCCCCCGATATGCAGGTGATCCGAGCGTATTATCCTGTGTTATCGCTCTCGGAACTCGGCGCCCTGCAATATAAAATCGTTGTAACCTCCCCTGATGTTTGTGATGCGCTTCTTGAGCGTATAAAAAATGCTTTGAACCGTGACACATACGAGGTGGAGAAGAAAACCAAGAAGGGCGAGATGAAGGCTGTGGATATCAAACCACAGGTGTATCGTGTGGAATATGCGATAGAGGACGGAAAACTTGTGTTGCTCGCCACCCTATGCGCTGACCCCTCTGCCTTCCTCAATCCGGAATATTTTATTTCCTATCTTCGTCGGGAGGCTGGACTGCTCTCTCGCACAAACCTGATGGAAGAATCCTATACCGTCTGCCGTGTCGCAGCGTACGGAAAGGACAATTCTCCATTTTTCTAAAACATTTGCCGTCTGGTGTAGCACTTCGCGCATCAAGACGGCTTTTGTTTACAAAAAAAGGAAAACACTCATTTTTCCTTTTTTGCCACGTAACATCCTCCCTCTTCATCAAGCGTAAATAAAAACACATCACACAATTTAATATTTCTCTCTTTCAGCCTTGCTCCAAGCCATTTGGTATCTAATCCAAGTAGCGTAAGCGTGTCGCTCATTACCTCGCCGTCGATAATTAAAGAATGCGCCATACTTGCGCGCTGGGGTTGTCCCTCCTTTTTTTCTTCCATTAGAAATCTTCCACACGAGAGGGGGGCATCTTCCTCCTTTTGAAGTACACTGATTGTGCCATTCGCCTCTAATATGGCAAAGTCCACTGTCGCCACCGAAAATACGCCGAGCGTACGTAGAGCACTTAAAAATTCGTTGAGCGAGATTCGATTATCACGAAGCGCTTTTTCCAAAAGTTTACCTTTATATATTATATAGCGTGGTCTGCCCTCCAGTACTGTTTTGAGCTTTTGACTTCGATTTTTAAAGGTTGACAAAAACAACTCGCACGCAAAGATGAAAAGAATGGGTATAACGCCATTGAGTAGAGGAAGATTCACATCACTGATGGGAATGGCAATCAGTTCAGAGAGCAGAAGGGTCGTAATCATATCCGAAACCTCAAGCTCGCCGATTTGTCGTTTCCCCATAAAACGCATAATAATATTGAGAAAAATATAAAGGATTGCCGTACGTACGATTAAATTCAACATATTTTTATCCTCAATAAAAGAAGTATAAAAAGTATGGCAGAAATCCTTGAAAAAATTTCAAAAAAATCAAAAAAAGTTTAAAAAAGCACTTGACAAATGAAAATTATTGTAGTATAATAGTCAAGCACAACTGCGAAGGAGAGTCTTTTCAGGCGTGCAACTTGCTCATTGAAAATTGAACAACATGAAATTTCGAG
>JAZKYZ010000055.1:0-62810 GCA_045612385.1 Eubacteriales bacterium | reverse complement strand
CATTCTCATATGGATCACCGAGGTTTTCAATGGCGTGTAATTGCTCGTCATAGGTGACTTCATTTTTCTCTATAAGAGAAATAGCGTCCGAAAACAGCGCGATTACCGCATCAAAGTCGGGACGGGAATATGTCATATTCTCGTATTTAACGGTTCGCCTGTCGGGATAATCCTTGTACGGTGGCGTGATAATGGCACTTCCCGGGTTTTTGTTGTTGCCACCCTGGTCATCGTTGGATACTGGCGGTGTATCGGAATCCTCCGTGACGCCACAACCATATAATGGAAGAGATGAGAAAAGCAAGAAGAGCAAGGAAAGGCATAACGCCGTCCAGCGCATACAAAGTTGCATAGAATACTCCTGTTTTCTTATTATTTTATTCTATTTTAACACAAGAGGGCGGGATTAAAAAGTAAAAAACCTTAAATACTTTAATAATAAATTGTAAATAAAAACAAATTTTGACAAAAAAGAACACCTTGAGCTCTATAAGAGAAATCAAGGTGTTCTGCGTATTTTATAAGAATATCAATAACCGAGACCTGCCGCACCGATGATGCCCGCATCATTACCGAGCGTAGCAACGACAACGCGTGTTTTTTCAGCGTTTGCCCTCGTGTACTGCTCAAAATCAATGATGGCATTGAGTGGCTTGGTGAGGTATTCCTTCTCGTTGGATACACCACCGCCGATACAGAGAACTTCGGGTTGGAAGATGTTGATGATGTTTGCAATACCGTCTGCAAGGTAAGCAATGTAGGTATCCACAAGTTCCTGACCGAACTTGTCCCCCGCACGCATCGCGTTGAATGCTGTGCGCGCAGAAACCTTGCCTTCCTTCTGCGCTTCGTCAAAGAGAAGGGAAGGGATACCCTTCAGAGAAAGTTCTGCCATTTTTTCCTTGGTCATGTTGGTGAGTGCCGTAGCCGAAGAGTATGCTTCCCAGCATCCGCGTCTGCCACATCCGCATTGGCGACCGCCGTGTTTAATAACGATGTGTCCAAGCTCTGCGCCTGCACAGTTCAGGCCACCGGCGTAAATCTTGCCATCGATGATAATTCCACCGCCGACACCTGTGCCAAGAGTGATCATTACAGAGTTTTTCGTACCTTTCGCTGCACCGCAAAGTGCTTCACCAAGTGCTGCCGCATTCGCATCGTTTGCGATAAGGACACGGGAGACGGGTAGATATTTCTTGAAAAGCTCTGCGATCGGGAAGTTTACAAAGGGGAGGTTGCAGGAATACTCAACAACACCGGTCTTTTCATTCGCAATACCGGGCGTTGCAATACCAACGAATGCAATGTCAGCGAGCGTAAGACCGTTGCGCTTAATAATCGTTTTGGCAAGTGCTGCCATATCCTTTACAATTTCTTCACCGTCGCGATTCGCGAGAGTGGGGACAGAGCCTTTGTCAATCATTTTAAGACTTTCATCACAAAGACCGATGGCGATGTTTGTACCACCGAGATCAATACCAATACTATACATGGGAAAACTCACTTTCTTTCGTATTTATAATATCAAAACCAATTATAAAGGAAGAAAATAGCTTTGTCAAGTGCTTTTTTGTATTCTTCTGAAAAACATCAGGATAGCGTCCTTTTGCAAAAGTAACAAAAGAACAAAAGATATGAATGTTTGGTGAAAAAACACAAAAATCAAAGCAAAAACCTGCAAAATTGCACAAAAACAGGCACAAATTTGAAAAAAATTAAAAGTTTGTCATATATGTAGAAAAAACGGAGAGAAATTTGTGCATAACTAACAAAAGTCGACAAAATATCGCTTTTTCATCAAAACCACATATAGAAGTAAATAATATTTACATTCAGAAAGAAATATCACAAAATTAGCCAAAATAACCGACATATTAGTAAATAAGATTTACAATCTGGGAATTTTGGGTGAATTATCCGAAAAAATGAAGTAAACCATTATTTACATTTTTAAAAAACTGGGAAAAACTACCAATTTTTGTTTTGAAAATCTTGGTAAATCCCGAAAATCTCTTACTTGACATTTTATTAATATTATGGTATAATCTTACACAGCATAAAAGCGGAAGTGCGCTTTTCTTTTTTTGTAATGCGCGCATCCAATGTGTAATGTTTATTTTTTGGAGGAAAAGAACATGAAAAGAACATTGTTCCAGAAAGCGCTTTGTTTTCTTCTCTCGGTTGTGTTCTTGCTTGGTAGCTTCGGTATTACCGTTTCTGCCGCGGGACTTAAGGACACGAGCAACCAGACGAGCCTTGAAGACATGCAGGCTTTCCTGAACGCCGATTCGTATGAGGAGTACGTGAAGGATTATCAGGAGACCTTAAAGCCAGGACTTCCTACAATCAAAATTCCCGTAATCCCCAATGACACGGACATTCGCGACGGCTTCGTTGTGAACGATCCCCGTGACGCCACAAAAGAGAAGAATGCTCTCATTACCGATTCGTTTAACTCGGATGTTGACGGTTCTAAATGGGGCGCATTCGGTGACGAAAACTGGGGCAACTCGGTTTATCTGCCTGCGGCGGGTGCCGTCACTTGGAGATTCAATATCACCGACGCTACTTCCAGCTGGTACTACCTCAAATTGGAGTACTACACGGTCAATACAGCAGAATCCAGTGTCAGTGCGATTGAAAGAAAACTTTTCATTGATGATGTTGTTCCCTTTACGGAAGCAAGTATGCTCTCAATGACAAAGACCTGGCATTATGACTACACTTCGACGAAGGTGGAGGATACCACCGAGCCGGATAGTGTAGCAAAGGCTACCTACTCGCTTGAGGATGATGGCTATTACAAATATGTTGTTTCCGTTAAGGACGGCAAGAAAACTACCGTGACTTACAGAATGACTCAGGACATCAACGGTAACTCTATGGCTCCTGACATTGTACAGGATTCTGTATGGAACACCTACTTTGCTCAGAGCACGACAGGTTACTATCACGGCTACTATATGTTCTTCTTCCTTACTGGAGAGCATACGATCACACTGGAAGCACAGCGTGAGCCAATGATTATCAAGTCGATTGAGCTTGTTCCTGTGGACGATCCCTCCTGCGCAATTCCTTCCTACGGGGATGTCGTTGCCGATTACGCAAACAAGGGATATCAGGCGGCAAATGGTGGTACAATTACGACGATTCAGGGCGAATTCCCCGATTTCGTTTCCGACACCTCCGTTTCCCCTACCAACCAGAACGCTTCTTCTGCTACCTATCCATCTTCCTCGTCTGCTCAATTATATAATGTAATTGGCGAAAACAGTTTCAATGCTGTTGGTCAATGGGCAGCGTACAAGTTCACTGTCGATAAGACGGGACTTTATAAGATAGGTATGCGCTATTTGCAGAGCACTCTGCAAGGTATGTACGTTTGTCGTACCATCAAATTATCGGGTGGTATTTACGGACTTGAGGATGGCACGCCCACCGTTCCGTTTATGGAAGCATACAACGCGCAGTTTAACTTTAATGAAGAATGGCAGTCGAGCTATATTGGTGATGGCACTATTCCTGCGTTTGAGTTTTACTTTGAAGAGGGCAAGGAATATACGCTCTATGTAGAATGCTCGCTCGGTTCTCTCAGTTCGCTGATCAAGGACGTTGAGCAGTGCTTGAATGAAGTAAACGAATGCTACCTTAAGATTCTTCAGCTTACCGGTTCGGACGCTGACGAATATCGTGACTATAACTTCTACGGCATTATGCCTGAGGTTCTCGTTTCCCTTCTTGAAAACGCGAAATTCCTCACTGAGGTTTCCGCAGAGCTTCAAAGGCTTTGTGGTACGAAGGGTTCTCACCTTGCGACACTGGATACTATCGCAATCCTTCTTGACCGTATGGGTCGTGATGAGGGTACGGAAATCGCAAAGAATATGAGCAACCTCAAATCTAATGTCGGTACGCTTGGTACTTGGATTAACAGCTCGAAGCAGAGCAGCCTTACCATTGACTCTATTTCGATTGTTCCTGCAGATAGAGATGACAAAGCTCTTCCTCGTGCAAAGGCAGGCTTCTTCCAGTCTCTCTGGTTCGAAATTTCCTCCTTCTTCTATTCTTTCTTCACCGATTATGACGCAATGGGCTTGACAAGAGTCCCTGATGAAAATACCACCACCGTTCAGGTATGGCTTGCAACCGGTCGTGACCAGTCCTCTATCTGGCGTACAATGATTGACGCGCAGGGCTCCTTTACGGATAAGACAGGTAATGCCGTGAGCTTGAAGCTTGTTACCGGCTCGACCCTTCTTCCTTCTATCTTGGCAGGAAAAGGACCTGACGTTTATCTCGGTCTTGACTCGTCTACCATTATTAACTATGCGATTCGTGATGCCATTCTGGGTGTCAGCGGAAACGATAAGCATCTTTCTGCTGAGGACAATGCCATCTTCAATACCACTTATTATACATATGAAATAGATGGTCAGATGCAGACGACCACAACACCTATTGATGGTAAGACCCCCACTTTTGTATCTCAAAAGTATGAGGATGCGGTTAAAGTCTGGGATAAGGACTTCGACTACGGTTCTCCTGAGGCGAGTGAAGCAGTGTATGAAAATGCGACCTATGTTCAGGCAGCGCTTGATACCATCACCCTTCTGGATGTTACCTACGGTATTCCTCAGACAATGTCCTTCGCTATGATGTTCTATCGCGCTGACGTTCTTGCGCAACTCAACGAAGAGGTTCCCGAAACGTGGGATGAGCTCCTTGCTCTTCTTCCTGTACTTCAGGCAAACAATATGACCGTCGGTGTGGCTAATGCCTCTGCCATCAACTTCATCCTCTACCAGAGAGGCGGTAATATGTGGAAGTACACCGAAATCCCCGAATATGCAGGTGCAGAAATCGGTCTTGACACCAACATTGCTCTCGAAGCATTTGACTATGTCTGCCGTCTGTATACCGACTATTCCTTCCCCGTATCCTTTGATGGAGCTAACCGTTTCAGAACAGGTGAAATGCCACTTATCGTAGGTGACTACGGTGGACTTTACAACCAGCTTGTTGTGTTTGCAACTGAAATTGCTGGTCTTTGGGAATTCTGCTCGCTTCCCGGCTGGTACCACGAAGCGACCGAAACAGATGAAGCCTACCTTAATTATGACTCGCTCGCAGGCGTAGGTTCTACCATTCTTCTTTACGGTTGTGATAACCTCCTTGCCGCTTGGCAGTTTATGCAGTGGCAGACAGGCGCAGATGTTCAGGCAAACTATGGTAACAAGATGGTTGCCCTGATCGGTCCTTCTGCTAAGTATGAAGCAGCAAATATCAAGGCAATTAAGAACCTTTCTTGGACAGCAGATGAAAAAGAAGCGATTGAAGATCAGATTCGCCACCTTTCCAGTGTGGTGAACTATCCCGGTTCTTACATCATTGGTAGATACACCAACTTCGCATTCCTTGCCGCTGTTAACAGTGGCGCAGACCCCGTAGACGCAATGAGTGGTTATATTGACGCTATCAACGCCGAAATCGCTCGTAAGCGTGAAGAGTTCGATCTCGCGACGGAAGTTCCCGAAGAGATTAAGAAACTCTATGGCTATACCTAATTGATTTGCAAGTAACGATTTAAGGAGAAAAAAGATGTCACAGACAAAGTCAGAAACGAAACGCCCGACACAGCGTTCTGAAATGACCAAGTGGCAATGGACATGGAAAGAGATTAAGAAAAATAAGACGGCATACTTTATGCTCGCTCCCTTCCTTCTTCTCTTCATAGTGTTTACGATTCTTCCCGTATTCCTTTCCATTCTGCTGTCATTCACGGACTTCAATATGCTTCAGGTTCCCGGCTGGCAAGGGCTGAATAACTATACGCGACTGTTTCTTGAAGACGAAATCTTCCTTCTTGCTTGCAAAAACACGCTTGTCTTTGCTTGCGTAACAGGTCCCGTATCCTATTTGCTTTCCCTTTTGATTGCATGGTTTATCAACGAGCTTGCTCCCAAAATCCGTGCAGTTGTTACCCTGATTTTCTACGCGCCCTCTATTTCTGGTCAGGTTTATCTGATTTGGGCTACCCTCTTTTCGGGTGACTCCTATGGTTGGGTAAACGCTACCTTAATAGATTTAGGTATTATAACGAGCCCCATACTTTGGTTCCAGAATGAAGAGTATGTTATGACGCTTTGTATCGTCGTCGCTCTCTGGACATCGCTCGGTACAGCCTTCCTGTCCTTCATTGCAGGTTTCCAGACCATCGACCGTTCCCTCTACGAAGCAGGCGCGGTAGACGGTATCAAGAACCGTTGGCAGGAGCTTTGGTACATCACCCTTCCTACAATGCGTCCGCAGATGATGTTCGGTGCCGTTCTTGCGATTACCAACTCGTTCGGCTTCGGTGGCGTTGTTACAGCGCTTTGTGGATTCCCTTCGGTTAACTACGCTGCTCACACCATTATGCACCATTTGGATGACTATGGTGGACAACGTTTTGAAATCGGTTATGCATCAACCATAGCCGTTATCCTCTTCATCATTATGTTCTCCTCGAACATCCTGATTAAGAAAGCACTTTCGAAGGTAGGTGAGTAAGTATGGCAAAATTAAGAACACGAAATCATAGAGTCGTACTTAACCGTAGTGCAGGTGGTGACGCTGGTATTACCTTCCTCCTTACGATTTTCGGCGCATTTATGTTCCTACCTATGTATTATGTAGTCATTCAGTCGCTGAAGCCTTTGGACGAACTCTTTATGTTCCCCCCGAAGTTTTACGTAATCCATCCTACCTTTAACAACTTTGCCGACCTCTTCCGTCTGATGGGCGACTCGTGGGTACCGTTCTCCAGATACATATTCAATACGGTATTCATCACCATTTGTGGTACGGTAGGAAACCTGCTTTTCGCTTCGATGGCAGCATACTCTTTGGCAAAGCTTCGTTTCCCAGGAAGAAATACCATCTTCCAAATTATCGTTATGTCCCTGATGTTCCACTCTACCGTTAACCAGGTAACGCACTTTATCATTCTCTCTGCCTTCGGTTGGATTGATACCTATCTTTCGGTTATCGTTCCTTCAATGGCAGGTACAATGGGTCTTTACCTGATGAAGCAGTTTATGGAAACGTCTGTACCCGATACTGTTCTGGAATCTGCGCGTCTTGACGGCGCAAGCGAGTTCAGAACCTACCTTACTATCGCAATGCCGATGGTTAAACCTGCGTGGCTGACACTTATTATCGAGTGCTTCAAGTCGCTGTGGAACTCGGGTGCTACCATTTATGTTCACTCGGAAGAACTCAAAACCTTCAACTACGCGATCGGACAGATCCTATCCGGTGGTATCGCACGTTCTGGTGCTGGTGCCGCTGCGACGGTTGTTATGATGCTCGTACCTATCCTCGTATTCGTCCTCAACCAGAGCCAGATTATCGAGACGATGGGTTCGTCTGGTATGAAGGATTAAGGAGGTATGACAATGAAGAAAAAACTGTTTTCCGTGTTGTTCATTGCTCTTCTCCTGACCCTTGTACTTGGCACAGTTACAGCGTCTGCGTTTGAAGCGTACAACACCTACACCTACTCCATCGACGGTAAGCCTTTGCTTTCTCCTGCGGCATATTCCGCATCAGTTTCTGTCGACTCCACCCAGATGGGACTTATCCAGTATGGCGAAAAGCCTATGACACTTTCCAAAACAGCGTCCGATCTTGTGACAGACGAGCTTGGAAATGTCTACATTGCCGACTCCGGCAATAACCGTATCGTTATTCTCAACCGTTATTATAAGGTAACGGGCGTAATCGACTCCTATGTGGATGAATACGGCAGAGAACAGAAGTTTAATGATCCTCAGGGCGTATTTGTTACCAATCCGAAGAATATGACCGATGGCTCAAAAGAGATTTATGTTTGCGATACGGCAAACTCTCGTATTGTTATCTTTGACAGTGAGTACAAGTATCTTCGTACTCTTACCAAACCCTCCTCTCAGCTTCTTCCCGAAGAGCAGTTCAAGCCCTCTGCCGTTGCTGTTGACATCTACGGTCGTGTATTCTTGATTTCAAAGACCTGTTATCAAGGCGTTATCGTTATGTCGAGCGAAGGTGACTTCACTGGCTTTATCGGTGCGCAGAAGGTTACTTACAGCGTTCTTCAAATGCTCTGGAGAAACTTCCAGACAAAAGAGCAGATTGCTGCCAGCGTTCAGAACATCTCTGTTTCCTATAATAATATTACGGTAGACAATGATGGTTTCGTGTATGTTACTTCGAGTAACATCAGCGCGGCTGAGCACAAGAAAACGCTTAGTTCAAAATCTCCTGTATATTCTCCGATTAAGAAACTCAACTCTTCTGGTTCTGAAATTATGAAGAGAAACGGTTTCTTTGACCCGTCGGGTGAGGTTGCCCTGACGACAGGCTCTACGGTTTCGACGATTGTCGACTGTGCTGTGGGGCTGGAAGGCTCTTGGTCTTTGCTTGACACCAAGCATTCCAGAGTGTTCACTTATGACCAAAACGGTAACCTTTTGTTTGCATTCGGTGATATGGGTGACCAACTTGGTAACGCAGAAAAACCCGTTGCTATTACCTATCAGATCATTGATGGTGTGAGTTACCTTCTTCTTCTCGACCAAGGTTATGTCGGTATGAAGTTGACGGTTTATTCTCCTACTGAATATTGTGACACTATTATCAGCGCGCTGAAAAATGCAAACGACCATAAGTATGATGAATCCATCTACTTCTGGAAGGATGTATTGACCCGTAACAATAACTTCGACCTGGCTTATATCGGTATCGGTAAAGCGCTTTATAGCCAAGGTAAGTATGATGAAGCAATGGATACGCTTTCTCGTGCTTATGAAACCTCTTATTATTCCAAAGCCTTTAATGAAAAGAATAAGGAAGTGCTTGGTAAGTGGTTGCTTCCTGTGGTTATTCTTGTCATTGTGATTGCTGTTCTTGCCGTTAAATTCCTCGGCTATGCAGGCAAGAAGAATAAAGCAACTTCGCTTAAGGTTGGAAGAAAGACCTATTGGGAAGAGCTTCTGTATGCTTTCCACCTCGTATTCCATCCCTTTGATGGCTTCTGGGATTTGAAGCATGAGCAGCGTGGTAGCGTTCGCGCAGGTACTACCATTATGGGTATTGCCATCGTGGCTCTGTTCTACAACTCCATTGGTCAGGGATACATCTTCAATCCAAAAGGCACCTACCAGAACATCTTTATGATTGCCATTGGCGTGGTACTTGTTGTTCTTCTTTGGTGCGTGGCAAACTGGTGTCTCACGTGTCTGTTCGAGGGTGAGGGTAGCTTTAAGGATATTTACATTGCGACGACATATTCGCTCGCACCTATTGCTCCCTTCTTCGTAATAGGCACTCTTATGACAAACTTTATGGATACGACTGGTCAGTCTATCATAACGCTCCTTACCACTATCGCTATCATTTGGGTCGGTATCCTCATCTTCTTCGGTATGCTTGTTACTCACGACTACCAGATGGGTAAGAACGTCCTTATCACTATTTGTACTATTGTTGCAATGCTCGTCATTGTATTCGTCGCCGTCCTGTTCGGTACTCTCGTTTATAAGATGATTGCCTTTGTCGTAGGCATTATCACCGAGATTGTCGGCAGAGTATAATTGCGGAGGTTTATTATTATGAATGTAAAAAGAATAGTATCTGCCGCACTTGTATGCGTGATGATCTTTGCGTCCTTTGCCACAATTCTTCCCGTCAGAGCGAACGCAGCGTATTCCAGCGAGGTTGACACCAATACCTCTCTTCCTTTGGATGATGTTAAGGCGATTGTCAACAACGCCCTTCTTGGTAACTATGCGACAGACCTTGAAATGCTTGAGAATGACCTGAATCTTGGTTATCTTGATTATGTCAGCTCACAGGACGGAAAGTACACCATTTACGTTAACCGTTACACGGGCGTGCTGTACTACAAAAACAATGTCACAGGACAGATTCTCTCCTCCTCTCCTGCTGGTATGAAGTATCACCAGTCCATTGAGACGTCAGAGCTTCTTTCTCAGCTTATCATTGAGTTTTATGAGACTTCTATTCCCGACAATGAGTACAGATATCTCAGTACTACTTGGGCTGCCCTTTACGGACAGATTGACATTCAGCCGATTGTCAAAGGCTTGCGTGTCAACTATACGCTCGGTGATACCTCTACTCGTTTCCTTCTCCCTGGTATGATCGAGCACGATACCTTCGTGAACGATATTTTGAAGCCTATGATTCAGTACAGCGAAGGACTCGTCAAGACATATTGCGACGAGGATCTCGATTTCTTTGCTGGTGATGACGTATATGATAATTATGGTGGTTTCAATATCAGAGGTATCAGAAACTATTATAAGACCATTAAGTCTTATGGTGAAAAGCTTCCTTCCGATTCGGAAGGCAGACAGGTATTGACAGATAACGTCAACCAATTCAACGCCTTCCTTGCAATGTATACCCTCTTCAACCCGAAGTATTATGAGCTTATGCCGGGTCAGGAGGATGCGTGGGAAGATAACTGCATTCGTTATCCCATCCTAAAAGAGGGCGTTGCCATCTTCGTAAGAGGCGGTAACGAGGAGCCCGCAGCTCTCAAGGCAAGCGCTGAATTCCTCTCAAAATGTACGACCTACACCTTCAGCCAGATGCATGAAGATGAGCGCTTTGTTGGTTATGTAGATGAGTCGAAGCAAAAGCCGGTTATCCGTTGTTCGCTGGAATATTCCTTCAATGAAGACGGTTCGCTTTCCGTTTCACTTCCTGCGACCTCCATTACCTTCGACGAAACCGTATACACCTTGAAAAACGTTACCTGCTTGCCTTATTTTGGCGCAGCAGATATGAATAACAAGGGTTACGCTCTCTACCCCGACGGTAGTGGTACTATCATTGAATTTGATGATGTCTATAATCCTGATGTTGGTATTAAAAACAATATGCTTCTTGCCTCTGCTGTTTATGGTAAGGATTATTGTTATTCTACCATCACAGGCGCGCACCGTGAGCAGATTTATATGCCTGTGTTCGGTATTGTGAGCGAGACAGCAACAAATGCTGAGATGCAGTCGAAGCTTTCTCTTGCTACCGATTCTCGCTATTATGGAGGCTTCTTCGCTATCGTTGAAGAAGGTGCTTCTCTTGCAAATATCAATTTCAAGGGTCAGGCATCCTCAAATAAGTTTATTTCTTCCTACCTTTCCTATAACCCCTATCCTTCAGATACCTTCGACCTTTCGCAAACCATCTCGGTAGGCTCGCTTGGTATGTATACGATCACGTCGGAGTCTAAGTACACTGGCTCGTATGTTACGAGATACGTGATGCTTTCTGATGAGACAGTGGGCTCGCCGTTGACAGACGGTACCTCATACAATGCTACCTATTCTGGTATGGCAGAGTACTATCGTGACTATCTCTATGATAACGGTGTGCTTTCTGCTGTGAATAAGGTAAGCAAAGACATTCCTCTTTACATTGAAGCGCTTGGCGCAATGACCATTGAGGCAAAATTCCTCTCCTTCCCTGTATCGAAGAATATTCCTCTTACGACATTCAATGATGTTCTTATGATGTATAAGCAGCTTGTGTCCTGTAAGGATGAAGCAGAAACGCTTTGGAAAGAGTATCAGGCGCTTGCTGATGCAGAGACCGATACCCTGATCAAACTGGAACATCAGAATCAGGCAGATAAGTATAAGGACATTTACGAAAACGCCCAGAATATTTCTAACATCAACTTCAAACTCACAGGCTTTGCAAACGGTGGTATGTTCTATCGTTACCCTGCAAAACTGAAATGGGAAAGAGTGCTTGGTGGCAGACGCGCGTTCAAGAACCTGATTGCTGAAGCAAACAAGGAAAGCGCAAAAGAAGGCGTAAACTTTGGTGTTTATCCCGATTTTAACTTTATGTATATCGAGAATACCGGTATGTTTGATGGCATTGGTAACCGTAAAACGGTTTCACGAATGGTAGATAACCGTTATGCCTCTCGTCAGACATACAGTCCCATCAAGCAGATGTATGAGAGTGATCTTGCAATGGTTATCTCTCCCGATGTTCTTGCGAAATTCTTTAAGAAGTTTGAGAAGAAGTATACCAAGTATGATGTGACAGGCATCTCTCTTTCGACGCTCGGTCACGACCTCAACTCTAACTTTGACAAGAAGAATCCCATCAACAGAGAAGAGGGACTTCAATATGTTCAGTCTCTTCTCGCAGACGTTTCCTCTCGTTATGATGTTATGCTTGAAGGTGGAAACGCATATACCCTCCAGTATGCAACGCATATTCTTAACGCCGCAACGGATGCATCTCATTTCAAGTATGCGTCCTACACCATCCCATTTGTCGGTATGGTGCTTCACGGCTCTGTAAACTATGCTGGCTCGGTTCTTAACAATTCCGGCTCGCCTAAGTACGAGATTCTGCGTTCGATTGAGAGTGGCGCCTCTCCTTATTACGTACTCTGTTATCAGAACTCTGCCTTCTTGAAAGAGGATGAAATTCTCTCTGAGTATTATTCGGTAGACTATCATAACTGGTATCAGAATATGGTTAAGACCTATGCTGTTATCAATAGCAACCTTAAGGAGCTTCAGGACTTCTATATTGTCGAGCACAGAACGATTATTTCGGAACGTGTCATTGACGAAGAAGAGCAACTTCGCGACTTTGAGGAAATGAAAGCAGGCATTCTTCTTGCCATCGAAACGCAATTGGAAGCAGCGATCACTGCAAAGTTCAACGAGATGAATCGTGAACTTGACGGATTTACTGTTAACGTTGATAAAGACGCTCTTATGGCGCAAGCAGCTTCTCTGCTTGACGTAGAAGAATCTGCGCTTGAGGGCAAGTTCGAGGATGATCTTGATGCGCTCATTCTCTCCTTCAAGAACGAATATGACGAAACCGGCGCAAATCCTGTTGACGTTACGTTTGATACCGTAGAATACGATACCTCTCGTTTTGTAACAGACTCGTTTGCAACGGATACGGATTATCAGTTCACCGATTACACCATTGACAACGGTAATGTTGTTATGGTGACCTACCAGAAGGGTAGTGAGATCGTTCGCTTCCTTCTCAACTACAACCTTTATAAGGTAAGAATCACGCTTGCCGATGGCGAAGAATATGTTCTTGACAATTATGACTTCGTCAATATTGATAGATAAGGAGGACGAAATATGAAAGCTTTAAATCTTGAAAAACTGAAAAGTTTTAAACTGTTTAAGAAAACAGCTTCTCTTGATGCAACCAAAGCGCGCGCAGGATATGTTTTCGTTCTTCCTTTCCTTCTTGGACTTGCGATGATCTATCTTCCGATTTTGATTGACTCCATCTGGTTTACCTTCAACACGCTCGGTATTGAGCTTGTCGATAATGTACCCCAGATGACACTTAGACCCGAAGGCTTTAAGTATTATCGGGAGGCCCTCTTAGATAACCCCGACTACGTAACCACGCTTCTCAGTGGTATTCAGCAGTTAATTTTTGAAGTTCCCGCTATTATCATCTTCGCGCTCTTCATAGCTGTTGTACTTAACCAGAAGATGCTTGGTCGTGCCGTTTTTCGTGCAATTTTCTTCGTTCCTGTTATTATTTCCACAGGATGTATGGGCGTTATTATGTCACAAGACATTGCTACGGGTAGTATGCAGAGTGGTATGAACGATGGATCGGGAATGGGAATGGACGCCAGCGCCTCCGGTACCAACCAGATTATTTCCTCAATGGAAATTATGGCGCTTTTTGCTGAGGTTCAGATAGCCAACGAGTTGATTATGTATGTTGTCGGTCTTGTAAACGATATTTATTCTATTATCAACTACTCTGGTGTTCAGATGTTGATTTTCCTTGCCGGCCTGCAGGCGATTTCTCCCTCGATTTACGAGGCGTGCCAAATCGAAGGCGCTACCGCTTGGGAAACCTTCTGGAAGGTAACCTTCCCAATGATTTCTCCTATGATTCTTGTAAACACTGTATATACCATTATTGACGGCTTCACCAAGCCCTCCAATACGGTTATGACGTTCATTGAAGAAAGCTATGCGAAGAGTAATGAAGGTGCTACGGCAATGGCGTGGATTTACTTCATTGTGGTAATTTTGATTATCGCAGTGGTTGCAGGTATTGCGTCAACGTTCATCTTCTATCAGCGTAGAGATTAAGGAGGTAAGTTATGGCTACTGAAACTGTTGTAAAAAAAGAAACCAAGAACAAGATTTCCGTAGACTTTGAAGGAAAACTTACCTTCAAAGAGCGTCTGATGCAAAAGCTGAAGAGCTCGAACACCTGGATTAAGGTGGTCATCAATATCTTCCGTTTCATTTTGATGCTCGGTGTCTCTTATGTCATCTTGTTCCCCTTCCTTTCAATGATTGCGGGATCGTTTATGACGAAGGAGGACGTTGTCGACGCGACCGTCTCCCTGATTCCGAAAAACTTTACCCTTGACATTTACAAGTTTATCATCACAGAGAACCATTATTTCTCCGCGCTCCTGAATACGACGACACTTTCTCTTCTCAGTGCGCTGCTTCAGACACTGGTTGCTTGCCTTATCGGTTATGGTTTGGCAAAGTTTAAGTTCAAGGGAAATTCTGCCGTATTTGCTGCAGTAATCGTGACGATGGTTATTCCTCATAGAACCCTTAAGCTCTCAATGTTAAAGCACTTCACGCAGTTCGATCTGTTCCGTATTCTTTCTTTGGACTACAAGGGACCACTTGAACTGATCTTTGGCGAGACGCCTGTGCTTCTTGATACCTATTGGCCTATGGTTATTTTATCTATCACAGGTCTTGCTTTCAAGAATGGACTTTACATCTTTATGATGCGTCAGTTCTTCAAGGGCGTTCCTGATGAGCTGGAAGAGTCCGCCTACGTTGACGGATCGGGTGTATTCCGCACCTTCTTCTCCATCATCATTCCCCTGTCGGTGCCTATGATGATTACCATCTTCCTCTTCTCGTTCTCGTGGCAGTGGACGGACAATTTCTATACCACCTTGTTCTTCATTGACCCCCTGAACAAAACCTACTTGATGCCGGACATTTATAAAACCATTCCGATTTCTCTTCAAACGAATTTTGCAGGTCAGGACCTGTGGTATTCCGTTATTCGAAATACGGCTGGTATTATGATTATCGCTCCTTTGGTAATTGTTTACCTCTTCTGTCAGAAGTACCTTGTTCAAGGTATTGAGCGTTCTGGTCTTGTTGGCTAATTATCATAATAATAAAAGGACAAATACGGTGTTTGCCGTATTTGTCCTTTATGTTTTTGCGGGGAAGAGAAGTTTTTTTATGTTAGATAAGTTAATTATAACATTTTTGCAAACCATTCCTTATTTAAACAGGGGTATGAGAAACTCTCATATAAAAATACTTGACAAATGTATGAAAAGCGTGTATAATAGAAACATCTTTTATTTTGGGAGGAAAAACCTATGACAAGCGTTATGACAGCGTCATCTTTTGCCCCTTCGTGCGCGAAGGTTTTTTCCTCACGTTCCCTTTCTCTACGAATTTTGGGCACAGAGCTATTTGTGTCCATTTTTCTATTTATAATTCACCTTTTCGTGATATATCCATATGGAGCAGTTCGACTATGTGAGTGATTTTTTAAAAATCTTCGCTGTGTATGAATTGCCGTTGATTGGTAATTCTTTTTTTATTTATAAAACAACAAAATTAAAATACAAAAGAGGAAAAGAAAATGAAAAACACAATCAAAAAAATTGTATCCTTGGCACTCGCACTCACCTTTGCCGTAACCGCAATGGTAGCTTTCGCTTCTTGCGGACAGAAAAAAGATGACGTATATTTCCTTGGCGCTACTGGTCCTTTGACTGGTGATGCTGCACAGTATGGTAATAGCGTCAACAACGGCGCGCTCCTTGCTGTAAAGCAGATCAATGCGCAGGGTGGTCTTAATGGCGTAAACTTCTTCTTCGAGATGAAGGATGACGAAGCTGGCGCTACTGGCGCTCAGAATGGCTACAACGCTCTTTATGAAGCAGGTATGCAAGCATCTCTTGGCTCCGTTACTTCTGGCTCTTGCGAAGCATTTGCGACCCTTGCAAACGAAGATGGCGTATTTGCTATGTCCCCCTCAGCATCTGAAGCAGGCGTGATTGAGAATCGTCCTACCGTATTCCGTTCTTGCTTTGGCGACCCCGACCAGGCAGAAATCGCTGCGATTGAAATTGCTGAGAACTATAACAATATCGGCGTTATCTATGACTCTTCCGATCCCTATTCCAAAGGTCTTTTTGATGCATTCGCAACAAAAATGAACGATCTTCAAAAGTCCTTCAACGCGCAGTCCTTCACCAAAGAAACCAATAAGTCTTTCGACTCTCAGGTAAATGCATTGAAAGAATGCGACGTTATCTTCCTTCCTATCTACTACACCGAAGCTGGCTTGATTGCTGTTGAGTGTGAGAAGAAGGGATGCGAAGCTGCTCTCTTTGGCTGCGATGGTCTTGATGGTATCGCTACCCAGATTGCAGGAAAGAACGTATCTAATAAGATTACCTACATCACTCCCTTTGACGTAAATAGCACAGATGAAAAGGTTGCTTCCTTCGTGGCTGCTTATGAAGCAGAGTATGGCGCAAAGCCCGACCAGTTCGCAGCTGGCGCATTTGACACCGTATGGGCAATTTATAATGCAATGGTTAAGGCTGGAGTAGATGATGTTAACATCTCTGCACAGGACCTTGCTACAGCTCTCGTTGCCGCTTTCACAGCTGATGATTTCTCATACAGTGGTGTTACTGGTAACATCACTTGGGATGCAAGTGGCGCACCCACTAAGGAACCCAAGATTGTTGAAGTAAACTAATATTTATGGGGGTATGTTGCATTTGGCATACCCCCACTGGTGTGTTTATTGGACATTCAAATAATGCATCAAAATGTTAATATTGCTTTACAAACAAAGAAAAAATACCCTAAAAAGTGAGTTCTTATGAGTACATTACTTGACGGATTGAGTTTAGGTAGTATCTATGCCCTGATCGCTCTTGGCTATACTATGGTATATGGTATCGCTAAGATGCTGAACTTCGCGCACGGCGATGTCATTATGGTCGGTGCCTACGCTGCTTTTACGACAATCGCATTAACAACATCTCCCCTTCTTGCCATTGTGCTTGCCGTTATTTTCTGTACGGTTCTTGGCATTGTTATAGAGCGTATCGCATATCGTCCCTTGCGTGCCGCATCTCCTCTTGCCGTATTGATTACGGCGATAGGCGTAAGTTATATGCTCCAAAGTATTGCGCAACTGATTTTTGGTTCCCAATCTCGTCCCGTTACCATTTTCCAATCGCAACCTATCAATATTTTTGGCGCGACAGTTAGTTCTTCAAGCGTCATCACTCTTTTTGTTGCTTCTGTCATTATGGTGGCTTTGGCTCTTTTCGTTGCTAAAACCAAGACAGGACGTGCTATGCTTGCCGTTTCGGAGGATCGTGGTGCTGCTGGTTTGATGGGAATTAACGTCAATCGTATCATTATGATTACCTTTGCGATCGGCTCAGCTCTTGCCGCTTGCGCCAGCATCTTCTATCTTCTCTATATCCCCTCCGTAAACCCCACGCTTGGCTCCTTGCCGGGCATTAAGGCGTTTACTGCAGCAGTTATTGGTGGTATAGGCTCCATTCCCGGCGCAATGATTGGTGGCATTTTGCTTGGTGTTATCGAGAAAATCTGCCTCTCCATTCCTGCGCTCGCATCCTATACAACTTCAATTGAGTTTGCGACGCTTATTTTGATTCTCCTTGTCAAGCCGACTGGCTTGCTTGGTAAGCGTAGAAGGGAGAAGGTGTAATGCTCTCCTATTTTAAACAAATAAAAGACAATTTCAAGTGGAAGCACTATCTGAATTACCTGGTGCTCGGCGCCTTTTTCCTTGCAATGATTTTGCTTGGTCAATTTGGTATCCTGAAGCGTTCCACTTGCTATATGCTCACGCAGATGGCATATGCTGTAATTCTTGCCGTTTCCCTGAACTTCGTCGTAGGTTTTCTCGGCGAGCTTTCTCTTGGACACGCAGGCTTTATGTGTGTAGGCGCCTATCTTGGCACATACCTCTCAAATGTCATCTTCCCCCTGTTCAATAACAAAGTTATTGTTCTCATAGTCTGTATGTTGGTCGGTGGACTTGCTGCCGCCATCTTTGGCTTCGTGGTTGGACTTCCTGCCCTTCGTCTTAAGGGCGACTATTTGGCGATTGTCACCCTCGCCTTTGGTGAGATAGTTCGTAACCTTTGTATGAATATGCCTTTTCTTGGTGGCGCGCTTGGTCTGAAAAACGAGCACACCTATGGAAAAGAACTCTATGTTATCGCATTTGTTGTGGTGATTTTAATGCTTATCGTTATCCAAAACCTTGTGCGTTCTAAACACGGACGAGCTATTACAGCAGTTCGCGATAACGAGATTGCTGCCAAAGCAATGGGCATCAATGTCACCTTCTATAAGCTTTTCGCTTTCACCATTGCCGCTTTCTTTGCAGGTGTCGCAGGTGTTATTTATGGCGCCTCTACTACCCCTGTGGAATACGGATTTTTTTCCTATGACTATTCGATTGAAATTCTCGTTATGGTGGTTCTTGGTGGTATCGGCTCTATCAACGGCTCCATTCTTGCAGCAATTTTCCTTACCTTTGTCAATATCACCTTGATGGCAAATCTGCCGGGTAACCTTTCAGCGCTTCGTTTCCTCATATACGCTCTTGTGCTGATTGTGGTGATTTTGTTCAATAACGCGCCTGTATTCCGTAGCCTTCGTGAGCGCTATTCTCTCGCGCGCCTTCGTGAGCGCCTTGTGGCGAAGAGAAGAAGTAAGGTTGGCGCCTCTGTTGCCGATGAGGACTCTGCCGAGTGGGATCGTGTACCTACCAAAATTCCGATGGATGAAATGCTCTCTTTGGACCTCTCCGTTCGTCCGGATGCGTCCGATAGCCATATGCCTGACGAGGAAGGAGGTACCAAATAATGAGTGAAGAATTACAGCTTGCTCCCGAAGCAACAGAAGAGAAGTATATGCTTGAAACCTTCGATCTTGGTATCGCCTTCGGTGGTCTGCGCGCTGCCCAGAACATCAACCTCAAAATCAAGAAGAACGAGCTTTATGGTCTGATCGGCCCCAATGGCGCAGGTAAAACGACGGTGTTCAATATGCTCACAGGTGTTTATCTGCCCACCACAGGCACATTTTCTCTGGATGGCGAAAATCTTACGGGTCTTACCCAAGAGCAAATCAACCGTCGTGGCATTGCCCGTACCTTTCAGAACATTCGTCTTTTCAATAATATGAGCGTCATCCGTAATGTTCTTGTCGGACTTCATAATGCCCCTGAATTTAAGTGCAACCCCTTGCACAGTATATTCCGTACGTCTCACCATTTTGAAAATGAAAGACGTATGCGTGAGCGCGCGAAAGAAATCCTTTCGATTTTCGGACTCTTGGATGAGAGAAACAACCTCGCTTGTAATCTCCCTTACGGAAAGCAGAGAAAATTGGAAATCGCGCGTGCTCTTGCGACCTCACCGAAGTTGTTGCTTCTGGATGAGCCTGCCGCAGGTATGAATCCACAGGAAACGGCAGAACTTGTTGAAACCATCCGTTTTGTGCAAAAAGAGTTTGATATGACCGTTCTCTTGATCGAGCACGATATGAGCCTTGTCAGTAAGGTTTGTGACCGTGTTACCGTCTTGAACTTTGGTACCGTCCTTGTCGAAGGACCCGTCGGAGAAGTGTTGAAAATGCCGGAGGTTGTCCGTGCGTATTTAGGAGATGATTGATATGAAACATATTCTTGAAGTGAATAATCTCTCTGTTTCCTACGGATTGATTCGCGCAGTAAAGGGCGTCTCCTTCCACGTTGACGAAGGGGAAATCGTTTCCCTGATTGGCGCCAATGGCGCTGGTAAAACCACCATTATGCACGCTATCAATGGTTTGATTCCGAAAGCAGATGGCACCGTTGCCTTTCTCGGTCAGGACATCACCCACGCTCCCGTTCATTCCCTCGTTGCTCACGGTCTTGCTCAGGTTCCGGAAGGACGCCGTGTTTTTGGCGAACTCACCGTTTATGAAAACCTGAAACTCGGCTATTACTCAAAGCGTGATAAGGCGGAATTCCTCGCGAAACTTGAGGAGATGTATTCCTATTTCCCCATTTTGAAGGAAAGAGCAAACCAGCTTGCAGGAACGCTTTCTGGTGGTGAGCAACAGATGCTCGCTATGAGCCGCGCCCTGATGACAAGTCCGAAACTCCTTCTCCTTGACGAGCCCTCGATGGGTCTGTCGCCCCTGTACGTGAACACTGTATTTGAGATGATAAAAAAGGTCAATTCTCTTGGCACGACCATTCTGCTTGTAGAACAAAATGCTAAGAAAGCGCTTTCCATATCCAATCGTGCGTATGTTTTGGAGATTGGTAATATCGTCAAGTGTGGCACAGGTGTTGAGCTTCTCACAGATGATGCGATCATTAAGGCATATCTTGGTGGTTAAACCACTCTATATGCAATTACAAAAATTTTCTAAAGATGAAGTAGCAGAATTATGCTAAATTATGAGCGCCCTCAGATGGAAATTCTCCCACAGGATACACTGGATATCCTGACATCTTCGTCAGGCATTGATCTCCCCGATCTTCCCATTGAAGGTCAGGAAATATAATTTTCCTAAAAAAGAAAAGAGTGCGCCAAATTCGTCGCACTCTTTTTTCTTCCCCTTAAAAATAAACCCTGCTATGCTTTCCCCTTGACAAAAATGTTGTATTATATTATAATAAAAGCAAAAATTCCACCACGAAAGGAGAGGACAGAATGATTGAAATACAGATAGAATTGCCTCTCCTTTACGGAGAAGAGGAAATACGAAGGGCGATTTTTGAGAAGCTTCCTACCTTGCAGAGCGAAGAACTTTATTCTTATGCCCTGTGCGCAATTACGCCAGATATTTCCAAAAAACCGACGACCTCTTATAAGGCGAAAGCCATTCTTGCGCTTGAGTCTGCGCGTGAGCGAGGACTTCTTAAAATGAAGAAGGTTGTCAAGGAATATCGTGAGCCCATCCTTTCACTGCCAAGCATCTCTCAAAAACCAAAAACACGCCCTGTGGTTGTGGGATTCGGTCCGGCGGGAATTTTTTGCGCCTTGATGCTTGCAAAAGCAGGGCTTTGTCCCATAGTTTTAGAGCGTGGAAAAACAGTTGATGAGCGAGAGATGGATGTGCGCCGTTTTATGGAAGAGGGCATTCTTCATCCTGATTCAAACATTCAGTTTGGTGAGGGTGGCGCAGGCGCTTTTTCGGATGGAAAACTGAAGTATGGCACACTCACACCAGAGGTTTATACAGTTTTGAGCGAGTTTGTCGAGGTAGGTGCGCCTCGTAGCATTTTAGAGCAAAGAGCGCCACATATTGGTACCGATAAGTTGCCCTTTACTGTTAAAAATCTGCGCAAAAAAATTCTTTCGCTTGGTGGCGAAATTCGCTTTGAAACTACCCTGAAAGAAATCCTTTTTACAGAGAAAAAGGTAAGCGCGCTTCGTATACAAAAGCGTGGAGAAGAAGAAACGCTCCCCTGCGAAACCCTCTTTTTAGCGACAGGGCATAGCGCAAGAGAACTTTTCTATATGTTGGAAGAAAAGGGGGTAGCGCTTGAAGCGCGTCCCTTCGGAATGGGTGTTCGCATTGAGCACAAGCAAAGGGATATTGATATCCAAATGTATGGGGACGTGGAAGAAAACTTGCTTCCTCCAGCTTCCTATCATCTGGTAACGCATCTTGACAACGGACGTTCCGTTTATAGCTTCTGTATGTGTCCTGGTGGCACCGTTGTGATGGCATCCTCTCTTGTTGGTGGGGTTGTCACAAATGGTATGAGCACTTATTTACGTGATGGAGACAATGCCAATTCTGCGCTTCTTGTTTCGCTTTTTCCAGAGGATTTTGAAGGGGAAAGACCAACACGTGGCATTGCCTTTCAGGAAGAAATTGAGCGTCGTGCCTTTGCTCTCGGTGGAGAGGATTATCGCGCTGTTGGTATGCGACTTGGCGATTTTATTCAGGGTACAGCGCCTACGCTCCCCAAAAAAATCACTCCTACTTATCATAGAGGAATCACTCTGTGCTCTCTGGATAAATTGTTTCCTGCATTTATTACGGAGTCACTTCGCAAAGCGATCAGGGACTTTGATACGCATCAGGATGGTTTTTATGATGAAGATGCCATTCTCACTGCTCCTGAAACACGCTCCACCTCTCCCGTTCGTATTGTGAGAGGTGATGACGGTATGTCACAAAGCCATAAAGGACTTTATCCAACAGGCGAAGGCGCTGGGTACAGTGGAGGCATTTTATCTTCTGCAACGGACGGTATCAAACAAGCCATTCAATATTTAAATACACTAAAATAAAAACATCTCATACCACCTGAAAGGGAAGTATGAGATGTTTTTATAACTTTAGTTTACATTATTCCTCAATTTTTGCGATTGGCATTGGTGTTTTTGACTTTTTAATGAGCCAGAACAGGAATGCTAAAACAGCAATAAGAACAAGAATGACAAGTAGCGCCGCAAGGAAAATGTTGGCGTTAGGAACAAATTGTTCCATACCGTCATCTCCAATGATTACCTCTGCGTCACGAAGCACAAATGCGCTGATCATAGGTCCGATAATGCCTGGAATTAGTACCTGTCCAACGATACGGAGCCCTTGAAACATACCTGCTTTTTTCTCGGGGGTGTTGTCGCGCACCATTGCGCCAAAGACTGCCATACCCGAAAGATAACCACTCATCATCAAGAGCGAGCCAATGAATACGAGAGCCGTATTACGGAAGAAGAATAGTACAATGTAACCGAGCGACAGCATTATCAGTGAGGGGACAAGGGACTTTTCAAAGCCCCATTTGTCATAAAGTCTACCCCAAAAGAAGGTAACGACACTGGCGAGAATAACGGCAGGAGCCATAATGAGAACGTAGTTGGAAAGCCCGAGCGCAACATCGTAATAAAGAATTAGATAGGGCATAAAGATATTGATGGAAATACCGAAAATGGCAAAGGCAAATAGTGTGACATAAAGAATAGGGTTTTGCTTTACCACAGAGGGACGGAAGCCGTAGATGATATTTCCAAAATAGTTTTTGTTTTCCTGTGTTTGTGGGGTAACCTCCTCAATGAGGAACAGACCGAGCACACCGATACAAAGCACCACTGCGCCAATGATGATGAAAATTGCTGTCCAAGAGGAAGATTTGTTGAGGTCGAATGCCATAAATCCACCAAAAACCACCAAAATGGCAACCAGTGGCATCATTGCATTGATACCCTCTGCTGCGCCTCGACCACTGTCCTGTGTCGCATCTGTGAGCCACGCATTGAAGCAAGCATCATTTGCAGACGAGCCAAAGAAGGTCATCACACAGTCGAGCGCGATAACGAGCGTAATGCAAATTGCGCTAACGGATGCGCCCACCCCAACGATGGAGCCAATCGTGTCCTCACGCACGAGAGCAAACGCAACGATAGAAATGCCCCAGAGAATGTAGCCAAGAGAGATGAAAATTTTTCTCTTTCCCAATTTGTCGGATAGCGCGCCAACCAGCACCGTTGTCACCGTTGCCGCGACGGAGGATGCGCCGACCATCAGAGAGATTTGGTCTGCTGATGCGCCAAACATCTTATAAATAAAGACATTGAGATACATATTTTCGATAATCCACGCGACCTGACCTATCAGGCTAAAAATGATAAGCGCCAGCCAAAAGCGTGAACTTTTTTTGCCTTGTTCCATAAAAAACTCCTTTGTTTTTTCTTTCATTATAACACAACTATGCTCTCTTTGCAAGAGGTAAAATTATACGATTCTTACTCCACGCAGGGCATCTTCATCTATCTCTCCCTCTCCACCTATCGCTACGACCTTATATTCCGAAAGAGGCGCCACAAAATACGGCCCCTGTCCGTTGATTTTCGTCTTGTCAGCCAGAAGAATCTGATAAGAGGAACGTTCAAAGGTGATACGCTTGATCTCCCTTTGGTCGAGGGCGCTTTCATACGCCCCTCCGTCTGCTATGGATGCGCAGGAGGAAATCATTAAGTCGAAACGAAATTCCCGAAGAAGCGAGTTTGTCCACGCGCCTTTCACCGAAGAACTGGAAGAATATAAGTTTCCACCAGGGATAATAATATCCACTCCGTCAATTTTCGATAGGAGCAGAGCGCTTTGCAGGTTGTTTGTCACCACCGTTTTATGTTCCAGTGGCAGTTTTTGCACCAATAGGAGAGCCGTAGAGGAGGAGTCGAGGAACACCGTCTTGAAGTCGGTCGGCACATAGGGAAGCGCACGACGAACGGCATCTTCTTTTGCGCCTCTATTTTCGTTCATACAAACAAACAAGGAAACCTCCTCTGCGCCGTAGGAAAGCGTAGCCCCTCCGTGTGTACGTCGAATCAGTCCGCTTTTTTCAATCGCTACCAGGTCACGGCGTACCGTCGCTTCTGATACGAAGAGTAGCTTTGCAAGCGCTTCCTTGTGACCGGTACGGGTAAATATTTCAAGAATATCAAAAATGATCCAGAAACCAATCTTGGTATCATTCGTATTGCCCCCTCAGGCAATGTCGCAGAGCTCCTTTGGGGTTGGTGCGACGGTGGCAAGTTCACAAGCGAGCTTCCCGCACACCTGATGAGTCATATCGCAAGACTTTCTGTCGATCCTTCAAACCGTGTTGTTATGCACACTCACCCCAACGCCCTCCTCGCTATGACCCACGTACATCCTCTTACCACAGAAGCGTTCACTCACACGCTTTGGCAGGTAATGACGGAGTCTATTGTTGTTTTCCCGGATGGCGTAGAGGTTCTTCCTTGGATGCTTTGCGGTACCAACGAGATTGGTGAGGCAACAGCAGAAAAGATGAAACTTGCCAGAACGGTTGTCTGGGGACTTCACGGTCTGTATGGTGCAGGTCGCGACCTCGACGAGGCGTTCGGTCTGATCGAAACGGTAGAAAAGGCTGCACAACTCTTTATGATGTATACGGCGACTGGACTTGAGCACATCAATTACATCACCGACGAGCAACTCTGGCAAATTGCAAATCATTTCAAGGTAACTCCGAAAGAAGGCATTATCTAAACGCTACATTTTCAGTATAATTTCAAAGAAAAGAGGAGCATATTATGGCAAAAAATCGCTATATCGGTGAATATCCTGCGATTGGTATTCGCCCAACCATTGACGGACTTCGTGGTGTAATGTAAGTGCGTGAATCCCTCGAAGAACAAACAATGAATATAGCAAAGAGCGTGAAAACTCTTTATGAAATTGCTTATCAACCGTCCTCAGATTTTTGCTGATGTACATACCTGCTGGGCGAGCGAATCGGTCAAGCGCGTGACAGTCTATGACCTTGAAGATCACGCGAGCGCTTGCGCCGCATACGGACCTCTGTTCAAGAAGAACTGAATTCCTCTTGACAGATGAGAACCGAATGAAACCAATAAAGAAAACGGACTATCAAACGATAGTCCGTTTTCTTTTTAAAACTTAAAAATTCATAACCTTCATCCAGTTGAGCAACAGAGCCGACCACTGAGCGACATGCGCGTTCTCAGGGGAAAGACCAAGACCGTGTTTGCCAAAGGGGAAGACGTGTACCTCAGCAGGAATGTTGTACTTGCGAAGTGCGAGCGCATATTTGTAGGAATTCGCTACGTGGACACCAGCATCTGCGTGCGTGTGCCAGAGGAATGCGGGTGGTGTGCTCTCGTCGAGAATATCACAGGAGGAAATCTCCTCGAATGCCTTGCCACTCTCACCGACAAGATTGGTACGTGAGCCGATATGGGTATATTCACCGACCATATCAATGACAGGATAGCAGAGAATGGTACCGTTAGGGATAGAATCGACTTCACGAAGGCTATCGCCCTCCTCTCCCTCAAGGTCGCCACGATAGGTCGAAACAAGGGAAGCGAGGTGACCTCCTGCTGACGATCCCATCACAAGGATTTTGTCAGGCGAGTAACCGTATTTTTCAGCATTGGCTCTTGCATATCGAACGGCACGACGCGCATCCAGCAAGGGACGAGGGAAGGATTCGGGCTTTACACGATAGTCACACACGAAGGATGCAATTCCGTTCTCCTGAAAAAATCTCGCATAGCCATCCCCCTCGTGAGGTGCACGCATGGAATAGCCCCCGCCAGGAAAGATTACGACGCACGCGTCGCTCTTCTTTTCAATGGGAGGGTAGAAGGTAAGGGTAGGGGTAAAATCACTTACAGAAAGTGGTACTTCACCATCATAAAGAGGAAATGCATTCATCTTTTTATTCTCCTTTTATCTTTTGAATATTTAACAATTTCAAGAGGTAGATGCTTGAGAAAAAAGAGACGGCAAACAAGAGAGCAGGGTAGAGAAAACCAAATATGAAATAGAAAATATCGTCGGTATAAATCATTGCGCCATAGCTTGCAAAATATAAAACGACCTCAACCATCAGCAAAACGAATTCATATATGGGCATCACAAGACAGAGCCACATTACGCCTGTCTCCTGTTTTATTTTGAAGCAAGAGAGAATACGTGAGAGTAGCGCAAAAACAATATACCACGCGACAAGCTCAAAGAGGCCCATCAGGGCGCCAAGTATTATCGCATCCATTGAGGAATACTGGGCAGTTATGTAATCAATATAGTAGTAGGGAATCTGATAAAAAAGCCGCGTCGAGAGAAAGAGAAGAAACCAAAGATATCGAACCCCACCTCTGTCCCTGTCCTGAAAAAAGACGCAGGCGCATAAGGAGGAAAGTCCTGCAATGAGCAGAAAAATGATATAGGATACAATCTCTACGGCAAGATCGCTCTCCATATGAAGCGAAATTTCATAGTGTAGAAAAAAGAGAAGCAAATACAAGACGCTGAGTGCGAGAGCAAAGAGCCATCTTCCTTTTTTTGTATGTAGCATAAAAAACCTCAAGCATAATCTGAAAATATTTTACCATAATATATGCCAAAATGCAATAGAAAAAAGCAAAACAAAAAGGAAAAATACAAATAAAAATGTGAATTTTCTGTAAATTTATAAAAACCACTTGATTCTTATAAATCTTTATGATATAATAACTCGGTACTGTGCAAAAACACAGGCAAAATCAGAACAGATATGGCAAAATCTCCCCTGCTCGGTGCCCGTTTTTCGGAGTCGCTGGGGTATGCTATATCGGAAAAAACCAAGGAGGAACATAAAATGTTCGAAATTACAATCAAGCAGTTGCTTGAAGCAGGCGTTCACTTCGGTCACCCTACCAAGAAGTGGAACCCCAAGATGGCAGAGTTCATCTACACCCAGAGAAACGGTATTCACATTGTTGACCTTCAGAAGACCGTTAAGAAGTTTGAAGAGGCATTTTCCTATGTTGCAAGCGTAGCACAGGAAGGTGGCACAATCCTCTTTGTTGGTACCAAAAAGCAGGCAGCAGAGACCATTAAGGAAGAAGCACAGAGATGTGGTATGTTCTTTGTAAACGCTCGTTGGCCCGGCGGTATGCTTACCAACTTCAACACCATCCGTAAGTCCATCAGACGTCTTAAAGAGCTTGAAAAGATGCAGGCTGACGGTACCTTTGCTCTTCTTCCTAAGAAGGAAGTTGCTAAGAAGATCAAGGAAATCGAAGACCTTGAAAGAGCATACGGTGGTATCAAGGAAATGGATACCCTTCCTTCCGTTGTATTTATCGTTGACACTCGTAAAGAAGCAAATGCAGTTGCTGAAGCAAGAAAGCTTGGCATTCCTGTTGTTGCTATCGTCGACACCAACTGTGACCCTGACGATGCTGACTACATCATTCCTGGTAATGATGACGCAATTCGCGCAATCAAGCTTATTGCAGGCGCTCTTGCAGATGCAGTTATCGAAGCTCACGGCGGCGTAACCGAAGAGGTTGTTGAAACCGTTGTTGAGGAAGAAGTTGTCGAAGAAGAAAACGCATAATCTAAAATAAGTAGAGTAGGAGATATTAAAATGTCTGAAGTACAAATCAGTGCAAAAGCAGTAGCCGAACTCAGAAAACAAACTGGTTGCGGTATGATGGACTGCAAGAACGCTCTCAAGGCAGCAAACGGCGACTTTGATGCAGCAGTAAAAATCCTTCGTGAGAAGGGTATGGCAGCTACCGCAAAGAAAGCAGACAGAATCGCTGCTGAAGGTCTTGTTGATATTATGACTATCGGTACTACCACCGCTATCGTTGAAGTTAACTCCGAGACGGACTTTGTTGCTAAGAACGAAGTATTCCAGTCCTTCGTAAAGGAAATTTTAAAGACCATTATTGCTTGCAAGCCTGCTGATGTTGACGCTCTTATGGAGTGCCAGATGGCAGACGGCACAGGCCTTGTAAAGGATGCTCTTGCTGAGTACACCTACAAGATTGGTGAAAAACTTTCTCTTCGCCGTTTCAACGTTGTTGAAGGCGCAGTTTCCACCTACATTCACGGTCTTGGTATGACCGGTGTTGTTGTTACCTTTGAAACCGACGCTCCTGATGCACCCGAATTCCTTGAGTGCGCAAAGAACGTTGCTCTCCAGACTGCAGCAATGCCTGTTCTTTACTTGGATCGCGCTTCCGTTCCTGCAAGCGTTCTTGAAGAAGAGAAGAGAATTCTCCTCGCTCAGATGGCACAGGATCCCAAGATGGCTGGCAAACCCCAGCAGGTTCTTGAAAAGATCGTTCTTGGTAAGCTTGGTAAATATTATGAAACCAACTGCCTCCTTGAACAGCTTTATGTTAAGGACGACTCTATGACCGTTGCTAAGTACGTTGAGAGCGTTGCTAAGGCTCTTGGCGTTAAGATCGTTGTCACCGGTTACATCCGTTATGACAAGGGCGAAGGCATCGAGAAGAGAGAAGAAGACTACGGCGCAGAAATCGCAAAGATGGTAAAGGGTTAATCCTCAGACCTACAAATAAAAAAGAACCACATTCAAACGAGTGTGGTTCTTTTTTTGTTACTCATTATAGAAAGAACGTGGCATCCATCAGGACACCACGCTCAATACGCTCTCGCTCGGCTCAAGTTGAGGAGTCGGGGTCGATTGCGTGAGGGATTTTTTATATAGGGTACGGTTCTTTTCTGCAAGAGAGGTGATGCTCTTGATGACCTTTTGTGGCGAAAGCCACCAGTCACGGCACCATACACGCAGAATGGACCAACCTCGTGAGGCGAGGAATTTTGGCTTATACACATCCCTCTCCAAAATGGAAGAGGAGGACGCAAATGCATCTTTATCCAGCACCACACCCACAAGATAACGGTCAAGCTCGCTGTCGTAAATTGCGAGGGAGAGCCTCGTATTTTCGTTTCCAAGATTGAGGTGTACCTCGTAACCTGCCTTTGTTAGCTTCTCTGCAATACGATCTTCAATCGGAGAGAGCGAGGTCAAGGCTTCCGTTGTGGTAGGCGCATTCATCAGGCTATCCAGAATGGAACGCACTTCCTTATCCTGACCAAGCGATACGGCACGTACATATTCCAGATATTTGCGAAGCAGTTTCGGTCCGAGATTCTTTGCGCCTTCAATATGCAACTGCTCTGGCTCAATACTTGTGACGAGCATAATTCGGCTCTTGGCACGTGTAATGGCAACGTTCAAACGGTTTTCTCCACCTTCGGAGGAAAGCGAACCAAAGTTGGAATGCACTTTGCCTTCGGTGTTGGGGGCATAGCCAATCGAGAAGATGATAATATCTCTTTCATCACCCTGCACATTTTCAAGGTTTTTGACAAATAGGGAAGTGTCCTCACCATTTTCTCGTCTTGCTCTCTCGCTTTGGATAAAGGTACGGAACTCAGCATCAGCAAGACATTCCTTGTCGATTAGGTCGGCAATGCAGGTCGCCTGATCGGCGTTGAAGGTAATGATACCAATGCTTTCGTTATGCTCTCGTGTCTTGGAAAGCTCACGTAAAAGACGGATCACCTCTTTTGCTTCGACGACATTTTTACGGTCAATCCACTTGCCTGCCACCTTATATCTTTCAATCGGGCGAACACGTTTGTTGCGAGAAATGTTCGGCGCAACCTGAAGAGTTCCACCATAGAACGCGTTGTTTGAGAAGTCGATTAACTCACTGTGACGGCTACGGTAGTGGTAGGTGATGTTTGCGCTGTCATATCTTGCGACAGCAAGGTCGAGCAGGCTTTCTACCTCAAGCGCCGCTTGCACAGAAACATCCTCCTGTGCTTCGGGATCTGCGCCGAGATAACGGCGCATAAAGGTGGCGGAAGGACGAAGCTGCTTTGAGTCACCAGCGACAACGATATGCTTTCCACGGAAAATGGAAGGAATGGTGCTTTCGATAAATACCTGTGATGCCTCGTCGAAAATAACGAGATCGAACAGATCCTTTTCCAGTGGCAACAGGCTTGATACGTTTTCAGGAGAAAGAAGCCAGCAAGGGAAGAGCGTCAGAATGAACTTTCCATACATCTCCATCGTCTTTCGGATGGGCCAGAAGTTGTTTTCACGTGAGATGGTGTAAAGATAATCCTTGTTATCTTTGCTTGTCTCATACAGATGGTCGTATTCCTGACTGGTTTTTCCTGCGCACAGCTTGTTGGCAAGTTCCAGTTGCATTGTCTTTAGCTTGATGATACGAGAGGTGATATTCTCAAAATCGACGAGCGTCGCCAATTCTGCTTCACATTCACGCTCGGTCACAAGCACCTCGTGATAAATGCGCACCTCAGGAAGTTTCGCTAAAATATCAGTGTAATTGTTATAGTTTCTGCTCGCTGTGTAGGCGAAATCCAACAATGCAATCTGGTTATCGTCCAGCGTCATAAGCAACTGGTTGACATCACGAAGGGAGATATAATTGTCAATCGCATCGTGGACATAACGCATATATGACGTATTGCCACGAAGAATGTTGTCAATGACAGCGAGGTAGCCGTCTGGTGTCAGGACACGATAAAGACAATCGTATTCCTTAACATAAAGTGAGATGGCATCCAGTGTTTTTTGAATGCTCTCTTTCACCTGACGGATCTGCTTTGAAGAAGCCCAGTGCGTACGTGATTTCAGTTGAGCCGTCAATGCAGCGACATTCTCAAGATTTGTGCGATTTTGAATTTCATAATAGTAGGCGAGCGCCTGACGAAAATAGGGATGCTTTGCTGTATTGAAAAGTCCACGACGTGACTTGGCAATCTCTTCAAGCTTGCTCTTTACCTCAGAAAGCGTCGGAATATCCAGACCTGTTTTCATATGCGTGATGACAGGATTTTTTTCCACATCCTCAACATAATCGTAGTAAATCTTTTCAAGATTATTTGAGCGAATGAAGAAAAGCGCATCCGTCAGTTGCTTATAGGTAAGTGACATCAACTGTGGATTTTCAATGAGTTTGAGATAGGTCGCATATTCGGAAGAATTCTTCTGGAGAATATACGAGGAGCTATACATTTCATAAAGAGATAAGCCGAAGGGACGTTTTTCGGAAAGAAGCCGTGTGATGGTTTGTAACTTTTTCATCTCTACGGCAATTTTTCCTTCAAGCTCATCATATTCTTTTTCCAGAGCGCTAACATCTACCAAAGCCTCCACAAGCACCTGCTTGTGCGCCTCGTGACACGCTGTATAGAAAAAGTGCTTTTGCTTGGATTCGTCAGTGATAAACATTGCCTTTTTCTGTAAAAGACCAAGACGAGAATAGACGACGTCCAGCGCAGCTTTTTTCTGTGAAACAACCAAAACTCTTTGGTTTTTAGCAAGGGCATTGGCTATAATGTTAACAATTGTTTGCGATTTTCCCGTTCCAGGAGGTCCATAGACGACAATGTTGCCGTCGGAATTGACTCGGCGAATGACCTCGCTTTGCGCATAGTCAAGATCACGAACAACATAACTTTTAGGTGATTTTGTGCGCTTTGCCACGCGCTTTGGTCTTTGCCTTCTCGCTGTGCGAGGAGAGAGGAGCGCTTCAATGGCAGGCGTGGTCAGCTTATGTCTTTCGAGGAGGGAGTAATCGTTATAGATAGAGTTTGCGAGTGGGAAACGAGCGAGAAGCGCTCCGAATCTTACAGAAAGTCCACCCTTTTCCTCTGGCTCTTTAAAACGTGAATAGGTGAAGATATTGCGCGTTTCCGGACATTCAATGCGAATTTTAAAACTCGCAAGATAGAGAATCAAATCTTCGACAGTAGGGAATTTATCGAGATTGTCAAACTCTAACTCCAAATCAGATATATCGAGATGCTTTGCTTGCGCGTAAGCAAAAATCAAAGCGCGATTGAGTTGGATTTTTTCATTCGCGTTGTAATATATCAATACCTTTCCATCGTCCTGTATATCAATACGGACGGGGAAGAGCACCAAGGGCGCTTTGATAGAAATGCTTTGCGAGCCCGAGCCAATGGAGCCGAATACGAAGGGATAACCAATGTATAACTCATATCGACCGGTCTCTTTTTCAATGTCCTCAATCTCACGCTTTAATTCAGTGATTTTCTTGATTTCATTTTCAATGGCGCGTGCGCCAGCCTCCCTGCGAATACGGTCGTTGCGTGCCTCAGCCCTTCTTCTGTCCTCAGGGGAGAGATCCTCCGTGATTTCCGTACGCTCCTCAATGCGGGCTTCAACATCCAAATTGTTCAGAATTTGTCTTTTTTCGGAGGGACTAATCAGGGTGAGTGGGAGTTCTCCACCTGTGCGAAGAAACGTTAAAAACTCTTGAATTTTCGCCTCGCGCCCTTCAAAAATATGTCCAATGTCATATGCCGATTTTCTCGTTACGCTACGAACGTAAAGGCATTTGCTTTTGCCACCGATTTCGATCAGACGCTCTTTGTAGTAGGTGTATATACCTTTCTTCACGGATACCCCTCCTTTCTTGTAAACTTTTACTTATATAGTATATCACACACTCTTCCAAAAATCAATTATTTTCAATAAAAAAATAAATAAAAAAATGTATGAAAACGTGACATCTTATTGACAGTTTTTCCAAACTGTGTTAAAATAAACATATCGAAAAATTCAAAAAGCACTCAAAGGGGAAAGCAATATGTCAAAGCACGAAGTATCCAAACCGTATTTTCCGGGCTTCACCCGTAAGAGCGTAACCTTCACCATTGATGATGGCAACTTGGAGATGGATAGAAAGTTTATTTCTATCGTAGCCCCCTATGGCATCAAGGGAACCTTCAATCTCTGTGGAAATTCTATTATCAAGGCGAAGCGCGAAGAGGTCTTAGAACTCTATCGCGGCTTTGAAATTGCGAACCATTGCGCGTATCACCCATATTGCTTTGATGACGAGGTTGAAGAAATCATTACGGACGAGCCTTTTTCGGAAGAAACTGCAGACCCAGAGAAGATTTACCATCACCCGACTATCCCCCACCTCTATTTTGTTCACAAACCGAAGGGTTGGCGTAAAGGTACCTTTGCACAAGAGTATCTCCTCTTTGCTAAGGAGGGACAGGAACTGCTTGAGGGTGTGTTCGGTGAGGGCAATGTTCACGGCTTCGTATGGCCTTTTGGCAAGCAGAAAAGCGTAAAATGCTATGAGGGTCTTGTAGCAATGGGCTTCCCCCACATGCGTATCACAGGTAGCGTCCTTGACAGGACAGGCTATGCTATTCCTGCCGATTTTCTGAACTGGTCATATAATGCGAATAACATGGAAATCCTTGCGCAGGTTCCGATTTACGAAAACTACCCAGACGATGGCGAACTAAAATTTTTCTCCATTGGCGTCCACTCCATTGATTTTGAGAGATCCAATAACTTCTGCGATCTTGAATATTTTGCCCGCACCTTTGGTAACAAGCCCGACCTTTACTATACTGCTGGTGTAGATGAAATTTTCCGTTACAGCGTCGCTGCAAAATCGCTTATCGTCACGGATGAATATGTAGAAAACCCCTCCGATATGGATATTTACATCAAGGTTGACGGCGAAAAAGTCATTGTTCGCGCACATACAAAACTCAACCTTGAAACAAAGACTCTGATTTTCTGATTCACTAAAGAGAACAACGCAAATGAGTACGCAAAATACCAAAGGCGACCTTCTTGTTACTTATCAGAGAGAGGGCGACTACATCTTTTTTGGTGAATATCCCCAATCGCTGAAAGCGCCTGATGTTATGATCAATGAGAATATAACAGATGATAATGGATATTACTTTGGAGATGATGGCTTCTTTTATCTGAAAGCGCAAGCAAAGCCGTATAATGATAAAGCTTTCTTTGCGACAGGAGAGCCAATCGTCGAAGGGCAATATTACTACTTTAAAATCGAGCCGATTCGCTGGCGTGTATTGGAGGAGAAGAATGGCGCTGTATTCCTCTTTTGCGATAACATTATCGCATATCGACGCTTTCATCCAAAGTCTGCTGACTATGGCAGGAGTGAGATTCGCTCGTGGCTTTGTCACAAGTTTTTTAAAGAGGCATTCAATGTTGAACAGAGAAAAATGATTCTCACAACGAAAATCAAACGCGAGTTTCGCACAGAGCAGTTCTTTCTTTCAAAACTGTTATGGGCAGATTCCAAAGACAAAATCTTCCTTCTTTCACAGGAGGAGGTAACAAACGCCGCATATGGTTTCAATCCCTCTGCCCAAGAAATGGATGATATGCGACAAAAGGTTGCAAACGATTATGTCAGAGCTATGGGATTTAGTTACATTATGAGCGGATATTGGTGGCTACGCTCATCTTGCTCAAAGCGTGTACTCTTGTGTGGGGATCAAAGTGGCTATGCATCTGGGCACGCACGCGCTGACTTTGCTCAGGCTGGTGTTGTTCCTGCTTTGAAACTGAAACTCTAATCGCAAATAAAAAGTATTCTATAAAGTCTTTCCTTCTTTTTATTGAAAAGAGAAAAGACAACAAAAAACAGCCGTTTTGTAAACAATGAGTTACAAAACGGCTGTTTTTATTCTTCAGGAAGGGCACCGGCATCTGGATATCTTCCTTTTAGTGCAAAGCCATCAATCTCGTGACGGCACATAGCGTGAAAGATGCGATGACGGAGTCCTGGGTTGTTTTTTTCTATCTGTTTTAAGAGCTGCTTCATATTTTCTCTTTCCGTCGCGTGGTCCTCAGGACAGGGGTTCTTCGCGACAGGGAGCGCCTGACGTCGCGCAAAATATTCCACATCCTTTTCCGTTGCATATATCAAGGGACGAATTAGCGTGAGTTTCCTTACCGAGAGATAACTTTTCGGGGAGAAGCATCCGAGCCTTCCTTCAAAAAATAGGTTCATCATAAAGGTCTCGACAGCATCATCAAAATGATGACCGAGCGCAACCTTATTGCATCCATTTTCTACGGCAGCCTTGTGCAATGCGCCACGACGCAGCTTTGCGCACAGAGAGCAGGGGTTTGGCTCTTTTCGTACATCAAAAATGATTTTTGCAATTTCAGTTTTCGTTACCACGAAAGGAATATCGTGCTTTTCGCATAACGCCTGTATGGGAGAAAAATTCGCTTCGGGAAATCCCATATCGACTGTAATGGCAACAATATCAAAATGCTTCGGGTAAAACCTGCGCAGGGCAGAAAGTGCGACGAGCAGGGTGAGTGAGTCCTTTCCCCCTGAAACACCGATGGCGATTTTATCGCCTTCTTCAATCATACCATAATCGTCTACGGCACGTCGGGTAAAACTCAATATTCTTTTTAGTTCATTCATAACATTTCCTTTGGGATTTGCATACACTGCCGATAGTATCATTTTTGGAGGAACTATGGCAATCCGTATTTTTATAGATCAAGGGCATAATCCAAGAGATTTTAATACCGGTGCCGAAGGCAACGGCTTTTTTGAACAGGACATTACCTACGAAATCGGCAGATTGCTTTATGCGCTATTCGAGGAAAATTCAGAGTTCGAGGCGCGTCTTTCACGCCCTACGGAGGACACCGTACTCGGTACGAATAACACAACAGCCCTCATTACACGTGTTGAGCGCGCCAATGCATTCGGTGCAGACCTGTTTTTATCCTTGCACGCCAATGCCTCTTTAAACCCTGATGTGAGTGGATCGGAGTGCCTTGTTTATAGTCCACAAAGCACTGTGGCAATCGCTGTATCGAGCGAAATTCTGACACAGTTGAATGAAATCACAGGGCTTCCCAATCGTGGGATTTTTTATCGTCCGGGACTCTATGTCCTGCGAAAAACGACAATGCCAGCCGTTTTGTGCGAACTCGGCTTCATATCCAATCGAGGTGACGCTGAGTTGATGGCATATTCTCCCTCGCTTTTCGCAACGGCGCTGTATCGAGGCGTCCTGACATATTATGGTTTCTTGCCTTGAATTTTTGTCAGTGACTTAGGAAAGCGTAATCTCGTCTATCTCTAACGTCTCTCTTGCTACGGCTGTGCTTTGCACAGGGAATTCATAGCAGGCGCCACAGTCGACACAATATACCTCTACGCCACTTTCTGTAAAACGAAAGTCTAAGTTCACGCTGTGACAGGGGCAATCGACCTTTCCGTCAGCCTCAAGCTCACGTACGAGAAAGCGTACGATATCGTAAAGCTCGGCGTCGGGTAAAATCTCCTCGCTTGCCATATCTTCGGGTTGAATGTCCGAGAGGTCCTCTGCCTCTAAATTGTCGAGCAGACGAGAAAGTTCTTCCTCTGCTCTCGCTGCTTCTGCATTGACATTGTCCTCCGTGCCAAGAAAAGCAATGTCCATATTCGCATAGGGGCAGGCAAGCAAGAACTTGTCACGCTCAAACACAATCGTTTCGCTCACCACATAGGTGTGAGAGCTCTTGCAAAAAACGCAAGGAATGGAGAAGCGCACCTTCTTGTCGCTTCTAAAATGTATTTCCATTGCCGAAGCCTCGCAAGGACATTTGATGCGAAGCATATCTGCGTGGAGTTGACCGACAAAGCCGTGTATCATATCTCCACAGACGGGGCAACGGTAGGCAATATTATTCTTTTTAGGGGTAAGTATCATTATTTTTCCTCTCTCGCCGTAAGAATGTTAGCAAGCTCCTTAGCGAAGGGAAGCGCTGCTTCCATACCATTTGCTGTGGTAATGTTTCCGTCTGTTACACATATCTCGCCTGTTACCGTAGCGCCGACAAGCTCATCCTCAAAGCCAGGAAAACACGTCGCTTTTTTCTCTACGAGAAAGCCACGTCTGCCAAGCACTAAGGGGGCGGCGCAAATTGCTGCAATATGACCTCCCCTTTCCTTGACCTCATAGAGCATCTTATCTATAAAGTCGGAGGCGTCGAGATTGAGCGAGCCGGGCATACCACCTGGCAAAATAATGTGCTCAACACAGGAGGGGAAATCCGAGCGCGCTGAAAGTTCGCGCTCGGTCATATCAGCCACGACAACAATGCCGTGTGAGCCGGTTACGTTTTTGGTATCCGTGCCGATGGCAACGGTTTTTACATTCAGGTTTGCTCTGCGAAGTACATCCACAGGGGTCAGCGCTTCGATTTCCTCAAAGCCTGTCGCAAGACATACAATAATCATAAGATTTTCCTTTCCAAATGGGTTAATCCAGCGAGCGTCTGGAAAGCAGTTCTTCCCATTCCTGCATACTGATGAGGACATCACGAGGTTTCTGTCCGTTTTTCTCTCCTACCACGCCAAGATCTTCCATAATGTCAATGTATTTCGCTGCTCTGCCAAAGCCGATTGAGAGTTTTCTCTGGAGAAGCGAGGTGGAGATCTTTCCTGCGTGGAGCGCGACCTTGACTGCATCTAAGAAGGTCTGGTCGTTGAGATAACCCTCGCCTGCAGAATCATCGTCGTCATCATCATCGCCATCCGAACCCTTAGATTTTGAGCATTTGGATGCTGCGCGATTGATTTGTTCGAGGACGTCCTCGTCGTAGGAGGCCTGTCCCTTTGCCTGCTCACGTAAAAAGTCGAGAATGTTATCGACCTCTGCATCCGAGACGAATGCGCCCTGAACACGCAGAGGCTTTTGTCTTGTCACAGGGAAGAAGAGCATATCACCACGGTCAAGCAGTTTTTCTGCGCCGGTCATCTCCAGTATGGTACGGGAGTCAACGGCAGAGGCTACCTTACACGAAATACGAGAGGGAATGTTCGCCTTGATAACACCGGTAATGACGTTGACGGATGGGCGCTGTGTACCGATAATCAGGTGAATGCCGGCAGCTCTCGCCTTTTGTGCAATGCGCATAATCAGGTTTTCCACTGGGTCACGTACCTGAATCATCAGGTCATTCAATTCGTCGATGACAATAATAATTTTCGGCATCGGTGTACCGAGTTCAGGATTTTCTCTGACCTTCTCATTGTAGTCGTCAATTTTCTTGACACGCATCTGCTCAATCAGGTCAAAACGTTTTTCCATCTCCTCTACGGCCCACATCAGGGCGCCTGCTGCTTGTTTGGGGTCAATGACAACAGGGACAAGCAGGTGTGGAATTCCGTTATATGGCTGGAATTCGACCTTCTTCGGGTCAATCATAATCAGCTTGACCTCGTCGGGACGCGCTCGGAAAAGAATACTGAGCATCATAGCATTGATGCAGACCGATTTACCCATACCCGTCGCGCCGGCAACCAGAACGTGAGGCATCTTTGCGATATCTCCAAAAATCGGAATACCAGCGACATCCTTACCCATACATACCAGCGTTTTGGAATCGGAGTTTCTGAACTCGTCTGATTCAATCAAATCACGCAGATATACGTTGGAAGGCTTCTTGTTGGGGATTTCAAAGCCGATAGCGCTCTTGCCTGGGATAGGCGCTTCCATACGTACGCCGTCCGCCGCAAGGGCAAGAGAAATATTATCAAAGAGATTGGTAATTGCGCTCACCTTAACGCCACGTGCAGGCACAATCTCATAGCGTGTGATACGTGGTCCACGGTCATAGCCTTTGATAGTGGCTTGCACACGGAAGGATTCGAGGGTATCAATCAATTTCTCTGCATTGTCACTGATTTCCAGTTGGGCGTCAGCATCATCCGTCTGAGGTGGTGCTTTCAAAAGGTCGATGGGTGGGAATTTATAGTTAGAATAGTCGACTACGGGTTTTTCCTTTGGTTCCTCTTTGGGTTTTTGTCTTTCTTCGGGACGGGACATTGAACTGACATACTCGGCAAAGCGAGAGCTTCCCGTTCTTGTCGCACCATCAAAAGGAGGCGCGTCCTCCTCTGTCGCATCTACATCTTCGGCAGACTCCTCCTCTTGGGGATCCTCCTTTGGCGCATCCTGCGTCTGCGCCTCCTCTTGTGGCAAGGGCTCGGCATTCGGGTCCGTACCACGAAGGAAAGCAAAGAGATTTCTTTGCTCAAGCACCGTAGGATTCTGTTGTTCGGGTGGGATATAGGCATCCACTACATCTTCTTCAGGAGAGGCTTCTATACCTTCGGTTTCCTCACCATCCTCTTCCTCCTCTACGAAGGCAAGAGGACTTTCTTCCTCGTCCTCCTCATAGACAGGCTCTTCGATAATCTCACGAGTAACCTCAATTCGAGATCTTTCGTTTTGCTCATAAAAGCCACTGGTTGTCCATTCGCTACTGACAAAAGCGCTGGGCGCACCTTCACCTTGATCGAGTCCTTGCTCGGTCTCAAATTCACGAAGCACAGCGCCAATCGGACTTGTTTGCTCTGGGGTCTTGGGCGCTTGCGACGAAGTCTGAGCCTCAGGCGCCTTTGGCGTGATTTCCTCTGTCATTTGATGCGCTTCCACCTCTCCGCGAGCGACCATTTCTGCCACTCTACGGAAGGGATCCTCCTCGCCCTCCGGAGTGAAATCGAATTCGCTGACGCCCCCCTTATCGCCACGAACGAATCTCGTCGATTCGCCTTCACGATACTTGGGAGCGCTTGGCTGTGGAGGGGTAAGTTCAGGCTCTTGTGGAACACTCTTAGGTGTCTTATCAATCGTTAAAGTAAAGGATTCTCCGTCGGCACTCAGGGGACGTCGTGTGGTTTCTTCACCAAAGGTGAAGGTAGCAACCTTTCCTCTTTGCGCCTGCGAATCCACAGGCTGTACCTCTTCTGCCTCGCGCATAATCTCTGCAATGTGCGCATACGACTCGGGTGTTAAAAATTCTTCTGTCGGCGCATAAGAGGTGGCTTCAGGACGGACTGCTTCTTCTACGTGTGATGTCTGCTTTGGCAAGTCAGGTATCTCGCCTACGCTGGTGGGCGCCCGAAGCGCACACTCGTCTTGTACCGGCTGAGAGGATGCTTGCGCGCTCTCCTGCTCGGAGAGGATGGTCGCCTTTCGTCTTTCAAATTCCTGACGACGACGCATCTGCTCAATTTCCTCAGGCGTGATATTGTCTATCGTTTCGTGGAGTGGGGAAGCGCTCGCCTCACGGGAGGGAGCCGTTCTCTGTAATATTTCCTGATTTCTTGCGATATCGAATGCATCAAAATCGCCACCGAATGCATCTTCGGCGTTCATCTCGCCACAAACGCTGGTTGCCACAGTAGTTTCTTCTACCTGCACTGCAGAAGGACACTCTTGTTGCTCTTGCTCGGCAAAAGTGCTTGGGATATCCTCAATGACAAATGCCTCATACGTTTCCCCACCGACCACATCTTCTAGGACTGAGCCTCGCGTAAACGTAGCGCTCTCTCCTTCGTCGTGGATGACTCTATCGTGAAGCATAGGATTTTCTTCTTGCGAGCGCGCGTCACGCACTTGTGTAATACCAAGCGCAGGAATTTCCAGACGCTCCAATCCATCATCTACGTCAAAAAATTCATCCTCCATCAACTCACGTTGCTTTTGCACAGAGGCTTTTGACTTTCTCTTTTTTGCTCTTTCCTCTGCGGAAAAATTGGATTTGCACCATTTTTCAATCTTCGAGAAGAAGGTTAAAATCGCCGTCAGACATTGAATGCCGAAGCGAACAAGCGTATTGCCCTCCTTTGCAAAAAAGAAGGTGATATAAAGGGCAAGAACCATCAGGGCAATAATAATCAAACCGACCGAGCCGAATACCTTTGTGATGGCATAGGCTACAACCGAGCCGACAAGGCCACCGCCCTTCAGTTCCATACCACGCGCGTAGTGTTCCTTCGGTAAAAATGCTAACTCTTCGCCAAAAAATTCAATGGCGTAAACCGTAGAGCAGAAGAAAATCAAGGTAAGTATCGAAAAGAAAAGACGAGAAAGACGTCGTTTCTTATGTGTGTCGGATGCGTAAAAAACAGCGTGCAGTATCAGTAAAAGGGGAATGAGATATGCGCCGAAGGAAAAAAGACCATAGAATGTGCTTTTTATGATTTTACCAAGCGCTCCGGTATTCCCTACGAAAAAGCAAAGCGCAATAAAAATTGCGAGGGCGAACAGAACAATAGGAACAGCGCGGTTCAGTCCCTGAAGTGGGGAGGTGCTCTCTTTATCACCCGTTTTGCGAGGGGGCGCCTTTTTTGGGGGTGGTGTCCCTTCAGGGATACCATTTTGTTTTTCAATTTGTTTTGGCATTTATCTATCTCCTGACCTGACTTGAATCAGAATATTTTTTCTCATTCTAATTGTACCAAAAATGCAGGGAAAATGCAACCCCTTTTAATGAAAAATATTAAAAATAAAAAGAAAGAATATACGCAGGAATTCTTGACTTTTTTCTTAGGGTCTGTTATAATGGTATGAATGATAAATGCAAATGAGGAGAGAAATAATGCGTATCTATAACTCACTCACAAGACAGAGGGAAGAATTCGTTCCTCGCGAAGAAGGAAAGGTGTCAATGTATACCTGTGGTCCTACGGTTTACCACTTCGCGCACATTGGAAATCTTCGCTCTTACATTATGGAAGATATTTTGGAAAAGCACCTTCGTTATGTCGGATATGACGTTACCCGTGTAATGAACATTACGGATGTAGGCCACCTGACTTCAGATGCCGACGAGGGCGAGGATAAGATGCTGAAGGGCGCGCGCCGTGAGCATAAAACGGTAATGCAGATTGCAGAGTTTTATACCGAAGCATTTTTCCGTGATGCCGAAAAACTCAACATCAAGCGCCCCGACTATGTTGAGCCTGCGACAAACTGTATTGACGAGTTTATTGAGATGATAGAGAATCTTCTGGATAAGGGCTTTGCGTACAGCGCTGGTGGAAACATTTATTTTGATACGTCAAAGCTTGACAAATACTACGTCTTTGGCGATTTTAGCGAAGAGGATCTCGCTGTCGGAGTTCGTGAAAGCGTAGAAGCCGATCACAATAAACGCAACAAGGCAGACTTTGTCCTTTGGTTTACCAAATCCAAGTTCGATGATCAGGAACTCAAATGGGAGTCCCCCTTTGGTCTTGGTTATCCGGGCTGGCACATTGAATGCTCCTGTATCAGTAAGAAGTATCTCGGTGAATACCTTGACATTCACTGTGGCGGTATTGACAATGCCTTCCCTCATCATACGAATGAAATCGCACAGAGCGAATCTGCTTTTGGACATAATTGGTGTAACTATTGGTTCCACGTCCACCACCTCAATACGACGGGTGGTAAAATGAGCAAATCAAAGGGAGAATTCCTTACGGTTTCTCTTTTGGAAGAAAAGGGCTACCACCCTCTTGCCTATCGTTTCTTCTGTCTTGGCTCACACTATCGTAAGAATCTTGTGTTCTCTTGGGAAAACCTCGATAATGCACGTATCGCTTTTGATAAACTGATTTTGAAGGTTGCCTCCCTCAAGGAGGATGGTGTGGTTGATGAGGAAATGTTCTGCGCGCACAAAGCAAAATTTGTCGAAGCGCTTGATAACGACCTCAATACGGCTCTTGCCATCACTGCCCTTTACGACGTGTTTAAACTCAAGTGCAATGATGCGACGAAATGCGCCTTGATTCGTGATTTCGACCGTGTTCTTTCTCTCGACCTCCTTCGTCTTGCGAGTGAGCTTGCGAAAGAAGAGCCCGTTGACCCTCACGCATCTCTTGACCCCGAATTCCGTTCTTATATTGAGGATGCGATTGCTCGTCGACGTGATGCAAAAAAGGCGAAAAATTTTGCTCTTGCAGATGAGATTCGTGCAGAACTTCTTTCACGTGGTGTCACGCTTCTGGATACACGAGAGGGAACTACCTATACGGTGGAATCATAAGCACCGAAAAAAGTGGCGAGCCTATACGGAGCGCTCGCTTTGTAAACGATAGAAAGGAGACACGGAGTGTTTGACCTGACACACGCAAATGCCCTTTTTGTAGAGGGTAGATACGAAGAAGCCGCACGAGCTTATCTCGAAGGCGCGCGAGACGGTGACGCCGATGCCTCATATAATTATGCTTATTGCTTGCGCTATGGCTTTGGTGTTGCTCGCAATCTGGAGAAAGCGAAAAGTTTTTTTGCCTTTGCCAGAGAAGCTGATGACGGCGAAGCGCTCTATAATCTCGCTGTGATGCATATTCACGGCGAGGGCGTAAAGAAAAACTACAAAAAGGCGTATGAATATATGCGCGCTTCAGCCGAAAAGGAGTGCATTGAAGCGCAGCTTTATCTTGGAATGCTCTATACCACAGGCGCCATTTTTGACCCAGACATTGTCGGCATTACCAAAATTCCGACTCGCTCCCCAGAATATCGCACGCCGGATGATATGCTTCTGATGGGCGATATTCCCGACCTTGAAGCCGACGAGGATCTGCGATTTGGCGTTGTACGCGCCGATATGCGAGAGGCGTTTTTATGGTTTCGCGCCGCTGCCTATCAGCGAAGTGATAAGGCAGATGAAGAATTGGTAGCCAAAGCGCAATTCCTTTATGCGAAATGCTTTCTTGACGGAATGGGCACCGATCCGAGTGTGGAAAAGGCGCACCGTATTATGCTGTTGGCTGGAAAAAATGGTTCGGAGGATGCGCTACATTATCTTCTTGAAAATGGTGTAACGCCACAAAATTTGATTGGCTCACCACGTTCTCCGGAAGAAAATACATAACTTGATTTCAAAGAAAAAGCAGTAGAATGCAAACAATAATTTGCATTCTACTGCTTTTTTGTTTAAGAATGTGGGAATTGACTCTCGTAAAGTTCCTTGTAGAATCCGCCTTGAGCGAGTAACTCATTATGCGTTCCTTGCTCAATGATGTTTCCACTTTTCATTACCAGAATCATATCGGCCTCACGAATGGTAGAAAGCCTATGCGCGACAATAAAGCTTGTACGGCCTTGCATCAGTTTTCCGAAGGCGCGTTGAATACGAAGCTCTGTGCGTGTGTCAATGGATGAGGTTGCCTCGTCTAAAATCAACATTGGAGGGGGAGAGAGCATAATTCTTGTAATGCAGAGAAGCTGTCGTTCTCCCTGCGAAAGACCACCGATATTTTCCCCAATGACGGTATCATAGCCCTGTGGCAATCTCTTGATAAAACTGTGAGCGTGTGTCGCTTTGGCTGCTTCAACAATTTCTTCCATTGTAGCGTCGGGACGACCAAAGGCAATATTTTCCTTCACCGTTCCTTCCTTCAGCCACGTATCTTGAAGCACCATACCATAGTTTTCACGTAGGCTTGCGCGTTTTATTTTGCGAATATCTGTACCATCTACGCTAATAGAGCCACCCTTGACATCATAAAAACGCATCAACAGATTGATGAGTGTGGTTTTTCCACATCCTGTCGGACCGACGATCGCCACACGTTCGCCGTCTCTCACCTGAAGTGTCACGTTCTCAATCAGGGGTTTTTCTTCCGTGTAGGAGAAGGAAACGTTTTTGAAGGCGACTTCTCCACGTACGTCAGTGAGTACCATTGCCTCCTCGCTGTCGGGAAGCACAGTCGGTTCTTCCATCAGTTCGAACACCTTTGCTCCACAAGCCAGCGCGCCGGAAAACTCTGTGACAACACCGGAAATCTCATTAAATGGTTTGGTGTACTGATTTACATAGGAAAGCATAGCAACAAGAGTACCAACGGTAAGAGCGCCACCACCAAAACCGAAAAGACCTTCGGGAAGTACGAAAATTGCGCCAAAAAGCGCCACCACTGCATAAATCATACTATTGATAAAGCGTGTGGTCGGGTTTACAAGAGAGGAGAAGAATATTGCACGAAGGGAGCATTGCGCTAAGTTGTCGTTGATTTCGTCGAAACGAGCAAGCGCTTCTTCACCATAATCGAAGGCTTTTACCGTCTTTGCCTCAGTGAGCATCTCATTGATGTGTCCTGTTTGTTTTGCTCGCATCTCACTTTGCGCCTTGAACATTGTATGTGTTTTGGTTGCAATAAAACGAGCAATGAGAAGGGAGAGAGGGGTCAGTACGACTACGGCAATCGTAATTTTCCAATCGGTAATACACATAAATACAAGTGCACCAATCAGGGTAAGCACGCCGGTAAATAACTGTGTAAATCCGATAAGCAAGCCGTCAGCAAACGTGTCGACATCCGAGATAATTCTCGATACCACCTCGCCGTGCGCGTGCGTGTCTATATAAGACAAGGGGAGCTTTTGAATGTGTAAAAATGCCTCATTGCGAATATCACGAACGACCTTATAGGTGATGCGATTGTTGATAACACCCATCACCCAAGTGGCAAGCGCACTGCCGGCAATGCATATAAGCACCTCGACTATGATTTTTCCGATTTTAACAAAGTCGACATTGCTTTGCCCGATAATATAGTCAATCGCGTGACCGATACGCAGGGGAATCCAGAGTGAAAGAAGTGTTGTAATCAGAGCGCATAAAACGGAGAGAAGAATCCAGCCGATATGACGTCTTACATAATGGAACACTTTGGCAAGCGTCTTTTTATCTACGCCTTTATTTTTCATCATTTCTCACCTCCCATATCAAATTGCGAGGAGTAAATCTCGCGATAAATATCAGAGGAGGAGAGAAGCTCTTGGTGTGTTCCCATTCCTACCATTTCACCGTCGTCCAGCACCAGAATTAAGTCTGCGTGCATAATCGACGAGGTGCGCTGGGAAACAATAAACACTGTCATATTCTGAAGCGTCTTTAACGCCTCGCGCAGCGCTTTGTCTGTTGCCAGGTCAAGCGCCGAAGCCGAATCGTCCAAAATCAAAATTTCAGGCTGTCCGACCAAAGCGCGTGCGATCGTCAAACGCTGTCTTTGTCCACCGGAAAAGTTCTTGCCCCCCTGTTCGACACGGGCGAGCAGACCACCCTTTTCTTCTACGACTCCGTCTGCCTGCGCGATACGAAGCGCCTCCCAAAGCTCCTCGTCGGTCGCATTTTTATCACGCAAGGTAAGATTTTCACGGATTGTGCCGGAGAAAAGGACTGCCTTTTGTGGGACGATAGAGATTTTTTTGCGAAGAAGGGAGAGAGGATATTGCAAAAGAGGCACTCCGTCAATCGAAACAGCGCCCTCTGTTGCGCCATAAAACCCACAAATTAAATTTACGAGTGAGCTTTTTCCACTACCCGTACCACCAATAATACCTACGACAGCGCCACGTTTGGCACAAAAGGAAATGTGTGAGAGCGCTGGTTCGCCAGCAGAGGCGTAAGTGAGAGAAACATCATCAAAGGAAACTGCGTTTTCTGAGGTCGTAGAAGAAATCTCACCTACGGTGACATTTTCTTCGGGTACAATCGCCAAAATCGCATCTATTCGATTGGCGCACGCAATGGATTTTGTGATGGTGACAATTAAGTTCGCCAGTTTGACAAGCTCAATTAAAATCTGTCCCATCAGGTTATAGAGCGCAATGACCTCGCCCTGCGAAAGTGAGCCACCATCCACCTTGATAGCGCCACACCAAATCAAGAGAATAATGGCAAAGTTAATGACGACAAAGGTCAGTGGATTTTGTGAGGCAGTAATACGACCAACGAAGGTCTGGCTCTTTGTCAATTCACCATTGGCTGAGACAAACTGCTCGCTTTCCTCGTCCTCTTTACAAAAGGCACGAATGACACGTGCGCCCGATAGGTTTTCCTTAGTGTGAAGAAGTACACCATCGAGTTTCTTTTGTACCTTGCGAAACAGGGGAATTCCAATCAGCATAATGCCAAATACGATCACAGAGAGTATAAGAATTGCCCCTAAAAAAATCAGAGCGAGAGGCGCATCAATCGTAAATGCAACTGCCATTGCGCCAAACACCACAAAGGGAGAACGGAGAAGCAAACGAAGTGCCAGGTTAAGTCCTTGCTGTACTTGGTTTGCATCTGAGGTCATTCTCGCAATCATTGTGGACGTGCCGAGCATATCCATCTGTGAATAGGAAAGCTTTGTAAGATGCGCAAACAGATCGTGTCGAAGTACGGTTACAGTGCCCACCGACGCCTTCGCTGCGAAATACTGTGCTGTGACCGAAAACGCAAGTCCTACCACGCTGAAGCCCAGTAGAATGAGCGCCATTTTTACAATGTAAGGGACATCCGCGTTTTTTACGCCGATATCAATAATGTTCGCCACCACTAAGGGGACGAGCAATTCGAGTGTTGCTTCCAACAACTTGAACAAAGGTCCCAAAATAGATTCCTTGAGATACCTTCGCATAATGGATAAAAGCCGTCTCATATGTACTCCACAAAATAAAATTCTTCAATAATTATAGCACATATAGAGTGAGAATTCAAGTTTTTCTGATAATTTTTCCTATTATTGTCATCAAAAATCCAAAGTATCTTCTATCACATAGGGAAGATTGGATGGGGTCACCAGATGTTCTGCCAAAAACGAAAGGAAGAGTAAAGCGCGAGAGGGGTCGCAAAAGAGCGCCCGACCTTCCTCTTCATATGTCTTGTCCGGAAACTTCAGAATAATTTTGACGCCATATCGCACCTCGCCGGTATGTATTTCATTTTGTGTGAGAAAATAGGTATATTCTCCGTCATCTGTTGTTTTTATGATGCGTTTGATCAGCGCGTCTTGCGCGTTGCTTTTCATAAAACTGTCCTCCAAAAATGTAGTGCAAAAATTATATCATATTTTCTGCGAGATTGTTTGTTAAGAAATCACACAAAAAAACGTACAAAATGCAAAAAGAAAATCGTTATATTGCAAAAATTGTCTTATTTTTAAATAAAACCAGGTAAATTTCAAAAATAACTTTTATATCAAAACAGTGAAACAAAAAGAAAGAATGAAAATAATGACAGAAATTGCAGAAATTATGCGAGCAGATGAAGAAAAGAGCAGAGAAACAAGAAAATAGCAAATTTTGCAAGATGAAGAAAACTTAAGAATATCGCTTGACAATTCCGTTAAAATATGATATAATTCAAATACGAACAATCGTTCGCAGAACAAAAAAGGAGAGAGAAATGCAACAGCATACTTATGTTGCGATTGATTTAAAATCGTTTTATGCCTCTGTGGAGTGTGTTGAGCGTGGGCTTGATCCCTTTGAAGCCAATCTGGTAGTGGCCGATCCGACGCGCACAGAGAAAACTATCTGTCTTGCCGTCTCTCCGAGTCTTAAGAGTTTTGGCGTCTCCTCGCGCCCTCGCCTGTTTGAGGTGCGGGCAAAGCTGAAGGATCTGAATGCGCAAAGACGGTATTGCCTGCCTGATAGAAATCTGTCTGGGAAAAGCATTTACCGAAAGGAACTTTTGTATAATCCTCATCTCGCCATTGACTATATCACAGCCCCACCTCGTATGGCATTATATATGAAATATAGTACCAATATTTATGGTATTTACTTAAATTATATTTCTCCTGACGATCTTTTCCCCTATTCCATTGATGAAGTCTTTATCGACATCACAGAGTATCTTGAGAGCTATCGCACCACTGCGAAAGAGCTTGTCACCCATATGCTTCACGAGGTCTATCAAAAGACGGGGATCACTGCTACGGCTGGCATTGGGACGAATATGTATCTTTGTAAGGTCGCAATGGATATCGTCGCGAAGAAAAGCCCTCCCGATCAAAACGGCGTGCGTATTGCATCTCTTGACGAGCTTTCTTATCGTAAACTCTTGTGGGACCATCGTCCGATTACGGATTTTTGGCGTGTCGGACGTGGCTATGCAAAGAAATTAGAAGAAAAACGAATCTATACAATGGGGGATATCGCAAGGCGATCTCTCAGTGATGAAGAAACCCTCTACCGTCTTTTTGGCGTTAATGCCGAATTGCTTATTGACCACGCTTGGGGATATGAGCCTTGCACAATGGCAGAAGTCAAGGCGTATCGTCCGAAGGAAAGCAGCGTTTCGGTCGGACAGGTTTTGAGTTGTCCCTACACCTATGAAAAGGGCAGAATTATACTCTTGGAAATGAGTGAGGAACTTTCGCTTGGCCTTGTCGAAAAAGGGCTTAGTACAGATGCCCTGACGCTGACAGTCTCTTATGATATCGACAACCTCAAGGGTGCAAGTTCCTATCTTGGTGAAGTGACTTGCGACTATTATGGAAGGGCAGTGCCAAAGCCCTCGCACGGAACAAAAAATCTTGGAAGATATACTTCCTCTACTACAAAAATCAAAGATGCATTTTTGGCATTATATCAAGAAATTGTAAATAAAGATTTACTTATCAGACGTTTTAATCTAACTGCTTTGCATTTACAAGGCGAGAGAATGCATTATGAAAAACACGCAGAACAGCTTGATATTTTCTCCATAGAGGAAGATAATGACGAGGAATATCAAAGGGGAGAGGAAGCGTATGAAAAAGAAAAAAGACTGCAAAAAACGCTCATTCGCATCAAACAAAAGCACGGAAAAAATGCCATTGTCAAGGCCTTGAATTTTGAAGAAGGCGCGACGGCAATGGAACGCAATGAACAGATAGGTGGCCACAAAGCATGAAAGAATACGACCCTCTTTTATATCACGAGCATCCCACATCCAAAAAGCACCCACGTATGTCAAAAATGGCGCGTGCTGCTCAGTTTGCCCCCTTTGCTGCGTTGGTTGGCTTTGAGGATGAGCTTGCCGAATGTCGACGCTTGACAGAAGATGCGCGCGAACTGGATTTTGGTGAGGAGGAAAGAATTTGTCGGCTTTTGCAGTTTCTTGTAGCGCACACCGAAAGAAAGTTTGCTCTGACCTATTTCCTTCCGGATGAAAAAAAGACAGGTGGCGCCTATCATACCATCGAAGGCTATTTGAAGCGTATTGATGATGCAGAGGGGCGCCTCTACCTCACAGATGGCAGAGAAATTCCTATGGAAAAAATTACAAATATAGAGGTATATGAAAATGAACCCACGCAATGAAGAAAAGAAAATGGAAGTGTATCGCTTTATCTGCGATTTTACTGAAGAGAATGGATTTAGTCCCTCGTATGCAGAAATCTCCTCTGCGCTCGGTATCGCCAAAAGCACCGTATCGAAATTTATTACTCGCCTTGCTGAAGAAGAATTGATTGAGGGCGCAGGAACTCGTCACTTGATTCCTCGCGCCATTTCCGCCTCCGTTCTCCACGTGCCACTGATTGGTGACATTGCCTGTGGTAAGCCGATTCTCGCTGTCGAGGATATCGAGGAATACATACCCGTTCCCCGTAGTCGTTTTTCGGAAGGCAAATATTTTGCCCTGAAAGCGCGTGGCGATTCTATGTGCGATATCGGCATCCAGTCGGGTGACACCGTGATTATCAAATGGCAGGACACTGCCACCAATGGCGACATTGTTGTGGCTCTTATCGACGATGGCACTGGAGACGGCGAGCGTGCTACCTTAAAGCGCTTCTTCTTCGATCGCGCTCACTCCCGTTACATCCTCCACGCCGAGAACCCAGCCTATGCCGACATCATCCTCGACCACGTTCGTATTCTCGGCGTCGCAAGCGCCTGCTTGCATATGCTTTAATAAACATAACTTGACAAAGGTTATTCTTTATGTTATAATTAAAGTAAATACGTTCGTGCAAAGGAGATGCATATGACGATCAAAGAGTTTTTCTTGAAAGCGAGAAATAGAATAGATGCAAGACTGCTCATTCCACTCTTAGCAAATTCGAGGCAAAAGAAATTAAAGACTACCGAATTTACGATAATTTCAAACAATTGTTGGGGTGGCAGATGTTATGAGTATTTTAATCTTCAAAAACAAACGCCGACGGTCGGTGCCTATTTTTATGCGGAACAGTATGTAAAATTTTGTAAAAACCTTAAATATTATTTAGGATTGGAAATGAGAATTATCCCCACCATTGAATCAAAATATTACTCCCATCTTTTAACAATAGGAAAAGAAGATGCAATAGTTGGTGTGCTCGATGATATAGAATTATTCTTCTTGCATTACTCGGATCCTAGAATTGTTTTGGAAAAATGGAAACGACGGGTAGAGAGAATTCATTGGGATAGAATTATACTGAAATTTTCCTATCAAAATCTTTGCAACGATGAATTGATTCGCGAATTTATGCAAATCAAACAATATCCAAAATTTTGTTTGGTGGGAGAAAAAATAACAGGCGCAGAAGACGAAATCATATTCTCAAGAGCAGATGGAAAGGTTACTATTTCTGAAACAGACAACTTTGATATGTACCTTGATATAATCGATATAATCAATGATCGGCTTCAATAAATCGTGAAACGGAACACCTAGCGTGTTCCGTTTTTCTTTTTTTGCCTCACCTGTGTCAAGAAAATACTTTTTTTGTTTAAATTCTTTATGATGTGGAAAAATAAAGAAAAGGGGAGGGGGATTGCTCTTGCACGCAGAAAATTTTGATCCTGGTATCAGATACACAAATGCCTATTACGAAAACTATATCCGAACCTTTGAGCAAAGCAAAAGAAAGCGTCTATTTTTTCGCTTTGTTAAGCGCGCCTTCGATATCGTTGCTTCCTTTCTGATGCTCCTGGTCCTCTCCCCCGTTTTTCTTGTACTCACCATTGCCGTAAAACTTGATTCCAAAGGCCCCGTTATTTTCCGTCAGGACAGAGTAGGCAAGGACGGCAAAACCTTCACTTGCCTGAAGTTTCGTTCTATGTATACCGAAGCGCCTCACGATCTTGCGACCTCGCTTTTGCTGGATGCCTCCAGTTACCTGACGCGTGTCGGACGCTTTATGCGCAAGCTCTCTTTGGACGAGCTTCCTCAAATCTGGTGTGTTTTCATTGGCAAAATGTCTTTCATTGGCTATCGCCCTTTGATTCTCAATGAATCTGGTTGTAATGATATGCGCCGTCGTCTTGGCGTGTTCTCTATGCGACCTGGTATCTCTGGTTACGCTCAGGTCAGTGGACGTGATGACCTCTACTACAAAAACAAAGCCATTCTCGATGCGGAATATGTCAAGAACGCGTCCATTTGGTTTGATATTTTTCTTTTATTTTCTACCATTCTCGTGGTATTTAACGGAAAAGGAAATCATACACCAAAATAAAAGGGAAGAATTTTGTGCTTTTTGCCATATAAAATGCCTTAAATTGCTTTTATTCACATATTTTAGCAACTTTTTCTTTGCATCTTGCACAAAAAATGTGAAATGCTCCAAAATCTATTGTATTTTATATTATAATATGTTATAATAATTTTACGCCTTGAGTCAAATGTACGATACTCGTGTCAAGAAAACTCAGGCGTATTTGTTCGTTATAAGGAAAAGTCCTTTGAAAACGATAAAGGGGGCTTACTATTATGGAAAATCAAAAAGCACACAAACTGACAGCAGGACAGAAATTCTATCGATTTATCAAGGCTGTAATGGATTTTGTAGTTGCGCTTTTGGCACTGATTGTTTTAATTCCCGTATTTTTAATTGTTGCGATTGCAATTAAAATTGATTCGCCTGGTCCTGTGTTTTTTAAGCAAAAGAGAATAGGAAAAAACGGAAAACTTTTTAATTGCATCAAATTCCGTAGTATGTCTACGAAGGCTCGTCCTGATGTAGCAGGCTACGAATATGCAGAGGTTTCTGCTTACATAACCAAAGTCGGCGCATTTATTCGTAAATGGTCGATTGACGAACTCCCCCAGTTTTATAATATCCTCTTCGGACAAATGAGTCTGATTGGTTATCGCCCTTCGCAACCGAACGAGGACGAATTGAATAATGCTCGCGAGTCGTATGATATGTACCAGATTCGTCCTGGTATTTCTGGCTGGGCGCAGGTGAACGGTCGCGATATCCTCGCTGCACAACCCACAAAGAAGGCCGCCTATGACGCCTACTACCTCGAGCATTTCTCTCTCGGTCTCGACATCAAAATCTTCTTTATGACCTTCACAAAAGTTTTCGCCAACGACAGCGTCGTGGAGGGCGTCATCGAAGAACCTTCTACCGAAACCGTCGAAATCGCCGAGACCACCGAACAACCCACCGCTACCTTCGCCGACCAACTCGCAGAAATGCTTCCCGAAGAACCCGTGCAGACCCCCACCACAAGCGAGGAAACTGTCGAAGATACGCAAGAAGAGTTCGCGAACCCATAAAAATATAGAAGGAATTATTTATGGATATTAATTTGCAAGCACACGAAACCGCCACTACAGCCGTAGGGTTGGATTTGGGTTTGGTTTCCATCATCATGCCTAACTACAATGGCGCAAAATACATAAAGGAAACAATTGAATCTGTCATTGCGCAAACTTATCAGAACTGGGAACTTATCATTGTCGACGATTGCTCCACAGACAATTCTGTCGAAATCGTCGAATCCTTTGACGATAAGCGAATTCGCCTTCTTCACAACGAAGAAAACAGCGGCGCTGCCATCTCGCGCAACCACGCGATAGATGTAGCAAACGGCAGATGGATTGCATTCCTCGATAGTGATGATCTCTGGACGGAAGACAAGTTGTCATCTCATGTTCAATTCATGCTTGAAATGGATACCCCACTTTCTTTCACAGATTATATCGTAATTGATAGTGAGGAATCTGTTGTAAAAGAGTTTGTACCAAATCAAAAGGTTTACGATTATAAGACAATCCTGAAACACTGTTATATCGGTTGTTCTACGGCAATATATGATGCGGAAAAACTTGGTAAGGTGTATATGCCTCCCGAAGCTGACAAAAGAGAAGATTTCGCCTGCTGGCTTTCCATATTACGCGATGGTAAAACGGCGGAATGTTTCCACCGTTCGCTTACCACATATCGCATTCATACGAAGTCTGTTTCTTCAAACAAACTCCAAATGATTAAATATCAATGGAATGTGTACCGCAAAGTTGAAAAACTATCCCTCGTAAAATCCATGTATTATATGATGCATTGGGCGATTAAAGGAGTTTTAAAGTACCGATGAAGGAGAACATATTATGACAGAGTTACAGGCAAAATTGTTGGAAGCAATGAGTTGGTTTCACGAATTATGCGTAAAAAACGATTTAAAGTATTATGTTTTGGGTGGTACAATGCTTGGCGCTGCTAGACATCAAGGTTTTATACCATGGGATGATGATCTTGATGTTGGAATGCCGCGAGAAGATTATGAGAAGCTCCTTAATGTCATGCAACAAGAAGAACAGACGCGCTATGTTTTGGAAACACCAGAAATGGGCGCAAGGGATTATCTATATCCCTTTTCAAAAGTATACGATACAACCACAACGCTGATTGAAAACACAAAGTGGAAAATCCAAAGAGGTATTTACATCGATGTTTTTCCATTGGACGGAATTGGAAACACAAAAGAGGAAAGTGAAAGGAATTTTAGTAAAGTAAAAAAACTTTACAATTTGCTTTTGGTTCGTTCGACCGGAATACGAAAGGAAAGAAAATGGTACAAAAATTTAGCGGTTGTCTTTGCAAAGATAATTCCGAAAGTCTTGTTGAATGAAACAAAAGTTCTCAGTCGGTTGCTTGCACAAGCAAAGAAGTATTCCTACAATGAATGTCAATGGGGCGGTAATTTATTTGGAGCATGGGGATTCAAGGAAATAATGCCAAAAGAGATTATGGGAGAACCCACCCTTTATTCTTTTGAAAGTATACAAGTGTACGGAGCTGAGAAATTTGATGAGTATTTAACTCATTTATATGGAGATTGGCGCAAGTTGCCACCTCCGGAAAAGCGCGTTACCCATCACGATTACATTTTGTGTGATTTGGAAAAATCTTATTTGGAAAGGGAATATCGATGAAAAGAGTAATTACATACGGTACATTTGATTTGTTACATTATGGACACATTAATCTTTTGAAGCGTGCAAAGGCGTTGGGAGATTATCTTGTGGTTGTGTTGTCTACAGATGAATTTAACTGGAATGAAAAACGGAAAAAATGCTATTTTACATACGAAGAGAGAAAAGCATTACTGGAATCTGTACGTTATGTAGACTTAGTAATTCCCGAGACATGTTGGGAACAAAAAAGAACAGATGTTCATGAATACCACATTGATACCTTTGTTATGGGAGATGACTGGACAGGGAAATTCGACTTTTTAAAAGAAGAAGGCGTTGAAGTTGTTTATGTGCCGAGAACTCCAGAAATATCCACTACTCAGATAAAAAATGATTTAAATAAAAGCGGAAGCAAAAGTTAAAGGAACGCGATGATATGTATTGGTTGAAAAAATACGATATACATATTTAAAACGCAGCATATTTCGATGCATTGAAAGGAAAAATCAAAATGAAGATAGATGTTTTATTAGCCACAATGTTTTTCGAACAAGAATCTCCTGATTATTTGGATCAAATGAATATTGAAACTGATATTGTTATTGGTAATCAGTGCGATTATGAAAAAACAGAAGTGTTACTTCACAAGGGGCACAGAGTTACTCTTTTATCGCGTGCAGAAAGAGGGGTAGGTAGAAATCGAAATTTGTGTCTGTTCTCCTCGGAGGCAGATATTGTCTTGTTCGCAGATAATGATGTTCAGTATTACGATGGGTATGCAGAAAAAGTGGAAAGGTATTATTCTGAACATCCAGATGCGGATGTTGTGATTTTTAATTTTAAAGTAAAACGAGGAGAACAACCTTTTCGCGATATAAACAAACAAGACAAGCGAGCTGCATTTAAGGATATAACACGATTTGGAACAATTGCTGTTACTGCAAGAAGAGAACGACTTTTAGAAAAACGAATCACATTTTCTCTATTATTTGGTGGTGGAGCAAAATACAGTTGTGGCGAAGATTCCTTGTTTTTGATTGATTGTTTTAATAGAGGATTAAGAATATATCTTTGCAGTGAAACATTAGGCCAAGTGATACATCGTGAATCAACATGGTTTAAAGGAATTACTGAAAAGTTTATTTATGATAAAGGTGTCCTTTTTCGCATAGCTTTTCCTAAAACATATGTTATTAGCATTTTTTATCATGCTTGGAAACATAAGAAAATGTACCATGAATACGGAAACTTTTCACAAGTTTTTCGCTTGATGTTACAAGGAGCACGAGCAAATTAGCAAAGCATATAATAATCCTTGATATTTTTAAAAATGAAAGTTGGAAAATGAAAAAAATTCTTATTGTTAATAATAATCTTGAAACTGGAGGAGTCCAAACAAGTTTACTAAATTTGTTAAAAGAATTACATAGCTCCTTCGATGTGACACTTCTTTTGTTCCATTACAAACCAGAATATGAAGAATTGGTTCCACCGAATGTAAAAATTATATCTATTAGTTCTGCATACAAACATTTTGGGATGAGCAAAAAAGATACTGTTGGACATCCGTTTCTGTTTCTTTCTCGAGCTTTCTGGGTATTCCTTGTTAGAACTTTTGGCAGAGCTCGAGTTGTCCATTTAATGAATATTACTCAACCCCAAATTAATGGATTTGACATAGCGATTTCATATTTGCATGAACATTCACAACGATTGTTGTATGGTGGATGTAATGAATTTGTTCTACACAAAGTAAACGCCAAGAAAAAGATTACTTGGCTTCACGGAGATTTTGGGCTTGGAGGTTCAAATAATAAGCAGAGCCGAGCATTATATAAACACTTTGATCGAATCGTTGCGTGTTCGGAAGGCACAAAGAATTCGATAATAGAATTCATGCCACAACTGGAAGATAGATGTCTTGCTATAAGAAATTGCAATGATTATGAGAAGATTATAGAATTGGCGGGCGAAGGTGTTTGCTATGATGCTTCTTTTTTTAATATTGTTACAGTAGCGCGTCTTTCTAAAGGCAAGAGCGTGGATAGAGCGTTGTTAGCTGTAAAGCATTGTCTTGATCATGGGTACCCTATTCGATATCACATTATTGGCGATGGAAGCGAAGCAGGAAAACTTATGCAATTAGTGCAAGAACAAAACCTTCAAGATAATGTGATTTTTTATGGAAACCAAAGGAATCCATACCAGTACATGAAAAATGCGGATTTATTTCTGTTAACCTCTTATCATGAAGCGGCCCCTATGGTTTTTGATGAAGCAATGTGTTTAGGAGTACCTGTCTTCGCTACGCGAACATTATCCACCGATGAAATGATTATTTGTGCCGGGGGCGGCTTTGTATGCGATAACAATCAAAGAGCAATTGCAGATGGACTTTTAGCTATTTTGAGCAATCCTGAAAGTTTAGAAATCGTTAAAGATAATTTGAAAAAGAAAACATTTTCGAATGAAATGATTATATCAGAAATTAAGACATCTTTGCTAATGTGTGATTGCGAGTGATGTGAAAGGAAATAATATGTTGGAGATATTGTGTTTATCTGCTCTTGTGGTAGTTCTATTTTTGGATTTTATATTTTTGTTTTCTGAAAAAAAAGTATCCCCATCAGTTGGCGGACAATCATTGTTTTTTTTGGCGTTGATTGTAGTAGTTTTCTCTTTTATTTTCGAACCAAGAGATTTTGTAAGATGGGATTTGATTGAACATTTCAAAGTTGTAGATGCTATGCGCGAAAATGGAATCACATATGTTTTGGAAGAGAGCAAGTATGTTGATTTGTTTGTATATAATTTCTTTGCTTATTTTATCAGTTTACTCCCAAAGTCTTTGCAGAATCTTTTAACCATTATACCACTAATTTTAGATTTCATTATTGCGGGATTTATTTACAAAAAACTATTCAAAAAATATTTCTCTGATACAAATGGCAAGGTAAGAGTGTTAACCATTATTATATGGTTTTTTACCTTTGGCGTGCAACTTGCCGTTTCTGGTATTAGATGCTCTTTGGCGGTTTCACTTTCGGTATTGGCGGTTTTTTTAGAGTACATTGAAAAGGAGCATAAAGGATTTGCTATATTTTTATATATTGTAGCAGTTTTTGTTCATTCGTTTGCATGGATTATTGTTTTGATCAGGCTTTTTGCGAAAGTAAAACACAAATACTGGGTTGTTATTTTTTCATTAGGGTTCTCATTAGGATTGGAGCCTGTAGCAAAATTCGTTGTCGAAAGAACAAGCAGTAACTACATTAAGTATTCATTTGAAAGAATATTAGACACGATAGAAAATATGGGTTTTGTTACTGCAATAACCACTTTTGCTCGCTCGACACTGGCTATATATTTTTGCTTCTTTTTGTTGGCTGTCTATTTATGTGTGATTTCTATAAAGGCAGGGCGAAGATGTAAGGAAAATGATCAATATAAAGATATTACAAATTTTGTTAGTGTTATTGGATTGGTTGCAATAGGATTGTCATTTAATTACTTGTATTTGGAACGCTTTATGTACTTAATGTCATACGCGTTCATGATGATAATTCCAATGCATAATCAGGAAAAAAAAGGAATTAATACAGAAAATATAATTGTATTACCGATATCACTTTTTTTGTTTCTCTTTCATGATATTTATTTGTTTTTGGTAAATTATGTCGGATATTATTTTATACGACTATAAAACAACATAATTAATAATTGCGAGGACAAGTTTAAATGATTAGCATAATTATTCCCGTCTATAATAGCGAAAAATATTTGAAGGAATGTTTAGAGAGTGTAAAAAATCAAACATATTTCAATTTCGAGTGTATTATTGTAGATGATGGATCGACGGATGCATCAGGTCAAATTTGCGATTTGTTTTGTTCAGAAGATACTCGTTTTCAAGTTTACCATAATGATAATCACGGCGTGTCTTTTTCTCGCAACTTCGGGATAGAGAAAGCCAGTGGAACATATTTAACATTTATTGATAGCGATGATATTGTAGATGTCAAAATGCTTGAAAAACTTGTTGATGGCATAGAACAAAAGGGTGCTGATATTTGTTTTTGCAAGTATGATTTGTTTGATGAAAATGGAACATATCCAGTGGTAGAAGAAAAACTTGTTTCGACAGAAGTGAATAATGATGCGGAGTTTTTTGAAAAATTCTTAAAATACTTTTTTATATCTCACGTGAAAACTAACGAAGAGTTACAAATGGGATCTTCATGGCGAATTTTATTTAAAAGAGACCTTCTTCTCTATAAATTTAATGAAAATATACGAATAAGTGAAGACCTTCTATTCGTTTTGAATAACTTGGTGGGATTAAAGAAAATAGAGGTAATTAACGAAACATTGTATCATTATCGCCAAATTGAATCCTCTGCTTCTCGTAAATATAAAAAAGGTTTTGTCGAGAACCAAAATAAACTTATTTTGAGTTTGTCAGACTTCATGTCAAGGCTATCTTTTACAACAACACAGCGGCAGATGTTGAATGCTGAGTATTGTGTTCATGCGTGTTTCTCGTTCATTAATGAGATAAAATTTCGGAAAGGGAATAGAGATACATATAGGATAAATATTCAAGAGTGTAAAAAAACCAAGATTTATTCTTATCTTTCTCTTTCAAATATTTTTAAAATAAAACACAGAAAATGGATGTTAAGATGTCTGGCAATATGGTTTTTAGTCAAGACTGGAATATTCAATTTAATCTAAATAAATTGCGGTTTGGGTTGCGTAATAATAAACGATGGAGTATTCAGACGAAGGATAAAGTAATTAATGGATCTCAGATATAAAAGATTAAAGTGGAACTCAACATTGGCTTTGTGTTATCAAGTATTATTGGTAATATCAGGTCTCATACTTCCGCGTTGCTTTTTATACTATTATGGTTCGGAAGTAAATGGATTAATTTCATCCATAACACAATTTTTGTCATTCATAAATATTTGCGATTTGGGCATCGGTGCTGTGGTATCTGCTGCTTATTACAAGGCACTGTCCGTTGGCGATAAAGAACAAATCAGCAAAGTATTTAAATATTCGAGAAGGTTTTTTAGAATAATTGGTTTTATACTTCTCGCATACATTGCTGTTTTGCTTGGTGTTTTTCCAGTAGTGATCAATAGTTCTTTCGATTTTGGGTACACCATAGGATTACTTTTGGCGATAAGTTTATCTCACCTCGCTCAATACTTTATAGGTGTGCCGTATCAAATTTTACTGAACTCGGATCAAAAGACGTATGTGCAGTTGATAATCAACGGAAGCACTTTAATTCTGAATACAATTGCTTGTGTTTGTCTCATGCTATGCGGTTCAGGCATTCATTTGGTTAAGTTAACAACCTCGCTCATTTTTCTTGCAAGACCTTTGGCAATGTCAATTTATGTCAAGAAAAATTATGAAATAGACATGAGCATTGCTGTTGATGGAACGATTGTTGCGCAAAAGAAAAATGGCATCATACAGCATCTTGCATATACGGTATACGAAAATACTGATGTAATGGTTTTAACGCTGTTTTCATCGCTTCAGAATGTATCTATTTATTCTGTTTATGTTTTGGTAACTAATAGCATCAAACAAATTATTTCTGCGGCTACAACAGGAATACAAGCCTTGTTTGGCAGTATGATAGCTAAAGATCAAAAAGAAGAGTTAAGCACGCTATACTCTACGTATACATGGGCGACACATACAATATGTACTTTGTTGTTCACGGTTACAGGACTTTTAATTCTGCCATTTGTTGAAATATATACATCGGGCGTAGAAGATGTAAATTACCAAGTTCCAGCCTTTGCTATACTGATTACAATTGCTGCTTTCTTTGCCAGTATTCGAAATTGCCAATATGTTCTGATTCGAGCAGCGGGTCATTTCAAGCAAACACAAGTGGCTTCACTTGTAGAGTGCCTTTTAAACTTGATTTTGTCGATTATACTTGTATTCTTTTTTGGATTGATTGGCGTTGCAATCGGTACAGTAGTAGCTACAATGTTCTTTGCTTTTTACGAGGTTTTTTATTTTAAAAAAGCAATCATATCTGCTCCCATCAAACTTTCACTGAAACAATTTTTTGTGGATCTCGTTACTGCTGTAATTACAATTGTTCTCGGCTTGCAAATTTCCTTGTATACTGGTAGTGTGTTATCATGGATTATTCAAGCGGCAGTTGTGACTTGTATCGCTCTGTCCATTTCTCTATTGCTCCAATTCTTATTTTATCCTGACAAGATAAAATTCTTATCTAAAAAGTTTTTTGCAAAAAATCCAAAGTAATCCATTATCACCTGCGGAGGAAACATGAACAACCCAGAAAAAGAAGTTTTTTTCGCCCTTTTGAAAAAAGCGATGTTTGGAATGACAACTGAATATGCTCTGGATGGGGTAGATCTGAAATGGCTTTTCTCCGCTTTTTTGAGCCACGATTTGCTTCATTTATTCGGTGATTTTTTTGAAAAAAACTTTTTCGAAACACATCCCGAACTTGTAAAGAAAGCAAAGAAGGCGCAGATGACGGCAATTTATCGCCATCTGATGCAGGAGAGTGAGCTCGAGCGTATCACAAAGACACTCGAAGAGAGTGAAATCCCTTTTATGCCCTTGAAGGGTAGTATCATTCGCGCCTATTATCCAGAGTCCTGGATGCGTACAAGCTGCGATATCGATATTCTCGTCCATGAGGACGATGCTGAACGCGTAAGCGAGGTGCTTTGTTCTTCTTGTGCCTATACATACGAAAAGCGTATGACGCACGATATTTCCTTATATTCTCAAACCGGCGTGCATCTGGAACTGCATTTTCGCATTGGTGATAACGAGAAAATCTCTTCCGCATTTTCACATGTTTGGGAGGATGCTTGCGTAAAAGAAGGAACTCGTTTTCATTATGGCATGGATAATGATACCTTTGTTGCATATCATGTCGCACATATGGCAGAGCATTTTGTGCACGGTGGTTGTGGCGTTCGTCCCTTCCTCGACCTGTGGATTGCGACAAACAAAATGGGCTACAATTCCGATCGCGTTCGCGAATTGCTTGCCATAGCGAACCTTGTACCTTTTTATGAAGCGGTACTTACCCTTTATAATGTATGGCTTGAAAATGGTATGCACACCGAATTGACACGCGAAATGGAAGATTACATCCTTTCTTCTGGCATCTATGGTACGACAGAAAATCGTGTCGCTATTGCACAAGCAAACAAAGGTGGCAAACTCCGATATGTTTTGGGACGCATTTTTCTTCCGTATTCTCGTTTAATTCTTTACTATCCAAATCTGAAAAAGCATCCCATTTTATATCCATTCTACCAAGTTAAACGATGGTTTCGCATTGTTTTTACGAAGGATAGGAAAAATGCCATCACCGAAATTCGCCTGAATTCTTCTGTTTCGGAAGAAAAGACAGCGCGTCTGCACACAATGTGTGAAGAACTTTCACTTTTATGAACATTTTAATTACTGGTTGTGCCGGATTTATCGGCACACACTTTACCCGATATATACTCGGGAAGCACCCGACGTGGGTGGTGATTGGCGTGGATGCGCTCACGTATGCTGCGGATATCGACGCGCTTGAGGAGAACAAGGCACGCTATGGCGCGCGCTTCTGTTTTTATCACGCAAATATTTGCGACGAGGAAGAAATGCGTCGCATCTTCGCTTTGCACTCACCAGAGTTTGTCGTCAATCTCGCTGCCGAGAGTCACGTTGACCGATCTATTGATGACCCTGATATCTTCGTTCGTACGAATGTTCTTGGCACAGGTGTCCTCCTTGATCTCTCTCTTACC
>JAZKYZ010000054.1:0-35196 GCA_045612385.1 Eubacteriales bacterium | reverse complement strand
GTCGGATTATAGTGGCAGATTTCATTCACCCGAGATTTATCTCGGATTTCACCTGAATGCAGTGAAGATTTCATCCAAGCAACGCTTGGATTTCATCACCGTAGGTGATTTCATTTTCTCCCGCCGTCCTATTTACTTTTTTGAAGTATTATGGTATAATTACATTGATTAGGTGTCTAATCGATAAACTTGGATTTGGTGTGGCAATAACGATGCAAGAAAAAATAATTATCGAAACGAGAAGATTGATTCTAAGAAAATTTTGCAAGAACGATTTGCAGGATTTGTATGAATATTTATCTAATGAAGAAGTGGTACAATACGAACCGTACAAGCCACTGGACATAACCGAAGTATCGGAAGAATTGAATAGAAGAATTGAATCCGATGAAATGATTGCCGTTGTATTAAAAGCAACGAATAAACTGATTGGAAATGTGTATTTGGGAAAGAGAGACTTTGAATCTCTGGAAATCGGATATGTATTCAACAAGCGATATTGGGGACAGGGATATGCAAAAGAAAGCTGTGAAGCCCTGATTAAAAAAGCATTTTCAGAGGGGACACACAGAATTTATGCAGAATGTGACCCCCAAAATATCCGTTCGTGGAGATTGCTGGAAAACTTGGGTTTTGCAAGAGAGGCTCATTTCAAGCAAAATGTGTATTTCTGGAAAGATAATAAAGGAAACCCGATTTGGAAGGATACCTTTGTGTATGCAGTTTTGAAAGGATAAATTGTCAAATGCCAATTTGTCGAGCAGAACAGCGTTAAATGTTGGTTTTGGCGCAAGGGCCTTTTTTCACCGTCTATTTACTTTTTCACAAAAGTATGGTATCATACAACTATTAAATCAACTTAAATTTAAAAGGAGGATATTATGGCAGGATCTATTGTTACATTTATTGTAGGAGTAATATGTATTATTCTTGGTATTTCCAATATGCGAGGGAACATTTCATCATTGCATTCATATCATAGGCATCGAGTTTCCGAAGAAGATAGGATTCCATTCGGAAAGCAGGTTGGTTTGGGCACAATGATTATTGGTATCGGGATAATTATATTCAGCATTTTGTCTGCTGTAACCCTGTATAGCGAAAACGACGTCTTTATATTGGTCGGTACTTTTGTTTTAATTGTTGGACTGATCATTGGAATGATTATGAGTTTCAGGGCAATGAAAAAATATAACGGTGGTATTTTTTAATCGAGATAAATTGTATGAATGATATGCTGTAAGCGAAAGGTAAATTAACCTAAAACAAGGAGGATTTCAAATGAAAAAGATTGACAAAAAAGAACTTCTTTTCCGTATATTTTCAGGAATTTCTATTCTGCTGACGGTGATTGTTTTTGAGTTACTTCGACGACTCGGTGGGGATCCGACGCTCAAGATGCTGACTACCATTTTGGTTATTTTCCTCCTTGTAGCGCTCAATACGGCAGTGATTCTTCTATATGAAGCATACAAAAACAAGGAGTGACTATGACGGCAAAGGAACTTTGGAAAAGATTTACAGAAAGCGAAAATATTGTGGCTTCCGAATACGAAGCGTGGGCATTTGGTGACGATGCAGACCTGCTCGCGCATTTGGTCTTGCGTGGTGAAAAAACTGCGACAGCATCAGCGTATGAGATTTATGAAATCGAAAACGAGCCTGTGCCCAAGGCAGGAGAATATAGTGTGATATTGGACTCCCACGACAACGCCGTCTGTGTTATACAGACAAAGAAGGTCACCATTGTTCCCTTCTTGGATGTGACAGCAGAACACGCATACAAAGAGGGCGAGGGAGATAAGTCATTGGCCTATTGGCGTGAGATACACGAACGCTTCTTTCGCGAAGAGCTCAGCGCATACGGCTTGGAGTTCAAGCCAAATATGAAAATTGTGTGCGAGGAATTCGCAGTCCTCTACAAGGCAGAATCCTCCGTCATTTAAAATAAAGCACCTATCATTGTGGACCGACTAAACAAATTTGCAAACTTTTATTTACTTATTTCGATTTTAAAAATAGCAAATGCCACCCGATAGTGGATGCCGAAAAAGGATAGAGTGGCAAGGCGCCCAAAAACATCTGCTATATAGGAACCAATGTGTTTTAAGCACGACAGAACATAATTACTGATATTTTTCTCTACCAAAGGTTGAGTTCTCCCCATTTCAACCATTGGTATGTTGTTTTTTAAGAAAAATCACGATATACTGTAAGCGTGAAAGGAGGAAGATAAATGGATCAAATTAAAATTGGAAAATTCATTGCCGAATGCAGAAAAAAGGTAAATCTAACCCAAGCGCAGTTGGCAGAAAAACTTGGCATCACTGATCGTGCGGTGTCGAAATGGGAAACGGGAAAAGCAATGCCCGATTCCTCGATTATGCTGGAGTTATGCAGCATATTAGAAATAGAAGTAAAAGATTTATTGAATGGGGAGATTATTACAATGGAAAATTACAAAGAAAAATGCGAACAGGCTCTACTGGAAATGGTGAAAGAAAAAGAGGAATCTGACAGGAGATTGCTCGTTATAGAAATCGTCCTTGGAATCATCGCTATTCTGCCACTTATTGCCGCAGTAATCATTGCGACCGTTGTACCGATGGAGGAATGGCAAAGTGGATTGCTCGTTGGACTCAGCCTGCTTCCCCTTTTGTTTGCCACTCCGTTTGCAATTAAAATTGAACAAAAGGCCGGCTACTACGAATGCGCCAAGTGCAAGCATCGCCACATTCCTCGATACATCAACGTATTTGGGGCTATGCATATAGGTAGAACAAGATATATGAAGTGTCCGAAGTGCGAAAAGCGCTCGTGGCAGAAGAAAGTCATTTCTAAAGAATAAGCACTTGAGAAAACTCCTTTTCATTTGGAGTTTTCTCCTTTTATTTGTGGGTATTTCTTTTATGATGTCCTGCAAAAATGAGATTTTTGCAAACAATTATTTATATTTTAACACAAAAAGTGGAGATGCGAGGATGCATCTCCACTTTTTTCAACATAACAAGCGAGGAAGTTATGCTGTTACGGTAGCATTTTCTGTTGTGATTTCAGAGGATTCAGGGGGCCACTTATATTCCCCACGTCCCAGCGCATTGCAGCGTTCCAGAAGCTTCTTAGCAATCTCCTCTCTATTCTCACATCCCACCTTGATTTCGGAATAACGAACAGGTGCGTCAATCACATATACAAGTTCATCCTTCTTGAAATAGGTAACAAAGATCTCGACATCAATGCCTCGTCGAAGAAGGGTATCGCAAAGGGATACAAAGCCAGCGTGGAAGCCTTCCAACTGCGCCAGATATCCGTTGTCGGAGACCTCAGGGTAGATGACGATATTGTCACCCCTTTGTATTGCCTGTACGCTTTCACGAAGGGTTTTGACAAAGCGCACGTCGTGCCAAGTGGAAATAAGGTCCAGACCTTTATAGAAAAGGTTGGTAATCGGTGATGCAATTAAGCAGAAGAGTCTTGCGAGGTGGATGTTCCAGTGCTTTTTCTCGTGATAATATACCTTCGTCTGATATTTATAAAGCTCCACGACACCTGAGTTCATCTCTCCGGCGCCCCACATACAAATGGGCTTGTCAAGATAGAGTTCAAGCGACATTGGCGCATCCGTTCCTTCGTGATTTGAGAGAATGATGGCACCGGTTGAAATTTCCTTACCGAGATAGCGAAATTCTGGTTTTTTATAACGACCGAGCATCAGTTTCTTCATAAAGCGAAACCACCACTTGCGTTTTTTCGCCTGACTCTTTATTTCCGTCATTGTTTTTTCTCCTTCGTTGTCATAACTAAAATGAATTTTTTTGGGCGTTTCTCTCTTGCATTTTTCTTTTTTGTGTGCTACAATAGAGAAAACAAAGATTTTGAGGATTAAAAATGAAGAAAATTCATCTGTTTGCTACAAAATGGTGGTATTTTTTAGTCTGCTTGCCACCACTTTTTGTATTTATTCTATGCCTGATTTATCATCCGAGAACTACAAGCAAAATCGGATTCTTTCCTTTGGAATTCACAATGCTTGCAGTGATTGCATTTTCGATTATGTTTTTTGTACGTACCGTACGCATCTCCTTTGAGGAGGTACGTATGACGGGAATCTTTTCCGATCACGATCATACAGATCTTGCGCTCGGTCGCGAGATAATTTTAGTACAATATCCTCACAACACTCTCGGCATTTATGTATATGGCGAGGATTTATCGGAGGAGACCTTCTGGCTACTCAACGAGAAGCCGAAGGAGCATATCCTGATGCGCGCACGCGCCACTGGTGGTATAAAAACCATTAAGCGCGTTCTTCATTATTTTGGCATCTCTGAAGAAATCGCACAAGAGGTGCTATCCGAACCAGACCGTAAATACGAAGGAGATTATGTTGATATTACAACACTCACCGTAGAAGAAAAGCCGGTCATACGGATATTCTTAAAGAGAGAGTTTGAAATCGAAGAAGACTAACACCTCTTGCACTACAATGCTTATTGTAGACAATCAACATTAACCGAATATTAACAAACAAAAAACGCGAAAAAATTTCGCGTTTTTTGATATATTTCTTAAATTTCAATAGATTAACATACCCACAAGAGCAGAAAAAACGATAATAAGTATCGAGGATGGTGGCTTTTTCATCATTTTCCGATATAAAAACGAAAGAAGAAAAAGAAGCGCAAAAAGTCCAAAGCCCCATACATCTACTTTCAGTGGCGTATCCAAATTTTTGGTACCGAGAAGCGTGAGAGCGCCGAGCGTTACAAACACGCCGAAAATCAAACCGACCACCGTCGGACGAATGGACTCCATAGCCACCCTGACGACTGGATATTTCATCAGGTTTTTTAAGAGGATAGCGATAAGGAGAATGATAACAAACGAGGGAAGGACTACACCAAGCGTTGCAAGCAGGGCACCAAGAAATCCTCCTTTTGTGGACCCGATAAAGGTAGCAATATTGACTGCGATAGGACCTGGTGTAGACTCGGCAATGGCAATCATACGGAGAAGCTCTGCTTCTGTGAGCCAACCGTTTCCAATTACGATATCCTGAATTAAGGAGATCATACTCATACCTCCACCAAAGGAGAAGGCGCCGATTTCTAAAAAGGCAAGAAAAAGGTCAAGATAAATCATTTTGTCCCCTCCTTTTTCTCTCGCATTTTTCGTATGGCAAAGAGAAGAAGTCCGATTACTGCGCTCGCTAAAATGGCAAGAGTGGCAGAAAAGTCTTTAGAAAACAGACTGAATAGGACAACTGCCAAAAAGGTCAGCGAAAACAAGGTCAAGGAAAAGGGTGTTCTCTTTATGGCACGAAACATTTTAATGCCTGATGTTAAAATAAGGTAAATCACAGCCACCTGAATGCCACGAAAAGCAGCAGAAACGAGGGGAATTTCAAGAAAAGAATTAAGAAATAGGGAGATCAGATAAATAATCACAAAGGACGGCAAGCACATTGCTATCGTAGAAAAGGTTGCGCCAAGAACGCCTGCGACCTTGTAACCGATATAGGTAGAACAGTTAATCGCAATGGGTCCCGGTGTAGATTCGGCTATGGTGACGAGATCAACGAATTCTTCCTCTGTGATATACTTTTTCTTTGAAACAAATTCTCCTTCCAGCAAGGAAATCATTGCATAACCACCTCCAAAGGTGAATGCGCCGATTTTCAACATTGTAAGAAAAAGAGAGAGAATATCTTTAAATTTTGACACTGGCAGTTCCTTTCTCCTGCTTCATTGTGGATCTTCGATTTTGCAGGCGATATTGGTGTGGCGTATTTGCTGTGGCAATACGGAATTTCTTAATAAAGTAACTTGAATCTGTAAATCCGACCTCAAGGGCGATTTCCGTAGCGCTTTTTTCGGTAGTTAAAAGCAGGCGTTTGGACGCCTCGATGCGATACAGAAGGAGGAGCTGTTCAAAGGACATCCCCCTCTCCCGTCGAAGTGTTGCCGCCATCATACTGTAACTGATATTCAGCTCTCTGGCAACCTCGCTTGCACGAAGGGGGTCAGAAAAGTTTTCGGCGATAATATTTTCCACAGCGTCACAAATGGGAGAGATGGGTTGTTTTTTCCCGAGATATCCTTTGCGCTCCCAAATGCGTAGCATTTCAAGGAAAACCGTTTCAATGAAAATGCGTTGGAAAACGCGTTCACTCGCTATTGCATCCTTTGGGAGCATTTGCGCCGTATTCAAAAGATCGGCAACCCTTCCTTTATGAAAAATCAAGGGGTTTTCCTCATATTCCTCTGTGGGGGAAAAGAGAGGCAAGGGGGTTCCATCCGGAAGCAAAACACGTTCGTTAAAGCCAAGCACCACTCGACAGGCATTATCCGCAAAGCAATGGCAACAATGCAAAACACCCGTAGGAATAAAGACGGCATCCCCTTCGTGGAGTGTTTCCCAGCGCTCGTTCAGAAAAAACTGCGCTTCACCAGACTTGAGATATATAATTTCTGCGCAGGGATGCCAATGAATTTGCGTAAACATTGTACCGTGTTGAATATCAAGAGAATTCGCCACCTCGCGAGAGCCGGAAAGTTCTTTTAAAACAAATAACCGTTTCATTTTACCTCAAAAATAGATTTGTTATATTTTTTGCTTCACTTGTTATATCATTTCTAAATCAGAATGTTGTATAATAAGGGCAGAATGATAGAAAGGATGAAAATATGGAATATGCTCTACTTGCCGTCGCGACACTTGCTTCTACAGCAAAAGCGCTCGCGTGGAAAAAAATCGGATCAGAGAACCAGAAGGGCGCAAGACTTCACCTGATTAACACAATTATTTTTCTGATTGCCGCCGTGACGGTGTTTTTAGTCGGTCTTTGTACAAAGAACATACTTGTACCAAGTGGCACGACTGTATTTCTCGGCGTATTATTTTCCATATTATCCACAGCAACACAGTTTTTTTATATTCGCGCGATGGGAATGGGCGAGGCGTCGATTACGCAACTGATGTATTCGCTGGGCATCCTCTTGCCTATCGGGTATGGTGCCATATTTTTACACGAAGCCATCTCCCCTATGCAATATGTGGGCGTCGCACTCGTTACTCTCGCGCTATGTTTTATCGCGAAACCGAAGAAGGGTGGCAAAATGTCAATCGCTTGGTTATTGATATCTCTTCTTTCTGCCTGTGGTTCTGGCGCAATCGCTATTATACAAAAAATACATCAAAACTCGCACGCGAAGTCCGAATTGCAAACCTTTGTTGTCATTTCGCTTGTTTGTTCCTCGCTTTTTTCCGTTTTATTGTATCTTGTGACGCGGGGGAGTGATACAGAAACATCCAATAAAATGGACAAGAGGTTTTTCCTCTTTCTTATACTTTGCGGTCTGTGCATCGGTATACTTAATCTTTCCACCTTAATATGCGCAGGACTTTTGCCCTCTGTAATACAGTTCCCCGTCTATAACATCGGCTCAATGGTGCTTGTCGGCGTACTTGGTTATTTTCTTATGAAGGAAAGACTTACTGCCTCACAGCTCATTGGCTTCGGCATTGGCTGCGTCGCCATCTTATTCATCGGATTATTTTAAAAAAGGAGAAATAGACTATGAAGTTACCTTGGAAAACAAAAGGCATTGTACTTACTGCGCCTCTGCACGAAGAGGTAGACAATACAGTAAAATTTATCAGAGAGTACCTTGCGCCGAATGGTTGTAATTTAATTTGTATGCAGATTCGTTATCGCCACCAATTCAAACGACATCCGGAATGTATGGGATATGATCCTCTCTCCGACGAGGGTTAGGTCGAAGGCCTCCTTCTCACCACCTGGTGTGGCTCTGGTGACCTCGCGCGCCATATGCTCTACGGTGAGCCAGGCAGATGGAACCATACCGAAGAGATTGCGCGTATGGTGCGTTATATTTTTGAAAATTGATTTGTTATATTTTATATTCTACTCTTCCCCTCTCTCTTTGTCAAGAGTTTTCCGGGAAAAACCAAAATGCTTGGGACACTTGTCCCAAGCATTTTTTTAAAATAGTGAATTATACTATTAAGTGCAACACTTTTATTGACAATTCACTATAAAAATCGCTATGATAAACGAATGTGGGCAAATTTATAGTCTGCAGATGATAAAAAGGTAATCGTATAAATTTCACATTATAATCTCTATATCAAAAAACTGCTCTTGAAAGGCAACTTTGCTCATAATTTCTTCCTTGGAAAAATTTATGTTTTCGGGTGATACAATCCATTTATCTTCAACATCGTTCAATCTATGAATAATAGCAATAACTTTTCCAACAAATTCAGCAATAGGCACATCAACGCCTAATATGTAGGCATCTTGTTCTTCTCCGTCCGGAGCAATAACGCCAGGAATATACCCATAGTTGACAGTATAAATTATATCTTTATATTTTGGATGACGAGAACCAAGCGGTCTATCAACAACAACTTTTACAATATTTCCGATCATAATATTCCATTTTCCATATTGGATTTTGTAGTGTTAATCGAAGAGATTAACATTCGTCTTATTGTGCCACAATCGTGCAGAAGCGATTTCACAATATCATCAGTGAAAATTTCGGACTTTTGCAAAAGCTCAAGCCAATATTCTGTTTCGTAGCATTCCTTTAATGCAATTTGCAATTTTGAGATAAAATCTGCTTTACTGTGAGCATACTTTGCTTCTCTTATATTTGCACCGATAGACGTGGCACTACGTTCTAACTAATTAACAAGAGAATGGTGTCCTTTTATACCATCGGTCATCTTTAATATTTTGACCGCGAAATCCATTGATAAATCTGCAAGCTTGTTTTTTGTCATAACAATCACCTCTTGCCATAAGTATAGCACAAATCTGAAAGAAAAGCAAGAATGAAATCCTGCTTTGCAGGATGAAATCCAAACGAGTTTGGATGAAATCTTCGACGTGCCGCCGCAGATGAAATTAAATCCGTCCTATCTCTCCCTGCGAAGCGGGATTTCATCACGAAGTGATTTCATCCCACGTCAGTGGGATTTATCCCGTCCGCAAGGACGGATTTAGTTGAAAAAGACTCAGGATTGAATACAATCCTGAGTCTTCTTTTGGTGGAGATGACGGGAATTGAACCCGTGTCCAAAAGCCTCTTGATATAACCTTCTCCGTGGGCAGTTTATCTTTTGTTCTTTCCCGCTTCCCGACGCCGACAAACAGGCTTCGGGGATTGGTAGCCCTTTTGTGCATGACCGATACAAGTGCGAACTCTCGGTGCATGTTCACTACTGATTTGACGCACGGTGGGAGCCGTAGTCCTCACCCACGGTACGGGTGGCTAAAGAGCCACGTCACAGCTTACGCTGCAAGAGCAACAGTTCTGTTGTCGTTTATTTTTTAAGTTGGACAGTTTATCGGGATTACCCAGCCCGCCACGCTTATCATACCTCAAAACCCCTGTCGAAACCTTTGCACCCCCATTGGTGCGGGGTAGAAGATGTTTTTTGAAGATACCTCTTCCTTTGTAGTATAGCACAAAAACGTCATTTTGTCAACACTTCTTTTCACCACTCTCCTAAAAAGCGATTGACATTTTCTCTTGTTTTTGGAAAAATTCTCGTCAATTTCTACAAATTAATAAAAATGTAACATTATTCTCATTTATTCTTGCACAAAAAATATTGACTTATGTCCTAAAATAAAGTATAATATAGGGTGGTGTAAAATGTAAATAAATTGGAGGTTTTACTATGAGACTTATCAAAAATATCAACGAGGGCTGGTTGTTCTATCAGGACACCCCTTCTATTGAAGCACTGGAAGGCAAAACAGGCGTTGAGGTGAATCTTCCCCACTCCTGGAATGCTGTCGACGGTCAGGACGGTGGCGCTGATTACTTCCGTGGCACCTGCCTTTATGTAAAGGAATTCGACCGTGATTATCTTCCGGAAGGCGACTGCCAATATATTGAGATTCGTGGAGCGAACTCCTCTGCAGATGTATATCTCAACGGCAAGCACCTGACACATCACGATGGTGGTTATTCGACCTTCCGTGTCGACCTTGCTCCTTATGTTGAGGACAAGAACACTCTTGTTATCGCTGTGGATAACGCAGAAAATGACAGAGTGTATCCCCAATTTGCAGACTTTACCTTCTATGGTGGTCTTTATCGTGATGTCAATATCATCTCCGTTCCCAAGACACACTTCGACCTCGATTGTCACGGTGGTCACGGCTTAAAAATCACACCTCATCTTGAGGGCGACAATGCGACCGTAGAAATCGAAGTCTATGTCAAGAATATCGAAGAAGCAGATAAGGTAGTTTATACCATTTTCGCGCAGGATGGCTCTGAGGTGGCTAATCTCGAAAATGATGCGCTCCTCTCCGATATCGTGATTGAAAATGTACACCGTTGGCACGGTAGACGCGACCCCTACCTTTATACAGCAAAGGTAGAGATTTTCCGTGACGGCGTACTTCTTGACGAGGTTTCTTCCACCTTCGGTTGCCGTACCTTTGAGGTAGACCCCAACCGTGGATTTATCCTCAATGGCGAGGAATATCCCCTTCGTGGCGTATCTCGCCACCAAGACAGATGGGGCATTGGTAACGCACTTCTTCCTTGCCATCACGAGGAAGATATCGGCTACATTATGGAGCTTGGCGCAACGACCATTCGTCTTGCGCACTACCAGCACGATCAATACTTCTATGACCTTTGCGACAAGAACGGTCTTGTGATCTGGGCAGAAATTCCTTACATCTCCAAGCATATGCCTACGGCACGTGAGAACACCATCTCACAGATGAAGGAACTGATTACACAGAACTACAACCACGCATCTATCGTCGTTTGGGGACTTTCCAACGAGATTACAATGTCGGGCGCAAAGGATCCTGACCTTCTTGAAAATCACCGTATTCTCAATAACCTTGTTCACGAAATGGACAAGACAAGACTTACCACAATGGCTTGTGTTTCGATGTGCGATATGGATGAAGAATATGTGCATATTCCTGACACGGTTTCCTACAACCACTACTTCGGCTGGTATGGTGGAAACACCACAATGAACGGTCCTTGGTTTGACGAATTCCACGCAAAGTATCCGAACCAGCCTATCGGTTGCTCGGAATATGGATGCGAGGCGCTGAACTGGCACACATCCAGCCCCAGACAGGGTGACTATACCGAAGAATACCAGGCATTCTATCACGAAGAACTTATCAAGCAGTTCAAGGCGCGTCCTTATCTTTGGGCAACGCACGTATGGAATATGTTTGACTTCGGTGCAGATGCGCGCGCTGAGGGTGGCGAAAACGGACAGAACCACAAGGGTCTTATGACCTTTGACCGTTCTTACAAGAAGGATGCGTTCTACGCTTACAAGGCTTGGCTTTCTGACGAACCCTTTGTTCACCTTTGTGGCAAACGCTATGTAGACCGTGTCGAAGATGTTACTCGCGTTACCGTTTACTCTAACCTTCCTGAGGTTGAACTTTTCGTCAACGGCGAGAGTCTTGGTAAACAGACAGGCGATATGTTCTTCTACTTTGATGTTCCTAACGTAGGCGAAAGCACCATTGTTGCAGTTGCTGGCGAGCATCGTGACGAGGGTGTCATCCGTAAGGTAGAAACACCCAACGAGGATTATATTCTCAAGGAAAAGGGCGCTGTACTCAACTGGTTTGATATCGACGCTCCCGAAGGCAGACTTTCTCTCAACTCCACATTCGACGAAATCCTTGCGACCTTCCGTGGCAAACTCTTTGGTATTGGACTTCTTATGATGGTCAAGAAAAAGATGAAGCAGAACGAAAAGCCCGACGAGGAAGGCAAGAAGAAGGGTGGAATGGAAATGCCTGTGGGTGGTGGCATTATGAAGATGCTCGGTGGCTTCACCGTTCTTCGTATGACGAGCCTGATCGGTATGGTGAACATCTCCTTCACGAAGGAAGAACTCCTGAAGATGAACAAGAAACTCAACAGAATCCGTGCAAAGAAAAAGTGAGGTAATGCTTTATGAATATGAAACTTTCATTCCGTTGGTACGGTGAGGGAGATCCTGTCTCTTTGGAATATATTTCTCAAATACCAGGTATGCGTTCTATCGTTTCGGCAGTTTATGACGTAAAGCCCGGTGAGGTCTGGGGCGAGGAAAGCCTACAGAAAATGAAAGAGGCGTGCGAGAGTCACGGTCTTGTATTTGATGTTGTAGAGTCCATTCCTGTGCACGAGGACATCAAACTCGGACGTGGCGACGTAGACCATCTACTGGATGTGTACTGCGAGAACATTCGCCGTTGCGCAAAGTACGGTGTAAAATGCGTGACCTACAACTTTATGCCCGTATTTGACTGGACACGTACACAGCTTGACAAGGTAGCGCCTGACGGCTCGACAAGCCTTGTAATGTACTGGGACCAGATGCGTGGTCTTGATCCCTTGAAGGACGATATACATCTTCCCGGCTGGGATTCCTCTTACACGCAAGATGAAGTACGCGAGTTGATTCAAGCATACGGAAAAATCGGAGAAGAGGGTCTTTGGGCAAACCTCGAAAAGTTCCTCAAAAAGGTCATTCCTGTCGCAGAAGAATGTGGCGTGAGAATGGCAATTCACCCTGACGATCCGCCCTATCCCATCTTTGGTCTTCCTCGCATTATCACTTGCGAAGAAAATCTCGACCGTTTCCTCTCTATTGTAGACAGCCCTGCCAACAGCCTTTGCCTTTGCATTGGCTCGCTCGGCTGCGCGAAGTCGAACGATATCGTCGCTATGGTAGAAAAATATGCGAAGATGGACAGAATCGCATTTATGCATATGAGAAATGTCAAGATTATGGAGGACGGCTCATTTGAAGAAAGAGCGCATCTCTCCTCCTGTGGTTCTTTGGATATGTACGAGGTGGTACGTGTACTTGTAGAAGCTGGTTTTGACGGCTATGTACGTCCCGACCACGGTCGTATGATCTGGGGCGAAACAGGCAAGCCCGGATATGGTCTGTTTGACCGTGCGCTTGGCGCAACCTATATCAACGGACTGTTTGAAGCCGCAGAAAAGGCATTTGCAAAAAAATAATTTTCCTATGTAAATAGGAAAAAAGAGGGAAACGGAATTCCGTTTCGCTCTTTTTGATTCAAAAACAATCTAAAGCGCTTGCGCTTGATAAAGGAAGGCCCTTCCTTCGTTTCCTATATGGGCGAGGATACCTTGCTCCATAAGAATTTGCAGGGCGCTATATGCATAGCGTGGCTTCAGGCGTGTTTCCTTTTCATATGTCTTTTGGGTAAAGGGAATGTTACGAAGGCTCACAGGAAGGAAGGCTTCAAGATAATCCTTGTATGAAGAAAAGGTAATTTCCTCACTCAAAGAAAGAGGAATCCTCTCCATACGTGTTGCGTGACGCTTTTTATCCTTACCATAGCCATTCTGATAACGATATTCTTCCATATGCAAAAGAAGAATGTGTACCACAAGATTTTCGTGCGTAAGATAAGAACGAATGGTGGAGAGTTCAAAAAGAGAGTCAAGTACACTTCCCTTTTTCGGACTCTTATGCCCTTGTCCAACATCTCCCGTTTCGGGATCTACCCAATGCAGAATTTTCGTCTTGGCAACGGGATAAATCAGGTGAACCTTATGTGTTTGCAGGAATTTATCGAGTTTGCGACGCAACTTATAGAGAGAGCGTGTCTGAATCTCAAATACCTCATCCTCGCGAAGGATATCCACAACGGAGCCATAGAGCTTTACTTCGTGGAGGTCGTCGTCAGGCTCTATGGAATATTTCAGGATGCTATGAAGTATTTTCTCGCTCTGCGTACCAATTCCACCTGCTCCACGAATTCGTGTAGCAAGCTCTCCCATCACAAGCAAACGTGCATTGTAGAAGGCTTTTTCGCTAATTAAGGTTTGCATTATTGCTCTTTTTCCATCAAGATACGTCCCATCATAACACCCATTGCAGATGCCATCATCAGACCTCTTGTCCAACCAGAAGAGTCACCAAGACAATAAAGTCCCTTGACACTGGTGTTAAATCTTTCATCCATTTTAACACGGTTGGAATAGAACTTGAGTTCGGGGGAATATAACAAGGTTTCGTAGGAAGCAAAGCCGGGAACAACCTGGTCTACCGCCTTGATGAACTCGATAATATTCATCATTGCGCGATAAGGCATTGCGGCAGTGATATCTCCAGCGACGGCATCAGGAAGGGTGGGGCGCACGTTCGACTGGGCGAGTTCTTTCGGCCAGGTACGTTTACCGTCAAGGATGTCACCAAATCTCTGAACAAGGATGTGTCCTGCGGCGAGCATATTGGTGAGTTCTCCTATCTTTTGCGCATAGGAAATTGGCTGATTAAAGGGGGTTGAGAAATTGTGAGATACCAAAATTGCGAGGTTGGTATTGTTCGATTTCTGCACCTTATAGGAATGTCCGTTTACGACAGCGAGGTTGTTGTCGTAGTTTTCCTGGCTGACAAAGCCACCAGGATTTTGACAGAAGGTACGTACTTTGTTTTTGAAGGGAGCAGGATAGCCCACAAGTTTGGATTCGTAAAGAACCTTGTTCACACGCTCCATAACCTCGTTTCGCACCTCAACGCGCACACCGATATCTACGGTACCCGGTTGGTGAGCAATATTGTGCTCGGCACAGAGGTTTTCAAGCCATTCTGCGCCACGTCGTCCTGTCGCAACAATAATGTCGTCAGCAAGGATTTCGACCTTTTCCTTGTTTTCTTCAATAACTACGCCGTAGCAAACCTCGTTTTCATCAATGAGAACGTCAAAGCACTCGGTATCAAAACGAATTTCCACACCAGACTGGAGGAGGTGCTGTTCAATCGCGTAATAGATATCCTGCGCTTTTTCCGTACCAAGATGTCGGATGGGGCAGTCGACAAGTTTCAAGCCTGCGCGAATCGCATTTCGACGAATTTCTTTTTTCTCCTCCTCGTGACCTAAACCTTCAATATGGGTATCGGCGCCAAAGGAAAGATAAATGGTATCGGTATAATCAATCATCTGCTTTGCATACTCTGCGCCAACGAGAGAAGGAAGGTCACCACCGACCTCCTCGCACAGAGAAAGCTTGCCGTCGGAGAATGCGCCTGCGCCCGAAAAGCCTGTCGTGATATGACAGGGCTTACAGTTCATACATTTTCCGGTCTTATACTTTGGGCAAGTGCGCTTTTCTATCGCCTTGCCCTTTTCGATAATCAAAATGGAGCGTTTTGTGCCCATTTTTACCATCTCCAGCGCTGTAAAAATACCCGCAGGGCCAGCGCCGACGATGACAACATCATATTTGTTCATTTGCCTTGAGCAGTCCTTTCGTAAGAGTCATAGCCATAGGAATATCCATAGCCTCTCTTACCACGCTTTGGCTGAACATCATTGAGAATAAAACCGACGATAGGCGTATTAAGAGCAGTGAGTCCGGTAACGGTGCTACGAATATTATTGATATCGGAGTACTCACTTCTCGCTACGAGGATGTAGCCATCTACATAAGAGGCAAAGACACCAGCGTCAGCAACCTCACCAAATGGAGGCGCATCCACAAGGATAATATCATATTCACCTCTCCATTGCTCCAGGCATTCACGAAGTCTATCCTGACCGAGAAGTTCAGAGGGGTTGGGTGGAATGTGTCCAGATACGACAACATCCAAATTATCCTTGAAGTTGCGAACGACAACCTCTGAAGGCTCCTTAACGATATCAGCAAGAAGTTCGGACAGACCCTGTTTCTCGCTATCAATTCCAAGAATAGAGGAGAAGGCAGGACATCTCATATCGGTTTCCACAAGGAGTGTACGCTTGCCAGCAATAGCGAAGGTCAAGGCAAGGTTACACGCGATGGTGCTCTTACCTGCGCCTGCTACACTGGATGTGACAACGTAAACAGGGGTGCCTTCGGTAGTCTTGGAATAAGAAATGTTGGTACGGATGTGCTTGAATGCCTCTTGAATCGCGAAGGGAGTATTCTCATCAAGAAGCTTGTCGGAATAATCACGATGGACTCTGCCATCTCTTCCAAGCACCTTCGTTTTACCCGAAAGTTTAGCAAGGATACTGCGACGTGTTCTTTTGCCGGTGGCATTCCAAGAAGGAAGCGAACCGATAATGGGAAGCGCAAAATTCTCCTTGAGGTTTTCTTCGTTATAAACAACGGTGTCAAGCATTGCAAACAGAAGCGTGAGCGCATAGAAAAGCACGAACACAGCAACGGCAGTAATCATTGCGTTGGTAGCAACAGGGGGATTCTTAATCGAAATCTCCTCTTTTGTTTCTACCCACTCGGTCGCTGTGATGTAGTCCTGCTCCTTTTCACCTTCCAGAAGCTTGGTATTGAGGTCTGCGACGACACTGGGAAGGACGTCGTGAATCGCCTGAGAAATCGCAAGAGCGCGATCCATATTGGTATCGGTGACAACAATGTCGAACATTACGGATTCTTCCTTATGGGAAGTCGTGATGTGCTGCTGGAGATAAACCATCGCATCATACTCGTCCATACCGAGAAAGTCATCCAAATTCGAGGTTTCGATTGCCTTCTTCAAGGTAGCCTTTTGTGTGACGACCTGCGTATAGTTTCCTGCAAGAGCAGCAGATGCGCTTACCATCGTAGACTGAATATAGTCACCCTTTTCAGAAACGTTGTTTACCCAGAAGGTCGTCGTACCGACGTACTTAACAGGGACAAGCGCGGCAGTCAATACACCGACAACAATAGCGCCGATAATTGCCAGAATGGAAATCCAAATTGCGTGTTTTTTCAACACAGTGAACATTGTACGGAAGGTCAATTCTTTTTCCGTAGCCTGCTGAACAGTTTCGTTTTGCATTATATATATCCTCCAAAATTATTCTCAAACTAAAATGCCGTGCGAAATAAGCATATCAACAATCACATCAGCGTCACGCACTGCCGTTTCACGATCAATGCCATAGGTATCCATAAGCGCAGAATAAAGGTCATCCCTCTCGCAACCCACAGAGAGCATATCCCATAGGAATTTTGCCGTCGAATTGAGGGAGAGCATTCCACGAAATGGAAGAGACGGGTTAATGGAGATTGCCACAGATTTACCTGCAACCTCACGAAGCACAAAGCCGGGTACGATTTTCATTTTTGGTTACTCCATTCTATCCTCTTCCACCATTGCGTGAAAGGCGACCTCAGCAGCGTCGCTTTCCATATTGACATAAAGATGGATCAGATGTATTGTTTTCAATATAGTATCGGTGATGGCGAAAACACGTGTCGCGCTATCCTCGTGCTGAGGGACGTAGGTCTGCGAGAGAAAGGGGAGAATGGCTCCTCCGATATCCTCTACCACCTGTGCCGAGTTTTCTTTTGCGCGATGTACGAAAGCGAGCGCGCGCAAGGGCGCTTTGCCATTGTAGCCGTAATTTTCTTTTCCCTGCCAGGGTGAGCCAAAGACATAAGGCACACCGTCAATCAGGCGAAGAATGGGCTTATCACCATTGAGTATTTTGACTTTATCAGGAAAACGAGAAAGCCAAAGTCTGGTATGCGTGGTTTTACCTACTCCACTTTTCGCAGTAAACAGAAGGGCTTGTCCTTCATATTCAAGCGCTACGCCGTGAAAAACAAAGGCGTCGTAGTCAGGAAGGCGTTTCGCTATCTCGCGATAAAGCACGATACTTTCAAGATAGCCACGTGGAAGGTCGGAGGAAAGTCCATTGACACGGCGTACCTGCTCGGACTCCTTGTCGATCTCCTCCTCACTCGCAGAAACTATGAAAAGAGGTGGGGTATCGGTGAGATAATCACGACACATACGTTCCACGAAGGAATAACGATTTTCAAGGCCTATGGAAAGGCCGGCAAGCTGTATGGTAATCAAGTCTATCTCCTCCTCACTCAAAACAGTAGATTTTCAAAATATTCATTGCCAGAATCGACATTGAGCGAGTGATGTGGGTAGCCAGCCAGATCATACAGTCGGGAGCAATCATAAAAGGCGTTTTGGTTTACTGTGTGAAGGCTCTGTGGCAGAACAATACGTCCAAGCGCCGTACAGCCATAGAACGCCTCCTCACCGATTTGTGTAATACCTTCTTTCAAGGTGAAGTCAACCAAAGACAGACATCCTGCAAAAGTTCCCGAAGGAAGAATCTCTACACTGGCATCAAACGTCACCCGAGAAAGACCTTTACAATCACGGAAAACGTCTTTACCAAGTGAGGTAACACTTGTGGGGATGGTCACCTCATTTAAGTTAAAGCAATAGGAATAAGCGGCATCTCCAATGTGAGTGATGTGGGAAGGAATGGTGAGCGTCTCAAGACCAAGACAGTTGGCAAACGCCATTTTACCAATAGAACGTACAGAGGTCGGAATGGTAAAATCCTTTAAACTCTGGCAGGCGGCAAACATACCGTTTGAAATGGTGGTGAGACCTTGTGGCAGGTTTACCTCTTGAAGGCTTATGCAGTTCATAAAGGCGTTATCGCCAATCATAACAAGCGTATCAGCGAGGCGTACACGGACGAGGTTATCGCAATCGGAAAGGATCTCTGCCGGAAGATAGTAACGAACAGAACGAAGGTCTACATCCGTCAGCCTACCACAAGCAGAAAGCGCTCCTTTGTCCAAGCTTGTCACCTGAGAGAAATCCTGGTTTTTCATTGACCGGCAACCGTAAAGAGCGCGCTCGCCAAGTCGACGTACCGAGCGAGGAAGTGTAAAGTGTTCCAAGTAGATACAGGAATAAAAGGCTTCTTTTCCAATTTCCTGAAGTCCCTCTTCGGCAAGAGTCAGACTGAACAAGGATTCACAACCCCAGAATGCTCTCTCATCAATCAGCACTATCGTGCTTGGAAGCGTGAGATATGCCAAAGACGTACAGTTTAGAAAGGCGTTCGTACCGATTTCAAGGTACCCTTCGGGAATGTTTACGTGCGTTAACGTATAGGCGCCCATAGCAAGAGAATCGGGTACACGCTTCAATCCCGTACCGAGATAAATGTTCTCTATCAGATAGCATTCAAGGAAAATTCCCTCGCCGACGGTGGTAACACTGTCAGGCAGAACAATCTCACGAAGCGCCGAGCCACAGAAGGCATAGGCGTCAATCGAGAGGAGTCCTTCGGGAAGGGTGATATAATTTAAAGAGGATGGCAGGGCGACCCCTGTTTCTGTATTGGTTGAGATGCCAAAGGCATACGCGCCAATCGAACGCAAGGTGGATGGCAAGGTGATGGTAGAAAGCGAGGTCGCATTGTAAAACATACGCTCGCCAAGATAGGTCAACGAGGACGGAATGACAACATTATTCAGCGCCGAGCAGTTCATAAAAACGCTTGTTCCAACAGTGACGAGTCCTTCGGGAAGTGTAATCGAGGCAAGAGATTGATCATCATAGAACGCGTAATCACCAAGCGCCTGAACGGACGTCGGGAGAATTACACTTCGCAAAAACGGCATATTCGCAAGGGCGTAGTCGGAAAGCGTACAGACGCCGTTTGGGAAGGAAAGTTCGGTAATATAACCATTGCCAGAAAAGGCAGAGGATACATATTTTACACCGGCAGGAACACGGACACGAATCAAATCCTTTGAAATTGTGGAGGCAAATTTTGTCGTTTCACTCTCTACAATATTCCCGTCTGTGTCACGTGGAGTCATATACTTCAGCAAAACACCGTCTCCCACAATCGTGAATTCATCTGTGAGGGAGGAAATGTAGGGTGTTCCCTGAAACGCCATACCTCCAACCATTTTCAGGGTGTCAGGGAAAGTGACAGAGGTCAACTTATCTGCGCCGTGAAAGGCATAAGAGCCAACCTCAAGCAAGCCATCAGGCAAGCCAACGACGCTAAGGTGGGCGTTTTCATAAAAAGCATAGGGCGCTATCGTAAGCGTACCTTGTGGCAACTCAAGCGAATCCGTAGGACAAAGAGCAGGCATACAAATAAGTGTTTTCGCTTCTCTATCGTACAGGGCTCCACTGACCAATTCATAGCGTGTACAGGTGGCAGACAAAGAGAACTGCTCAAGCGAGGCACAATCCATAAAAGGCGTTTCACCAAATTCCGTAAGGGAGCCCAGCGACACTTCGCGAAGCAACTCGCATCCCGTAAAAGCAAAATCGCCAATCGAGCGCAAGGTATCGGGAGCGTCAAAGGTAGAGAGGCTCACACAATCCTCAAAAGCATAGGCGTCAACACGAGTGAGATTTTTGGAGATGGTAAAACTCTCCAGGTCGTGACACTGCGTAAACGCTTTCTGTGGTATTACCTCAACGGTATCTGCCAAAACAAAGGTTTTCAGCGAAAGACATCCCGCAAAAGCGCCGACGCCAATCTCACGAAGCGCCGGAAAGGAAACCGAGCGAAGTTCCTGACAACCATTAAAGGCGCTGTCTGAAATCTTCTCAACGCCAGTCGAACCAGTCACGGTTTTCAATACAGCGAGGCCGGAAAACGCTTTTTCACCAATCTCACGAACGGTCGGGGGAAGGGTGATGTGCTCCAAACGAGTGAGAGAAGAAAAGGCGTTATCTGCAATCTTTACTACGGTATAGCCTCCGATTGTTTGAGGCAAGAGAATTTCCTGCGCGATTGAGTCCTTGTAATTCAGAATTTCGCACTCCCCTTCTCCTACTGGAGAAAAATCATAGAGGTCGGTCGAATAGATGGGGGAGGATTGGGGTCCGTCAGGAATGGAGTGAGGTGGGTCTTTTTCCCGAAGAACAAATATCAGTACAATGGTTGTTGCCACAAGGACAACAAGCACAGACGCCAAAATCCAAAAAAGTTTCGATTTCAAAACGGATGATGCCTTCACGACAACAACTCCTTTCTATTTATTAAATAAAGCGCGTATTCGCGCACACATGATAAATTATATAAAATAAAGAGAAGAATGTCAAGGCCTTTATTCAAAAAAAAGAATTATTTACAATTTAACAATACTTGAGTTGAGTGTATAAAAAACCTTCGCAGTGGAATAATGGAAATACAAACCAAAAAAAGGAGAAGATATGAAAAAAAGAATTGTTGCTTTTGTTTTGGCCCTTGTTCTTGTGCTTTCCACAACGGTATTCGCTTCTGCTGCGTTCGGTACGGGCGTAAGCGCGTTAGCAAAGGAGGCGCCACTTATCAAAACGGCTTTGCGTGGTGAGAAAATAAACTTCACCGACAAAGACTTCAAAAAAGCATTCGGCACAGTGCTTTTCTCGTCAATCAGTGTCACTTCCCTCCCAAAATCTACTGAGGGTACACTGATGCTTGGAGGTAGACGAGTGGGAATTAACCAGAAGATTGACAGAAAGAATCTTTCTTCACTTGTTTTTCTGCCAGCATCAAAAGATGTAGAAGAATGTAAATTTTTGTTTACCTCTAAAGGAATTTTCGGTGATTCGGAGATTGAATGCCAACTGAAATTTGTCGATAAAATCAATTATGCGCCCGAACTTCTAACGGACGGAGAAGGTCAAATGTGGACGCAGAGTGGCATCGGAGTATATGGAAAACTCACAGCCTATGACCCTGAGGGAGATGCGCTTGAGGTGATGATTTTAGAGTATCCCAAAAGGGGTGTGCTACAAGAAATTGGGGAGGACGGCACCTTCTGCTATACCTCGAACGAAGGGTATGTGGGCAAGGACAGTTTCCGATACTGCATCCGAGATGCCTATGGCAACTACACCTCTCTTTGTCGAATGAATATCCGAGTGGCTGACCGAATGACAACACTCACCTATGCCGATATGGAGGGACGGTCGGAATACAACGCTTCCCTTGTGATGGGCGCCGAAGGAATTATGCACGGAACGGTGGTTGGTGATCATACCTTGTTTTATCCCGATAAGGAAGTAAGCCGAGCTGAATTTGTCGCAATGGCAATGAAACGCGCAGGAATTCGCCAAGACACCACTTTAAATCAAACCTTCTTTGAGGATGATAATGAAATTCCCACTTATCTTGTCGGTTATGTAGCCACAGCCGCAAGACTGGGAATTGTAAACGGCTCCTTTGAGGACGAGCGAGGTTTGATTTTCCGACCAAACGATAGCGTTACTTTTCTTGAATGCGCAATGATTCTCTCCAATATTTATAGCCTTAAGGAAGATAGCGAAAGCGTTTTCTCGCAAATTACAGATGTGCCAGTCTGGGGACGAGGTGCCGTCGGAGCAATGGTAAAAGCGGGAATTTTTGAGACGGATATAGATGTCTCAAAGAAAATGACTCGCGCCGACGTTGCAGAGGCGCTTTTCCGTATCGAAATGCAATAAAGAGATGAATTAAAAAAAGGGGGGCTTTCTCGCCATAAACTTCGAGAAAGCCCCTTAATATTGCAATTATGTAAATCAATGTTTTCTTTTTTAGATGTTTTCTAATAGCACTTCACGATTGGTTCCATAAAAAACGTCGTCGTGGTTTGCGATATAAGCACAGAATTTTTCAAACTGCTCCCACGTATCGTCAATGTCAAATTCATAGGAATGACCACAAATATAGAAGAGGAGGGGCTCATCGCTATCGTCGGCAAAAAAGGCGTCAGCCAATGTATAGAGAGTGTCAAAATCCAAATGGAACGCTGTGGGATTCAAGACATACAGATCTTCAGGCAAAGCGAATTTTCCTGTACAGGTAATGGTGCGAGCATACCGAACCCCCGTATGCGCTTGAATGAGATTTTCGACACGAGCGTCGTGATTCACACCACCACACGGATATGCCATACCGACAACAGACCCCCTGTGATTGACTCAAGATTTTTTCTATCCTCTTCGACCTGACGAATGACCTCAGCATCCTCCGTTATCGAAGGAAGGCGAGGGTGCGTGAGAGTATGGACTGCGACTTCGTGAGGAAGATAAATACTGACAACCTCCTCCGGACGCCATTTGCAATGCGAAACGCTGATTCCACCACGAAACAAGATCTGAGCCTCCGATAGAAGTTCGGAGTTAATATTAAGGGTGGCGCAAAGTCCATATTTGTAAAGAAGTTTAATTAAACGTCTGTCTTGAAGAACACCATCATCATAACTGAAGGTAATTGCCTTTCTTTTACCGTTCCGCATATTTTCCACCCTTCACCGTAGCGCCTTTTGCCTTGCGACGAAGTCCTTTCTCATCTAAAATTTATTTGCTTCATTATAATATTAAATACTATGCTTTGCAAGCCGTATTGGATTTTTTCCTGTTTTATTTGATCTTTTCTTGACAAGAAGAAAAAATCTTGTTACAATAAAAGAAAAAGGAGTGAAAAATGATACGCTTTAATGATATAATAGAAAATTCGGAAATTAAGTCATACATTCGTGCAGCAGATGCTTCTCTGTGCGCGCTCGGTTACACCGAGCACAGTTTTGCCCACGTGGGACGTGTCGCAGATGTGGCAGCGAGCATACTGATTGCGCTGGGGCGCGACGAAAGACTGGTGGAACTTACAAAAATCGCAGGTTACCTTCACGATATCGGAAATCTTGTAAACCGTGTGGATCATTCGCAATCGGGCGCTGTGATGGCATTTGCCATTCTTCGTGATATGGGAATGGCCCCGGAAGAAATTGCAGAGATTACCACTGCGATCGGCAATCACGACGAGGGGACAGGTGTGCCGGTTTCGGACATTGCGGCAGCCCTTATTTTAGCAGACAAATCGGATGTACGCCGTAGCCGTGTGAGAAACAGCGAGGAGGTCGCTTTTGACATTCACGATAGAGTCAATTATTCTGTGACGAAATCGGCGCTTGAACTTAACAAGGAAAGTGGCGTACTGACACTAAATCTTACCATAGATGAGTCGGTCGGAACGGTAAGTGATTACTTTGAAATTTTCCTTGAGCGTATGCTGATGTGCCGTCGCGCTGCAGAAAAATTAGGTCTTACCTTCCACCTGAATATCAACAGCATTGTTATGATGTAATTCCGACGTGAAAAATGTCGGACAATCGGGAACTATCAAAGAACAAGTCTACATATATTATGATTTTTTGGTAGTTTTTATAAAAAAAGTGTTGTGTCAAGAGGACACAACACTTTTTTATTCTTCATCAAAATTTCGCATTTCCTTCGCTTCTTTTATAAGAGAGAGGAAATATGCGTCAAATTCTTCTGGCGTTTCGAGCCAAAGATCGCATTTTTCGTGTGGGGAACGAACACAAACAATCGTGACAATTTCTGCGCTGAAGGTGGGCATAAATTTATGGACCGAGACTTCCTTGTCCACCTCTCTTTTTGCAAGTTCTTCCTTTGTGTATCGGACAATGCTTGTCACATCCCAAAGGGCGATACGGCACAGGGTGCTGACACGTTTTCCCTGATAGGAGGAAACCACAAAAACAGGGGTGTTATCACTATCTGTGGTAATCTCATATTCATATGATGTCGCCATATAGCGATTATAGAAATAAAGGGAAATGGTTAGGATCACAAAAGCAAGCAGTTGCACAAGGCTTTGATACCCCGAGAGCAGAAGCGAACAAAGGAAAAGTGCGAGCGCAAGGAGAAGGGTAATCAAAAAAACACGTTTTCCCTTCATATTGGACGCCTTAGGGTGAAATTTCATATCGGAAATCACGAACGTTTTTCTCCCTTCGAAAGCTTATACTCTGCAAAGGAACTGTAATCCGCATTGTTTTCATAGACAAGAATATAGGAAAAGGGCTCGCTTTGCCCCTCAAAGAAAATTTCAAGACGTATCCATTCGGGGGCATTTTCATTCGGGTCAAAATCAACGCCATCAAACGCGAGTTTAAAATAACGATACATTGCCATCTCTCCTGTTTCCTCATACGCAAGAGCATCATAGGCACGATCATAGTTATCATACAAACGGAAGTGGAGAAATTCCTTCGGATCACGCTCTGCGAGTCCTTCCGTCTTATAAGTTTCTTCAAGCACAGGCAAGGTGGAGATATTGTAGCGAAGAGTGATTTGCAGGTGGTCAATCTCAGGAATGATGATCAGATTCTCGGCAAAGAAGGTGCCACGATCTTCGTCATCATAGGAAAAACGCAATTTTTGTGTTTTCGCTCCGAGTTTTCCCCCCGTCGCCTCATAATGCGCAATCACACTATCCGTATAGGCGAGATTTTTCATCTCGGAGGGAGTATATTCCGAGAGAAATATGCGATAGCCGAGAACGCCCACAACGAGAATACAGCAAACGGCGACTAAGATTTTAAAAAAGAGCCTAAAGCCACTTTTTTTATCCTCGCCAAGTTCTTCTTCATCCAAGTCGTTGTCGTCTCCATATCTTTCTAAATCTTCCATAGACGTACTTCCTTGATTTTTTATTTTCTTATATTTTATCACACATCCGAAGGAGTGTCAACATTCTATTTGTAAAGTTTTATATTTTTAGGACATTCCACCATTTTTGCAAGAAAAAAGGAAAGAACACAGAGGTTCTTTCCTTTTTTCGATTTTCAGAACGGCAATTATGCGAGTTCTGCGAAATACTTGATGGTTCTAACCATCTGAGAGGTGTAGGAGTTCTCGTTATCGTACCAAGAAACAACCTGTACCTGATAGGTATCGTCATCAATCTTAGCAACCATAGTCTGGGTAGCATCAAAGAGAGAACCATAGGTAATTCCGATAATGTCGGAGGATACGAGGGGCTCTTCGGTGTAACCAAAGGATGCAGAAGCCTGTGCCTTCATAGCAGCGTTAATTGCTTCAACAGTAACGTTCTGGCCCTTAACAACTGCTACAAGGATAGTAGTAGAACCAGTAGGAACAGGAACTCTCTGAGCAGAGGCGATAAGCTTGCCGCTAAGTTCAGGGATAACAAGGCCGATAGCCTTAGCAGCGCCAGTGGAGTTAGGAACAATGTTCACAGCTGCAGCACGAGCACGGCGAAGGTCACCCTTTCTGTGAGGACCGTCGAGTACCATCTGGTCACCAGTGAATGCGTGAACGGTAGTCATAATACCACTCTGGATGGGGAATGCATCATTCAAAGCTTTAGCCATAGGAGCCAAGCAGTTGGTGGTGCAGGATGCAGCAGAGATGATGGTATCTTCTGCAGTAAGGGTACCCTCGTTTACAGAGTAAACGATAGTGGGGAGGTCTTTACCTGCGGGAGCAGAGATAACAACCTTCTTTGCACCAGCGTTGATGTGAGCCATAGATTTTTCCTTGGAGCAATAGAAACCAGTGCACTCAAGAACAACGTCAACGCCAAGCTCACCCCAAGGAAGGTCTGCAGCGTTCTTTTCTGCGTAGATCTTAAGAGTCTTACCTGCTACGGTGATGGTGCCTTCTTCGTCGTTAGCACTTACAGTTTCAGCAAGAGCATATCTGCCCTGCGCGGAGTCGTACTTGAGAAGATGAGCAAGCATAGAGGGAGAGGTAAGGTCGTTGATAGCAACGATTTCATAACCTTCCGCACCAAACATCTGTCTGAATGCAAGACGACCGATACGGCCAAAGCCGTTAATAGCAACTTTTACTGCCATTTTTGAGTTCCTCCAAAATATAATTTTAATTTTTGATTGGTGTATTTGGTAAATGGAATACCCATTTAGAAGAGAGCCTTCCCTTCCAAATACCAATTATACCACATCTTTTTACAAAGTACAAGAGGATTGAGAAAAATTTATCAAATTTGTTGATTCTTTTTTATCATTTACACTTTTTTCCTTCGTTTTTGTGGATTTTGTTGCAAATCCTCTATAAAAGAATGGTAGGAAAAGGACAAAAGCGTCGGTAGTTTGACAAATCGTTTCGGCTCTTTTATCATCCGATAGAACCATTCCAATCCCATTTTTTGTATTTTTTCGGGGGCTCTCCGCTTGTCGCCACACCAAACATCAAAACTTCCACCAAGACCAATGATGAGGGCCTTGGGCAAAATATGGGAGAGCATTCTTGCCACCTCCTCTTGCTTCGGTGAGCCAAGACAGATGTAAACAAGATCGGGAGAGAGGGCGGCGAGGTCCCTCGCTACCTCAAAAGGGGTGTGGTGATAGCCATCTTTTACATATACAACCTCTGTGGTGGGGGAAAGAGAAAGAATTGCCTCGCTCGCTCGCATAGCAACGCCTGACCGTCCCCCGTACAGCGCAAGACGAAGATAGGGACGCGCCGTGAGAAGCAAAAGTCCCAGTTCCACACCTGCAAGCGCTTCGGTCGTCACCCCTCTTCTCTGAAAGGCGCGACACACGCCCTGACCATCCGGAAGGCGCATATTCATCTCGCATAGGGTGTCCCGAAAGGATTTATGTGTCCTTGCGTATTCCAGCATTGTAGCATTTACAGTGGCTATGCTTCCACCACTCTCCAAAAGGTCAAGGGCGCGCGAAAGCAGTTCCTCCCTCGTACCTATCGCGACCGAAACACCGAGCATTTTACATTCCTTCATAAAAACTCCTTTTTTGTATATTTTACCCAAAAAGGAAACTTTAACCCTTGACTTGTGGAAAAAAATCGGGTATAATAGACGTGGAGTGAATGGGGCAATCGCGCGATATGGCGCCGAAAGGTATTATCGTGAGGAAAGTCCGGGCATCACAGGGCAGGATAACGGATAACATCCGCCAGGGGCGACCCTCGGGAAAGTGCAACAGAAATAAACCGCCGTCTTGTACGGTAAGGATGGAAAGGCGGGGTAAGAGCCCACCCACTTCTATGGTAACATAGACTTGCTGTAAACCCTATCTGATGCAACACCTTACACTCGCGAAAGCGCTGGCTGCCCGTCAGAGGTGTATGGTGGCAGAGCCTTTATGGCTTAAACTATAAGGCAACTTATAGTGAAGATAGATGATTGCTATACGAAAGTATACAGAACCCGGCTTACAAGTTCACTCCACCCATTCTAAAATCAAAAGAGCAAACGCCTTTGTGTTTGCTGTTTTTTACTCTTTTTGTAAATAATTATTTGCTTTTCTTGATTATTTCTTAATTGTATGAGTTTTTGAATATTGTTTTGTCGACATTCCATACAGAGAGTGAAATGCGTTAATGAAATGAGAACAATAGGTAAAGCCACACTGCGCAGAGATGGTCGGCAATCGGAATGTCCTTCGCATTGACAGAGACCTTTACAACTATGACAAAACAGCAGGATATTCCCTTTTCATCCCTCTCAAGGAGAGCGAATGGACGCAGGAGGATTTCGCTCGCAAATTCCGTATTCGTGGCGAATTTATGACGCCTGATGCATATGCGCCTCACGCAGTTGTCTTTGGCGTGCATTACAATCGCGATCCCAAATCCCGTTATGTCGACCAATTCAATGCGTCCTCACACCTTGTGCATACCAACGAATGTGCAGGTGAGTGGCTCGGTGATACCATTGAGTTCTCCGTTTCAAATCCCGATTTTCTTCTCCCAGATATCGACAAGAGATGTGTCAGCATATCGCACGATCTTGGAACGCTCTTTGTCGGTCCTCTTACCGTCGAAGAAATTACCACCTCCGTCACGATTGCCGACGGTTCGGACGGCGTTGCGCCAAGACTGATGGAGCCTGGATATAAACACTGATAAAAATTATAATCTGAATAAGAAAAGGTTGTCTTGTTTTGTGAGGCAACCTTTTTTCTTCACAGTGCAATAAAATAAATATAAATTTTTTTGTAGAATGGGTTGCACAAAGAGGGAAAATGATTTATAATAATAAAGAGGATGTCAAAAGGGATACATTTTTTATGGAGGACTTATGACGTCATTCATACTTCCCTTCAGGATGGGGGCAAGGATTGCCCTGATCGGTATGGGGAAAACGAACCTTGCGATTTTAGAGGTGCTACAAAGGCGCAAAGACCTGATCATCTCCCTTCGGGATAAGAAAGCGTTTTCTCTGCCAGAGGGTTTGTCGCCTGACAATGCCGTTAAGGTGTATTGTGGCGAAGGATATCTGGATGACCTTTCGGAAGAATTTTTGTTTCTTTCCCCGACGGTCAGGGTAGACAGCGATCCGATACGCAAAGCGCGCCTTCGTGGGGCGAAGGTTTCTTCGGATGTATGCTTTTTTCTTGAACATACGAGGAGTGTGTGCTTCGGGGTGACGGGCTCGGACGGCAAGAGTACGACCACCTCTCTTTCCAATGCAATACTGTGTGAGAGTGGCGAGGTATCTCGGGTCGGTGGGAATATCGGCAAAGTTTTGATGCCGTACCTCTTTTTAGAGGATCCGTATGATTTTTGCATTTTAGAGTTATCCTCGTTTCAACTTCAGTTGCCGACAAAAGGCATACAAAGAGGATTGATTACCAATCTCACGCCAAATCATCTTGACTTTCATTCTTCCCTTGAAGAATACTATAATGCAAAGATAAGTTTACTTTCTTCGGTGGATAAGCCGATTTTAAACTGTGATGACCAAGAAATTATCAGGCGTTCCTCTTCTCTTTCTCCCTTTGTTACTTATTCTATGGAGGAGAAGGCGCGCGTTCGTTGCGCGCACGAATATACCGTAAAGGACAACGTTGTGCATCTCAACGGTTTGCCTTATCTTTCCCTTGATGCGTTTTTACCACAAGGCAAAACCTTTCTCAAAAACATTGTGGCATCTCTCGCGCTGACACACGGATATCATACGAAAGACATCGCAAGGCGAGCCATTTTGTCATTTCAACCACTGCGACACAGACGTCAACTCATTGGGGTCTTGGAGGGCGTTTCTTATTATGACTGCTCGGCAGATACTACTCCCTCTCGCACATTGGAAACACTATCGTCCTTCTCCTCGCCCATTGTCCTTTTGATGGGTGGACGTAGCAAGGGGGTGGATTATGATATTCTTTCCCCTATCGTCAAACAGATGGTACGTTATGTGATTTTATGTGGCGAAAACGTCGCACAAATCCAATCGGCGCTCTCCTCACTTTCTGTGAGATGCGAGGTGGTAGCCTCTCTTTCAGAAGCCGTCAGGCTGGCAAAGGTGGTCGCACAGGCTGGAGATGCTGTGGTCTTTTCACCAGGCTCCACCTCATTTGACCAATATCAAAACTATGAAGCGCGAGGAGCGCATTTTGCCTCCCTCGTCAAACAATAAAAAAACAAAGGATTTCAAAAATGAAAAAAATTCTCTCTCTATTGCTTGTACTTGTACTGTGTTTTTCCCTCTTTTCCTGCAAAGATACGGGTGAGGAGGCGCCTGAAGGAATGAAGGCAGTCGGCACAGGAACATCACTTGGATTTACCTTCTACGTTCCGGAAGGGTGGGTAGATTCCTCTTATGGTAAAATGGCTTCTGCTTATGTTTCTGCGCTGGATACCTCATCGGTATCCTTTGTGCGAGTCGAACTTGGCGAGGTGGCATTTGAGGACTATGTGAAAGAGAGTCTTTCTGCATCTAAAAATGCGCCAACTTATCTTGAAGATGGCAAGGCTGTGAATGTCGGAAACGCAAAACGCGCGCTTTCTTATGTTTACACCTACGCTTATGGAGAATATACCTACCAGTTTATGCAGGTGCTTTGCGAAGCAGTTGATGGCGCGCATTATCTCTTTACCTATGGCGCGTCGGCTTCTGATAAAACGGAGGGGACCTCCTTCTATGCAAGCCATCTCAGTGAGGTCACAAGTATGCTCGCTTCCGTGAAATTCGGAAACAAGAGTGACGCTGTGATTGAAGAAATCGTTTACGGCGTGGACGAGGACGGCTACAAGCTCGTATCGGACAAAAAAACTGTGGGATTCGCCTTCTATATTCCCGAAACCTTTACGGCTGAACTTTCACTCGGTATTGTGCTTGCCGTAGCAGAGGACAAAGCGACAGTAACGGTCGCAGAGGCCACCTCGACAGGTGTCGCTGTACGTGAGTATTACGAAAACCGTCTTAAAGAACTCGCTGTTCTTTATAATGATGTCACCGAGATCACTGATCTTACAGAATGCACACTCGGCAACAGCAGTGAGGCGTGCTATGCCGAATACTCTTACAAGGATGGGGGAAAGACCTATCGTGTGTATCAGGTCATCGCTGTCGGCGGTGGTAATATTGTCTCTAAAAAAGGATATGTTCTTACCTACACAGCGCTTGATGACGTCTACGAAAATCATTTGGATGAACTTACAAAAATGATGGAGAAAATCAGATTTTAATGAAAGAAATTTATCTTGACAACAGCGCCACGACACAGATTTGTGAGTCGGCGCTCGCAAAATACATTGAAGTTTCTCAAATGCACTTTGGCAACCCTTCCTCCCTCCACGCTCTCGGCGTTGTCGCAGAGGGACTGCTCAAGGAAGCAAGACAAAAACTCGCGCGCGCACTTGGGGCAACAGATGGTGAAATTCTTTTCACTGCCTCAGGAAGCGAGGCAAACAACCTTGCCATTTTAGGCAGAGCGTGGGCAAAAGAACGTTATCGTCGAGGCGCAAAAATCATCACGACGGATGGGGAGCATTCTTCTGTCAGAGAGCCCTTGAAAAAGCTCGCAAGCGAGGGATATACCATTGTGGAAATTCCCACGAAGGGTGGCGTGCTTGACCTTGAGGTGTTGGAAAACGAACTCAAAAATGGTGTATGCATCCTTGTGACAATGATGCTCGTAAACAACGAGACGGGCGCCGTCTATGACCTCGCCTCTGTCAGTCGCCTGATGCGTAAATACCAGAAGGATTGTATTTTACATATAGATGCGACACAGGGCTTTTTGAAGGTTCCGTTTACACCGAAGGCGCTCGGTGCCGATCTTGTCACAGTTTCCTCGCATAAGGTGGAGGGCCCTAAAGGTGTCGGTGCGCTTTATGTGAGTGATACCGTTAAAAAAACAAAGGGTCTCTCGCCCATATTATATGGTGGAGGTCAGGAAGGTGGCTTCCGTCCCGGAACAGAAAATGTGCCTGGAATATGCGCCTTTGGCGAGGCTGTGAATCTCTCACGCGCTGAAATTGGAAAGCGTGTGAGTGTCCTCTCTTCTTTACGTGAATATTTAGTGGAAACGCTCCGTGAGCGTACACCCGAGATTACCCTGACGTTGCCACCAAAGGCAGCGCCACACATTTTGAATATCACACTTCCCTCCATCAAGAGTGAAACAATGCTTCATTATCTATCCCGTGAGGGAATTTATGTGTCCAGTGGTTCAGCCTGTTCCTCAAATGGGGCGCATCATTCCTCCACTGCCCTTCTCGCCTTCGGGCACAGTGAAAAACAGGCAGATGCCTCCCTGCGTATCAGTCTGTCGCACCACAACACAAAAGAAGATGTGGATGCGCTGGTTTCTGCCCTTTCTTCGGGACTTTCCACATTGGCGAGGTTTGAGAAATGACGGTAACCATTATTTCTGTCGGCACGATAAAAGAGGAGTATCTTGTTCACGCCATAGAGGAATATAAGAAACGTCTTGGCTTATATGCCCGTGTCAATGAGGTCATTCTCAAAGAAGAAAGAATCCAGAACGAGGAGGACCAAAGCGAGATAACCCGTGCGCTGGATCGCGAGGGAGATGCCATTTTGCGTGTTCTTCCAAAGGATGCGTTCAAGATCGCTATGTGTGTCGAGGGCGTGCAGTTCGATTCTGTCACGCTCGCAAAAAAACTGGAGGATGGAGCGTCGGGAAGTGGAAAAATTGCGCTCGTTATCGGCTCCTCTCACGGTCTTTCTCCGAAAGTAAAGGGAGCGTGTGATTTAAAACTTTCTGTGTCAAAACTCACGTTTCCTCACCAACTTTTGCGCGCAATGCTCTTTGAAATTCTCTATCGTTCCTTTACGATTATGAAGGGGAAAAAATACCACAAGTAAATTTTTGCACACTATGCACAATTCTATATTTCAAAATTGTGCATTCCTACAATTCCACAAAAATCCATCAAAAATCCCTTGACAATAAGATGACATTTTGCTATAATATAGATGTCGAAAGGGAGTAGTTCACGGCGTATTTGCCGTGCGTGCGTATCGTCAGAACAGCTGTCGCGAGGCTCGGTACGCTCCGTCGAAAAGATGTAACAAGACTTTTGGTGTAATGTGGATTACGCTGAAGGTCTTTTTTTAGATTTTCGAGCAGTCCATACGGAATTCCGTGTGCATTTCGACAAAAATGCAAACAATTATTAACATTATTACATAAGGAGAAAGCATTATGAACCCATTAGCAATCATTATCCCTATCATAGCGTTCGTCATCTTCTTCTTGGCGTTCGGCTACATCAAGGCACCACCAGACACAGCAATTATCATTTCCGGTCTTGCGAAGAAAAGAAGAATCCTGATCGGACGCGCTGGCTTCCGTATTCCCTTCTTTGAGAGAATTGACCGTTTGTCGCTCTCTGTTATGCAGGTCGACATCAAGACGTCCGAAGCCGTCCCTACCAACGAGTTTATCAACGTTATGGTAGACGGTGTTGCCAATATCAAAATTTCCTCCGACCCGAAGCTCATTGAACTTGCTGCAGAAAACCTCCTTGGTAAAACCCGTCAGGAGTTGATTTCTCTTATCACACAGGTACTTGAAGGTAATATGCGTGAGATTGTCGGCTCGGTAGGCCTCAAGGAAATGGTACAGGACCGTCAGGGCGTTGCGCTCAAAATCAAGGAAAATGTTGAGCCCGATATGGCAAGACTTGGTCTTGAAGTCGTAAACTTTAACATTCAGAACTTCTGTGATGCAGCCGGTACCATTGAAAATATGGGTATCGACAACGTCGAACAGATCCGTAAGAATGCGCAAATTGCAAAAGCAAATGCACAAAGAGATATTGCTATCGCAACCTCTGAGGCACAGGAAGAAGCAAACGCTGTCAAGGTAGAACGTGAGATTCGCATTGCAGAACAAAACGCTCAACTTGCTATCCAACAGGCAGAAATGCAGATTCGCGCTGACTCAAAGCGCGCAGAGGCTGACGCCGCATACGCTATCCAACAGGAACAACAGCGTTTGACCATTGAGGTTGCCAGAACGGAAGCAGACATTGCTCGCCGTCAAAAAGAGGCAGAACTTGCAGAAGCAGAAATCGCAATTCGTGAGCGCCAACTGGATGCTGACATCCGTAAGAGAGCTGACGCTGAGAGATATCAGGCAGAGCAGGAAGCAGAAGCCGAGTTGATTCGCCGTCAAAGAGAAGCAGACGCTCGCAAATACGAGTCGGAGCGTCAGGCAGAAGCAAGACGCGCAGAGGCAGACGCTCTCCGTTACGCAATGGAGCAAGAGGCTGCGGGTATTCGTGCGAAGGGTATCGCAGAGGCTGAGGCAATCGAAAAGAAGGCAGAAGCACAGAAGAAGATGGGCGAAGCGTCCGTCATTGATATGTACCTCTCTGCTCTTCCCGAAGTTGTACGCTCGGCAGCAGCACCTCTCGCGCAGACAGAAAAAATCGTTATGTATGGCGACGGCAACCCCACAAGGCTTGTGCGTGACGTTATGACAAGCGCAGACCAGATTATGGAAGGCGTACGTCAGACCACAGGCATTGATCTCGGTAGCTTGCTTGCCGGCTTTGTCGGAGGTCGTGCGATTCCCACCGTAGGTCCAGTAGCGCCTACAACTCCTGATGCACCTGTCGCAGAAGCACCCAAGATGGGAGAATAAGTTTCGTCTGAAACCAACAGAATAGAGAAAGGGCTATCCTGAGCAAATGCTTGGGATAGCCTTTTTTTGTGTGAAATGTAATTTAAATTTTCGTTACTGTTCTTTTCCACAGGCACTGCAAAATTTAGAATCGATAGCGATTTTCGCTCCACAATGTTTGCAGAACATCGTTTGCGAGGAAAGTCCTTCGCTGACGGCACTTGCCGTACGTGCAACAGAATCTTCAACGATTTCGGCTGTCGTATCAGCGATTGTGGTGAGGTCTTCCTTGTTTTCCTGTTGAATGTATCTTGTCGTCTGAATGGACATTTTCGCAATTTCAGGACGGAAGCCGATCAGAAGGCAGGGCATACCGAGCATCAGACCGACGGGAAGAAGAATACCACCTATCATAAAGTTATTACTTTCAAAATCGCCGAACCCTGTGATGGCGAGAACAATGCCCGTAATGGCAATGATGATACCAAGCAAGCCTAAAATTTTAAAGAAGAAAAAATGTGTTGGTTTTTGCATTGCGGCAGTTCCTTTCTTGTTATTCTTTATTGGCAATAATGAATTTCGTTTTTTTCATTCTCCGTTAAATTCCAATTCGCCGAGCAGATAGCAACAGCAAGTTGCTTGTCAATGCTGACAGTCTGTGGTATAATATAATCACAACTAACGAAGGTGGTGATTTTGTGGAAACGAAAGATATAATCTACGAATTAAGAACGAAAAAAGGGCTCTCACAAGAGGA
>JAZKYZ010000053.1:0-3825 GCA_045612385.1 Eubacteriales bacterium | reverse complement strand
ACGAAAACTGGCTACAATTTCTTAGGCTGGTATCAGGGTGACGAACTCTTTGACTTTACAAACTACAAATTCACAAAGAACGTTTCTCTCGTTGCCAAGTGGGAAATCCAAAGATTTACCGTTACTTTTGATACCAACGGTGGCTCGGCTGTTGCTCCCATTACACAGGACTACGGTACAACCTTGAAGGCTCCTGTTACCAACAGGAATGGCGCCAACTTCTTGGGTTGGTACAAAGATGGCGTGCTTTTTGACTTTGAAAACAGCAAACTCACCGAAGATATTACCCTCGTCGCAAAATGGCAAATCTTTTCCGTTACCGTTACCTTTGATACCGACGGTGGCTCGGCTGTTGCTCCTCTCACAAAGGATTACGGCACTACCTTAACGGCTCCTGTTACCACGAAAACTGGTTATACCTTCTTGGGCTGGTATCAGGGGGAAAGCCTCTTTGATTTCAAAAACAGCAAACTCACAGATGATATTACCCTTGTTGCGAAATGGGAGAGCATCACCTACACCATTTCCTATGATTTAAATGGTGGTACACTGAAAAACCAACCAAAGAATTATACCATAGAAAGCGAAAGCTTCCTCATTCCAATCCCTGAGAAAAAGGGTTACACCTTCCTTGGCTGGACTTACGAAGGACAATCGACACCTGTGTGTGAATTGACCATTGCAACGGGTTCGGCAAAGAATTATGCTCTGGTTGCCAACTGGGAGATTTGTGAATATACGATTGAATACATATTGAACGGTGCCACCATCGAAAAAGAACCGAAAACCTTTACAATCAAAAGTGAAACCTTCACCCTTCCTCAGCCAAAACTCGCACATCACATTTTCCTCGGCTGGACGTGGGATGGACAGGTGACCCCCTTGCAGAATGTCACCATCCAAAAGGGATCGGTCGGCAATCGCACTTACACAGCAAACTTCCGTATCGAAACCTTCGTGGTTTCCTTCTACAGCAACGGTGGTACCACCGTACCTTCCGTCACAGTAGAATATGGCGCAAAGCTGACGGCTCCGGAAGTTACAAAATCGGGATACAACCTTATCGGTTGGTACCTCTCGGAAAAACTTTGGGATTTTGAGAGCGATACCGTTTCCTCAAATATGACGTTGAATGCCGTATGGAACGAATCCACCTTTGATATCACCTTTATTATGGGGGATAAGCAACAGGTCGTCTCTACCACACGTGGCGCCATTCCACAGGCTCCTGTTCCTACAAAATACAACGGTATGTACTTTGTTATGTGGGATCAAGCGCTTGCGCCCGCAAACAAAAACACCTATTACACGGCAATATACACCGATATTATGTCCATTACGAATATGGCGCAAATGTACGGCTTTTCTCTTTCCGACTTTGCCGGTGGCAAAAATGCGTTGAATACCACTTCGGCACTTTATATGCTCGCACTTCAGGAGCATACCTCCCCTATGGACGGTCCTGTCCGCGAGAGAATTCTCGAACATCTCCGTTATGTGACCTCTGCAGGACACGCGCCTGACTTCGATCTTGCGCCTACGTGGGATTACACCTCCCTCACTGCGACGGTTGCGCTGGTACGTGATACGCCTACGGTTTGGAAGCACGTGGATAGCGAGCTTGAGGAAAGACTGGATATTTTGATGAAGGCGTTTGCTTATGTGGAATCCTTTGGTACTTCGGATGCGAACAGTTATACAACCGGTCCTTCTATGAAAGGCAATTACAACAAGGACTGGAACCCGAACTATCGTATGGCAAGCGTTCCCGCTATGATTTTCTCCACCTACTACTTCGGTCAAACAGATATTGCGCAAGGCGCTATCACAACCAACAATATGCTAAAAGCATTTGATGAGGACGAATACAACTTTATGATCGGAAAGTTTGAGGAGTTCGGTTGGAACGACGCGCTCGCCGTCTGGACAGCAGAGGGTAGAATCTGTGACGATGGATCAAGTTACAACGGACTCGTTGGCAAGGACGCAAAGACCCTGCTCGTCTACGGTGGTAAGGCTGTGTGTAACGATACGCCAACAAGCACAACCATATGGGTATACGGTGGCAATGGCGCCGGCGTTACCAATGGTGGCAGTGACTATTTCTATAAAGGATATGGTCTTGACAATCCTCGTGGCATCATTGAGCATCTCATCACCTACAACTACGCTGGTGGCGCAGTGAAGAGCGATCACTGGTACACGGTGAATGGAACATATCAACAGGTGGCTTGGATTCTCGACCGTTCGACATCTCCATATCAAGGACAGATGGGCATGATGCTCGAATTCACGTCAGGCAACCGTTCTTCTACCAGTTATTGCTCGCACGACTTCTACCTCTCGACCATTATTCTCTCTTGCGCGAGCGAGCTTGGCATTTATGACTGCAAGACGCAGAACCCAGACCTCTTCGCAAAGGTTACCGTAGGTAACGAGGACTTCTTCTATAAGAACGAAATTGGTTATCAAGGCTATTCGACAGGCTCATACGGCGTCAACGCCAAGACGCACTCTGAGGCAGACGAAAGCGCCCCCTATTTCGCCTTGAAGAATCACTGGAGAGAACATATGAAGGGCAACGACGAAGCTATCCTTCCTCCCCTTCCCTTGTAACCCCTTAATAAAAAGGCAAGAATCAAAGGATTTTCTGAACTGAACCCATAAAAACGGACATTGAATAAAAAAGCCTCTTGTAGTAGAATAGAAATATCTACTGCAGGAGGTTTTTTGTATGGGAAACAAGAAAGGACAAAAGCATTATCCACAAAGAATTAAAGAACAAATAGTGGCAGAATATAAGCAGGGCACATCACAGTTATCATTGCACAAAAAATACGGAATAAGCAGATGGACAATCCACTGTTGGTGTGGGCTTTCGGAAAAGGTTAATCAAAGACAAATGGCACCACTAAAGCGTGGACGTCCAACAAACAAGCCAGAAGATTTAGAGAAAAAGGTTAAACGTCTTGAAATGGAAAATGAGCTTCTACGAAATTTTCTTCAAGAATTGGGAAGGAAGTGAAAGCCAGCGTAAAATATAGAGTTATTCATCGTTTCAAAGCTAAGTACAACGTAAGAGATATGTGCACCTTCTTCGGTGTATCTCGTAGCGGTTACTATGCTTGGACAAAGAAAGCAGATAAAGAAGATCCGGACAAACAGATAGGTGAGTTAATACGAGATTGCCAAAAGAAAACACGCCAAACATACGGCTACCGCCGTGTTCAAATATGGTTATTGCGTGAATTTGGGCTCGTAATGAACCACAAAGCCGTACTCCGTGTAATGAATAAGTATAATTTGCTATCTAAATCTCGCAGAAAACGCAAATGGGTACAGAACTGTGAGAGCATACATAAATACACTAATCTGCTTGAGCGAAACTTTTATGCCGAGCGTCCAAACCTCAAATGGTGTACGGATATATCTTACATACCAACGAAAGAAGGGTTCGTTTATCTTTCGGTAATTAAGGATTTATACGACAATTTTGTCGTTGCGTACAAGGTGGGAACAGAAAACAATAACAACCTTGTTTATGAAACAGTTAAGGCTGCAAAAAGAGAGGTCACCGCAGAGTTGCAGCTCCACAGTGACCAAGGCTTTCAATACACTTCAGACGGGTATTTTAAGCTAACAAAATCTTACCACATAACGCCGTCAATGTCAAGTCCGGGAACGCCATTAGATAATGCTTGTGCTGAAAATTTCTTCAGCACACTCAAATCCGAATGGCTTCATCGGTACACACCAGCGACCAAGGAGGAGGCGCGCCTCCTCCTTGGTGAATACATTCATTTCTACAATTATGAGCGTATTCAA
>JAZKYZ010000052.1:0-4993 GCA_045612385.1 Eubacteriales bacterium | reverse complement strand
CATACAAATGATTCATCATTTGTACCGGAATTTTCTCCAGTAAAGGCAAGTATAGATCGATTTGGTTGTGTTTTACTGCGTATATTTTCCCTAATAATGCGTTAAAAGCTCTTGCAATATTCGCATATTCCTGCGACCTTTTAACTTTTCTTATGAAAAATCTACAGCATTAAAAACTTGCCAAACAACAAAGTGAACACTCAAACATAAGCCACAACAAAATCGGTCTATACTTGCCTAACTGGATAGCAGCATACAAAAATCCACAAAAAACCAAAGCCCCGACGGTTTTCCGTCGGGGTTTTCTGGAGCTGCTATCCAGATTTGAACTGTTGAGAGTCCAGTGGACTCTCAAAAATGGAGGCATACAAATACCGATAGGTATTTGTACCGAAATTTTCTCCAGTGTAAAACTGGATAGCAGCATACAAAAATCCACAAAAAAACCAAAGCCCCGACGGTTTTCCGTCGGGGTTTTCTGGAACTGCTATCTTAGCATTTGAACTGTTGAGAGTCCGGTGGACTCTCAAAAATGGAGGCTTGCAAATGGCGTGACATTTGCTCCGGAATTTTCTCCAGTGATGAACTGGATAGCAGTAAAAAGCTCCCATATAAAGCCAAAGCCCCGACGGTTTTCCGTCGGGGTTTTCTGGAGCTGCTATCCAGATTTGAACTGGAGACCTCGTCCTTACCAAGGACGCGCTCTACCAACTGAGCCATAGCAGCATTGCTAACGGGAAATATTATAACAGAAAAAGTTTCGTTTGTCAAGACCTTTTTTTATTTTTCTCACATTTTCTTTTTTGCTCGATTTTTTACGTATTTTTTCCTGTTTTCCCGTTAGATGCGAATTCATCTTTTGGGTACGATTTCTTATCAATGATTCTTTTGCAACAGTTTTTCCCGTACCCGTCCACTCTGTTAAATCAGCTCGTCTGCAAGAGCGAGGAGCTCTGTTTCGGTCGTGGCGTCAGGGGAGGCTTGTATCTTGATGTCGCGAGTGTAGGTAAGATTTTGCGCCCCCTCCAGCATTTTTCGCATTACGCGACACGCCATAGGCGCCCAAGAGCCATTTTCAATCAAGGCGACAGTACGAGAGGAGAAATTGCGTTCTGCAAGGTGTAAGAGGAAGTCGCGCATAAATGGGAAAACATCTCCATTGTATGTGGTGGTTGCCAGTACCACTTTGGAAAAACGAAAGGCATCTGCCACAACCTCTGACAAATCCGAACGAGCAAGGTCACGAACGACCACCTTCGCTCCACGCTCCCTGAGGGCATTCGCCAAAAATGCGACAGCACGCTTGGTGTTTCCATACACAGAGGTATAGGCAATCAAAACGCCGTCCTCCTCTGGAGTGTAGGTCGCCCACTTTTGATACAAGGAAAGATAACGATCCAAAGGCGCGCGAAGCACAGGTCCGTGCAGAGGGCAAATGGTTTGAATGTCGAGCGCTGACGCCTTACTAAGCAGGTCGCATACGGGCTTGCCGTATTTTCCAACGATACCAATATAGTAACGACGCGCCTCATCCACCCATCCATCCGTATCAGAATAAAGACCGAATTTACCGAAGGCATCTGCTGAAAAGAGGATTTTTTCGCTCTCTTCGTATGTGACCATTACTTCTGGCCAATGCACCATAGGCGCCTTTACAAAATGAAGGGTATGCGCACCAAGAGAAAGAGGTTGCCCCTCCTCTGCGACAAGACGGTGCGAGGCAAAGCCACGACCAAAATATTTTTCCATCATCATAAATGCCTGCTTGGTCGCAACCACTGTAACATCAGGGTATTTTTCGACAAAGCGAGCAACACTCGCACTGTGATCCGGCTCCATATGCTGTACAATAAAATAATCTATTGCACGCTCACCAATCACCTCTCCGATATTGTCAAGCCACTCCTCACCAAAGCGAGCATCTACGCCATCAAAGACGCAAACCTTCTCATCCAGTATCACATAGGAATTGTAGCACATTCCATTGGTACGATATTGTCCTTCAAAAAGGTCAATATCCCTATCATCTATACCAACGTAAAAAATATTTTTTGAAACAGAAAAGATGCTTTCCTTCATTGATTTCTCCTATTTTTCTGTATTTTTGTAAACTTTTGTTTTCAATTTGCTAAATTTCAACGGGAACAAACCCATTCTTTGTAAGAATAAAACGTTCCTTGAATCCAACCGTCCGAAGCAACTCTACCGACTCCCGATAGGCGCAATCCAGCCATTCTCCATTGTGGCAATCGGTGGTGACAACCACACCAAACCCACGTCTTTTAAACTCAAGAAGCAAGGGGATAGACGGATAGGGACTCGTCCGATAACCACGCGAAATCGCGCCGGTATTGACCTCAAAGAAGGGGATTTTTCCCTCTATCGCATCCAAAGCATCAAACGCCGCGCGAAGGTATCTCGGATCACTCTCGTCAATGAGCGCTTTTTGCTCCTTAAACTTTGTGATAAGATCAAAATGCGCCAGAATGTCATACTTCCCTGTCTTGGGTATTTCTGCCATAGCGTGATAATATGCCTCTACATATGCCATCACCGAGCCACCAAAGTGACGAGCAATCGCATCCTCTGTAACGGCAAGTGAAGTGTCTACACCAAAGTATTCGCCATTTCTCTGTAAAAGATGCACAGCGCCAATCAAATAATCGTAAGGGGACACATCAATTTCTATACCCGACTCTACCTCAAGACCAAGATAGATTTCCAGTCGGTCCCGATACGCCTCCGCGAGGCGAAGCACCTCCCGTCTGTAAGCCTCATTCTTTTCGAGCCACACGCTCTTTTTACGATCGGGACGAGAGGAGCAGGAATGAGAAGAAAAGCCGAGCGAACGAAACCCCTTTGCCAAAGCGAATTTTACCATTTCTTCTGGTGTGTGCTTGCCGTCGCAAAAGGTCGAATGCGTATGCAAATTTTGTAAAATCATTGAGTTTTCCCTTTATATAACTGTTAATTCAATGTTGTTGACCGTGAGATACAGACGTGTATCGCTTTTCAGGACACACCCTATTTTATCACTTTTTGAGAGGGGTGTCAAGGCTTTTTTGTTTTTCAAAAGCAGGATGCCAAAGAATTTCTCCCCCCCCAAAAAAAATTCCCAAACAGTATAGACTTTTTCTCCGTTACTGACGAATATGACCTTCCCTTTTCCGAGCGTATTGTTTCAGGATTTGTACCGAAGGTCGACGGTGACACCGTTATCATCGACACTCTACGCCTCACCACAAGCGTCCCCTGCGATATTGAACTATCCTCGCAAGAGCATCGCCCCCGTCGCATTATCTGTGGCGAGTGCCTGAAGGAAGTCGAAACAGCCTACTTTGTCACCCTCACCCCCAAAGCACCCACCAACTCCCTCTCTCTTACCTTCGAGAAGATATAACGAGGCATAGAGCGCGATTGCTGGTTTTTCAGGCAAGGAACGTCACACGCTATAAAAACGGGATGTGTTCTTCTTGTTTCCCCTTTCCCTTTCAAAAACTTTTTTGAAAAATATTTTTTACCCCTTGACAAAAGCACTTTGTTTTGCTATAATAGTAAGGCATTATGAACACGGTGCCATAGCCAAGTGGTAAGGCAAAGGTCTGCAACACCTCTATCCCCAGTTCAAATCTGGGTGGCACCTCCAAAGCAAACGGTATCCCATTCGGGATGCCGTTTTTTGCTTTGGAGGCGTCACCTTAAGATTTGAACTGTTGCACCGAATAGGTGCAGTAGTTCAAATTTGCAATCCAGATAAAACGATTGATAATCGTTTTGTCGCCAGATTGACACCCCAGCAGAGCGAAACGCTCGCTCTGCGACAAGCAAGGAGCACACGAAGTGAGTGTTCCGAACGACATACCGTAACTCTCTCAGGTGGACAAATTCGTGTTGCTAACCTCACCGTTTATGGAAAAACTCCCTGCGAACACACAAACGCAAGCGACAAACCCACCAATATTGGTGACGGCAAGCACGCAGTGATTTGCCCTGATTGTGGAGAAACTCTTTCCAAAGAAGCGCACACCTCTGCACTTGAATGCGAAAAGTGTGACTATGTAGCGCCCCTTCAGTTCAGCAGTTGGTCCCTGACTCTTGAGGATAACCTTGCAATCAACTTTGCACTGGATGCAAACCTCTTTACCAGTGGTCTTTATGCAAATCCTAAAGTTACCTTTACCATTGGCAATCGTGTCATTGAGGTAACCGAATACAACACCGAAAAGCAAGAGGGTTATTACACCTTTACCCTGACCGACGTTGCTCCTCACCAGATAGGCGTAACGGTATCTGTTGTCCTCTCTGCTACGAAGGGCGAAGAAACCGTAACAAAGAGCTTCGCGAAAACCATCAAGCAATATTGCGCTCAAGTCCTTGCAGATAGCAATTCCACCGATAAGGTAAAAACACTGATTGTCGATCTTCTTAACTACGGTGCAGCATCCCAGACCTACGTCGGCGCAACCGACGCCCCTGTCAATGCCGATCTCACCGAAGAGCAGAAAGCATTTGGTACACAAGGTGCTCCCGTCCTGAACAACCACGCGAACAAAGAATACCAGACAATAGAAAACGCAATCGTTACTTGGTATGGCGCGTCGCTTTACCTTGCAGACAGCGTTCATATGCAGTTTGTATTTAAAGCAGAGTCCGTCGAAGGCTTGACCGTAAAGGTTACCACAAAGGATCCCGCAGATGCAAACGCAACCGGCAAGACCTACACCATCAAGAACTTTACCACATCACAAGACGGCTATGTCGCAACCTTTGATGTCTTTAGCGCAGCGCAGATGAGCGAGATTGTTTATGTCACCGTATGTGACGCAGACGGAAATGTTGTCAGCGACACCTTCCGTTACAGCATTGAATCCTACGCTTATGCAAAGCAGAACGATGGAACCCTCGGAAATCTTGTTAAGGCAATGATGAACTACGGCAATGCTGCAAAAGCATATATTGCTTAATGCAGACGTGGAGAAACCAGGTATGAAAC
>JAZKYZ010000051.1:0-4704 GCA_045612385.1 Eubacteriales bacterium | reverse complement strand
AAGCAAAATGATAAGCGAAGTAATGACGAAAAAACTTTCCCTTGTGTAAAGGAACTAACTCATAGACGAGCATAAAAATGTTCCCTTGTGTAAAGAAGTCTCCCCACAGATGAACATTAAAAAAGGCTCCCTTGTGTAAAGAAGTCTCCCCACAGATGAACATTAAAAAAGGCTCCCTTGTGTAAAGGGAGCTGGCGCCGAAGGCGTCTGAGGGATTGTTTTTTTGATAGATTTTATGGATTTTCAATCCCTCCGTCACGGCAAGCCGTGCCACCTTCCTCCCAGAGGAAGGCAAAGGACGGCGGGAGTAAACCCCCGCCCTACATCTGCACTAAATCTCGCGTTCAACGGCTCCCTTGTGTAAAGGGAGGCGTTATACATCATTGCTCCAACAAGGAGGTGTTATACTTCATTGCTCCAAGACAAGCGCTCTCTGCCTTCCGTTAGGTAAGCAAAGAGGACAGAGAATATAAAATATCCTCTGCCCTTCGGTTGGTAGGTAACGTATTCTATTCAGTTTCAAAAACTGTCCTTTAGAGTACTGTGATGTGCGCCACAAGACAGCCTCTTTTTCATCGTATCTATTACACCACACCCTGCGCGAGCATTGCATCAGCGACCTTGATAAAGCCAGCAATGTTAGCGCCACTGACAAGGTCGTAGCCAAGACCATATTCTTCGGCAGCCTTGAGAGAGGTATAGAAAATGTTTTTCATAATGGTACGGAGTTTTTCATCCACCTCGTCGGCGCTCCAGAAATAGCGCATTGAGTTTTGCGACATTTCCAGACCACTGACGGCAACACCTCCAGCATTGACCGCCTTAGAGGGAGCAATTACAACACCATTTGCCTTCAGGTAGGCGATTGCCTCATTGGTGGTAGGCATATTGGAAACCTCGACATAGTATTTTACGCCGTTTTTCACAATCTGCTCTGCTTCACGCATATCGACCTCGTTCTGTGTAGCACAAGGCATCAGGACATCTGCCTTAACTCCCCACGGCTTTTCACCCTTGAAGAATGGAACGCCGAATTTCTCTGCATAATCCTCTACACGATTGCGACAGGAGGCACGCATTTCAACGAGATAGGCAATTTTTTCTTCGGTATTGATGCCGTCCTCATCCAGAACATAACCGTCAGGACCGGAGATGGTAATGACCTTACCACCAAGCTCTGTTACCTTCTTTACCGTACCCCAAGCGACGTTACCAAAGCCAGAGATGGCAAAGGTCTTTCCCTTGATGTCCTCCCCAAAGGTAGAGAGCATCTCAACGGTATAATATACAGCGCCATAACCTGTGGCTTCGGGACGAATCAGGGAACCACCATAGGAAATCCCCTTTCCTGTCAAGACACCGGTGAATTCATCGCGCAGACGCTTGTACTGACCAAAGAGGTAGCCGACCTCACGCGCGCCGACACCAATATCTCCTGCGGGAACGTCAGTATCGGGACCAATATATTTTTGAAGTTCGCTCATAAAGCTCTGGCAGAATGCCATTACCTCGCGGTCGGACTTGCCCTTCGGGTCGAAGTCACTACCACCCTTGCCGCCACCCATAGGAAGACCAGTCAAGGAGTTTTTGAAAGTCTGCTCAAAGCCGAGAAACTTGATAATGCTTTCATTGACAGAGGGATGGAATCTTAAACCACCCTTATACGGACCTATCGCACTGTTGAACTGGATACGGAAGCCACGATTGACTTGCACATTTCCGTTGTCATCCACCCACGGTACACGGAATTTGAAAATACGCTCTGGCTCAACCATACGCTCAATCACGCCTGATGTAATATATTCGGGACGTTGGAGCAAAACGGGCTCAATCGAATGAAGCACCTCGCTCACGGTCTGATGAAATTCCACTTCTCCAGCGTTGCGTGCCTTGACACGCTCCATAAGTTCATTCAGATAGGCAATTTGAAACACAATAAAGTCTCCTTATAAAAAAATATATCTCATTATACTCTAAATGTGGAAAAAAATCAAGTATTTTGTATGAATTTAGGGAGGAACAATATTCCTTTTTTTACTTTTCACTCTTTTTTTGGGGAAAAAGGAGTGTATTTTTCTACTTTGTCGGGCAAGATACTGCTATCAAAGTATGGAAGGGGAAACTCTTTGGAACACGCAAAGGAAAAAACACACAAGCTACGTCTGCCCGTACGAACGTCACTTTCTTTTTTTGCCTTCCTTTCTCTCGGGCGCGCATCCACCTTCCTGACTACCCCTCTTTTTACCAGACTCCTGACCCCTGAAGAATATGCCCTCACTCCTCTATATTATACTTGGCTTTCGGTTTTTACGACACTCGCCACCCTCGACCTGACAGGAAGCATTCTTCTTTCCGGTCTTTCTCGTCACAGGAAGGAGGGGGAACGCTACCTTTCCTCTGCCACCTCTCTCACTCTTACCACTGCCCTCTCTCTGTTTCTGATTGTCCTGCTTTTTCATAGACAAATCTCCACCCTGACAGGACTTCCCACAAGGTTGCTCTTTCTTATGTTTTTACAAATCCTATCGGGAATCGTTCTTTCCAGTGTAGAGTGTCGGGCGAGGTTTTACTATCAACCAAAAAGAGCAATTCCCTCTATTCTGGCAAGCGCCTGTCTTTCTCCGATTCTCGCTTTTTTGCTCATTCGCAGTGGATTTTTACGCGCAGAAGGGCGCATTGTAGCAACGGCCCTATCGACCACCCTCGTCGCCATTCCTTCCCTTTTTCTTCTCTATCGTCGTGGAAAGGAGTTTTTCGATAAGAAAATCTGGAAAGAACAACTCCTTCGCGCCCTCCCTCTCTTTCCACATTATCTCGCCTTAATGTCGCTCTCTGAGGTCGGACGTATCTTTGTCGGAAAACTCAATTCCCCAGACGCTCTCGCAAAACTCGGGGTTGCCTCTACCCTATCTCACGCCATTCCCCTACTCGGCGCCGCGATAAACTCGGCATTTTATCCTTGGCTACTTCGACGAATTCGCGCAAAAGAAACCCAAAGGGTGCGAGAAGTGACAACTATTGTTGTCAAAACTATTGTATTTGCCGCCTTATCCCTGATTCTTCTTACTCCGGAATTCTACTCCATTCTTGCGCCACGTCAGGGATATGGTGACGGTCTGTATGCGACAGCGCCTTTGATTATAGCGAGCCTGTTCGCCTTTTTGTACACCATTGTCGCTGGGGTAAATTTAGAGCGCGCGAAGCCCTCTCATATCGCACTCTGTACCCTTCTCTCTGCCCTGTTCGGCATTCTCGTGACCTTCCCTGCCGTACTGAAATTTGGCTTTGTCGGAGGATCTGTTGCCACAGCCATCTCCTATATTTTTCTGACCCTTCTCCACTCTCTGCTCCTCGTGCGCACTTCAGGCAAGGAAACTCTCCCCCTGATCCCAATGCCTACCATTCTTTTAACGCTTTCACTGGTTTTATGTGGCGCACTCGTTCTGTACCTGAAAGACCTCCTTTGGCTTCGTCTTTTCCTCTTGCTCATTCCCATCCTTCTGTTGTTTGACCTCGCCTTGCGCTCACGCTCTCTGTTTCAGGAGGTATAAAAAATCAAGGGGCTGTCTACTTAAGACAGCCCCTTTTTCAAAAAGAGATGTGCCATTTAACAGAAGATAATCAACTCACAGGCCAATCGTATTCTATGCCGTCCACGACAATCTTCGCTGTAAGCGTTCTGGTCGCCTGGAAGGAACCTGTTGTGGTGAATATTCCCAATTTTGCCGTGTAAAGGTCCTTTGACGAGAAGGAGTTTGTTGTGATTGTGATTGCCTCCTCGATGCGCGAAAGGTTATCTGCGTACACCCTACCGCCAAGAGCTGTCGCCGTCAGTTTACCGTGAACGGTGAACTTCGCACCTTCAAAGAGAGGAGCGCTCTCGCCGAGTGTCGGATTCTTTGTCGGATAGGGATTCGTACCATCGTTGGCATCCCTATATGTTTCGTCGAGGATGATGATATTACCAATCTTCAGGTCGACACCTTTATTGACCGTCAGCGATGCTCCAGGAAGCATCTGGAAGCTCTGAGGCATGCTGTATGTCGCGCTGATAGCGTCAGGCAAGGTGTTCAGGGTAATCTGATAATGGTACGACAGTGGGAAAAGGAAGTCGGACGATTCCACATTAATCGTACCAATTATGCCCGTTTTTACTGAAAGGGACATCGAGTTCAGCGTCGCGCCACCGTACATATCGAGGTCGCACACTTCGCTTGTGGGATCATACTTCGCGATGATGTAACTATCATCAGCCGTCATCTGAATTACACTGGAGGTATCGGTGCCTATCATTGTGGCAGTCGTAGGATTGTGCTGATAACCTGCGTAAAGGTTCACCGAAGCGATAAGAGATGCGCCGTACTGATATTCCACAGTCGAATGCACATTCATAAAGATAAATCTCTTATAAACGGTGGAGGAGTTCTTACGATTATTATACAGATAAGACATACGGGTGCCACCAAGGAAATCGCGAAGAACAAACGGCTGGTAAACCTTTGCGCCACCGGTAACGGTGGTTTTACTACCGTTATTCGTTTCACTTTCGGTAACCTTGCCAAAGGCGTGGAGAGTGCCATTGACAATGAGATTTGCGCCTTTGCCAAGTTCAAGCACAGCATATTTAACTGCGGTGTGTCCTGCGTATGCGCTACCACCACCACCGCCGGAAAGTTCGCCCGCAATGGTAAGGGTACCGTTGAC
>JAZKYZ010000050.1:0-16037 GCA_045612385.1 Eubacteriales bacterium | reverse complement strand
AGTATTATGCTCCTACGGTGGTGGACGCTTCGAGTCTACGAGTGGTAGGAGGAGATTACGTGATCTCCGATCTGGAACAGCTAATGAACGAGCGAGGTATCTATGGTGATGTCTTGGAGAGTTATAAACGCTTTGCTGATGGCGAACGAGCCATCGCATATTGTGTGTCGGTGCAACACGCAAGAATCGTCGCAGAGATTTTTCAGAACGCTGGCTACCGAGCTGAATCGGTATCAGCCGACACTCCCGAAAAAATACGCGAACAAATGTTCACAAAATTCCGAGAAGGTAGAATTACCATCCTCTGCAACGTCGGAATCATTTCAGAAGGAATCTCCATCGATGGAGTGACCTGCTGTATGCTCATCCGTCCTACTGAATCCGTTGCTCTCGGTGTTCAGCAGATGATGAGGTGTATGAGATACCTACCGGGTAAAACCGCCAAGATTTTGGATTTCGTAGGGAATTACCTGCGGGTAGGTGTCCCAGACGATGACCGTGAGTGGAGTCTGGACGAACCGTTGAAGAAGCGTAAACAAACAGACGAGAACGGCAACTTCTACATTCGTTGCTGTCCAGAATGTTTTATGACGTTCAAAACGGCACCCGTCTGTCCGTTCTGTGGTGAGGAGTACCCTCTGCATCCGAAAGAGATTGAGGCCCACGCGGAGATCGAATTAAAGCGTATTACTGCCGAAGAAACTGCTCGTGTCGAGGAACTGAAACGAAGATCGCGAATCGAACAGGGGAGAGCGCAGAGTTTTGAAGAACTCGTGAAACTCGGTCGCAGTAGGGGTTATAAAAATCCTGCGTTCTGGGCGGCGAAAGTAATGAGAGGAAGAAGATAATCAGAGCGACGCAGATCGCCACTATTCTACTGAAAACTTCGTGAAATTTCGGTAAAAGTTTTCAGTATAGGAGGCGGTCTATATTAACGCGGAAACTATACTTCAAAACGAGATCATCGTGGCCCTCTGTAAGAACGGCTGCGTAGCTCGTAACCACACGGTAGGGCAGTTCTACACCAAGTACGGCTCTATCGTGAACATCGGTCATCACGGTGAAGCTGACATTTTCGGTCATCGCATTTCTGACGGCAAGGCTCTGTATATCGAAGTGAAACTTCCCGGCGAGAAACCTCGTGATGACCAACAGAAATTTTTAAACGCTATGCAAAACACAGGAGCCATCGCTGGGTGCGCTCACAGCGTGGAGGAGGCTCTTAAAATTGCAAGTACCGTGTAATGGTTGTACCGATCGTAAACTCGGCTGTCATTCGACCTGCGAAAAGTACATCCAATATAAAAAATACCTCGCTGAAATCAATCGAGCGAGAAACGATTACAACCACGCGCATAACGATTGGTGGAACGTCCGAAGAAAACGAGGTGCAGATAGGTGAACATCGTAGTATACGATATAGAAGTCTTCCGATACGACTGGATCGTAGTGTTCTACGACGTATCGAAAAACGAATGGTCGGTATTCCACAACGATAACGATTCTGTAAGAAATTATATAGGAAATTCTAATAGAATTTTCTGTGGCTTCAATAACAAGCATTACGATAATTTTATTGCGAAAGCTATCTGTTGTGGAGCAGACAATTCACTCGTGAAGCAGATAAACGATTTCATTATCCAATACGAACGTAACGGATGGGAACACTGGTTTATGAAAAAGAATCGTTTTTGGTTCGATAGTTTCGATCTTATGGACGATACGCAGGTCGGCACCTCGTTGAAGCATATCGAAGCTCACCTTGGCTGGAACATCGAAGAAACGGAAGTTGATTTCGATATCGACCGTCCGTTGACTCCCGAAGAAATCCAGAGGACGATCCGTTACTGTAAATGGGACGTTATGGCGACAGCGAAACTGTTGACGATGAGGAAGGGGTATCTCGACGCAAAGTTAAACGTAGGGAACTCGTTTTCCATATCTGGGAACAAGGCTCTATATATGACAAACGCAAGACTCACAGCCGAAGCATTACAGGCAAAACCCGTTGAGAGATATGACGAACGTAATTATCATTATCCCGATAATTTAGACAGAGATTTAATACCGAGTGAAGTGATTGCCTTTTTCGATAGATTGCACGATCAATCGATATCCGATAAAGAATTATTTTCCTCACAACTCAAAATCCTCTTGGATGGCGCCGAAGCAGTAATAGGTTTCGGCGGTATTCATCACGCACGACAAAATTATATCGAGGAGGCAGAATAAATGCGATACACGAAACACGGATTGAGTGGAGTCTGTGGTGTCTATCTCATAACAAATAAGATCAACGGGAAACGATACGTCGGTTCTTCAAACGACGTAGGTTCACGAATCAATCAGCATTTTGGGAGAGCTTGTCGCTTGTATAAAGACAAACTCGATTTCTACAAAGATATTTCCGATTTCGGTAGAGAGTTTTTCACCTGCACTCTGTTGGAGAAATGCACACCCGAAAACAAGATTGAAAGAGAACGTTTTTGGTGGGAAGCATTACAGCCAGAATATAACCTCATCGCGCCAACAAATGATCCCCTTCGTGATCCTATGGTGAGGAAACGATCTTTGGAAGGAACCCTTTGTCCCGAAAACCAAGCAAGACTAAACGCTATCAAACAAACGCCCGAATATCGAAAGCGGTTGAGAGAAGCACAATCGTATAAGATGCGTCCTTGCTATGGGGTTTCGGAAAACGATAAAACACCTTGTTTTCAGTGCATTACGGATGCGGCTAAATGGGTGGCAGCGCAGAAGAACAAACGCACCATAACGGTTGTCAACAAAATCAAAGCCGTGTTGGACGGGGATCGCCCTACTGCCTACGGTTATCACTGGTACGAGGGAGGTGATGGTAATGGGTAAGCGAGTTATACGAAATTTTGACGTCGCTTCTCTTTAACTTTACCCCAGTTTGATGGTCTACAACGGCTACACGAGCCGAAATATTCCGTCAGCTCACACTTTCGAGGAGGTTTATCACAAGCGACTCAACGCAAAGAGGAACGGTGACAAACATACGGCAAATACCCTTAAACTCATACTGAACACGACGTATGGAGCGTCGTTGGCGACCACCAACCCTCTATATGATCCTTTGATGGGAAGATCGGTGTGCATCACGGGTCAGTTGTATATCTTGGAATTAGCGATGCGGTATTTGAAAGAAACAAAAACCGTTCGACTTCTCCAATGCAATACTGACGGTATTATGATCTCGATAGACGAGGAAGAAATGCCCGTCATCTATCAGATTAACGAAGAATGGCAGCGATCCAAAAATCTCATCTTGGAGGAAGACAGGATAAAGAAGATCATTCAAAAGGATGTGAACAACTATATCGCTGTTTACGAGGATGGGAAGATCAAAACCAAGGGGAGTTACACCACATTCGGTATCGCTTCGGCAGGTGCTTTTTCTGTCAATAACAATCACGTTATCGTAAAAAAAGCTCTGATTAACTATCTCGTGTACGGCACGCCTGTGGAAGAAACGGTTTACGCTTGTGAAGATATACACGATTTCCAGATCATCGCCAAAGCTGGCGGTGGTTACAAGTCTGTTTACCGCGTACCTCACGACTTCGAGGATCGCAAGAAGCAGTGGGTGAAGAATAACCGCAACCGCGATGACTCGGGTAAACTCGTGAACCCTCGTTTTCTCTGGGAAAACTATGACGGCCCTCGCTACGAGGTTCAGAGAGTAAACAGAGTCTACGCATCTATCAATCCGAATATGGGTACTCTCGTGAAAGTTAAACCCGATGGTACCGTTGGTAAAATCGGAGGACTCCCAGAATCCTGTATTATCGACAACAAAAACAAACTTACTCTCGACAGCGTAGATCGTGAGTGGTACATAGCGTTGGCTAACAAATATATTTCCGATTACATAGGAGGGTGAGATTTGAAAATCATTGTATCTTTTTCCGGTGGCAAGGACTCTACTTGGATGTTGCTCGAAATGATTCGTCGAGGAGAGCATATCGACGAAGTAGTTTTCTTCGATACAGGGTGGGAGTTTCCACAGATGCTTCGCCACGTTGAGAAAATCAAAAAAGTGGTGGAAGATAACGGGATCACTTTCACTACGTTGCATCCAGAAAAACCGTTCGATTATTGGATGTTTGAACACCCTAAACAGAATGACCAAAAAGGTTGGTCTTGGTGTGGTTTGAATCGCGTTCGATGGGGGACAGCCTTCAAACGAGATACCATAAATAATTACTTTAAAAACGAGCCAAAGCATATCCAGTGTATCGGTATAGCCTCCGACGAACAGAAACGATTAGAAACAGAATACAGAGTGAACGTGCGATTCCCGTTGGTAGAATGGGGAATCACAGAAGCAGAGTGTCTACAAGGGTGCTACTCCCTCGGCTACGATTGGGAGGGTCTGTACGAACAGTTGGATAGGGTTTCTTGTAGGTTCTGTGGTCTGAAAAATCTGAAAGAACTGCGAAACATCTACTACAATATGCCCGATGTTTGGGAAGAATTACGAGATTATCAATCTCGCACACGTCTACCTTATCGAAAAGAAGGTTGGAGTATTTTTGATTTGGAAAAACGTTTTGCTCTTGAACGAGAGTTTGAATCGGCCGGGAAATCCATTCGCTCGAAGGAATTTCATACGGCGTTTAAAAATCTCTTGGAGGACTACACAGGTGAATCCAGAGATTAAAAAACTCCGAGAGCGCACGTCCTCGTATTTAAAGGATCATCCGCAGTACGCGAATTACAGCGAACCTCACGTTCCCAGACGGAAGAAACGCTTCACGAAGAAGCGCCTCCCCGATGGTGCTGTCTGCGCGTACTGTGGTAGAAATCTCACACGCCAGAACGCCACCTACGACCACGTTATCCCGTTGAGCCGTGGTGGTGAGGATTCCTCGGAGAATCTTGTCTGGTGTTGCAATCAATGTAATAGGAGTAAGGGAAACCTATTGGTTTCGGAATGGTATGACAACAGTAACATTTTTTGAAAACACAGAAGAACTCAGCGAACTCACAGGACTCTCGTGCGAAGAACTATGGGACGCAGGTTTTAACCTTGACGATATGGATTTCGGTATCGTCTGCGATCACGAATTTACAGATGGATGGTGGGGAAACACTTCTCCCTTTTACGAATATTGGCTGCTCGAACGTATGGATTCTCATTGTGTAGGTTATGACCACATCGAGTATCGTGGAAAACACTACTATACCGTCCATCATAGTTAAGGGAGGTATCACTATGTATATTCATCCGATTGTTGTAGGAGCAGTGGGAACACTGATTCTGGAATTTGGCGTAATGCTGATGATGGCTTTCATCATCCAGCGTAGGAGGGGAAAATGATTAAAGATTCTGGTGAGCGCCGTAAATTTGAGTCGGGCGCAGTTCGTGACATTCAAGAGGGTAAGGGTCGCTGTGATCTTCTCCCCTTGTCTGTACTCGGTAAATTTTATGAAATGTGCGACTCTTGGGATTGCGTCGCAGCATTTAACTATATCAATAATTTCGTGGAAACAGGTGACATAGGTTTTCTCTATGACGTTCTGTTTTACTGCAAACCGAAGACTTTCGATTGCTACGAAACTATGTTCCTCGAAGTGGCGAAACATTTCGAGGAAGGCTGTAAGAAGTACGGCGAAAATAACTGGCAGAAGGGTATTCCTTCCCACTGCTATATTGACTCTGCTGTTCGTCATTTTCTGAAATACATCCGTGATGACGAAGATGAACCGCACGACAAAGCATTTGTTTGGAACATTATGTGTTGTATTTGGACGTGTGAACACTACCCGGAACTCAACGATTATAATCGGGGTGAAAAAGAATGAAATCGAGAATACCGTGGATTCCGAGTAAGCGTGAAGAAAAGCTGATGCTTGAAGAAATTAAACGTCAGATTCGCACCGAAGACGAAAAATACTTCAACGACGTCGTAATTATGTTTCTGTACGCTCTCCACGTTGAACTCGGTTTGGGCAAAAAGCGCCTTCGCCGTATGTTCGACCGGTTCGATAAAATTCACCAAGAACTGATCGACTACTATGATATGCCGGGCGAATCACCGTGGCTCTGCCGTGTGAAGTTGAGGGATATCGGTGTAGATATTGATGAATGGAGAAAAGAGAAGAAATGACGTGTCCTATTTGTGGGGGTGATACTGTGGTGACTCATACTCTGAATAACATTGACCACATCACCCGTTACCGTAAATGCGTGGATTGTAAGTTTACGTTCCGAACGATCGAAACAGATGACATTCCACCTGTTATTCAGAAAGGAAAAACAAAATATGTTGAAGATAAATAAGTGCGTTACGCCCTCCCCGAAACAGTGGGAGATCGTGTTGGAAGGCGCGCGAAATCCGATGAATAGTTGGGATAAGATCGACAGCACCTGTTATATCGATGGTGATGACGAACCACAATATTCTCTCGGTGACAACGATCATTCTCTGCTTATGCGACTCCGCAAAGCAGGTACAGACCATCGGAAGTATCTCCGTATGCTCCCGATCTTTGTGACTATCACGGCACCTCTGTACTGGTGGAAGGAATTTGACACCTACAAAGTGGGTACGACTACCAACTCTTGCTCGACGATGCACAAGATTCACGCCAAAGCGTTCGAGTTCTCTGATTTCAGTTGCGACAGGCTTCTCCACGCTTGCTCTGTGGATGAGTTTGTCTATCCAGACGGTGATTTTAATGCGTGTAGTCCTCTCGATGTTCTCGGAGTAACGATCCAAGCACTCAACCATTATCGTGATCTTTACCTTGCGACGAACGATAAACAGTATTGGGAATGGATGATTCAGCTTCTTCCCACGTCCTACAATCAGAAGCGCACCGTGGCTCTCAACTACGAAGTCGCGTCGAGCATCTATCACTCTCGTCGTAACCATAAACTCACCGAGTGGCATACTCTGTGTGATTTCATAGAAACCTTACCGTATTCGGAGCTTATTACGGGGGAGGAATCACCGTGAACGTAATTTTTCTCGACGTCGATGGTGTTCTCAACTGCGTTTCCACGGACGATACCATTCGGGGATTCACAGGTATCGATACCCAGAAAATAAAACTCCTCCGTCGGATCGTCGAAGCCACCGATGCCATTATCGTTCTATCGTCTACGTGGAAACACGGCTGGGAGAAATCCGATAAATCCAAACAGGACGTTTACGCGAATTATCTCGACGAAAAACTCCGTTCGGAATCTCTTATTATCTTCGACAAAACAACCGACGTCCGAGGATATCGCGGTCTGGGAATCATTCAGTGGCTCCAAAACCACAACGTCACCAATTTTATCATTCTCGACGATGATAACTACGATTTCGCGGAACACGGTCTTTCGCAGTATCACATCAAAACCGAATTTTACAACAACCACGGCGGTTTACGCGACGAACACGTTTCTCTCGCTATAAAACTACTATCGCCAGAACGGGAGGTATCTACATAACCGTGTACGATATACAACTAATAAAATCACGCATCAACTGCGTTACCTACGCGCGCAACCACGGCTTACCCATCACGAACTCCGGGGATCGCTGTGTTTCTCCGTTACGCGACGGTGCTAAAAACCCTACGTCGTTCGTCGTTTACAGCGATTTCTACTACGATTTCTCTGCTGGCTCCGGGGGCGACGTCATCGAACTATGCGCGGCACTCAACCACAACGGCGACCGTGGCGCTGCCATCCGCGAACTCGCCGTCCTCACAGGCGTCGCATCCGACGGTGCGGATAACTCGCAAGCGTGGCTCGAATACACACATAATCTCAACGCGCGTACCGCGTACTACAATACGCAACTCACCGACGCGGATCGCGAATACTTACACTCTCGCGGTCTTTCCGACGACGATATCTCGCGTCTTCTCATCGGGCGTGTTACGGACGGTGCGCTCTGCGGTCGCTTATTCATCCCTTATTTTTCGGGTGCCAACGGCTACGTATGCTATTACGCCACTCGCGCCCTTCCCGGCGGTGCGTTCCCCGAAAACAAATATATGAAACAAAAACGCGACGAATTTTCACAGCACCTGCCGTGGGGACTCCAAACCTTAAACCGCGAATCCGATACTCTCGTCATCGCGGAGGGCGCTTTCGACGCTATCTCATTCGAGATATCCGGCTACCCTGTACTCTCGGCTATTACAGGTCGATTCTCACGCGACCAACTCCCGATCTTACTCTCGGTAGCGCGTAAATTCAAGCGCGTGTTCATCGTCTACGACAACGACACCCAAACTCACGCAGGGGATTCTTTCGCGCGTTCTATGTCCGAAATTCTCGTTCGTAACCGTATTCCGTTCGTAGTCGGAACCGTACCGCCTCCGTACCACGATATCTCGGAATACTACGCTTCGGGTGGCAATCTCGCAAGCATCATCGGGACAGCCGAACCCGGTATCTCGTATATCGCTACGCGGATCACCGATTTCACCGAACTCGAAACATTCATCTATACCGTCGCTCGTCACACTAAACGCACGACTCTCGATGAACTCCACGCGACTCTCCGAACACTACGTCGCTGGGACTCGGATTCTCTGAAATCTCTGTTTAAATCTGCGACTACGGCTCCTCCCGAGAACATCGTGGCCGATGAAATTATTAAACACCATAATCTCGTATATCTCACCGATATCGGCTTCTACGAATACAACTTCGGTGTCTGGACTCGCGTTAGCGATACTCATATTAAATCTTATATCGACACTTCCTATGGCGAGTTCTCCACGGCCCAGCGTGTGAACGCGGTGTGCAATCTCGTGAAAATTCGTGCATTACGTACCGACGTGCAGTTCGACAAACAACCCGTGTGGAACTTCATCAACGGCACTCTCGATCTCGAAACAGGCAACTTCCGAGATCACAACCCGAACGACTACTGTTCTATGCAAGCCAGTTACCCGTATAACCCCGATGCGAGCTACAATGCGTGGGCGAACTTCATCGACGATGTTACGGCTGGCGATCCGAAATCTTCGGAACTCTTACAATTATATACAGGCTACGTCTTCGATCCCACCTGCCGTTACGAACGCGCACTCGTTCTTTCCGGCAACGGCTCGAACGGTAAAACCCGTTTTCTCGAAATCTTACGACTATTATTCAGCGTATCGCAATACTCGGTGTCGCACCTCACACCGCGATCTATGCTCGATAAATTCCAAGCAATCCAGTTCCGAGAATCTATCGTAAACATCGCAGGTGAGATTCGTTCCGATCTCCGCGATGCAGAGGAGCGTCTGAAATCCGTGATTTCGGGTGAACCCCTGTCCGCTTGCTACAAGGGCCAAGATTTCGTGAACTTCTCACCGAGAACGAAGCTCATTTTCGCAACCAACTCGCAACTTTCGAGTGGCGACACTTCGGAGGGTCTTACTCGTAGACTTCTTATGGTTCATCACAAGGTTTCCTTCGTGGATAACCCAGACCCCAAGAATCCCTACGAGCGCCAGAAAAACGTGGATATTCTGGACGAGCTTACCCGTGAACTCCACTCGGGTGGTATCTTTAATTGGGCCTACGAAGGTTATAAACTTCTTCGCGCGGTCGGCTACTTCACGGAAACCGATGACCAAGTCGATCTCATCCAAGATTTTCGCCGTTCGAGCAATCCGATTCTCGTTTTCTGGGAGGATATCGCCCACAACTATCAGAACGTGGATTCGTTCACGAACACCGAGATTTACCGCGACTATCAGCAGTGGTGCGTCGATAACGGTGAGAAACCAAGCAGTTCGAGCGTGTTTCATCGCGAGTTTAAGCGCGTTTCGGGTAATTTTTACACTCCGTATCGCAAAAACAGCGAACGTGGGTATCGCAGAGCGTGACAGCGTGACATACGATGACAGTTATTTTCGGAAGACCTGTCACGCCCGAAAACCCTTATCCCATCTACCTTTTTCTTATTTTTATGACAGATATGACAGATAAATAAGAGTAAATAAGTATAGGGGAAAATGAAATTATATATATATAAGAATACAGGCGTTTTATTTGTCACATACTGTCACAACGCCAAAGAGGAGGATTTTTATTATGGGTGGAAAACGTTTGACACCAGAGGAGAAGAAGGAAAGAGCAATTAAGAGGGCTACGGGTGAGTTACCTCCGTATAAGGGTACTCTCTCTGTGATTACAGAGCCGGGTGATAACTCGAAGTACCTTGCTCACGCTCTCGCGACTATGAATATGCCGAAGATTGATACTTCTGATCCCAAACAGGTACAGGAGCGTATCGATTGGTATATGAACCACTGTGTGAGCAGTGATATGAAACCTACTGTTAAAGGGTTCTGTAATGCGCTTGGTATTTCCAGAGATACGTTGTGGCGTTGGAAAACGGGGCAGAATCGTTTGGCGACTCACGAACAGATTATCGTTAACGCGTATAACCTCTTGGAAGAAATGTGGGAGAATTATATGCAGAACGGCAAGATCAATCCGGTGGCAGGCATCTTCCTCGGAAAGAACAATTTTGGCTACGTCGATAAGCAAGAACACGTTTTGACTCCCAATCAGACAGCGCAAGCGATTGACCCCAAGACAATCGAGGCGAAGTATGCCGAATTGCCCGACGACGAGGAGTGACGCGACTATGGAGAATCTTATTGTACCGATACTCTGGTTAGCGATCACGACTATGCTGTTGAGGGACTAACACGACTATCACGACTATCGAAAAAAAAAAATCGGTCACGACTATGGCTCACGACTATGGAACCGAGCGTCGAGTTAGTCTGACCTAACCGAAAAAGACGCTAAAAATGTATCATTTTTATACACTTTTTAGCACTCCCATAAATTTACAGGTAAAAATTGGTAATTTGATGGTAAAAAATCCGAATCGGCGCCGCCGTTTTGATACTCTGGAAGGCTGTCAAAATCGCGTATAAGCGCGAAAATGAGCGCGTATGGCGTTTAAAATGTTTTCAAGGGTAATTATACCAGTACCGATAAAACGCGCTTAAAACGGCTTATTTTGCGTTATATGGAATGGGTATAAAAATAACGTCCCCAGCTAGGGGACGTTTTATATATCTGGGACGGATCGCGCAGGGATTCCGAAAATGGGTATAAAAATAACACCCGGCGTGATCCGGGTGTTTTTGGTTTATTTATACTGGTTTGATACTTTCAAGATCACCAGAAACGGAGATACAATGATAATGATTATGATGTAAAGTATCATTCCGCGGTTCCCTCTACTGTATAACCGTATTTTTTAGCGATATAGTCAAGCATCATTCTTTTGTACGCCGGGTACTTTTCAAGCGCTGCTTTTTCCGCTTTTGCGCTTTTTCTCGTGCATCCGTGCAACAGATCAGAAACGCCCGTAAAAGCTGTAAATCTCTCAATCCCGTTGCTTTTCTCTACTGGGCAAACGGTAATATAATAACCACGCTGTTTTTCGCGATGGTTAAAAACGTTAAAACCGCCGAGATCATAATGAAAATCAATCCGGATATGGGTGCATTTATCACGCGTGTTTTCAGTGATTTTGATGTATTCGGTTTTGATCATTTTTTGTTATCCTCCATATAATCATATTTACACAAGTTTTTTGTTTCTCCGGCTCTGGTTACGTTAAGAACGGCGCCAACGGTAAAAAATGCTGTAAAAATAATAGCGATAATCATAGTGTTATATCCTCCGTTTAAAATGTAGGTATTTCTGATTCTTGTATAATTTGAATCGCTGTTCCGATGTAGTTCAAAATATTTTCTATTTCTCTCTGTTTTTCGTCTATACACGAAAAGTGTTTTTTTGGTAAATGATCGACACCCAAAACACCCCATTGTAATTGATGTACGGCGCGCGATATATCACACATATCAGCATAGTTTTCGGCTCTGTTTATAGCTCGACATATTTCTGCTTTTGCCGTTTTCAGCTTTTCAGAAATTTCTGAATACTTTTTAGAGAAATCAAACGCTTCAAGCCTTGCTTTTTCTTTTTCCGCTTTTCTTTTCTTTGCGCGGGATCGCAGCGCGTCGCGCACGTTATGAATAAGGTAACCGCTTTTGTCGATATAATCGAAAATATTTTCGGTTTTCGGTTCCCACGGGTTTATATAAGGTTTCCACCAGAAATCTTGATGTTGAAAATCACGGGGTGAGATTTCAATTTGTGATAAATAGTGGTTTCGTCCGTCATAACATCTTGTTTTGTTCAAAACGGTATATCTATAATCGGTGGAAAGTTCTATTTTTTCCCTGCATTTCAAATACTCTCTTGCTTGCGCGATAATGTAAACCGTTTCCGTTTGTTCTTTTCGAGCCGTTTCAAAATCACCAACGCCCCCAAAGTGATCGAGATTTGCGCTAAAACCATATCTGATAGGGTTTAAATTAAAGCCGTTATCAAAATAAGAAACGGTATACAATTTGCTATTAAAATGGCGCGCGCTGTTGCACTGGATAAGCAAAATAATTTCATAATCGATTTTATCAAAATCGGGGATCAATTTTTTGATGCTGTTTTTTGTGAATTTGCCGTGAACCGTCGCGGAAAAGAACGGGGATTCAAAATCAAAATAGCGCTCGTTGTGGAGTGCTTGTAACGCTTTTGGGTTTTTGTTTAAAATTGCTTTTGTTGTTGGTGTGTGTTTCATAGTGTTTTTACCTCCTGTTACTATGATGTAGATTTTAAAATAGAGGTATGCCTCTATTTAATATTATATAGATATATCGCTCTTTTGTCAAGACGTTTCTGTAAAAAAATAAGAGTTATTTATCTATATTTTTTTATATCTCAAAAAGTAGAGTTTTTGAGAATGTGAGCGCGCCTATCTGGGGTGGGTTTGATCCCGTTTTGATAATCACGCTGGGCGCATTGTTTACGCGCATTTTTAGCACCCGGCGCCCGGCTCGATCCGCCGCCGTTCTGGACGGGGACGGGGGATGGTAAAAAATTCCAGCGCCGGGGTGATGTGCTTCGGTAGAGAAATTTTAAAAAAGACGAATAAAAATAGAGTCAAGCCTCTTGACAAGAGCGATGGCTCGTGTTATAATGGGGTTACCAAAATCAAGGAGGTATCTCAAAATGAGAGCAAACGAAATCATCCTCGCTATTATGGCGAAGACAAACAAAAGCAAAGCCGAGTTGGGTAGAGCCGTAGGGATCGAAGCGCCAGAGGGCAATAAGAGCTATCCGAGCGATGTCATCAACAAACGTCTGAAACAGAAAACGATGAGTGTAGAAATGTTCAGCCAGATGCTCGGTGCTATGGGTTATACAATCATCGTTGCACCCAAGGGAACAAGAAGTGAATACGAGGTGAAGATCGATGAGTAAATATTGGTCAGCTCGCGTTAGTTCCAAGGATCAGAACCCTGCCAGACAGATTGAAAGCGCAGGAGCCTACGGTATTCCGAAAGAAAACATTTTTGTTGATAAGATTACGGGTCGCAGAAAAGACCGTCCCGAATATGACCGAATGAAATCGCTTCTGAAAAGCGGCGACGAGGTGTACTTCACTGAAATCGACCGTATCGGTCGTGACAAGTCCCTCATCGTTGACGAACTGCGTTGGTTCAAAGAAAAGGGCGTAATCGTCAGAATCTTGGATTTACCCACCACTCTGATTGAGTTCCCCGGAGGACAAGAGTGGGTCTTGGAAATGGTAAATAACATTCTGATCGAGGTACTTGCCACGATTGCCGAACAGGAATGGAATAAGATTAAAAAGCGTAGGGAAGATGGTATCGCCGCGATGCCCACCGACGATAGTGGTCGAAAGATCAGCAGCCGAACTGGTCGCGGTTTTGGTAGACCAGAAATCGATGTGAGTGTAGCGTTGTTACCCAACGAGAGTGTCGAGGGTGCTTGTAAGCGACTCGGTATCAGTAAGGCGACATATTACAGAAAAAGGAATGAGGTGAGAGTGTGAGCGATATTAACGAATCCGTGGTGGCGATAAATGGTCTACCATTCCACAAGAGGTTGGCTTTCGTAAAACAAGTAAACGAAACGAGTTTTCACCGAATCAATTACTATACTACATCGTTGTCTTACAGAGGCTACTTGGTGGATGTAGCCGAAAAAGCTGTACAGTGCAACGAGGGGGAACATTATGTATACCTCTGGCGACACGCTTGGGGAGAGCCGTTCTACGTAGGTCGTGGTACAGGCGATCGGTGGCTCTGTAAAAACGATCGGTGCGACGATTTTTTCCCACACATCGACAAAGGTGACGCCGTTCCCTATCTCGTGTTATGTGGAGTAGACGCGAAAACCGCCAGAGAATATGAGAGGTACGTTAGCGTAAACTTGGTGAGGGCAGGTTATACCTTGGTGAACTCCGACAACAACCCAGCACGTAACAATCGGATAGATTGGGATAAAGTGTATGGTAAGTTGGCTCTTTTAGAAAACAACGAACTGACATCGAAAGTCCGATCCTCGGTCGAGAAGATATTGTGTCACGATCCGAAGTGTGATTATAGAGTCACGGAAAACTTTTTACGGTTTTACGGTAACGATTATTTCAGCCGAAACTTCGGTAAACGAAGAAATGAAAACGCTTACAAAACAGGAGGAACATAACGATGAGAGTAGTAACAAACTTGGTGTTTACAAAAGATGAGGTCGAGAGAATAATCCCGTATAAACTCGTTTCCGAAACGCTCGGAGGCAAGGGGGTAACTTCTCGTCGTCTTGCGAAAGTGTTTTCGGCAGAGGAAATCGAGAAAATTAACACTATGTGGGCGCAATCTCGAATTTGGTATCTGAAAGCAGGTGTCCCCGATGAAGTAAGTATGGACGCAGACACGCTCGTGCTGTGGTGGCGATTGGCTGAATTTTGTATGGTGGTGTGAGGTGTGGTGCTGAAACGATGGTTTACACTACGACTCGAAACGCAGTGAAAGCGTGGAACGAGGGTAGAGTGTATTACTTCGATGATTTTATCGAGAATGATTAAGACAGGGGGCTAACAATGATTGGAATTGGAGATAAAATCGGTCGCTGGGAGGTGATCGGTAAAACGGTTAAGAATATGCGGACATATTACACCTGCCGTTGTGAGTGTGGTACTGTGAAAGACGTGTACTACCGTAGCTTGGAGCAGAGAACATCGTTGAGTTGCGGTTGTCTGCGCGTTGAAATGATCCACGATAGAGCAGAGGACTTGGTCGGTAGAAGGTTCGGTAAGCTGAAAGTGATTAGTAGCGATGAGAACCGCCACGGTTACTGGATTTGTGAATGTGATTGTGGTAATCGTAAAAGTATTATCGGCACGAGCCTTACGGGAAAGAAGAATCACACGATTAGTTGTGGTTGTGTTCAGCGCGAAGGCGCTGCTTTGACAGGTACGAAAACTGTGGCTAAAAACTCGGAGAAACAGATTGCCACGAATATGGCGTATCACACGAATTTTCAAGTAATCGAGCGTAAGACCCCCGGTAGGAATAACACGAGTGGTCACAAGGGTATTAGTTGGGATGAGAGCCGTAAGAAGTGGTCTGTGTATATACAGGTTCACAGTAAGCGTATTTATCTTGGTAGATATCCAGAGTTCGAGGATGCGGTTGAGGCTCGTGTGAAAGCAGAGGAAATGTATTTTAAACCGTTGATTGACGCGAAAAGAGAGGAGGACGAACAGTAATGGATAACAGAGATTGGGTATCGAAGGAACGCGCACTGATGGTCGAAGCGATAGCCGTACCGAAAGAAGTACGATATAAGCTCATCGATATGGGTTACTATAACGACGCGATAATCGTATTGAAATTAAAACGAGAAAGTATTTGATCATACTTGATATCCCGTTTGATATATAAGGAGCGAACAATGAAAATAATCAAAAAAGGCAAAATCTTACCGATTGAATGTGAGAGGTGCGGAACGATATTCAAGCCTAATTCCAAAGAAATAAAAGCGACTCCATTCAATACAAACTATGTCGATTGTCCTCTGTGCGGCAGATCGACCTACGTAAAGTATGAGAAAGAGAAGGCAATCACTGAATTGAAACCGCAATAGTGACGAGAACCCCCGAATTTCGGGGGTTTTT